>NZ_JAKZEW010000025.1:239-37745 GCF_022548875.1 Glycomyces sp. L485 | reverse complement strand
GACCCCGCCCACCGCCCCTCCTCATGCCAGGCCTTCGCCGAAGAACTCCAGCTGGGGGCGTTGAGCGATCGCCTCGAAGCCAAGGATCGGGCGGAGCGGACCGTAGTCATGCCTCCCCGAGAACCCGCGGCCCCGCCGGTCGCGGCGGGCCACCCGAACTCGCCGTTCGCGGGAGGTCCGCGGGCCCAGCCGACGCCGTTCCCTCCGGCGAGCGCGCCCGCGTTCGCACCAACCGCCCGGATGCGGCCGCGCGGCGTCCGCCTCGAGATGTATCCGCTGCTCGTGGTCCTGGTGGTCATCGTCGTCGTGGTGCTCGGCGGAGTCGGAGTGGTCTGGACCCTGGCTGAGAGGGCGGACGACCAGGGCGGTCCCCGAACCGCGGGTACGACCGGCGCCGAGACGGGGGAGTTCACCGAGACCGCCGAGGACCCTGCCGACACCACCGCCGAAGCCGTCTCGATCACGCGTGTCGACCCGACGGCCTCCTCGCTCACCGTCCACACCGACGCGGAGCCCGGAACGGTGGAATGCGCGCTCCTGCTCGAAGCGACGGGTGACGAGGTCGAAGGGGACTGTCGCGAACTGATCGTCGAAGGCCTGCACGCCTCCACCGACTACGAGTTCGAACTGCGGATCCACGACTCCGGCCAGGAACCGATCGTCGACCGGTTCTCGACCGAGACGGTGCTCGGTGACGTCTTCTGGGACTGCCCGCTCTCGCGGCGGTACTGCGAGACGACGAACGCCGAGATCGGTGTCGGCGCGGACGCGGAGCGGGAGCGGATCATCGGCGATGCCGTGGCCGGGGATCAGTTCCGCCTCCACTGCTATGCGGAGACCGACACCGAGATCACGCCGAGAGGCGAGGAGGAAGAAGGCTACTGGGACTACCACCCGGGCAAGGACGCCTCGAACCTCGCGATCCAGCTCGACTACGACGGAGAAGTCGGCTATGTCCCGTTCGTGTGGGTGATCGTCGAGCCCGGCGATCTCGACTCGACCGGGCCGCTCGCCGAATGCTGAGCCGGTGCCTCGAAGCGGACACTGTGAGAAGATTCCGGCGACTTATTCACGTGATTTATCCCGCTTATGGCTAGTGGCGGCGCACGGCGTCCTCTACGAGCTGCAGGATCCGCATGATGTCGAGATCCTCCCTGCCGGTCGCCAGATACCGGACCAGACCGTCGTAGACCAGCTGCAGGAACCCGGCCAGCACCGCGATGTCCAAGTCCGTGCGCAAGACGCCGACTGCACGCTGATGCTCCAACCGCTCGCGGCTGGCCTCGGCGATCGCCTCCCGCCTGCGCCCCCAAGCCTCAGCGAACACCGGGTCGGTGCGCAAACGCCGCGCCACCTCCAGCTGCGTCCCCAACCAGCCCACCGTCTCGGGCTTGTCCGCGGCCGCCGTCAGGTCCTGCATGACGCCGACCAGGCCCCGCTCGGCCACCGTCGCAGCCATCTCGGCCGCATCGACCGACGCCACCGCCAGGAACAGAGCGTCCTTGTCACGGAAATGGTGGAAGATCGCCCCCCGCGAAAGCCCTGTCGCCTCCTCCAGACGCCGCACCGTCGCCCCCTCGTACCCGAACCGGGCGAAGCAGGAACGGGCGCCGTCCAGAATCTGCTGGCGGCGCGAGTCGAGGTGTTCTTGGCTGACACGAGGCACGCGGCAATCTTGCCATCCGCTCATGAGCGCGGACCACTGCGTCGCCTACCGTAATGCCAATGAAGTTGAGCGATTTCTGGGAACGCATGGACGAGACCTTCGGAGCCGGCTACGCCCGCAGCGTCGCCTCCGACCACTCCATCGGCCTGCTCGGCGGCCGCACCGTCGACCAGGCGCTCGCCGAAGGCGAGAACGCGAAGGCCGTGTGGATGGCGGTCTGCCGGACCTGGCCCGACCGAGTCCCCGCCCGCCTCGTCCGCTGACCTCGGGATCCGCGGATCGCTCAAACCAGTGGGATCGGCCCCGTTCGAACAAACCGTTGCCCTGGGTTGTCGGTCGGAGGGACTACCGTATTCGACATGGCGAAGCAAGCAGGATCCAGAGGAGGCGGCGTGACGAACCCGCAGGACAAGGGCAAGGCGCTCGATCTCGCGCTGGCCCAGATAGATAAGCAGTTCGGCAAGGGCTCAGTCATGCGGCTGGGGGAGAAGCCCAAGCAGAATGTCAAAATCATCCCCACCGGCTCGATCGCGCTGGACGTGGCGCTCGGTGTCGGCGGCCTGCCGCAGGGTCGCGTCGTAGAGATATACGGCCCCGAGAGCAGCGGAAAGACTAGCCTTGCCTTGCACGCCATGGCGAACGTCCAGGCAGAAGGCGGCGTGGCCGCGATGATCGACGCCGAGCACGCGCTCGACCCGACCTATGCCGAAGCGATCGGCGTCAACGTCGATGAGCTCCTGGTCAGCCAGCCCGACACCGGCGAACAGGCGCTGGAGATCACCGACATGCTCATCCGCTCCGGCGCGGTCGACCTCATCGTCATCGACTCGGTGGCGGCTCTCGTGCCGCGCGCCGAGATCGAGGGCGAGATGGGCGACTCGCACGTGGGCCTCCAGGCCCGCCTGATGAGCCAGGCGCTCCGCAAGATCGCCGGCGGGCTGAACAACTCCGGCACCACCGCGATCTTCATCAACCAATTGCGAGAAAAAGTCGGAGTCATGTTCGGAAGTCCTGAGACAACCTCAGGTGGCCGGGCGCTGAAGTTCTATGCTTCTGTGCGACTTGACATCCGGCGCATCGAGACGCTTAAGGACGGCGGCGAGGCCGTCGGCAACCGCACCCGCGTGAAGGTCGTGAAGAACAAGGTCGGATCGCCGTTCCGGCAGGCCGAGTTCGACATCCTTTACGGGCACGGCATCTCCAAGGAGGGCTCGCTCATCGACATGGGCGTCGAGCACGGGATCGTGAAGAAGTCCGGTGCCTGGTACACCTACGAGGGGGATCAGCTGGGACAGGGCAAGGAGAAGGTCCGGCTCAACCTCAAGGAGAACCCGGACCTCGCGCTCGAGATCGAGAAGAGGATCAAGGAGAAGCTCGGCGTGGAGGCCGGCGCCGCTCCTGCTGGTGAGGCTGAGGTTGAAGAACCCCCGGTCGACTTCTAAGCCGAACGATCCGGAGGCGGCCCGGCAGTACTGTCTGCGACTGCTGTCGGGTCGGCCGAGGACGAAGGCCGAGCTCGGCGACGCCATGCGCCGCAAGGGCTTCGAAGAGGAGGTCGTCGCCGAGATCCTCGACCGGTACGCCGAGGTCGGGATGATCGACGACGAGGTCTTCGCGCGCGCGTGGGTCGATTCGCGCCACCGCGTGCGGGGCCTGTCGAAGCGGGCGCTGGCGGGGGAGCTGCGCCGCAAGGGCGTGGACGCCGAGTTCGTGGACGCCGCCGTCGAGGCGGTGAGCGACGAGGACGAGCGCGCCGCCGCGCTGGAGCTCGCCAGGCGGCGGTACCGGAACCTGGCGGGCCAGGAACCGGACGCGGTCCTCCGCAAACTCGTGGGCATGCTCGCGAGGAAGGGCTACGGGGCCGGGGTGGCGATCCCGGTGGTGAAGCAGGTCCTGGCCGAAGCCGACGAGGGGGCGGCCGAACTGCTTGACGAAGAGGCCCACTACGAATGAGGCCGCCCGCGCCCGGCGGAGGGTGATCTTCGTCCTTCACAGGCTGCGATACCGGTCATAGCGCCTTCGGGGCGTTCACAGCGAACGTGCTGGGTGGGAACTGTGTTCCACGATCCGGACGCCCGCCGGTCGGTGAGGGGTAGTTAACGCGATCGACATACCATTGGCCGCGACGACGCAGTGCCGCGCCCGGTCCTCCGTCTATTCCTTACCTATGCGAGGTATCCATGAGCGAACCGAAACCCGTCGTGGTGGTAGCAGACCCACTCGCGCCCGCAGCGATCGAAGTGCTCTCCGGAGACTTCGACGTCCGGGAGATCGACGGAACGGACGTCAGCTCCCTGCACGCCGCGCTCGTCGACGCCGAGGCCGTCATCGTCCGCTCCGCTACCACGATCAACGCCGCTGCGCTCGAAGCGGCGCCGAAGCTCAAGGTCGTCGCCCGCGCCGGCGTCGGACTCGACAACGTCGACCTGCCCGCCGCCACTGAGCGCGGCGTCATGGTCGTCAACGCTCCGACCTCGAACATCGTCTCCGCCGCAGAGCAGGCCATCACGCTGCTGCTCGCCAGCGCCCGCCACACCGCGCGCGCCGACTCCTCGCTCCGCGAGGGCCGCTGGGACCGCAAGAAGTTCACCGGTGTCGAGATCCAGGGCAAGACCCTCGGCGTGATCGGCTTCGGCAAGATCGGTCAGCTCGTCACGACCCGTATGCAGGCCTTCGACATGAACGTCGTCGCCTACGACCCGTATGCGCAGCCTTCTCAGGCCGCCAAACTCGGTGTCAAGCTGGTCGGCCTCGACGAGCTCCTCGCCGCCGCCGACTTCATCACCATCCACCTGCCGAAGACACCCGAGACCGTCGGGCTCCTCGGCGAGGACGCCTTCAACAAGGTCAAGCCCGGCGTGCGGATCATCAACGCCGCTCGCGGCGGGCTGGTCGACGAGGCTGCGCTCGTCGCGGCCCTGGGTGACGGCCGGGTCGCCGGTGCCGGTATCGACGTGTTCGACTCCGAGCCGTGCACCGACTCGCCGTTGTTCGAGCTCGACAACGTCGTGGCCACTCCGCACCTCGGCGCCTCCACCCGTGAGGCTCAGGACAACGCCGGGTTGGCCGTCGCCAAGAGCGTCAAGCTCGCCCTGTCGGGTGAGTTCGTGCCGGACGCCGCGAACGTGCAGGCCGGCGGCGTCGTCGCTGAGAACGTCCGTCCGCTCCTGCCGCTCGCCGAGCGTCTCGGGCAGACTTTCACAGCCCTGGCCGGCGGCGCGCTCCAGTCAGTCACGGTCGAGGTCCGCGGCGAGGTCGTCGACAACGACGTCTCGGTGCTGCAGCTGGCCGCGTCCAAGGGCTTGTTCTCGGCCGTGGCCGACTCGGTCACCTACGTCAACGCGCCGTTGATCGCTGAGCAGCGCGGGGTCGAGCTGGGTCTGTACACCTCGGCCGAATCGCCGGAGTTCCAGACACTGGTGACCCTTCGGGGCGCGATGGCCGACGGCCGGAGTCTCACCGTCTCGGGCACGATCAGCCCCACTCCGCACGCCGAGTTGCGGCTGACCGAGATCGACGGGTTCGAGCTCGACATCGAGCTGGACGGCTCGCTGTTGTTCCTGCGTTACACCGACCGCCCCGGAGTCGTCGGTCTCATCGGCGGCACTCTGGGCGATCTGAACATCAACATCGCTGCGATGCAGGTGGCCCGCATGGCGGCCGGAGGTGAGGCGGTCATGGCCATGGCGCTTGATGCCCCGGTGCCGGCCGACGTGCTCGGTCGTATCAAGGACTCGGTGGGTGCCACGAGCGTCAAAGCGGTGACGCTGGAGGACTGATTCCACCTTCTGGGAGTCGTGCTTCGGAATGCGGGACGGATGCGTTATGGTGAACGCGTCCGCCCCGCATTCCTCTTGTCGCTTGAAGCACGGCTTCGCGGCCGGAATGCGACGCGGCAACGAATCTTCGCAGCAGCGCACACCGGCTTCCAGAGAGGCAGCATGAGCAGGATCGCGGTCATCCCCGGCGACGGGATCGGACAAGAGGTCATCGCCGAGGCCCGGAGGGTGCTCGACGTGGCCCTTCCCGGTTACGAGGCCACCGAGTACGACCTTGGCGCGCGACGCTACAACGCCACCGGGGAGGTCCTGCCCGACAGCGTTCTGACCGAGCTCGACGGCCACGACGGGATTCTCCTGGGCGCGATCGGCGATCCGTCAGTGCCTCCGGGGGTGCTGGAGCGCGGTCTGCTGCTCAAGCTCCGTTTCGAACTCGACCAGTACGTGAATCTGCGGCCCAGCCGCCTCTACCCGGGTGCGGCCACTCCGCTGGCCGATGTCAAGCCCGGTGACATCGACTTCGTGGTCGTGCGCGAGGGCACCGAGGGCCTCTACACCGGTGCCGGCGGCAACCTCCACACCGGTTCGTCGGCTGAGATCGCCACCGAGGAGAGCCTGAACACCCGCTACGGCGTCGAGCGGGTCATCCGCGACGCCTTCGAGCGGGCGAAGCGCCGCCGCGGCCATGTCACGATGGTCCACAAGACGAACGTGCTCGTTCACGCCGGCGGCCTGTGGCAGCGCGCCTTCAGCGACGTCGCCGAGGAGTACCCGAACATCACCACGGAGTACCAGCACGTCGACGCCGCTGCCATGTTCCTGGTGAGCCGCCCGCACACCTTCGATGTGATCGTCACCGACAACCTGTTCGGCGACATCCTCACTGACATCGCCGCGGCGGTCACCGGCGGGATCGGCCTGGCCGCGTCCGGTTGCGTCAACCCCGACCGCACGCACCCGTCGACGTTCGAGCCGGTTCACGGCTCGGCGCCCGACATCGCCGGGCAGGGCGTCGCCGACCCGATCGCCGCGATCTCCTCGACTGCGCTGCTGCTCGACCATCTGGGCCGCAACGAGGCCGCCGCTGCCGTGAGCGTCGCCGTCGAGCGCGAGCTGGCCGGACGCGAGTCCGGTGCCGAGATCCGTACCGCCGAGGTGGGCGAGCGAGTAGCCGCCGACGTCGCCGGACAGCTGAGCTAGCACCCACCACAGCTTCGAACACGCCCGGCGAGTGACACTCGCCGGGCGTTTCCGTGTCGTCCGGGACCCGAGCACGACCGGCCTGACGACCTGAACGAGCGGTAAGTTAGGCAAGAGCATCAATAACTGCAGGCATTGACCGAAGGATTTTTCCATGACCACCGATGGTCTTCCCGACCTGCGGCGCGAGCCGCACCCGAACCCGACGCCCGCCGCCGAGCGCGATCGCCTGATCGCCGACCCCGGATTCGGGACCTTGTTCACCGACCACATGTTCACGATGTCGTACCACGCCGACAGGGGCTGGCACGACGCCCGCATCAAGCCGTTCGGCCCGATCACCATGTCGCCCTCGGCCGCGGTCCTGCATTACGCCCAGGAGGTCTTCGAGGGCCTCAAGGCCTACCGCTACCCCGACGGCGGTGTCGGCCTGTTCCGCCCCGAGGCCAACGCGAGGCGCATGAATCTCTCGGCCGACCGCATGGCCATGCCGCACCTGCCCGAGTCGTGGTTCATCGAGTCGATCCGCGAGCTCCTCGCCGTGGACCACGACTGGGTTCCGGGGCAGGAGGAGGCCAGCCTGTATTTGCGGCCGTTCATGTTCGCGTCCGAGCAGTTCCTCGGCGTGCGTCCGGCCAAGGAGTACCAGTACCTGGTCATCGCTTCCCCGGCGGCGGCCTACTTCAAGAACGGGCCTCAGCCGCTCACGCTGTGGGTCTCCGAGGAGTACAACCGGGCAGGGCCCGGGGGCACCGGCGCGGCCAAGTGCGGCGGCAACTACGCCGCGAGCCTGCTGCCGCAGTCCGAGGCCATCGAGCACGGCTGCGACCAGGTGGTCTTCCTCGACGCAGTGAAGTACGAGTACGTCGACGAGCTGGGCGGGATGAACCTGTTCTTCGTGTACGAGAACGAGCGGGTCGTCTACACGCCGAAGCTCGGGACGATTCTGCCCGGCATCACCCGTGACGCGATCTTCACGCTCGCCTCCGAATCCGGGTGGGAGGTCCGTGAGACGGACTATTCGCTCCAGCGTTGGAGGGACGACGCCGAGTCGGGCGCGCTCACTGAGGCGTTCGCCTGCGGGACCGCCGCGGTCATCACCCCGGTCGGCACCGTGAAGAGCCGCAAGGGCGAGTTCACCGTGAACGGCGGCGAGGCCGGCAAGTTCACGATGCAGCTGCGCCAGGCCATCCTCGATATCCAGCACGGCCGCGCCGAGGACACCCACGACTGGACGATGCGGATCGTCTGAACCGCAGGTGGGCCCGGCCGGGTTTGACAACCGGCCGGGCTCCGGCTCGTTCTTCGCCTCGCTGCGTCGTGTGGAGGTCCGGTTGCAGCCTCGGTGGCCGAATCTCCTTCCTTCTTGCGAGGCGAGAAGTAGACTCGGATCCACCTGCGCTCGGAGTTATCAAGCACGGCCTGGCCCCCTCCCCGTAATCTGTATTCCACGCGCGGAGGGCATTCGGTCTCCGCGTCTCGCATGTCGAGCTTCGGGGAGGGGACTTGAGCGAAGTCGCCATTCGGTTGAACCGGCTCGGTCTGGAGCGCGGGCGCATGTGGCAGGCCGTCGTGGCCGCCGTCGTGATCGTGCTGCCCATGGCGCTGTGGATCGGCCTGGAGCGCGCCGTCGGCGACACCACCGAGAAGCTCGTGCCCGGCGAGACGATCATCCTCCAGTCGTATCCGGTCGCCGACGCCCAGCTCCAGTTCCTGCCCCCCGGCAGAGGCTGGAGCACCGGGCTGAGCCTCTCGCGCTTCCGCATCACCCTCAACCGCGACAAGGTCAGCGCCACCGTCCAGGTCGACACGGCCGTGGACAGCCTCCGCCGGCTCCTCGATCGCCGTGCCGAGCGCCTCACCGGCAGCCAGCCCGGCATCACCGCCACCAACGTCCGCGAATACCGCAACCCGGTCAACGGCCTCGACGGTTATCGCGCGGACCTTTACGGGCGCAACATAGCCGGCTCGATCGTGGTAGTCGGCAACAGCGACGGCGCGGCCGCCACCGTCATCACCCTCGCCCCGTTCGGCCAGATCGACGACAGCACCGCCGGCGCCGACGACTTCGTGTCGAGCTTCGTGATCGGCGGTGAGTGAACATCCAGACCGAGCGCGTCGTCCTCGACAGCCAGGGCGCCTTCATCCGTGTCAGACGCCCCGCCTACTGGCTCTACGTCGCCTGCCTGACCTTCGGCCTCATCGGCCTCGGCCGGGTCCTGTCGCCCGACTACGGCGATATCGCCGGTGCCCTGTGGGCCTCGATCGCGATCAACGGCCTCCTCGCGGTCGTCTTCTTGTGGATCCTCGCCCGCCTCGACCTGTTCGAGCGTGAACCGGTCACTGTGCGCGCCGCCGCCATGTGCTGGGGCGGCCTCGCGGCCGTCTCGTTCTCCGTGATCGCCAACGACGCCGCACTCTACGTCCTCGCCGAGGTCAGGGACCCGGCTTGGGCCCGTACCTGGGGCCCTGTCATCGCCGGGCCGATCAACGAGGAGTGGTTCAAGACCGTCGGCGTCGTCATGCTGGTCCTCATCGTCCGAGAGCACTTCGACCGCTCCATCGACGGCCTCATATACGGCGCCCTGGTCGGCCTGGGCTTCCAGGTCGTGGAGAACCTCACGTACGCGATCAACTTCGCCGTCATCAACCCCAACTCGGACTGGTCCGGTTCGATGACCGTCACCTTCACGCGTGTCCTGGTCGCCGGTCCTTGGTCGCATCCGCTGTACTCGGGCACCGCCGGGCTGGGCATCGCCTTCCTCGTGACGCAGGTGCGCCGCCCCTGGCGCACCCGTCTGGCCGTCGCCGTCGGACTGTTCGTGCTGGCGATGGCGATGCACGCGCTGTGGAACCTGCCGGTGCCGCCGGGCCTGAACGCATGGTTGACGATCCCGTTGACGTACGGCAAGGGCCTGATCATCCTGGTGCTGTTCCTCGTGCTCTACCAGTTCGCGGCGCGCGCCGAATGGGTCTGGTTCGTGACGACGATGTCCGACCAGTCCGAGGAGATCATCACCACCGAGGACCTGACGACGATGCGGTCGCTGCGCAGCCGCCGCCAGGCCCGCAACGAGGCCGCGAAGCGCTGGGGCAAGAGCGCCGCGCACCTGCGCGGCCAGTTGCAGCGCGAGCTGGTTCGGCTGGCGGCGATCCTGGCCCGTGAGCAGCGCCGCGCCGCCGACGCCGACGACGCGCCGGACGTGGCCGCGGTCAAACGCAATATCGCCGGGATCCGCGCCGAGCTCGCCGAGTTCACCGGCTCCGGGCACTGAGCGTTACTCGTCGGTCGGGGTCTTGGTCGCAGTCGGCTCCTCGCTGGGACTCTTCGTGGGGGTCGGGGTCTCGGACGGCGTCTCGCTCGGCGTGGGCTCGGGCGTCGTCGACGTCTCGGTCGGAGCGGGCTCCTCGCCGGGCCCTTCGCCAGGTTCGCCGCTGGGGGACTCGGTGTCGTTCTCCTCGGGCGTGCCGCCAGTCGGCTGCTCGATCGGGGTCAGGCCCGGTGCGCTCGTGGGGGCTTCTCCCGGAGGGGTCGCCTTCCCGCCGCCGTTCTGGGGCGCCGCCCGCCGCTCGGGAGTCGCCGTCCCGGGAGCCTCGGGGGCAGGACCGCCGTTCGGCGAAGTGGACTCCGGCTCCTCCGGTTCGGCCTCCTGGCCCCGGGTGTCGGAGCCGAAGCCGAACCAGCCGTCGGTGATGCCAGATCCGTTCTCATCGGACTGCATGCCGATGAGGTCGGGGACGGGCGTGCGCACCAGCACCCCGGTGGCCAAGACGCCCCCGGCGACCGTCGCCACCGCGAGCGCGCCCAGCCTTCTGAACTGCTTGGACCGACGCACGTCGTAGCTGATCGATCGAATCGCGCCCTTGGTCTCGCGCCCGATGGCGCCGAAGAGTCCCACAGAAGTTTCCCACCGTTCGTTCTCGTCTCCTGTGGGGATCAACGAGCGAACCGGCGGAGGGTGACTGCGATTCACCCGTGAGAGGGCCGTCTCGGCCGTTCGTACGAGCCGACAAGCGTCAGAAGTCGCGCTTGACCGCGCCCACGAGCAGCCCCGAGAAGACCTCCAGCGCCGCCGCGTCCACATCGCCCCGCGATGCCTCCAGCGCCGCTTCAGCCTGCGCCGCAAGCGCCTCGATGCGGTGCTCGGTGTCGGCCAGCGCGCCGGTGTCCATCAGGATCGCCCGCAGCCGCTCCACGCCCTGGCCGTCGAGTGCGGGATTGCCGAGCCAGGCGTCGAGCATCGCCCGCTGGGAGTTGTCCGCGGAGGCCCACGCCCGCGCGATCAGGAATGTGTGCTTGCCTTCGCGCAGGTCGTCGCCGGCCGGCTTGCCGGTCTGCGCCGGGTCGCCGAAGACGCCGAGGACGTCGTCGCGCAGCTGGAACGCCTCGCCCAGCGGCAGGCCGATCCCCGAGTAGTGGGCGCGGATGGTCGCATCGGCCCCGGCCAGGGACGCGCCGATGAGGAGCGGGCGCTCGATCGTGTACTTCGCGGACTTGTAGCGGGCGACCTTCGCGGCGGTGTCCTCCGAGACGTCGCGGCGGACCTCGGAGAGCACGTCGAGGTACTGTCCGGCGCTGACCTCAGTGCGCATGAGGTCGAAGTCGGCCCTGGCCGCGGCGACGGCCCGGAACGGCATCCCCGCCGAGCACAGCAGCTCGTCCGACCAGGCCAGGCACAGGTCGCCCAGCAGGATCGCCGCGGCGGCCCCGAACTCCTCGGGCCGGCCCGACCAGCACTCGCGCTCGTGCAGCGCGGTGAACCGGCGGTGGATCGACGGGGCCCCGCGGCGGGTGTCGGAGCCGTCGATGAGGTCGTCGTGCATGAGCGCCGAGGCCTGGAGCAGCTCCAGGGACGCGACGCACGCGACGAGCTCCTCGGAGTCGGCCAGGCCCGCGCCCCGTGCGCCCCAGTAGGCGAACGTGGGCCGGATGCGTTTGCCGCCGTTCAGGACGAAGGAGTGGACGGCGTCGGCGTAGGCGCCGAGGCTCTCGTCGATTCCGCAGATCGCGGCGGCCTGCCGGTCGAGGAACGCGGTCAGGGCGGATTCGATGCGGTGTTTGAGCTCCACGTCCCGACCTTAGGCCGCCGACGCTCCGTCCCAACTATTGGGTGGGCTCGTATGCACGTCAGAACACGTGTCTCCGAGTCGTTACCGTTGGGGCATGACCCTCGGAGTCGCCTCAGTGATGCCGCAGCAGACCGCCAAAATCGGCGATCTGCTTCGTTCGGGCACCCCCAGGTTCTCCTTCGAGATGTTCCCGCCGCGCTCGGAGAAGGACGAGGCGATCCTGTGGCGCACCGTGCGCGCGCTGGAGGGCCTCGGCGCCGACTTCGTGTCGGTGACCTACGGCGCGGGCGGCTCGACGAGGGTCAAGACCGTCGAGACGACCGAGCGGATCAATGCCGAGACGACGCTGCTGACGATGGCGCATTGCACCGCCGTCGACCACTCCGTGGCCGAGCTGCGCAACCTCATCGGGCACTTCGCCAACGTCGGGGTCCGCAATCTCCTGGCGCTGCGCGGCGACCCGCCCGGGGACCCCAAGGCCGAGTGGGTCGAGCACCCCGAAGGCCTGCGCTATGCCCGTGAGCTGGTCGAACTCATCAAGTCCTCCGGCGACTTCAGCGTCGGCGTGGCCGCCTTCCCCGAAGGCCACTTCAGGGACGTCGACTGGGAGACCGGCGTGCGCCACTTCGTCGACAAGTGTAGGGCCGGGGCGGACTTCGCCATCACCCAGCTGTTCTTCGACGCCGAGGACTACCTGCGGCTGCGCGATGCCGTGGCCGCCGCCGGCTGCGACATCCCGATCGTGCCCGGCATCATGCCGGTGACCAATATCAAGCAGATCGAGCGGTTCGCCGTCCTCACCGGCATGGCCTTCCCCGAGGAGCTGGCCGAGCGGCTGCGAGCCGTCGAGGGCGACCGCGACGCCATCCGCGACATCGGCGTCGAGGTCGCGACCGAGCTCGGTGCGAAACTGCTGGCAGAGGGCGCTCCCGGTCTGCACTTCACCACCCTGAACCACTCCAGGTCGACCCGCCGCGTCTGGCAGAACCTCAACGGCGGCAACGGCCGGGTCGAGCACAAGCGCTAGCGGCGCGATTGTCGGGCGACCGACCGAGCTGTTGCCGTAGCTCGTCGAACACGTAGAGTGCTCTGTTATGTCCGATGCTGTGCGACCGGCCTTGACGCCGTCTGCTAGAACAACATCCATGCGTACGCGTGTGCCCGCCGACTCCCTTTTGGGCAGGGCCATCCTCTCTACGCGGTTCCAGCCGGGAGCCGTCGTCGGCCTCGGCCTGACCGCCGGACTGCTGGTTCCGGTCGCCGTCCTCGCCGGCGGGCCGATCATCCTGGTAGCCCTGCCGCTCATCGGCGTCACCGCCTTCACCGACGCCGCCTACGCACTCCTCGCCTCGCGATCGACAAGCCTGTCGAGGCGGGTCCTCGTGTTCGAGCCGCTCGCCGGGCGATTCTGTGAGGCGGCCTGGCTGCTCGCCCTGTGGCTTCTCGGCGCGCCGGGCTGGATCGTCGTCGTCACCGGCGCCCTGTGCTGGACCTACGTCCAGACCCGCGCCCGCGCCCGCCAGGTCGGCCTGAGGGACCTCGGGATGACGACGCTGGGGGAGCGGTCGGTCCGCACCGGCACCGTCGCCCTCGGCTTCGGCGCGGCCGGCGTCGTCGCGGTCGCGGGCGGACCCGAGTACGCGACCTGGATCTCCGGGGCCGTGACCATCGCGTCCACCGCCTGGCTCCTCATGGCCGCGCTCGGCCTGCTCCAGCTCGTCATCGTCGTCTCGGCCGCGCTGCGCAACGAGTGACGGATGGAATGTCCGGCGCGGCCCTGGCGTTGGACCGTCAATGCGCATCGAAGTATGGGCCGACGTCCTCTCGCCGGAGACCCGTTCGGCCAAGGAGCAGCTCGAAGCGGCGCTGGCCGGGCGCGATGGGGTCGAGGTGGTCTGGCGGCCGCACCCGTCCGACGACACCGACGCCCAGCGCCTCGTCCACCTCGCCTACGCCGATGGCGGGCCTGCCCTCCAAGGGGCAGTGGTCGCCGAGGTCCTGGCGGCGCGGTACGACGAGGGCGAGGACATCACCGATCCCGACGTCCTCGCGCGCGTGTCCGACGAGGCGGGCTTCGCCCAGGGTGCGGCGATGCTGGGGACCGAAGCGGGCAGGCGCGGGGTCGACGAGCAGCGGCTCCGCGGCAGGGTCATCGGCGTGAAGGTCGTCCCGACGTTCACGCAGGCCGACCGCATGCTCGAAGGCGCCGACCCCGACGAGCTGTCGGCGTTCCTCGACGCGGACGAGGAGCGGGCGGTGCCCGAGGAGACGCAGCGGCTCCGGCACGCCGAGGCGCTGCTGGGGCGGCGCGACCCGCTCGGGGCGCTGCGCCTGATCGAGCCGCTGCTGCGCGACCACCCGGGCCATCCGGACGTGGTGCAGCTCGCGGCGCGGGCGTACTTCAAGTCCGCGCAGCTGAACAAGGCGCTGGTGCTGGCCGAGGCGATGGTCGAGGTCAACCCGGCGGACTTCTTCGCGAGGCGGCTGCTGGGCCGCACCTTGGAGCGGTTGGGCCGCAGCGACGAGGCCAGGGCGCACCTCCGCCTGGTCGACAAGGTCGTCGAAGAGTAGGAAGTGTTCGAACACAGCGGCGAAACCGCTGTGTCGACCGCGGAGTTCCGGGCCGCGCATCGAACGATGCGCGGCCCTTCATGTTGCGCACCAATGGAATAGCTGTCGGATTGGAGACAGAACGTAGCCATTCGCTGATTTCGTGTAGCGATGGGGGTTCAAAATGTCGGACCCGTGTGGTTCGATGTATGTCGAACGCAGGTTCGAACAAGGTTTAGGAGGCCCTGATGGCAGCTTCTCGACCCGGAGTCACCAGGACCGGCCCCCGCCTCGTGCAGGCGGGGACCGTCAAGACCGCGCGCATGCGCATCCCGGCCGATCAACTCCCCGACCGATCCCCTCTGCAACTGCTCGCCACCGCGCGCACCGACCTCGACGACGCCGCCGAGCAGGCTCGGCCCGGCCAGCGCTACGCGGAGGCGCACCTGGCCGCGCTGCGCGTGGCGGCGGCCGTGCTCGCCGTGCGGGCGGGCGACGTGGCCGGGCGCAGGCGGCCGGGAAGGCCGTCCAGCACCTGGGAGCTCCTGGCCGGTGCGGCACCGGAACTGGAGGAGTGGGCCTCCCACTTCTCCCGCACGGCCCGCAAACGCGTGCTGGCGCAGGCCGGCATCCCCGACATCGTCACGGCCGAGGAGGCCGACACGATCGTCGCCGATGCCCGCCGCTTCCTCGACGTGGTGATCCGGCTCCTGGGCTTCAGCGCGCTCGCGCGCTGAAGAATTGGCCCAGCAGCGCGCTCGCGCTGAAAGCACCGGTTTCAAGTGATCGGGTTCACCATCGGTGGGGTTCGGCCGTGAGGTGCCGCACGCCTGCGTGGCTGGTGAAGTGGCGGATATACGATTGCTGATGCTGCCGGGCATTCGAGAGAATGGACCCTTCAGCCGAACAATCGTCTACCAGAACCTTCCGAGGAGTTTTGAGCCCGTGTATCGGACACACCTCGCCGGCACGCTGAGTGCCGCTGACGTCGACCAGCAAGTCACCCTCGCCGGATGGGTGGCCCGACGCCGCGATCACGGCGGGGTGGAGTTCATCGATCTGCGTGACGCCTCGGGCGTCGTTCAAGTCGTCTTCCGCGACTCCGAAGCGGCCAAGGCCGCCCACGAACTGCGCAACGAGTTCTGCATCGAGATCACCGGCGTCGTCTCGCGCCGCCCCGCCGGCAACGAGAACCCCGACCTCCCCACCGGCGAGATCGAGGTGACCGCCGAGTCCCTCACCGTCCTGTCCGAGGCCGCCCCGCTGCCGTTCCAGATCGACGAGCACATCGACGTCTCCGAGGACGTGCGGCTGCGCCACCGCTATCTCGACCTGCGGCGCTCTGGCCCGAACGGGGCGATCCGCCTGCGCTCCAAGGCCAACCACATCGCCCGCAACCTGCTGGCCGAGGACGGCTACGTCGAGATCGAGACGCCGACGCTGACCCGCTCCACCCCCGAAGGCGCCCGCGACTTCCTGGTCCCGGTCCGCCTCCAGCCCGGCTCCTGGTACGCCCTGCCGCAGTCCCCGCAGCTGTTCAAGCAGCTGCTCATGGTCGGAGGTTTCGAGAAGTACTACCAGATCGCCCGCTGCTACCGCGACGAGGACTTCCGCGCCGACCGCCAGCCCGAGTTCACCCAGCTCGACATCGAGGCCTCCTTCGTCAACCAGGAGGACGTCATCGACCTCGGCGAGCGCATCGTCGCCGCACTGTGGAAGGAGCTGGCCGACTACGAGCTGCCGAGCCCGCTGCCGAAGCTGACCTACCGCGACGCCATGGACCGCTTCGGCTCCGACCGGCCCGACCTGCGCTTCGGTCAGGAGCTCGTCGAGCTCACCGACTACCTGCGCGGTACCGCATTCCGTGTCTTCTCCGGCGCTATCGAGTCCGACGGCTACGTCGGCGCGGTCGTCATGCCCGACGGCGCCTCCCAGACCCGCAAGGAGCTCGACGGCTGGCAGGACTGGGCCAAGGCGCGTGGCGCCAAGGGGCTCGCCTACGTCGTCTTCAACGCCGAGACAGGCGAGCCGAAGGGCCCGGTCGCCAAGAACCTGTCCGAGGAGCACCTTGCCGGGCTCGCCGACGCGGTCGGCGCCGAAGCCGGCGACGCGGTCTTCTTCGCCGCCTCGACCGACCGCCGCGAGGCCCAGGAGCTGCTGGGCGCAGCCCGGCTCGAGGTCGGCAAGCGCTGCGGTCTCATCGACCCCGACGCCTGGGCGTTCTGCTGGGTGGTCGACTTCCCGATGTTCGAGCGCACCGACGAGGGTGGTTGGACCTCGCCGCACCACCCGTTCACCTCGCCGAACCCCGAGTGGATCGACAAGTTCGAGACCGACCCGGGGAACGCCCTCACTTACGCCTACGACATCGTCTGCAACGGCAACGAGCTCGGCGGCGGATCGATCCGTATCCACGACTCGAAGGTCCAGAGCCGCGTCTTCGACTTCCTCGGTATCGGCCACGAGGAAGCCCGGGAGAAGTTCGGGTTCCTGCTGGAGGGCCTGAGGTACGGCGCTCCGCCGCACGGCGGCATCGCCTTCGGCTGGGACCGCGTCTGCACCCTGCTGACCGGGGCCGACTCGATCCGCGAGGTGATCGCCTTCCCGAAGACCGGCGGCGGCTACGACCCGCTGACCTCGGCGCCCACGCCGATCACGCCGGAGCAGCGCGCGGAGGCGGGCATCGACCACGTACCCGAATCCGGCGAAGACGCCGAGGTCGCGTAGTCATACCATGCGTAGAGAGCGGCTCGGGCCTGCGGCTCGAGCCGCTGTCGTTTTTGAAGCGAAGTACGTGACCGGTTGACTCTCAAGCACTTCCAACCGGTAGGAGCCTGGTGGGCTGCGGTCGTGCCCGACGGTATGGCTGATATATGTAACACCCGGCCGATGCAGGAGTAAGGGGAGCGGTTCGCTGTGCAGAGCGGAACCATAGTGGCAAGTCGCTATCGATTGGATGAACGGCTTGCCGCCGGCGGCATGGGCGAAGTCTGGAAGGGCTTCGACACCAGGCTGAGTCGACCTGTGGCTATTAAGATACTCCATGCTGGACTGTCGAGCAACGACAAGTTCAGAGCCCGCTTCCAGCTTGAGGCCCGAGCCGTAGCGGCCCTGCAGTCCCCGGGCATCGTCGCCCTCTACGACTACGGCGAGGAGACCGGCGACGACGGCGAGGTGTCGTACCTGGTCATGGAGCTGGTCAGGGGGCGCTCCCTGGCCGAGATCCTGCAAGAGCGCGGCAAGCTGACGCCCCCCGAGGTCATGAGGATCGTCGCAACCTCGGCCGACGCCCTCGAGACCGCCCACCGCGCCGACATCATCCACCGGGACATCAAACCAGCGAACCTCCTGGTCGACGAGGACGAGGGCACGGTCAAGATCGTCGACTTCGGCATCGCCTCGGCCCGCGGCGCCTCCGGCCTGACCGAGACCGGCACCGTCATGGGAACGCTGGCCTACGCCTCGCCGGAGCAGCTCAACGGTGCCGAACTGACCGGCGCCACCGACCTGTACTCGCTGGGGATCGTCGCCTACGAAATGCTCATGGGTCGAGCCCCGTTCGTCTCCGACACTCCCGTGGCGGTCATGAACGGCCACATGACCCAGGCCCCGCCGCCGCTGTCGCGCGACATCCCGCCGGGGATCGCGCAGGTCGTGCTCCAGGCGCTGCAGAAGGACCCGAGCGCCCGCTACACCTCGGCGGCCGAGATGGCGCGCTCCGCGCGCGAAGGCAGGATCGTGACCGGCGGCATCCCGGCAGGGCCGCCGTCCACACCCCCGGGCGGTTCGACGCAGCTCATCGGCGCCGGCGCCGCTCCCATGCTCGGAGCGGGCGCGAACACGCCGACGAGCATCACCGCAGCGCAGCCGACCGGCCCGATCGAACCGGACGAGGAGAAGAAGCACCGGGCAGTGCCGTGGATGATCACCGTCGGCGTGACCTTGGCGGTCGCGCTCATCCTGGTGGTGATCCTCGGGCCTTGGAATGACAACCCTGATGTGCGAGTCGACACCGGTGATGAGTCCTCGACACCCGCAGAGACCGACTCGCCGTCGCCCACCGAAGAGGAGACGACCGAGGAAGCGCCCACGAACTGGGACAATGGCAACAATAACGACAACGACGAACCCACGACCGAGGAACCCACCTCGGAGTCGCCCAGCCCGTCGCCGTCGGAGAGCGAGTCTCCGGACCCGGAGCCCACTACGAGTGAACCCGAGCCGGAACCGACCGATACCGAGCCGGAACCGACCGAACCCGAGCCGGAGCCTACCATCACCGAAGGCGGCGGTGACGAAGCTGAGGATGGCCAGGGTTGAGAGCCGCTCTAACCCTCGGACTCCTCCAACGGCGGGTAGCGCACCAGCACGTCGTCGCCCGAACCGTTGGACGTGGTGACCCACAGCCAGCCGTTCGGCGCCAGCTCCACAGTCCGGATCCGGCCGATCTCGCCTTCCAGGACCGCCTCGGGCTCGCCGGCCTCCCCGCCGAGCACCGGCACCGTCCACAGGCGCTGGCCGCGAAGGGCCGCCACGTACATGACGTCGTCGACGATCTCGGCCCCTGAAGGCGAGGCCTCTGCGGGCCTCCAAGCGACCAGCGGGTCCACATATCCGGGCTCACCGCCGTCGCCCTCCACTATCGGCCAGCCGTAGTTCGCACCGGCCTGGATGTGGTTGAGCTCGTCCCATGTGTTCTGGCCGAACTCGCTGGCGTACATCTCGCCGTCCGAACCCCAGGCCAGGCCTTGGACGTTCCGGTGGCCCCACGAATACACCAGCGAGCCCTCGAACGGGTTGTCCTCGGGCACCGACCCGTCCGGGTCTGCCCGCAGGATCTTCCCTCCGAGACTGTCGAGGTCCTGCGCGTTGTCGGTGTTGTTCGCATCGCCGGTCGTGATGTAGAGCATGTCGTCCGGGCCGAAGGCGAGGCGTCCGCCGTTGTGGTTGCGCGCCACTGGGATGCCGGTGATGATCGGCTCGGGATCGAAGTCCTCGACGGTGAAGCGCACCACCCGGTTGTCCTCATCGGTCGAGTGGTAGGCGTAGACGTAGCCGTCCTCCTCGTAGTCGGGGGAGACCGCGAGTCCGAGCACTCCGCGCTCGTCCCACGGGCCCGAGGGCGGCGGGACGCCGATGCCGCCGATGACTTCCGGGCTGCCGAACCCCCTGTAGAGGAGGATGGCGCCGCTGTCGCGGTCGGCGACCAGCGCGTAGCCCTCCGGGGTGAACGCGAGGCCCCAAGGGATCGAAAGTCCCTGAGCTACGACCTGCCCGTCGCCGAAGTCGAACCCGGCCTGCTGCGCGGGCTCGGTCTGGTCGGGCCCTACCTGGGCCACTGCGGTTCCGACGCCCATGATCACGGCGGTGATCGTTGCTCCGGCGACCGTCAGTCTGCGTCGCATGGCTTCTCCTTCGCTCTCAGTGCCGGTGTGGGGAAGCGGCACACTGATATAGATAGATTTCGATGGAATCGCAATAGTAAGCGGTATTGCACCTCGATGTCTAGATAAGTACAAAATCTAATCAATGGTCATCGATTCGACACGTTTATTTATGTCGATGCCTGAGCTATGCTGTCGGAAATCGATTCCTTGTTATCGGTCACCTGGAACCGGCGACGGTGACCGATCCAAAGCAGATAGGTGAGACAGTGACGTCTAAACGCCTCCTGGGAACCGTCCTGGCCGCCGCGGCCGTGGCGCTTCCCGCCTCAGCGGCCGTCGCCGCGACGGCGGACGAACCCCTTCTCTGGTACCAATTCGACGAACTCGACGGCACGGTCGTCCACGACTCGTCCGGCAACGGCCACGACGGTACGGTGCTCGGCGGCGCCGCATGGGGCGACGGCCTGGAATTCGACGGCATCGACGACCATGTGGACCTGCCCGACGACCTCATGGCCGGCCTCGACGCCATCACCGTCGCCGCCGAGGTGTGGATCGCGCCCGACCAGGCCAGCCCCTACTTCATCTACGGCCTGGGCAACACCAGCGGATCAAGGGGCGACGGCTACCTGTTCACCACCGGGAACCAGTACCGGACCACGCTGAGCACCTGCCACTGGACCTGTGAGCAGAACACCGCCGCGGGTTTCGACCTCACGCGCGGCACCTGGAACCACCTGGCCTACACCCTCGCCGACTCCACCGGCGTCCTTTACCTCAACGGCCAGGAGATCGCCCGCAACGAGAACGTCACCATCACGCCCGGCGAGATCGGGGGCGGCTCCACCGCCGCGAACTACATCGGCAGGTCGATGTACCCCGGCGACCGGTACCTCAAGGGCTCCGTGGCCGACTTCCGCATCTACGGCGGCGCGCTGGCCCCCGCCGAGATCGGCGACATGGCCGCCCATATCAGCGCTGAGAAGGCCGCCGCCGACGCCGACGCGATCGACCTCGGCGACACGAGCGCCGTGATCGGCGACCTCACGCTGCCGACGCAGGGAGCCGGCGGCTCGGCGATCACCTGGACATCCGGCGACCCGGCTGTCGTAGACGAGACCGGTGCCGTGACGCGTCCAGGGCCGGAGTCGGAGGATGCCACAGTCAACCTCACGGCAACCGTTATCCTCGGCAGCGTGCAGCAGCAACGCGACTTCTCCGTGACCGTCCTCGCCGAGTACGACGACGCCGAAGCGGTGGCCATCGACGCCGCCGCGCTCGAAGTGATCAATGTCGACGACGCGCGATCGGCCCTGCATCTGCCGACCGAGGGCGCCAACGGCACCACCATCACCTGGAAGTCCAGCAAGTCGTCGGTCATCTCCGCGGACGGCCTGGTCAACCGCGACGAGCCCGGCGGCGCGACTTACACCGTCAAGCTCAAGGCCACCGTCGAACGCGGCGGCGCCAAGGAGAAGGTCAAGTTCACCGCGACCGTCCCGCCGCTGCCCGAGCAGGCCGACTACACCGGCTACTTCTTCACCTACTTCACCGGTGAGGGGACCGCGAGCGGCGAACAGGTCTACGCCGCGCTCAGCGAGGGGAACGACCCGCTGCACTGGACCGAGCTCAACGGCGCCCAGCCGATCCTCAGATCCGACCAGGGCGAGGAGGGGGTGCGCGACCCGTACATCATCCGCTCGCCCGAAGGCGACCGGTTCTACCTCATCGGCACGGACCTGAAGATCCACGGCAGCGGCGACTGGGACGGCGCCCAGCGCCACGGCAGCCGCTCGATCATGGTCTGGGAGAGCACCGACCTCGTGAACTGGAGTGAGGGCCGCCTGGCCGAGGTCTCGCCCGAGGATGCCGGCAACACCTGGGCGCCCGAGACCTATTGGGACGCCGAACTCGACGCCTACGTCGTCTTCTGGGCCTCCAAGCTCTACGAGACGCCCGACCACACCGACAACACCTACAACCGGATGATGTACGCGACGACCCGCGACTTCGTGAACTTCTCCGAACCTCAGGTGTGGGTCGACGCCGGCTACTCGACGATCGACTCGACGGTCATCGACCACGACGGCGTCTACTACCGCTTCACCAAGGACGAGCGTTCCAATACCCCGAACTCGCCGTGCGGCAAGTTCATCCTCGCCGAGAGCTCGACGTCCCTGACGGACACCGAATGGGACTTCCTGACCGAGTGCATCGGCTCCGGCGACATCGGCGCCGGCGAGGGCCCGCTGATCTTCAAGTCCAACACCGAGGAGAAGTGGTACATGTTCATCGACGAGTTCGGCGGCAGGGGCTACGTCCCCTTCGAGACCACCGACCTCGCCGGTGGACAGTGGACGGTCTCGGCCGATTACGACCTCCCGTCGAGCCCGCGACACGGCACAGTCCTCCCGGTGACCGCCGAGGAGTACGAGCGCATCCAGCAGGCTTGGCAGTAGCCCCGACCTGCACGAAGGCCGCCGCGCCCCGAGGGTGCGGCGGCTTCGTTGTAGGCTTAGGACGTAGGAAACCGACCCCTTTCCACATTGGAGGAAGCAGATGTCAACCACCACCCGTCGCCTCGTCAGCGCATCGGCGATCCCCGCACTCGCGCTCGGTCTGGCCGCGTGCGGTTCGGGCTCCGACTCCGGTTCGGGCTCGGAGGAGGGCGACGGCGCCGCCCGCCTGAGCCCCCAGCAGGCCGTGCTCGCCTCCTACGAGGGCCTGGACGGCGGTTCCTACAAGATGGAGTCGTCGATGACCATCGACGGCATCGACTTCATGGACATGACCAACGTCGTCGACGGCGACTCCTCGCAGTCCTCTCAGGACATGTACATGAGCGCGATCATGGAGGCGATGGGCGAGGACTTCTCCGACGACCCCGAGACGGCCGAGATGATGGAGGCCATGTTCGCCGACATGCACACCGAGACCATCCTCGTCGAGGACGTGATCTACATGCAGCTGTCGGGCGGCATGTTCGACGCGATGGCCGAGGACTTCGGCGAGGACGCCTGGTTCACGATCGACCTCGCCGAGGGAGGAGAGCTCGGCGACATCTACGAGCAGTTCGGCAGCTTCGACCTGGCCGAGCAGACCGAGTTGATGCTCGGCGAGCTGTCCGACGTCGAGGAGGTCGGCGACGGGGTCTACACCGGTACCCTGAACTCCGACTCCGAGGCCATGCAGTCCCTCATGGGCGCTACCGGCGGCGCGGCCAACGGCGCCGAGATGATCGACGGCACCGAGATCACCGTCACCCTCGACGACGACGGCCTGCTCAAGGCCATGCAGATGACCCTCCCGGAGATCGAGGGCATGACCATGGTGATGGACAGCGAGGTCGTCGAGATCGGCGGCGACTACGACATCGCCGCCCCCGAGACCGACAACCTGCGCTCCTTCGACGAGTTCGCGGGCATGATGCAATAGCGCCGCAACTGAACGGGCGCGCATGAAAGGGCCGCTGGGGCATTCGCCCCGGCGGCCCTTTTCGGCGCTGCCGCTACTACGCGGCCTCCTCGCGGTCCTCGGAGGGGGCCGTCCGGGCCGGTCCCTTGCGCTCGGGCCAGGCGGCCGCGAGGCCGCGGGCGGCCTCGACGATCATCCAGAGCGCGAGCACGAAGATGACCGCGTCCAGCGGGGCGAGCACCCACTCCTCTGCCTCGATGAAGTTGCGCAGGTTGAGGATGAGCGCCCACGTCGTCATCCCCACCAGGAACACCAGCGGGATGATCTGCGCGAGCGGATTCGCGCGCCGCTTGACCACCCACACCGCGATCACCGCCAGCGCCAGGCCCGCGAGCAGCTGGTTCGTGGTGCCGAACAGCTGCCAGAGGACCCCGAAGGCGTAGCCGGCGTCCTCACCGCCGGGCATGAGCGCCAAGGCGAGGGGCATCGCCACGGCGATCAGCCCGGCCAGGGTCAGGTTGTCCGCGAGCCTCCGCCAGCCCGCCAGTTGGGCGATCTCCTGGACCACATACCGCTGCAACCGCACCCCGGTATCCATTGTGGTCGCTGCAAAGGAGATCACCACGACCGCGGCGAAGATCACCGCGTAGTCGAGGGGGATGCCGAGGTTGCTTGCGAAGACGGCCAGGCCGTTGACGAAGTTGCCGACCGCCCCGCCGGAGGCGGTCCCGAAGTCGGCGTAGAGGCCGTCCCATTCGGCCTGCGTGGCCGCGACTCCCGCCCCGACGGCGAGCACCGAGCACAGTGCGAGGGTGCCTTCGCCTATCGCGGCGCCGTAGCCGACGTAGCGCGCGTCGGTCTCCTTGTCGAGCTGCTTGGCTGTCGTGCCCGAGGAGACCAGGCAGTGGAAACCCGAGATGGCGCCGCAGGCGATCGTGATGAACAGGAACGGGAACATGTTCGGGCTGCCCTCGGGCACCGTGTTGAGGGCCGGGGCGACCATAGTGTTCCAGCCGACGCCGACGCCGAGGAGCACGATCGCGAGCGCGACGAACAGCTGGTGGGAGTTGATGTAGTCCCGAGGCTGGAGCAGCACCCACACCGGGATGCGCGAGGCGATGAAGGTGTAGGCGAACAGGATCACGATCCACACGTTGCGGGTCTGCTCGACGCCGAGGCCCTCGGCCAGCGGCTGGATGTCGATGGGGACGGCCTGGCCGACCCAGATCAGGAGGTACAGGGCCGCGACGCCGAGCAGGCTCGGCACGAGCGCGGTGCTCCTCCGCTTGTACACGTAGTAGCCGATGGCGATCGCGATGGGGATCTCGCCGAAGATCGGGATGACCGCGCCCGGGTTGGCCACCAGCAGATTGCCGATGACGACCGAGAACACGGCGTTGACCAGGGTCAGCAGGAAGAAGATGATGACCAGGAACAGGGTGCCGGCCCGGGCGCCGACGACGTCCTTGGTGAGCGTGCCGATGCCTTTGGCCCGGTGGCGCACCGACAGGACGAGCGCGCCGAAGTCGTGGACCCCGGCGGCGACAATGGTGCCGACGACGATCCACAGCAGGGCCGGAAGCCATCCCCAGAAGACGGCGATGGCCGGGCCGACGATGGGGGCGGCGCCGGCGACCGAGGTGAAGTGGTGGCCGAACAGGACGTGCTTGTTGGTGGGGACGAAGTCGACGCCGTCGTTGAAGCGGTGGGCGGGCGTCACGTAGGAGGGGTCGAGCCGGTAGACCTTCTCCGAGAGGTAGCGGGAGTAATAGATGAAGCCGCAGGCGAACAGTGCGAGCACCGTGATCGCCAAGATGAATGCGGGCATGGCCTGGCCTCCAAAGTGAAGATGTGACCAAAGCAACTCAACGGTAGTAACACCGTAGAGCTCGCATAAATACATGTCAATGCCTTGCGGTTTCACGCCGTTTCGAAGGCCCGCGCCTCGCCGTCCACAGTCACCGACACCGGCTGTCCCGCCTCCGGCGCGGCCCCGAGGACCCTGGCGCGCAGCCGCTCCCCGTTCATCGGTTCGAGCATCACCAGCGCGTCGTGCCCGAAGTACTCGACCTCCGCGACCGTCGCATTCGGCTCGCCCTCGCCGAGCCGCAACTGCTCGGGCCGGAGCATGAGCCGGGCCCGGCCGTCGGGGGCGTCGGTGCCGACATCGCCGAGCACCGTCGCCGCGACACCGCCCGCCACCTCGGCCTCGAGCCAGACCGCATCGCCGACGAAGGAGGCCGTCCACGAGTCGGCAGGGGACCGGTACACCTCCGACGGGGACGCGAACTGGACGATCCGGCCCGCACGCATGACCGCGACCCGCCCGGACAGACTCAACGCCTCGTCCTGATCGTGGGTCACCAGCACCGCCGTCGCCCCATCGGTCCGGAGCGCCGCGGCGACCTGGCCGCGCAGCGACTGCCGCAGACCCGCGTCGAGCGCGCTGAACGGCTCGTCGAGCAGGATCAGCTCCGGCCGCGGCGCCATGGCCCGCGCCAGAGCGACCCGCTGGCGCTGCCCGCCCGACAGCTCATGCGGCATGCGCCGCTCATAGCCGCCCAGACCCACCAGATCCAACACCTCCGAGACACGGCCCGACCGCGCCGCGCCGCGCAGCCCGTAGGACACGTTGCGGCCCACCGACAGATGCGGGAACAGCGCGCCCTCCTGCGGGACCACGCCGATCCGTCGCGCCTGCGGCGCCAGATGGTCGATCGGCTTCCCCGCCACCGTGATCGAACCGCCGTCAGGCCGCTCGAATCCGGCGACGCACCGCAGCAGCGTCGTCTTCCCGCAGCCCGAGGGCCCCAGGACGGCCACCAACTCGCCTTCTTCGACCGCCAGGTCCGCACCGTCGAGGGCGACGGTCTCGCCGAAGGCCTTCCTCAGGCCCTCGATCCGCAGTTCGCTCATGGCCCCTGCCTTCCAATCCTTCTGCTGAGCAACCAGATCGGCACCGCCGATACCACCACGATGAGCGCGGCGTACGGGGCGGCCGCCGAGAACGCCGCTACGTCGGTATAGGTCCACAGGCGCGTCGCGAGCGTCTCGGTGCCCGACGGACGCAGCAGCAGCGTCGCCGGGAGCTCCTTCATCGCCGTCAGGAACACCAGCGCGGCCCCGGCCGCGATCCCCGGCGCGGTCAGCGGCAGCGTGATCGTCGCGAAACGCCTGACCGGCCCGGCGCCCAGGGACGCCGCGACCTGCCCCAGCTGCGGGGAGGCCTGCGCCGCGCTGGCCTTGACCGCGCCCATCCCCAAAGGCAGCAGCAGCACCGCGTAGCCGAACACGAGCAGCGGCGCAGTCTGGTAGAACCGTTCGCGGACCCAGTCGACGTTGATCGCCATGAACACCAGCGACAGGCCGATCACCACGCCCGGGAGCGCGTAGCCGACATAGACGATCCGCTCGGTCGCCGCCGCGAGCGGCCCGCGGCGCCGAGCGACGTAGAGTCCGACCGGCACGACCAGCGCGACCGTGAGGATCGCCGCCGCACCCGAGAGGTACAGCGACGTCCACGTCGCGCCCCACACCTCGGCGGGGTCGGCCGTCGAGACGCCGTCGAGGGTCCACCGGGCCAGGCTCCAGCCCGGCACGCCCAGCGAGAGCACGGCGAGCACGGCGAGCCCGAGGTACACCAGCGGCCGGCCGCGCCCGAGGGGCAGTCGGACGGGGGCCCGCGAAGAGGCGCTTTCGCGTCGGGCCCTGCGGCCGGGGGCCGCTGCGGCCCACTCCCCGGCGAGCACGATCAGGGTGAGCAGCACCAGTGCCGAGGCCAGGACCAGCGCGCCGGTGTGGTCGAAGCCGAGCCGCCAGGCCACGTAGATCTCCTGGGTGAACGTCCGGTAGTTCAGGATCGAGACGGCCCCGAAGTCGGAGAAGACGTACAGCGCGCACAGCAGCGCTCCGGCAACGGCGGCCGGGGCCACCTGGCGCAGCGTCACCTTGAAGAACGTCCGCCACGGGCCCTCGCCGAGACTCCGTGACTGCTCCTCCAGCGCAGGGTCGGAGCGGCTGAGCGCCGCGGCGACCGGCAGGTGGACGTACGGAAAGCTGGAGACGGTCAGCACCAGCGCCGAGATCCAGAAGCCCTCGGCCCCCGGGAAGGCCGCCCGCCACGAGAACGCGGCCACATACGTCGGCACGGCCAGCGGCAGCGAGGCCGACAGGTTCACCGCTGCTCTCAACCGCAGGTCGGTGCGCGAAACCAGGAAGGCCGTGGCGATGCCTATGACCAGGCAGGCGGCGGTGACCGTGCCCGCGAGCATCAGGGTGCGGCCGGTCGCCTCGATCAGTCGCGGGCGCCCGAGCTGCTCGGCGATCGCCGAGCCCCCGGCCTGGCCCGTGCGCCACGCGAGGTACGCCACCGGCACCAGCGCTGCGACGATCGCGGGCACGCACCACAGCCACGCGGCGCCCCGCCCGGCCCGGCGCAGGAGTGCCGGGCCGGGCGGTCGGATCGCCGCGCGGCTGCGTTCCGCAGTGATGCCTGCTATGCCAGACCCGCTTCCTGGATCATCTGGACGGTCGTGGCCAGGTCGTCGAGGTCGTTCAGGTCGATCTCGGGCCCGACGAGCTCTTCGAGCGCGGGCTGGCCCTCGGGACCGGCCACGCCCTCGATGAGCGGGTATTCGAAGGTGCTCTCTGCGAACGTCGTCTGCGCCTCGGCGGCCAGCAGGTAGTCGAGCAGCGCGGCCACGTTCTCGTTCTCGGCGGCGTCGCCGAGCGCGCCGATGCCCGACACGTTCACCAGGCCGCCGGCGTCACCGGGGGAGAAGTAGTGGAGCGCCGGCCCGAACTCCTCGACCGGGACGCCGGCCTCGGCGGCCTTCTCGTAGATGTAGTAGTGGTTGACCAGCCCGGCCTCGAGCTCGCCCGCGGCCACGTCCTCGACGATCGGGCCGTTCTTCTCACGCTGCGGGGCGTCGGCCATGCCTTCGAGCCACTCCGCGGCGGCCTCGTCGCCGGACTCGACGCGCAGGGCGGTCACGAACGCCTGGAACGAGCCGTTCAGCGGGGCGATGGCGACCCGGCCTTCCCACTCCTCGTTCGTGAGGTCCCAGACCGACTCCGGCAGTTCGTCCTCGGCGATCTTCGCGGGGTCGTAGATCAGGACGCGCGAGCGGCCGGTCAGGCCCACCCAGGTGCCGTCCGAGGCCCGGTAGGTCTCCGGGACGCGGCCGAGCAGCTCTTCGTCGAGAGAGGAGAGCAGGCCCGCCTTGGAGACGGCGCCGAGCGCGCCGGCGTCCTGGGCGAGGAACAGGTCGGCCGGGCTCTGCTCACCCTCTTCGAGCAGGAGGCCGGCGGCCTCGGCGGTGCCCGAGTAGCGGACGTCGACCTCGATGCCGGTGGCGGCGGTGAAGTCGTCCAGGATGGGCTGGATGAGCTCCTCGTTGCGGCCGCTGTAGAGGACGACGGCCTCGTCCTCGGCCGCGGTCTCCTCGGAAGTGTCGTCGCTTTGGTCGGTGCCGCAGGCGGCAACTGCGGCCGCGAGGGCGGCGGCGGAGAGGAGGGCGAACCCTCGCCGGGCGATCGGTGCAGTCATGGCAGTCCTTTCAAGGACGGGCAGGGACAGGTGTGAGCCATGCCGGTTCGTATTGCGAACAAGCGAGGTGAGCCTAACCTAAGGTTACTCTCGGCTTCCGGCAACCCCTGGTGATGTGTTCTGCATCCGCAGATGGCTTACGCTGGTTTCGTTATGGACGCACCAGGCTTGTTCGAACTGGCAGAGCCGCCGGACTCCTCGGGCTCCGGCTCCCTAGGGACCGGCCCGGCCTCCGGCGACGAACCCCTGGCCGTCCGCATGCGGCCCCACACCCTCGACGAACTCGTCGGCCAAGACCACCTGCTCACCCCCGGATCGCCGCTGCGTCAGGTCGTCGAGGGCGGCCAGCCCATGTCGGTCATCCTGTGGGGGCCGCCCGGCTCGGGCAAGACCACGATCGCCCACCTCGTCGCCCGGTCCGACGACCGCCGCTTCCGAGCCATGTCCGCCCTCAACTCCGGTGTCAAGGACGTGCGCGCCGCCATCGAGGAGGCCCGACGCGTCCGACGCACCGGCGGACCCCAGACCATCCTGTTCATCGACGAGGTCCACCGCTTCACCAAGACCCAGCAGGACTCGCTGCTCAGCGCCGTCGAAGACCGCACGATCACCCTCCTCGCCGCCACCACCGAGAACCCCTACTTCTCCGTCGTCGCCCCGCTCGTCAGCCGCTGCGTCCTGCTCACCCTCCGCGAACTGGGCGACACCGACGTCGCCGCCGTCATCGACCGCGCCCTCGAAGACCCGCGCGGCCTCGGCAAGGCCGTCGAACTCACCGACGAAGCCCGCGACCACCTCATCCGCACCGCCGCCGGCGACGCCCGCAAAGCCCTCACCGCCCTGGAAGCCGCCGCCGCCAGCCGAATTCACGGCTCCGCGGGCACCGCCGAGCGCGCCGAGGCCGAAGGCGACCCGCGCATCACCGTCGCCGTCGTCGAAGCCGCCATCGACACCGCCGCCGTCCGCTACGACCGCGACGGCGACGGCCACTACGACGTCGCAAGCGCCTTCATCAAGAGCCTCCGCGGATCGGACGTGGACGCCGCCATGCACTACCTCGCCCGCATGGTCGTCGCCGGCGAAGACCCCCGCTTCATCGCCCGCCGTCTGGTCATATTCGCCTCCGAGGACGTCGGCATGGCCGACCCCACCGCGCTCCAGACCGCCACCGCCGCCGCGACCGCCGTCGAACGCATCGGCCTGCCCGAAGCGAGGATCAACCTCGCCCAGGCCGTCGTCCACCTCGCCACCGCACCCAAGTCCAACGCCGTCATCACCGCCATCGACGAGGCCATCGGCGACGTCCGCTCCGGCAAGATCGGACCCGTCCCGCCCGACCTGCGCGACGCCCACTACAAAGGCTCGGCCGAGCTCGGCCACGGCGCCGCCTACGTCTACCCCCACGACGACCCGCTCGGCGTCGTCCCCCAGCGCTACGCGCCCGACGTCGTCGCCGGACACGACTACTACCGCCCCACCAGGCACGGCGATGAAGCGGCGATAGCCGACCGGCTGGAGAAACTGCGCCGAATCGTGCGGAAACGGGCCGATGACTGACGGTGCGTCCGGGCCGGGGCAACGGCCCTCCGACCGCATCGCCCAGGTGCTGGCGGCCACCGGCAACCGCATCGAGCGGCTGCGCATGGCCGTCCTGGTGATCGCCGGCGTTGCGGTGCTGCTGGTGGTCGCTGTGCTGTGGGCCGGACGGACGTTCACGCTCGACCCGACCCGCCGGGCCGTCGACGAATTGGACGTGCCCGCATGGGCGGCCACGTCCGTCGGCGAGGAGACCTACGGGAGCCGCTGGTGCCTCGGGGAGTGCAGGGTGCGGGTGCGCACCTTGACCTCTGAGGGCACAGTGGAGGACACTGCCCGCGTGTACTGGCTGGCGCTGCTGGAGAACGGCTGGCTCCCCGCCGAGGCGGAGAAGTGCATCGGTGGCGAGGGGGACGGCGGCTGCTATGTGCGCGACGAACTGTTCCTGGAGCTGTGGGTGACCCCGGTGACCTGCGGCGACCGCTACGAACTATGCGTCGGATCGGAGGTGACCGCAGTGGTGGCCTCGCAGGCGGCCCTGCCCCGCCTCGTCGAGGACCGGGGGACTGCCGACATGGCGGGATAGGCGACTCGGGACGCCCCGTTGCGCTTTCTGTCCGACTCTGCAGGGTAAGGTCAGGGCTGCGTTGCTCATGCGCGAGAGCCAGGAATCATCTTTGATCCGCACTATTGCGGTCAATGCTTTGCCAAGGGGGAAGAACTGTGCCGGAGGAGACGTTGGCATTGGAATTCAACGACGGTTGGGATCTGTTCGCCGCACTCGCGGGAATCGGCATTCTGATCCTCAGCGTGGTCTTGAGCTTCGTCCTCATCAGCCTGCGAAACAAGATCGTCGTCAAGGCCGGCGCCACGCTCGACAAGGTCGACCGCGAGATCGGCCCGCTCCTGCACAACGTCAACACCACCGTCACGAGCGTCAACGCGAACCTGACGCAGGTGGAGGGCGAGCTGGAGAAGGTCGGCACCATCACCGGCAACGCCGCCCACATCTCGTCGAACGTCGCCAACATCACCAGCCTGGTCACGGCCGCCGTCGGCTCGCCGCTGGTCAAGGTCGCCTCCCTCGGCTTCGGCCTGCGTTCAGCGGTCAAGAAGCGCAGCCAGGAGGTCGACGAGGAGCAGGTCCGCCGCATGGTCGAGGCCTCCAAGCAGACCAAGCGGGAGCGCAAGGCGGCCCGCAAGGCCCGCAAGCGCAACAAATAGCTTGAGGAGAATCAGTGTTCAAGCGGATGATCTGGGTAGGCATCGGCGTGGTCGTCGGCGTCGTGGTGGTCCGAAAGCTCACCAAGGCAGCCGAGTCGGTCACTCCCGGCGGGGTCGCCGAACGCGTGAGCGGGGCCGGTGCTGAAATGAAGGAATCGTTCAAGGCGTTCTGGTCCGACGTGTCCGAGGCGAAGCAGGCCAAGGAATCCGAACTGATGGACGCCATCGAGCGCGGCGATGACATCACGCCGCTGCTTTCCGAACAGGAAGACGACGAGGCCGAGCAAGGCCGCTAGCAGCACTGAAGGAGGTGCCCCATGGAGACCGCTGAAATCCGACGCCGGTTTCTGAAGTTCTTCGAGTCCAACGGCCATACGGTGGTCCCCAGCGCACCGCTGCCGGCGATCGACGACCCGAACCTGCTGTTCATCAACGCGGGCATGGTCCAGTTCGTCCCCTACTTCCTCGGCCAGGCCACGCCGCCGTGGAACACCGCGACCTCGATCCAGAAGTGCCTGCGCACACCCGACATCGAAGAGGTCGGCAAGACCTCCCGCCACGGCACGTTCTTCCAGATGAACGGCAACTTCTCCTTCGGGGACTACTTCAAGGAGCAGGCGATCCGCTACGCCTGGGACCTGTCGACCGGCTCGGTCGAAGACGGCGGGTTCGGCCTCGACGGCGAGAAGATCTGGGCGACGGTCTACCTCGACGACGACGAGTCGATCGACATCTGGCACAAGCAGATCGGCCTTCCGCTCGACCGCATCGTCCGTCGCGGCCAAACCGACAACATGTGGTCGATGGGCATCCCCGGCCCCTGCGGCCCCTGCTCGGAGCTGTACTACGACCGCGGCCCGGACTACGGGCCCGAAGGCGGACCCGAGGTCGATGAGGACCGCTACATCGAGTTCTGGAACCTCGTGTTCATGCAGCAGGAGCGGGGCGCGGGCCCGGCGAAGGAGAACTACGAGATCCTCGGCGACCTGCCGAAGAAGAACATCGACACCGGCATGGGCATGGAGCGCATGGCGGCCGTTCTCCAAGGCGTCGACAACATGTACGAGACCGACCAGGTCCGCCCGCTGATCGACAAGACCGCCGAGCTCACCGGCAAGCGCTACGGCGTCTCGACCTCGCACCTGGCCTCCGAGTCGCACCCCGACGACGTCCGCTTCCGCATCGTCGCCGACCACGTCCGCTCCAGCCTCATGCTCATCGGCGACGGCGTCGTGCCCGCCAACGAGGGCCGCGGCTACGTGCTGCGCCGCATCATGCGCCGCGCGATCCGCGCGATCCGCCTGCTCGGCTACGACAAGCCCGCGCTGCCCGAGCTGCTGCCGGTCGCCCGCGACCGCATGGCACCGTCCTACCCCGAACTCGCCGAGGACTTCGAGCGCATCTCCTCCTACGCGTACAACGAGGAAGAGGCATTCCTGTCGACGCTCAAGCGCGGCACCGAGATCCTCGACATGGCTGTCACCGCCACCAAGAAGACCGGCGGCGAGTCCCTCGAAGGGGCGAAGGCCTTCGAACTGCACGACACCTACGGCTTCCCGATCGACCTCACGCTCGAAATGGCCGAGGAGCAGGGCCTGTCGGTCGACGAAGAGGGCTTCCGCCGCCTCATGGCCGAGCAGCGGCGCCGCGCGAAGGCGGACGCCGAGGCCCGCAAGACCGGCCACGTCGACCTCTCGGTCTACCACGAGATCCGCGACGACAACGGATCGTCCCACTTCACCGGCTACACCGAGGACTCCCGCGAGACCGACGTCCTCGCGATCGTCGGGGCCGACGGCCGCGTGCGCGACGCCGAGGCGGGCGATGAGGTCGAGATCATCCTCAAGGCGACACCGTTCTACGCCGAAGGGGGCGGCCAGCAGGCCGACTCCGGCCGCATCACCGTGGGCTCGGGCGAGGTCGAGGTCTACGACGTCCAGTCCCCGGTCTCCGGGCTCATCGTCCACAAGGCCAAAGTGGTCAGCGGCGGCATCGTCCAGGGCGACAGCGCGTTCGCGCAGATCGACCGGCGCCGGCGCGGCGCGATCAGCCGCGCCCACACCGCGACCCACCTGGTCCACACCGCGATGCGGAACTTCCTCGGCGAGTCGGCGACGCAGGCGGGTTCGCTGAACGCGCCCGGGCGGCTGCGCTTCGACTTCCACACCCCGAACCAGGTGCCCGACTCGATGCTGAGCGACGCCGAGCAGCAGGTCAACGAGATCCTCGAGCACGACCTCCAAGTCAAGGCGTTCACCACCTCGATGGCCGAGGCGAAGGCGCTGGGCGCGATGGCGCTGTTCGGCGAGAAGTACGGCGACGAAGTCCGAGTCGTCGAGGTCGGCGACTACGCGCGGGAACTGTGCGGCGGTACGCACGCGAACCGCTCCGGACAGCTCGGCGTCGTCAAGTTCCTCTCCGAGTCCTCCATCGGTTCGGGCGTACGCCGCGTCGAAGCGCTCGTCGGCATCGACGCCTTCCAGTTCCTCGCGAGGGAGCACGCCCTGGTCAACCAGCTCGCCGGGCTCTACAAGGTGCCCTCCGACCAGGTCCGCGACCGGGTCGAGTCGACGATCGCCCAGCTCAAGGACGCCGAGAAGGAGCTCGCGCAGCTGCGCAGCCAGATCGTGCTGTCCAAAGCCGCCGACTACGCGAACGAGGCGAAGCAGGTCGGCGCCGTCAAGGTCGCGACGGTCAAGGCCCCGGACGGCACCAAGGGCGGCGACGTCCGCCGGCTGGCGATGCAGATCCGCTCGCACCTGCCCGAGACCGAGCCGGGAGTCGCGGCGGTCGTCGCGACCGCCGGCGGGAAGGCCAGCGTCGTCGTCGGCGTCAACGCCGCGGCGAAGGCGCAGCACGTCAGCGCGGCCGACCTCGTCAAGTCGGCCCTGTCGGGCCGCGGCGGCGGCAACGAGGACATCGCCCAGGGCGGCGGCGTCCCCGCCGCGCAGGCCGACCAACTGCTCGACGACATCGTGCGCGCGCTCGCCGAATAGGACCCACGTGACCGAAGCACAGACCGGCCCCGCAGCCACCGAGTGGCGGCGGGGCCGCCGCCTCGGCGTCGACCTCGGCAAGGCCCGCATCGGCATCGCCGTCTGCGATCCCGACGGCATCCTCGCCACCCCGGTGAGGACCGTCCGTCGCGACATGAGGACCACCAGCGAGGAGATACCGCGCGATATTCGCGAAATCGCGGAAATCGCCGCCGAATTCGACGTGGTGGAGATAGTCGTCGGCCTACCCGTTACCCTTTCCGGTGAGGAGGGGTTGGCCGCCGAACACACCCGGACCTGGGTGGAACGGCTCTCCGATCGACTCTCCCCCGTGCCGGTTACCCTGACCGACGAGCGGCTCACCACGGCCGTCGCCACCCGCAGACTCAATGAGGGAGGCGTCCGCGGCAAGCGGAAGCGCTCCGTCGTCGACCAAGCCGCCGCGGTGGAGATCCTCCAGCATTGGTTGGATCAGCGGCGAAGGATATGACGCATCATGCTCGGCGATCTCGATTCACAGGCGGAACATGCGGACGCACCGCGTCGACACCGTCGGCGTGAGTCCAGCAGCTCCCTCATCGCCATGACTCTGGTCGTGGTCCTTTTCGGCATCCTCGGCGTCGGAGGCTGGTGGGCCTACAACAACGTCGTCAAGGAGTTCTTCATCGCCGAGGACTTCGAAGGGACCGGCAACGGCGTCGAGGTCACCATCGTGGTCGAAGACGGATGGTTCGGCGCCGACATCGCCAACCACCTCTTCGAGGAAGGCGTCATCGCCTCCGCCAAAGCCTTCCTCAAAGCCTCGGAGGACGACGGCAACTCCGCGACCTCGATCCAGCCCGGCACCTACCTCATGCAGGAGGAGATGTCGGCCGAGTCCGCGCTGGCCTTCCTGACCGACCCGGCCAACCGGCTGCTCAACGCCGTCACCATCCCAGAGGGATACCGGTCGTTCGAGGTCTACGCCAAGCTGTCGGAGCACACCGGCGTGCCCGTGGAGGAGTTCGAGGCCGCCGCCCAGGACCCCCAGGCGCTCGGCCTCGACCCGATCTGGTTCGAAGGCTTCGGCGACCGCCAGGTCAAGTCCGTCGAGGGCTTCCTGTTCCCGGCCACCTACGAGTTCGACGAGACCATGACCGCCGAGCAGATGCTCTCCGCGATGATCGCCGAGTTCAACTCGACCATCGAGGAGATCGGCTTCATCGAGAAGGCCGCCGCCATCGAGGACCCCGACCCGAACTACGACCCCAGCGCCAACACCGCCCAGACCTTCCACCCCGACACCAACGGCGAGTTCAGGGTCTACCCGTGGATGGCCCTGCAGATCGCCTCGATCGTCCAGTCCGAGTCCGGGACCCCCGAAGACGACGCGAAGATCGCCCGCACCATGTACAACAAGCTCTACCTCAACTGGATCGAGCACGGCATCACCAACTGCAACTGCTTCGAGAGCGAAGCGATCTGGAACTACGGGCGCCTGGCCAACGGCGAGGAGGCGATCACCTCGGGCGAGGAGATCGACTGGTACAACGTCATGCGCGACGCCGACAACCCGTGGGCCCCCAGCGCGAAGGCGAACTCCGGGTACCTGCCGAGCGCCATCTCGAACCCGGGCGCCGCCGCGCTCGAAGGCGCCGTCAATCCCGTCGAAGGAGACTGGCTGTTCTTCGTGACCGCCTACGATGACGGTAGAGCGATCTTCTCGCGGACCTACGAGGACCACCAAGCGGGCATCAGAATCGCCGAAGAGAACGGGATCCAGTGATGCAGGCAGCCGTCCTTGGCAAGCCAATAGTGCACTCGCTGTCCCCGGCGATCCACAACGCCGGGTACGACGCGGCCGGGCTCACCGACTGGGTCTACACCAGGCACGAGTGCGACGAGGCAGGCCTCGCCTCCTTCGTCGACCGACTCGACGAGACCTGGGCTGGGCTTTCGCTCACCATGCCGCTCAAGGAGATCGCACTCGTCGTCGCCGACGAGGTGACCCCCGTGGCGGAGGCCATCGGCGCGGCCAACACACTCGTGCTGCGAGGCGGGCGGCGCCTGGCCGACAACACCGACGCGCCCGGCATGGTCGACGCGCTCGCCGAGATCGGTATGACCGCGGCCGACGACGTGGCGATCCTCGGCGCCGGCGGCACCGCTCGCGCCGCACTCGGCGCTGCCGCCGGGCTCGGCGCGAAGGCCGTGACCGTCTTCGCGCGACGCCGTGAGGCCGTCCTCGAGCTCGAACCCGTCGCCGAACGGCTCGGCATCGAGCTGCGCTCCGCGAGCTGGGACGAGGCCGTGCTCGCCGGTCGCAGCGACCTCGTCGTCTCCACCGTCCCCAAGGGCGTCACCGACGGACTGCGCGTCGACTGGCGCCCCGAGACCGTCTTGTTCGACGTCCTCTACGACCCGTGGCCCACGCCGCTCGCTGCCGCGGCCGAACGTGAAGGTGTGAAGATCCTCGACGGCCTGGCACTTCTGTTGGCCCAGGCGCTCCGCCAATGGACCCAGTTCACCGGTCGCGACGAGGCCCCTGTGACGGCGATGCGCGAAGCGCTCTACTCGGCAGTGAGACAGCGGTGACGAAACCGGTCTTCCTCTACGACGGCGACTGCGCGTTCTGCACGACCTGCGCGAAATTCCTCGAACGCCGCGTGAAGACCGAGGCCGAGGTAAAGCCGTGGCAGTGGGCCGACCTGGATGCGCTCGGCATCGATCAGCAGGCCGCTGAGGACGCCGTCCAGTGGATCGAGCCCGGTTTCGTCAAGGCCGGTCCCGACGCGATCGCGGTCCTGCTGCGGCGTGCCCAGTGGTATTGGAAGCCGCTGGGCTGGATCGTTTCCCTGAAACCCGTCTCGTGGCTCGCCTGGCGGCTATACCGGCTCGTCTCGCGGAATCGCCACCGCATACCAGGTGGCACCGCCGCCTGCTCACTCCCGCAGGCCGAGCGCGACCGGCTCGCCGCGTGCGACTGACGACCTCCGGAGGCCCCGGCCCGACTTCGTGCGAAGCAACGATGGCGATGCGATTCCATTGCTCGGGGTCAATGTTTCAGTGTCGGAGTATGTCTACGGTCACCTGATGAGCCCGGCAATGGCAGAGGTTGCGTTGGCGGGAGCGGTGTCGGGCGGATGGTTGTTCTGCA
>NZ_JAKZEW010000025.1:0-98 GCF_022548875.1 Glycomyces sp. L485 | reverse complement strand
CTGTCGCGTCTGGTTCGGGGGCTGTGCGGGGGTGCCGGGCCGGGCGGCTGGGTACGGGGTTCGGGCCGGTCGAGCACGGAGTCTCGGGCCGCTTGGGT
>NZ_JAKZEW010000010.1 GCF_022548875.1 Glycomyces sp. L485 | reverse complement strand
CGGAAATCATCACCCGATCGGTGGGAAACCCCTCATGTTCGCGCCCCGGACCGCCTGCCGCGCAACACAACACGAGCGAAACTCACCCACCAAAGCCGCCCCACCCGACCCCCGCAGCGCACCCCGAACAGCCCTCCACCTCCCCGTCGCCGCCGCCCTTGGCGCACAACAACCACGCACACGATCGACCCCGCCAGCGCCCCCTCGGCCATTTCCGGGCTCCCCAGGCGCACCACCCACCAGCAAGCTGGTTCGTGGGCCATCAGATCTAAGCGGCGCCAACCAGAAGCGGCCCGCCGCCTCCGGCGCGCGCATCACGACCTCCTGCCATCGGGCGGGCTTCCGGTCCTGTTAAGTTCCCCTATGCCCGAACGCCAGGTCCCCCGACCCAAAGACGTCCTGCCGCTGATCCGGTTCAAGAAGCCCGTACTGAATGCCAGGCGCAGGCGCCTCGCGGCGGCCCTGACCATCGCAGATCTTCGCGACATCGCCCAGCGGCGCACCCCTCGCGCCGCGTTCGACTACACCGACGGGGCCGCGGAGTCCGAGCTTTCACTCGCCCGTGCCCGTCAGGCCTTCGAGGACGTCGAGTTCCATCCGGCCATCCTGCGCGACACCTCTGCACTGAATACCGGATGGGATGTGCTCGGCCGACGCACCGCGCTGCCGTTCGGCATCGCCCCTACCGGCTTCACCAGGATGATGCATACCGAGGGCGAACGCGCCGGAGCGGCAGCCGCCGCGTCCGCGGGCATCCCGTTCGCGCTGTCCACGATGGGCACCACCACGATCGAGGACGTCGCCGCGGCAGCCGGATCACGCGGCCGCAACTGGTTCCAGCTGTACGTGTGGAAGGACCGCGACCAGTCGATGGCGCTGGTCGAGCGGGCCGCGAACGCCGGATTCGACACCCTGCTGGTGACCGTCGACGTGCCGGTGGCCGGGGCCCGGCTCCGCGACCAACGCAATGGATTCTCCATTCCGCCCCAGCTCACCGCCTCGACCGTGCTCGACATGCTGCGGCACCCGCGCTGGTGGTTCGACCTGCTCACGACCGCGCCGCTCGCGTTCGCCTCGCTCAACCGCTGGCCGGGCACGGTGGCCGAACTGCTCGCGGTCATGTTCGACCCCACCGTGGACTACGGCGACCTGGCCTGGATCAAGGAGCAATGGCCGGGGAAGCTCGTCGTCAAGGGCGTCCAGTCCGTCGCGGACGCCAAGCGCCTCGCCGACATGGGCGTGGACGCGATCACCCTGTCCAACCACGGCGGGCGGCAGCTGGACCGCGCACCCGTGCCGTTCCACCTGCTCCCGGAGGTCGTCCGGGAGGTCGGGCGCGACACCGAAGTCCACCTCGACACCGGCATCATGTCCGGTGCCGACGTTGTCGCCGCGATCGCGCTCGGCGCCAGGTTCACCATGGTCGGCCGTGCCTACCTGTACGGGCTCATGGCGGGCGGCCGGGAGGGTGTCGATCGAGCGATAGAAATCCTCCGAGACCAGGTAGAACGCACCATGCGACTGCTCGGCGCTGCCTCGTTGCAGGAGCTCGAACCCGGCCACGTAACCCAGCTACAGCGCCTGACCACCCGCTGATCTCGTGTTGCTCCTCAGGGCACGCCTATGAGGTCCCGCGACCTCTCAGGCTCGCCTGAGAAATCGGACGGGGGTGCTCATTCGGAGCAGGCGGCGTCCGAGGGCCGCCGGTCGCCCGAATCGACTCGTAGCAAGGGGATGGTGCGGCTGTTGTACCCTTGCTACGGCCGTCCTGTGGGGCGGCCTTCGGGACGTGGCGCAGCTTGGTAGCGCACCCCGTTTGGGACGGGGGGGTCGCAGGTTCAAATCCTGTCGTCCCGACTTGTGACCGCGTGTGAACGCGTGTGAACGCGTGCGACCGGTTGTGAATAGATGTGAACGGCGGTGGCCGGGCAGAATTGGAAGATTCTGCCCGGCCACCGCCGAATTGCTCTGCGCGGTGTCAACCAGGGGTAAGCGATTAAGATGCGTGTTCGTCGCCGCCGACGCGGCCCGTGTGGGTGTCCGCGACTCGATTGATCTTCGTTGCGAGCGTCGCGAGACTGCACGGTTGTTGCAGGTCGTGCCAGTCGAGGCCCGCGTACCCAATGCGCTTCAGCTCGCGGAGGACCGCCGGAATCCGGTAGAACCTGCCGCCTGTCTCGGCGTAGCTGAGCCCCGGGTCCATCGACGGCAGTCCGTTCACGACCTGCGCGCACCGCACCAGGGCCGACGTAGCTTCGGAGGATGGCGAGGTGAACATTTTCGAGATCTCTCGTCGCAGCTTGCCCACGCTCTGATCGGCGGCCTTGTCCACCATGACGAGCAGGTCGGTGATGCTGCGAGCGAGCGATTCGATGCGTTCCTCGCCGACCACGGATGCAGCGCCGAAAACGAGCACCTCCATGCCCTGCGGGCTGACACCGGCGTCAACGAAGAGATGGGGCGTCGAAGCGAGGTACTCGACGGGATCGCTTGTGGTGCAGTCCCATTGGTCAAACGAATCGGCGGATGCCTCGTCAATGCGGCCGACGCCGGTCTTCTCCATGAAGTTCAGTGAGATGCGCGATCCGATCTCGCCGCCGCGCCGGGCCCCCGCGATCGCCTTCCACTCGCCGAACTCCAGGGTGTCGACCATGCTGTACCGCACCGCTTCGAAGGCGAGTCGCTGGAGTTCACGGGCGAACTCGTCGAAGGGTTGCTCGGATCGCACCGATACCGCTATGACCAGGTCGCGGGCGAGGGGAGCGACGAGCTGCAATGCGTCGGCAGTGATGCGGCCATGCGTCGAGATCTGCAGTGGGAGTAGGTCTTTCGCAGTGGTTTCGGCCAGTGCCAGGCTGAACACGGCGGAGAAGACCGCGCTTCTGGGCACGCCGATCCCGGCCGCGATGCGCGTCAGCCGGTCGGCCGCGGCAACGGATCGCTGTCGGCAGGAGACGAATCGGGTGAACGCCGGCTCCGAGGCCAGGTCGAAGACCCCTGCCGGGATCTCATCGAGCTTGGCCTGCCAGTACCGCTTCGAGCGCTCGCGCAGTCGGCGGGAGGATTCGGACCGCTCGTGGCGGGCATAGTCCACCGGGTGGCATGCGACGGGAGGGAGATCCGGGGCCTTGCCCCGGACAGCCGCATCCGCGATGACGCCGAAGTCGCGCATCAGGATCTCGCGGCCCTGGTCATCGATGACGATGTGCGGGAAGCAGGCCAGGACTGAGTGCCTTCCACCGCCGTTCGCCACCAGGGCGAAGCGGCACGGCCATTCGGTGTCGATCGCGAAGTCGCGCGATTTGAAGGCTTCCACGGCCTCGGGGTCGGTGACCCGGTCGAACGCATGGACTTCCACTGGCGCGGCTGCCCAGACCCGTTGCAGCGGCAGACCTTCCTCGTCCGCATGGAACGTGGTCCTGAGGACCTCATGGCGTTCGACCAGTGCGGCGACCGCCTGCTCCACGACTGGGATCTCAGTGCCGGCGGGCACCTCGTACTCGAAGTTCAGACCGGGGTACTGCGCTCTGCGCTCGTGCTGGAACGTCAGCCAGGCCTCCCAGGCCATACCCCATTGCAGCGGGCCTTCCCGCACTGCCGTCTGCACGGGCTACGCCTTCCGGACGAGTTCGCGAAGCCGGTCCGGCCATCCGAAGGCGTCGAGTCCGTGGGTGTCCAAGGTCAGTTCGATCCAGCGTTCCAGACCGAAAGCGGCGCAGCCCGAGTGCGCCGCACTGCCGGGGTGCGAACTGATGTCGAACTTCCGGCATTGGGCTTCGCGCATGTTGTTGAACGAGCCGATGGACGAGCTGCCGCCGCCGGGGAGTTTTGCGACCAGCTCGTACTTCGACTGCGCCAGCAGCTGGTGCTGCTTGATCCTGGAGTCCTCGGGGTGGTAGATCGGGTCGGTGGCGATCTCGATCCGTCCGCTGAACCCGAGTTCCTGGAACAGGGCCCAGACCCGCTCCATCGTCTTGGTCCGGAGTTCCTCGGAGGTCTCGGCCGGCGCGAGCCATGCGATCTCCCGCATGGAGAACGCGGGGAGCCGGTAGTTGCTGACCCGCCAGGGGGCCTCGTGCCGGAAGCAGTCGCCCGAGGCGGTCACGACGATGGTCTGGTCGCCGATCTCCTGTCCGTGGAACTCCCGGTAGAACTGGAAGCAGACGGCAGGGTTGAGCATGTACGGGCTGGACCGGCGCACTTCGTCCACCGAAACGTCGCCGCGGCGGACCGCGGCGAGCGCTTCCCGGTCGTGGGGGAGTTCGTCGACGAGGAAGCCGTTCTGCGGGAACCAGTCGATGTAGTGGCTGCGGTCCATGAGCGACCGTTCGATGAGCGCGGGGTAGCGTCGCTCCTCGGCTTCCAGGTCCCAGGCCACCTCGAGGAACATCTGCTCGTAGGCGCGGTGCAGCATGCCGCGGGCGGCGCGGCGGGGGGACTGCGGCGCAGCCGGGGCGTCGGGGACGTGGACGTCGTGCCGCCGGATCACGGCGGTCTTCCGCACTCGGGCGGTCATGACCTCTTCGGCCAGGTCCGAGACCAGTTTGGACACGACGTCGTGGTCGTAGTCGGCGATGAACGACAGTTCGACGGCGTCGCCGTCCGGGGTCACCGTGATGCCGTCGATGCCTTCGACGCCGTAGATGAGCTTGTCGGCGATGGAGCTCGCCTGTGCGGGGGTCAGCTGTGCGGGGAGCGGGAAAGTGACGTTCATGCCTGTGCCTCGGCTTCCAGATGGGAGTTGAGAAGATCGACGATCTTGTCGACGGAGGTGAAGTTGTCCAGCATGAGCGCATGGTCGGGAAGGTCGATGTCGAAGCGGTCCTCGAGCATGAGGACGAGACTCACCGATTCGAGTGAGGTGAGTCCGTGGTCGGCCAGGTCGGCCGCAGGGTCGATGTCGGGGGCGACCTTGAGCAGTCGGACTAGGACCTCGACTACGGCCGACCGCAGTTCGCTGCGTTGCATATAAGTCGCTCCTCAGACTCGTACAGGGGATTCGGGGGCTCGCCGTTCGATCGTGCTCACTCGGGCGTCCGGCAGTGCGGACTGGTCCACGCGGAACCGGTCGGCGAGCATGCGGACCAGGTAATCCGGATCGCACGCGGACTCGTTCGGGTTCGGCGCGGTCGAGACGAGCCGCAGCCGCCGAGCGATCCGCAGCGACTCGGCGACCAGTGCCGACACATCGTCGGGGAGGAGGTGCTGCCACAGGTCGACGTGGACCACATCGTCGAGCTCGCCGTCCTTGAACGGCGTCCGCACGCCGAGGAGGTGCGGATTGTCCTCGGAGGCGGGGGCGCGGTGGTTCCAGGTGACGGTGCGGCCCGCCCGTTCCGGGGCGGCGACACCGCCGATCACGAGCATGTCCGCTGCAGGCTCGACGACGGCCTCCAGGGTCTTGGCGACGTCGACTCGCGAAGACCGGAACGTCTCCAGGACTGTTTCGTAGTACGCGACCTTCGCCGCCAGATGCGTGCGCGATCCGCCGAAGAGCTCGATGTCGAAGCGCGGGTGCTTCCGACGCAGGAGCGCGGTGTTCCGTTCCTCCTCCACGCCTTGGCGTCCGAAGTCCCGGAAGTGCGGCACATGGAAGCAGTACGCGTCGGGGTCGAGCACGAACTGCCCGTCCGGACGCCCTGCGGCCGCGAACAACCGGTACCCGAGGTCGACGTCCTCGTGGCCCCAGCCGGCGAAGTCCTCATCGAACCCGCCCACCGCCTCCAGATCGCGCGTTCGGACCGACGTGTTGTGGGTGAACATGAAGGCCCACGGGACGCGGCTGGTCGCGAGTGCCGATGCCTCCATGCCGAACCAGCTCTGCCGTATGTCCTGCTCGACGCCTGCCGTCGGCGCCTTGGTGTCGCCGACGTGCAACCGGCGCACCGTGTCCCAGGAAGGCTCGAAGCGATTGCCGAGCAGCACTTGGGCCGTCTCGCTGCCGCGATGGAACGCGGCGTGCCGACGGACCAGGTCGGGCACGGCGTACGAGTCGCCATCGAGCAGCAGCACCACTTCGCCGCGCGCCACCGCGATGCCGAGGTTGCGCGCCTTGGCTCGACTGCCGCCCGGGTACAGGCGCTCGACGCGCAGGTTGCCCGGGCCGAGCGGGGCGGTGCCCGCCGCGGGGACCGCGGACCCGTCGTCGACCACGATCACCTCCCACTCGTCGGCTGGGAGGTCTTGTGCCGCAAGCGATCGCAGGGTGAGTTCGAGACCCTGCGCGTTGTCGCGGACCGGCACCACGACAGAGAGGTAGGGGCTGCTCATTGCACGGCTCCTGTTCGTCCTAAATGTGATCGAGCGCTCAAATCACTTGGGGCGCTGCGTATTCGGCATGACCGTCGCAAGTGTCGGTTCAGGCGACCGGAATGCCGCTGATGGCGCTGATCTCTGCGAGGAATTTGTGGTAGGCGGGCCGTTCGGGGTACGTGGAGTGCATCGCGATGATGCCGTCCGTGGTCTCGACGGGCACTTCGTCGTTGGGGCACACGATCCGGTACCGCAGCGGGTCCAGCAGCCTGACGCGGCCTTCGCGTACGAACGGGCGCAGGAGCCACATCACCGCACCCTGCTCGTCGTAGTACTCCACCTCGTGCACGCGCACATGCTCGTCCCACCAGCGGTACTCGGTACGGAAGGCCTCGGTGAGGTCGCACCCGGCGCGCTGCCCGAGGAGTCCGGAGTTGATCGGCGCGAAGCCGTTGCCCGCGTGAAGGTACGGCTTGGTCTCCTGGATCTCGAGGGTCGCGTCGGGCGCGAGTTCGTCCTCGATGCGGAGTCCGAAGGCCCCGTACGGCCAAGTCTCGTTGACCTGCTCCTGGGAGATGATGAAGTCGTGGCCGTCGCCAGCGATGAACTCGCGGAGTTCTACGGGATCGTCGAGCAGGAAGATATCTGCGTCCACAAAGAACTCCGTGGCGTCCGGGGCGCAGCGGACCTTCGGGGCCCACTTCATCCAGGTCGCACGCGGGTCCAGGTACTCGGCGCCGGGAATCTCGAAGTCGATGATGGTCGTATCGGTCGCCAAGTCACGTGCGAGGACATCTGGCCGGTCGGTGCAGACCACGTACTCGGCTTCGGCTCCGAAGAAGTGCTTGAACGTACCGATGCTGTGGCCGAGCATGGTCACGAATGCTGGAGTCGGGTTCCAAAGTGCCCATCGGAACACGAGCTGCGGGGACTTCGAACTCATTGCTGGCGCTCTTAACTCTCGCGGTGAGGTGCGGTCGGCGGTGCCACCCTAGCCGAATTCGCGTTGGTAACGTCGAAACCGCGAGGCGCTCTCATGAACTGCGTCACTTCTGCGGAAGCCGATCTGCCCATCGGCGGGCCTGGATTCATGGACATTTGCGCATATACCAGCAGGACAGGGCCGTCTTCCTTCGCCAGCGAAGTCACGAGAACGGGTAGTTTGTCGCATGTATGCTCGGCCGACCAAACTAAGCCAACCCGTGACTTGGTTAACCGCCACCGAAAGGGGCCCGTGTTGCATCGCGTCCGAGCGGTCCTCCGGCACCGGCTGAAGTTCCTGGCACACTTGCGGTCCTGCGATGCCGGGACGGTGGCGGCGGTCATCGCCCTGGGCCTGGCACGCGTGCTGCTGCCGGCCGCGGGGGCGGCCGTCACGGGCTGGCTGCTGTCGTCGCTCGACGGTGACTTCACCCGGCCCCTGCTCTTCTTGGGAGCGATTCTCCTGGTAGGGCAAGCGATCGACATCGGTTCCCGCTGGGCCGAGTTCCTCGCGGTCAGCCGCATCAACCTCGTCCACCGCGCCGAGGTCGCCCGCCTCGCCACCGAGGTCGCCACGGTTGATCTTGTTGAGCGTGATGAGGTCCAAGACCTGCTGAAGACCGCCGCCGCCGACCCCACGGAATGGGTGGAGAAGACCCCCGGCGAAGGCGCGATCGGCGCGCTCAACGTGCTGCTCGGCTACGTCGGGCTCCTCGCGACGGCCGCGGTCGTGGCCGCCTGGTCGCCGTGGCTGCTCCCGGGGCTGATCCTGCCCGCGCTCCTGGTGCGGCACTTGACGATCGGCCTGTGGAAGCGGCACTACCTGATCTGGGTCGAAGGCATCGAGCACCACCGGCGCCACCAGTATTGGGGCGCGCTCACCGCCAGCCGCGCGGAGGCGAAGGAGCTGCGGATCTTCGGCCTGGCCGACTGGATCATCGACCGGCGCCAGCGCGAGATGCGCGCCCACCTCGAACCGGTGTGGGCCGATGACGGCGCCATCGTTCGCGCGCAATGGAAGCCGTTCCTCATCACTCTGCTCCCGCTCATCGCCGTCTTCGCCGCGATCGCCTCCGTCACCGTGGACCAGAACGGATCCATCGGCCTGGCGAGCGCGGCCCTGGCGGCGAGTTGGGGCGTCTTCAACGCGGCCTCCGGTGTGGGGCCGATGATCGAGATGGAGGGCTCGCGGCCGGGGATCGACGCGCTCGCCGAGCTCCGCCGCCTCCTCGCCGACGACCGGCCCAACCGGCCCGAGCAGCCCGAGCGGCTCGACGCGGGCACCGCCGAGCCTCCGCTGGTGCGCCTGGAAGGCGTCCGGTTCGGATACGGCCGCCACCGGGAGGTGCTGCAGGGACTGGACCTGGAGATCCGCCCGGGTGAGCACTTGGCGATCGTGGGCTTCAACGGCGCCGGGAAATCGACGCTCATCAAGCTCCTGGCCGGCGCCTACCGGCCGACCGGCGGCCGGATCACCTGCGACGGGCAGGACATCGATGCGTCGGGCGACTGGCGTTCACGGCTCGCGGTGGTGTTCCAGGACTTCGTGCGGTACCGGCTCACCATCGCCGAGAACATCATGCTCGGGCGCCTGGGCACCGGGGAACGCGACACCGTTGCGGAGGCGGCCGCCGAGGCCGGCCTCGGCGGGCTGCTCGCGACCCTGCCGCAGGGGCTCGACACCTCGCTCGACCGCTCGCTCGAGGACGGCGCGGACCTTTCCGGCGGCCAATGGCAGCAGCTCGCCCTCGCCCGGGCACTGTACGCGCTCAAGCGCGGCGCGAAGATCCTGATCCTCGACGAGCCCACCGCGCACCTGGACGTGCGCAGTGAGAAGCAGCTGTTCGATCGGCTCGACGGCCTCACCGAGGGCGTCACCACCGTCCTCGTCTCGCACCGCCTGTCGACAGTGCGCCGCGCGGACCGCATCGTGCTCATCGAGGAAGGCACCGTGAAAGAGCAAGGGACCCATGACGAACTCATGGAGAGGGACGGCGAGTACGCCCGGATGTACCGCATCCAGGCGAAGCGCCTCGAGTCCGGGTTCGACGACCGCATCGAGGAAGGCGAGCTGATTTGAGCAGCACGATGACCTACACCAGGCTGTGGGCGCACCTGTTCGCCATGTGCCTGCGCCGCGAGCCGCTCAGCAGCTGGCTGCTCATCGGCCTGCTGACGCTCAACGCGGTCGTGTTCGCCGGGATCGGCCTGGCGTTGAAGTCCACCGTGGACGCCATCGTGGCGGGCGACGCGGGCTCGGCCGTGATCTGGGCGTGCACGACGGCGGGCGCGTACGCGCTGGACCAGTCGATCAACGCCGTGGCATACCCGATCCGCGCCCACATCACGGAAAAGGTCGGCCACTTCGAGATCGAGCCGGCCATCATGCGCGCCTCGGCGAAGCTCCCCGAGATCGACCACCTCGAGCACCAGGAGTACCTGGACCGGATCACCGCCGTCCGCGGCAAGTCCTGGGCCGTGGTGGGCACCGTCTGGAGCGTCGTGGAGGCGGGATCCACTGTAGTCCGACTCGCGCTGACACTGGTCATCCTCGGCAACGTGAGCGCCTGGCTGCTCGTGATGCTGCTGTGCATCGCCGTTCAGATCTGGCTCGATCGCCGCGGCCAGAGTGGACAGAAGCGCGCTGAGCTCGACCTGGCCCGGCACGACCGGACGCAGCGACACCTCTTCCAGTTGGGCGTGAGCGGCAAGGCCGGCAAGGAGATCCGCACCGCCGAGGTGGGGCCGAACCTCATCGACCGCCTCACCGCCGCATCCGAACGGGTGCGGACGATCCGCGCCCGCGGGCAGCTCGTGAGCGCGAGTTGGAGCGTGGCCGGATGGATGGTCTTCGCGCTCGGCTACACCGCCGTCATCGGCCTGGTGGCCGTGCGGGTCCGCGACGGCCAGGCGACCGCCGGCGACGTGATGATGGCCGCCACCATCGGCGCGCTGCTGCGCGAAGTGGTCGAGAAGGCGGTGTGGACCACCGCCGACGCCACCGGATCGGTGCGCGTCCTGGAGCCCTACCTCTGGCTCAAGGAGTACGTGGAGGGCCGCGGCGCCGATACGGCCGAGACCCCGGCGCCGCGCCGCCTGAACGATGGGATCACCTTGGACGCCTTGACGTTCTCTTACCAGGGCACCTGCGGCGCCGCCATCGAGGACGTGTCCGTGCACCTGCCCGCCGGGTCGGTCGTCGCCGTGGTCGGCGAATACGGCTCGGGCAAGAGCACCCTGGTCAAGATGCTCGCCAAGCTGCACCGCCCGAGGTCCGGACGGGTCCTCATCGACGGGACCGACCTGCAGGACATCGACACGGAGTCGTGGCGCACGGCGATGAGCGCCGCCTTCCAGGACTTCGGCCGATACCAGACCACCTTCGCCGAAGCCGTCGGCATCGGCGACCTCGAGCACGGCACCGCGGACGCGCGGCGCGCGGCGGTCAGCGCCGCCGACGCCGAGGTATTGCTCTCCCGGCTGCCCGACGGCGAGTCGACGCAGCTCGGCAGTGAGTTCGGCGGCGTCGACCTCTCCGAAGGCCAATGGCAGAAGGTCGCGCTCGCACGTTCGTGCATGCGCCCCGAGCCGCTGCTCTTCGTCCTCGACGAACCCACCGCCTCGCTCGACGCCCCCAGCGAGAACGCCGTCTTCGAGTCCTACACCGCGCGAGCCAAGAGCATCGCCGCCGCGACCGGCGCGGTGACCGTGATCGTCTCCCACCGCTTCTCCACCGTGGCAGGAGCCGACCTCATCCTCGTCATGAAGCAGGGCCGCCTGGTCGAGTCGGGAAGTCATGGCGAGCTTCTGGACGCGGGTGGGCTGTACGCGGAGCTCTACCGGATCCACGCCGATTCCTACGTCGACAATCCGCTCGTCTGAGGGCGGTCGCACCCGCAGCCGGCGAACCCCGCCATCCACGCACCTCTGGAGCCGCAAATGACACCATCGCTCAGCGTCATCGTCCGATTCCACAACGAGATCACCCATATCGAGGCCGTGCTCCAGGCGATCCGCGCGCAGCGCACGACGCACCGCGTCGAGATCGTCGCCGTCGACAACGTCTCCAAGGACGGCTCGCGGGAGATCGCCGAGCGGTACGCCGACCAGCTCATCGAGGTCGACGACTACCGCCCCGGCATCGCGCTCAACCGGGCGATCGGGGCCGCCCGCGGTGAGACGATCGTCATCGTCAGCGCCCACGCGATCCCCGAGAACGAGCACTGGCTCGACAACCTCACTGCCGCGGTGGACGATCCCGCGGTGCTCGCGGTCTACGGCGCCCAGGTCTACCCGCTCAACGCGAAGTTCCTCGACAAGTGCGACCTCGACATCTTCTCCGACATCCGGCCCCGCATTGAAACCCGAGACACGGACTTCTGGAACGCCAACTCCGCCTTCAAACGCTCGGCCTGGGAACGGCTCCCGTTCGATGAGACGGTGATCGAGCTCGAAGACCACCACTGGACCAAGCAACTGCTGCCCGATCCGCCTCTGGCAGTGCGCTTCGAGCCGACCGCCACCGTCTACCACTACGGACACGAGGCGCGCAACGACCGCGGCTTCCTGGAGCCGTCGCCGCTCACCGAGAACGAGCGGATCGACCGCGCACGGGCCGTGCTCGAAGCCCCAGACCAGCCCTGGCCCGCCGTCATGCGTGCCGGCATGGACCTCGCGGCGCTGGCGAACCTGCCCCACGCGCGCAGCGCCGTACCCGTCCTCAGCCGTCTGCTCATCGAGCATCCCGACTTCGACGTCCGCTGGCGCATGGCCGGCGCGCTCGCCCGGATCGGCGACCCCGCCGCCGTTCCCCACCTCGTCCGAGGGCTGGAGGACCCGTCGTTCTATCCGCGCGACGAATGCGCCTGGGCCCTCGGCCGGTTCGGCGCCGCCGCGGTCCCCGAACTGCTCGACGCCAAGGGCCGCATCGCATCCGAGCACCTGCCGTTCCTGGCCCTGGCACTCGGGCTCACCGGCGATCCCGACGGCGTCCAAGCCGGCTTTGACGTCGTCAGCTCGGTGCTCGCTGCAGGGGACGCGTCGGCGCAGCGTACCGCGGTCTACTTCCTCGGCGAGTTCCCCGCCGCGGCCCCGGACGACCTCTGCGCATCGGTCGCCGAACGGCTCGAATCCGAGGACTACGCCACCGCACGCGCCGCCGCCTGGTGCTGGGGTGTGCTGGCCGAACGCTTCGGCGCCGCCCCGGCCGGTCTGGAGACCGTCGCGGGTCTGGCCGAAGGGCACGCGGATGCGGTCGTCCGCTCCGAAGCGGTAGTGGCCCTTGGCAGAACCGCTGGCTTCAGCGGGGCGCACGACCCGATCGCGGTCTGCGCCGCCGTGCTGCGCCGCGATGAGTCCGGCCGCGTGCGCCAGGCCGCCGCGCAGACGCTCCGTTTCGCGGCCGAAGCCGGGAACGGCCGCGCCGCCGAAGTCCTCGAACCGCACGCGTCGGACCCGGATTTCGGCGTCGCATTCGAGCGCGAGACCGCCTTGTCCACCTCGCGGACGCACTAGAACTTACGCGAACAAAGGATCCAGGTAAGACCATGAACGCTCACGAAATCCCCGACACCGTTGTGGGACAGGACCGGGTCGACGCGATCCGCTCGCGCCTGACCGTGCTCGACCCGGCCTTCCTCGAACGCTACCGCGCCTGGCTCATGCGCTTCGAGAAGCAGGAGATCGGCAACGAGGATGTGGCCGACATCCTTGAAGCCTCCGACGCCGAACTGTCGCGATTGGATGCCGAGTTCTCGGCCGGGCGGATCAACGACCCGAGTCGCGCCGTCGCCCGGGCGCAGGTGCGGCACCTGGCCGATGCCCTGCTCGGCCAGGACCAGGTGTCCGCCGGCAATAAGAAGCGCCTCCGCGAGTACCGTCCGAAAACTGGAGTGACGGCCGCGGCCCCGCAGCCGTCGTTCGCGTCCCTTCCATGAGAGGACCAGCCATGTCTCTTGCTTCCGAAAACACAGGCGACCTGCCGCACCTCGACCTCGCTGCCATCGGCCTGGACGCCGACGACGAATTCGCGAAGGCCGCGGCCCTGGTCGACGCGGCCTTTTCGGCCGGCGGCTTCCTCCGCGTCACCGGGCACACCGTGCCGCGGGAGACCGTCGATCGCATCGTCGACAGGTCCAGGGCCCTGTTCCGGCTCGACCGGGCGGACAAGGACGAGCTCCTCGCCGATCTCGCCGCCGATCCCCTCACCCGCGGCCTCATCGTGCGCGACGGTCATACGCAGTTCTTCATGAGCATGCTCACTGAACGCCACCCGATCGACGGCGTGCCGACGGAGTACGCGGACTTCTTCCGGCCCAACCGGTGGCCTGCGGTCCCGCAGTTCCGGGAAGCTTTCATCGACTACTACGAGGTGGTGGAAGCGCTTGCCCACACCCTCATGCGGCTCATGGCCACCGCACTCGGCCTGCCACGGGACTGGCTGGTGACCCGGTTCGCCCAAGGCGTGACACCCCTGGTCGCGAACCACTACCCGCCGTACGTGCCCACCGGCGAAGCGGAGGAGCTGCGCCATCCCGCCCACCGCGACTGGGGCGCGATGACCATCCTGCACCAGGACGAGCAGCACGGCGGGCTCCAAGTGCGCGATGTCGCCGGGAACTGGGTCGACGTGTCCATCGTGCCCGGTTCGTTCATCGTCAACATCGGCATGCTCATGGAGCGGTGGACCGGGGGCCGATGGAACGCCGCCCTGCACCGGGTGGCTGCGCCGCCGCTGGAGGACCGCGCCCACGACCGGTTCTCCGTGGCCTACTTCTGCCAGCCGGACTTGGAAGTCCCGCTCACCCTGATCCCCGGTTGCGGTGAAGGTCCCGCCGACCCGGAGACCTCCGGCGGCTACTACCGGCACCTCGCCAAGATCGTCTACAGTGGAGAACACAAATGACCATGCCGTTCCAGGATGCCGCGCTCGCCCGCCCGAAGCGCGTCGCTGACCTGCTGTCCCGCCTCACCTTGGACGAGAAGCTCGGTCTGCTGCACCAGTACCAGGCCCCCATCGAGCGACTGGGGATCGGGCCGTTCCGGACTGGCACCGAAGTGCTGCACGGTGTGGCCTGGCTCGGCGAGGCGACCGTGTTCCCACAGGTCGTCGCCCTCGGCGCCGCCTGGAACCCCGGACTGGTCGAGCGGATCGGCCGAGCGGTGGCCGACGAACTGCTGGCAAAGCACCGAACCGACCCGGTGAACGTCGGCCGCAACGTCTGGGCCCCCACTGTGAACCCGCTGCGCGACCCCCGCTGGGGCCGCAACGAGGAGGGCTACTCCGAGGACGCTTGGGCGACCGGTCTCCTGAGTTCCGCCTACGCGCGAGGCCTGAAGAGCGACAACGGCTCGGCATGGAAGACTGCGCCCACCGTCAAGCACTTCCTGGCCTACGGGCACGAGATCGACCGCGGCACGGTCTCCTCCAGCATCCCGCCGCGCGTCCTGCACGAGTACGAGTTCGTCGCGCAGCGCGCCGCGATCGCCGGGGGCGACGCGGTCGGCGCGATGCTCTCCTACAACCTCGTCAACGGCCGACCGGCGCACGCGAACCCGCTCGTCAACGCCGCACTGCGCACCTGGACCGACGACGAAGTGCTGGTCGTCTCCGACGCCTACGGGCCCAGCATGATGACCGCGGACCAGGGGTACTACGAGGACCTGCTCGGCGCGTACACCGCGGCGGTCAAAGCCGGGCTGGACTCCTTCACTCAAGACGACGAGCGCTCCGACAAGGTCATCGCCGTGCTGCGCGAAGCCCTCGACCGCGGCCTCCTGACCGAAGCGGAGATCGACACCGCGGCGGGCAGGAACCTCCACGTGCGCTTCGGACTCGGCGAGTTCGACGCGGTAGACCCCTTCGCGGGCCTCGGGGCCGAAGCACTGCACGCCCCCGTGCATCAGGCGCTGGCCCGCGAGGCCGCCGTCCAGTCGATCACCCTGCTCAAGAACGACGGCCTGCTCCCGCTCAAGGCGCCCGAGCGCATCGCGGTGATCGGCCCGCTCGGCGACACCCAGATGATCGACTGGTACTCCGGCACACCGCCCTACACGGTCACCGCCCGCCAGGCCCTGGGAAAGCGCGCAGCAGTCGTCCATACCGAAGGCCTGGACCGGGTACGCCTGCGCCACAAGGGTCGATACTTGACCGTCCGCAACGGAACCGCACTCACCGATGCCACCGGACCCGAAGCGCAGTTCGACCTCTACGACTGGGGCGGCCGGTTCCACTTCGTCCGGAACCTCGCCACCGGGAACACGCTCAGCGGCAACGACGACTGCGAGTTCGTCGCGCAGCCCTCGGAGCGCATGTACGCGCCCATCGACCTGCTCCGCTTCGTTGAGCTTCCCGACGGCACGATCGCGCTGCACCAGTTCCATCCCAACGACTGGACCACGGGCGGCAAGTGGGTCACTCTGGACGGCGACCGGTTGATGCTGACCGCCGACGCGAACGCGGCCATCGGGTTCGAGATCGAGGTCGTCGCCAGCGGCGGCCAGACCGCCGCCGAACTGGCCAGAGGGGCCGACGCGGCGATCGTGGTGCTCGGCAACCACCCCGCGGCCAACGCCCGGGAGACCCAGGACCGCGCCGATCTCGCCCTGCCGGAGGCGCAGGAGCGGCTGCTGCGCGCGGTCACCGAGGCCAACCCGGCCACCGTGCTGGTGCTGGCCTCCTCGTACCCGTTCGCGATCGACTGGGCCGCCGAGCACGTGCCCGCGATCGTGTGGTCGGGGCACGGCGGCCAGGAGTGGGGCCACGCACTCGCGGCGGTTCTCTACGGCGAGCGCGATCCGGAGGGCCGGCTGCCCCAGACCTGGTACAGCGGCACGACCGAGCTGCCCGCCATCCACGACTGCGACATCATCGCGGGTGAGACCACGTACCTCTACCACCGGGAGCGGCCGCTCTACCCGTTCGGGCACGGCGGCTCCTACGCCGATTTCGCCTACGCCGACTTGCGAGTGGACCGCGAACGGGCCCGCCCGGGGGACCAGGTCACCGTCACCGTCGAGGTCGCGAACCGCTCGGATCGCGACGGTGTCGAGGTCGTGCAGCTCTACTCCCACCAGCACGAATCCCGAGTCAAGCAGCCGCTGCGCCAATTGCGCGGCTTCGAGAAGCTGCGGCTGGCGGCGGGCGAGTCCCGAACGGTCTCCCTGACCGTCGCGGTGGACGACCTTGCCCACTGGGACAACGTCACCGGGCGCATGGTCGTGGAGCGGAGCGCCCATCGGCTCATGGTCGGCCGCTCCGCCACGGACCTCCTCCTCTCGGCATCGGTCGAGATCGACGGCGAGGTCATAGCCGCACGCGACCTTTCGCGGTCCTTGGCCGCGAACGCGAACGACGCCTACTCGGGGGTCCTGTGGCGTGACGAGAGCCGCGCTTCGGGCGACGTGCTCGCCGCCGAGACGGCCGGAGGCTGGATCAAGTTCGGCGGCTGCGACTTCAGGCCGGGGTACGCCACGGTGACCGCCCGCGTGGCGGGTCGGGCCTCGCGGCTCGTCCTCCGCGCGGTCGACCCGGTCGACGGTGAGGTGCTCGCGATCGTCGACACGCCGGGCACCGGCGGGGTCTACGAGTACACCGAAGTCACCGCCGAACTCGCCCGCCTGGGACGCGTCGAGGATCTGTACGTGGTCTTCGAGGCCGAGGGCGTGCGACTCTCCTCGCTCGCGTTCGGCGGAGCCGGGCGATGAGCGGCCCGCGCCTCTGCTTCCTTCTCTTGGACCACAAGGGCGATGAGTACTTCAGGGACCTGGTGACGACCATCCGCGTGTTCTGCCCGGCCGCCGACATCGTCTGGTTCGACGCCGGTGAGGTCGGCGCCACCGAGTACACCGCGGACATTCCGAGGCTGGCGGCGAGCCGTCCGCTCGTGTACGCCAAGGAGACGCCGTTCTTCTTCGACGCGTTCGAATGGGCGGCCGGCCGAGGCTACGACTACCTCGTCAACGTCGAGACGGACATGGCGTTCGTCAACAGCGACTTCGAGTCGTTCGTCGCCTCCACCATGCCGACCTGCGACTACCTGGCGCCGCGCCTGGAGCTGAAGACGCCGAACACCTCAAAATGGCGTCCATATAGGAGCCTTCGAGGCGAGCTGCCCGAGCTCCTCGACATTCTCGGGATCGGCCACACCCACCGCGCTTTCAACCCCGGTCAGGTCTTCTCGATGCGGTTCGTCGAATCGGTCCTGAACGCCCCCTTCTACGATCGGCTCCGCCGCTTCGTGGAGCGGAACCAGGCACCGGAGCATTCGTTCAGCCTGGTGGAGGTCTTGATGCCGACGCTGGCAGAGGCGCTGGGGCTGCCGTTCACCGGATACCCGGACGAGTTCGCAGCGTACAACCGGTACCGGCCCTACCACGCGGAGCGGTCAGTGTGGCGGGCCGCGGCCGAGGGTGTCCCCTTCGTCCATCCCGTGCGCCGCGACCCCGACCATCCCGCACGGCGCTTCGTGCGTTCGCTCATCAGTTCCGACGATTCCAAGTGAGGGACCAACCATGCTGACCCACCTGCCGCCCATGGAGAATGACGCGAAGGTCGCCATCCTCACCGGCAATCCGACCCGTGTGCCGTTCATGGCCGAGACCGTGGGCACGCCCGACGGTGAATGGAGCCGGCGGGGATTCACGCTCGCTCGAAGCCTGAGAGCGGACGGAGAGCCGGTTCTGGTGTGCTCCACCGGGATCGGCGGACCGAGCACGGCGATCGTGGTCGAGGAGCTCATCCAAATGGGCGTCGAGTCGTTCGTGCGGGTTGGCACGTGCGGCTCGATCCAGAAGCACATCAACGCCGGTCACCTGGTGGTCTCGACCGGCTGCGTCCGCGACGAGGGCACGAGCGGCCAGTTCCTACCGCCCGAATACCCGACGGTGCCCGACTTCGACCTGCTGAGCGCCATTGCGGCTCTCGCCCGTGATCGCTGGCCGCTCACGCACGTGGGCGTGACCCACTGCAAGGACGCCTACTACGCAGAAGCTCCTGAGGGTTTCCCGCTGGCGGAGCACTGGAGCCGCCGCTGGGAGGGCCTGCGCAACTGCGGGGTGCTGGCGACGGAGATGGAGGCGGCGGCACTGTTCGCGATGGGAATGATTCGTGGCAAGCGGTCCGCCGGCCTTTTCGTGGCGGTCGACGAGACGTTGACGGACCAGCAGACCTTGGACGCAGTCGGCGAGGCCGCCCGCATCGCGGTCGACGCCGCCTGCTCGATCGGCGCTGCCACGCGGATCGACTAAGCGTTCGCGGTCGGGCGGCCGCCGATGAGCACGGTTGCGGGGTGCCCGTTGACGAGCACCTTGTGGACGGCGTCGATTTCGAAGCGCCGGTCGCGCAGCGCCTTCTCCGCCTCGTCTGCGGCTCTCCTGGCGACTAGGAGTACGAACCGACCGACTCGGGGGTCGAGTACTCGGTCGAAAGACCGGACCGTCGCACTGAGGAATTCGGGGAGCGGCATGGGCAGCTCGTCGTATTCGCCCCATGGCGGGTCGGTGACGATGGTCGTGACCTCATGGTCTTTGATCGAGTAGAGCGTCAATGCGTCGTCGGCAAGGAATTCTATATCACGCTGATCCCGAACCGACTTGGGGAAATCGACGCTGAGTCGTGCCAAATCGATATCGGAATAGATGACGCGCTTCCCGGGGAACATCAAACGGGCGAGCGGGAATGAGCCCGACCCTGCGAATGGGTCGAGAAACACGTCGTCGGGTTGCGGCCGCGAAGCCGCGACGAGCAGGATCGACAATTCGTGGGAAATGGCACCTGCCGACTTCGATGCGCGTTTGGGACGAAAATGGCGCCGACACAGCATGAGATAGTCGAAATCGGTCCTCCCCACGATCCAGTACTCCTCGCCCATACCGCGCCCAAGCAAGCGTTGGCCCGACGCAGCGGCGATCTCTGATTCGAGCGCGCGCTTCGCGCGCGGGCTGACGGAGACGAGTTCGCCGTCGATGTGAAACATCACGCGAAAGGTATCGGCATAACTGTCGAGATCATCGAGACGGAGGATGTCGGCAAGTTCGATGACGTCTTTGTCGACGTTGCGTCGAGCCGTATCGGCGATGACACTGAATGAATTCTTTACAAAAGGGATCGATTCCACGCTGGAACGAGGCGTACTCGATTCGAATATCATCGAGCTGTCATCGACATAGATGATCTCCGGGTCGTCGACATATGACCGTATTGCCTCGGCAACCAATTTGCCGGTCCCGGCCGTAAATTGAATATAGTAACGCACGGTAGCAATGGTACCAGGCTCGGAGTGTAGCCATTCAAAGGTGGGCGTGACCTGTGGCGTTGTGGTTCATCGCTTTAGGTATGGGTGGAGCGCGGCGGAAGCGGCTTCGGGGATCGTGTGGTCGCGTTGAAAGCCGAGAATGCTGAATCAACCTCCCGCATCGGGGGACTACGGGCCCGACAGGCACCGGAGCCGGCTGTCTACCTGCCGTGGTGTGTTCAAAGTAGCGAGTATTAGCTCGACTTTTGACCGCGTGTGAACGCGTGTGACCGGTTGTGAATAGATGTGAACGGCTGTGGCCGGGTACGATCTCGCGATTGTGCCCGGCTTCCACCGTTCTCGGTGAGGCGATGTGGGCGGCTGTCGAAGTGCGCGATCAGCTCAACGTGTTGGCCTCGTGAGATTCGACAGCCGGTCGCGTTCGGACACTCCGCCGGGGTCCGGCGCCTGAATGGTTGAGGTCGCGGTGCGGCAGGTTGCCTCAGATTCACTTGGGCTCGTTGGGCATACTGGACCCATGACGATCAACCGAAAGGGCGATGCCGCGTAGGTCTCCTGCGCGTGTCCGCGCGAGCCAGCGGCCGCGCGAGCGTTCCTGGCGCAGATGGCATGCGCCGCAGGTCCCGGGAGCTTCGGGGCTTCTCGCGCAGTTCTGCGATCAGCTCCACCACGTCGGCGCCGATCGCTGTCGGTGAGGATCACCAGCATCCCGTAAACTCTCGCGAACACGCCAGCGCCCGACGGCGAGGGCGACCACGTTGCCTTTGGTGAGACGGTGCCAGCGCGAGGCGTTGCGGACGAAGCGCTCTTCCAGGATCGCAGCCTGACCAATAGCGACGGACCACTTGAGTCGGGCCCAGAACCCGTGGTCGGCGGGTCGTTGCTCGCCGTCGTACTGGGGTTCACTCACTGCGTCGAGTCTATGGTCAGCCATGTGTCCGGGACAGCTCACCATGAGGTTTCTTGCAGGCGTTTCCAACAGGAGAGGGCGGCAGCGAGCTCGATGAAGTCTTGGTATGTGCTGAGGCGGCGTGCCAAGCGGATGGCGAATCGTTCGGACTTGTTCCGCGAGGCCCTTTGAATACCGATCCGGGCTTGGAGATGGACAGCAATGCGGTTGTCGCCTGCAGCTACGCTGTCGGCCCCCCATCAGGCCCTATCGCGCGCGGTGCAGAGCGGATTGCCGCGACGCCGGCCTGGAAGGAGTCCAGATCCGTCGTGTACGGCGGCTCGTTCTCGTGATCTGCGCAGAAGGTGACGTTGCCTTCCATGACGGAATCATCGTAAACAGCCCTGCTCACGGAGATATAAGCGGTCACCGGTGGCGCCTCACGAGGCAGGGTCTCGAGAGCGCGCCTGGCGAAGGTGAGCCCTCTGGTGGCCAGTCGCTGCGCGTTCTCATCGGGTGGCGGGAACCCCGCAACAGGAATTGACCGACCGTTCACTGCCGCTTCATACCCCGTGCGGTCGGTAAAGTGTGATTTGGACCCGTGGTACTCGTCCCGGAACTTCTTGAGGAGCCAAGACCCGTCTGCCTCAACCCAACCTGCTGCGACGGTCTCCCGATAGAGCTGCGGCAAATCCTCGTCGTTCGTTGACTCGAGGTCTGGAAGCCCTGAGATCTCGTAGAACTTCGAACCTGCAGCTGTTTCGGCCTCGCGCACCATAATTACACCTCCAAGTATTGGCTACATAGGTTGAACGTTTCAGATCCTTTGTGGATCAGGAGGATCGGTTCTGATTCTATTGTTCGGTCTGGTCGACGGCATTCCAGCACTCAGGTGCGGTTCGAGCCGGAGCGATGGTCAAAGTGCCAGGCCACCCGCGCGGCCCACGATTTGCTCCCAAGAGACCGCCGCCAAGCCCGGCAAAGGGTCGGGCAACAACTCCATGAGGACGGAAAGGAACTCCTCGTCTCCGGCGACGACGCAACCTCCCCAGGGATGGAGATCCAGCGGGATCAGGCTCGCGTATCCGGCGGCGGGCCCTGAAGCCAGGTAGGTGAGAGTTGCCGACCCGTCCGCCTCCCGGCGATCCCGGTCGCCCAGACCTCCGAAAGTGAGCAGGGATCGGTGCTGCAGGGCTGCGGACGCGGCGTACCAGGCTCGCGGCGAGCTGCCTTGGGGGGCGAGTGACAGGCACGATCCGCTGCCTCGGGACTGCCGGGTCGCCGTGAGGAACTCGTGGACGGCGTCGGAGCGCGGGTCCAGCGTGCACCACTGCGAACGCACCCGGAGTCCTCGGGGTGTCGTCAATGACCCTTCGGCGATGAGGTCGCGCTGTAGGTCGGCATAGCGGTCGGCCATACCCAGCGGTGGCTGTGATTCGGTGCCCAGTGCGAACCACGTCCCCATCCCGAACCATTGGTAGATTTCCCACGAGGAGCCAAGGGTGGCCAGCAATGTCCGCTCGTCGTCGGGATGATCAGCAGGGAGCCACAATGCGGGCGGCAAGCGCTCCGACTCGACGTCGTGCCGGCTGAGGAGCGCTCCGAGCGAGCGGCCGTCGATCAGCGTGGCTGTTGGCATGTGCGCTCGTTTCCGTGGAAGAGGTGCAAGTCATTCGACGGCACATCCATCATGCGCCTCCTGGTCGGCAGTGTCGGCGCTACCCGCGTGGTCTCTCGCCGAGGAATCGCGCGACGTCGCGGCTCACGTGAGACTGACGATAACTTCCGTCGAGAACCCCAAGCCGCTCCGCCTCGGCCCTGTCGAGCATTCGGAGACCTCCGTCAGGGTCCTCCGCGAAACCGAAGCTCGCATCCGCCATATGCAGCGGAACAACAACAGGTCGACAGTGGAATCGTTCCAGGACTTTCGGAAAATATCTGGACCAAGCCCTGGTCGCTACCGTCCTTGAGCCATCTTCCCGAGAGATACTCGCCGTGTTCGGTGTAGAACCATGTGTCTGCTCTGGGCGAATCTATCGATCCAGTTGGCGGAACTCGGTGCGTTCCTTGGAGAACGCCCACGGCCCAGCCGAACGATGTCCTCGGGAGTACCACCGCAACCCGGTACCCGGAGCCGACGGGGACGGCCAGGACAGGTCGCGGTGCGGCAGGTTGCCTCAGATTCCCTGGGGCTCGTTGGGCATACTGGATCCATGACGATCGACCGAAAGGGCAATGCCGCGTAGGTCTCCTGCGCGAGTCCGCGCGAGCCAGCGGCCCCGCGAGCGTTCCTGGCGCAGATGGCATGCGCCGCAGGTCCCGGGGGCTTCCGGGTCGCTCAACGCGGCACTGCGTCGACTTGAAGACCGTGACGCCGGTTCCTGGCCCGGCCGGTTCGGGACTGCGTTCCGCGAATGGCGGCGCATCGCCCATGCTCCCAGCCGCTCCCTTCGCGCTGGTGTAGCGGGCTGCGTCTTCGAGTGCTGTTGTCCGCGTCCGAGAGAAACACTGGAGGTCGCACTGCACCGCCTGCCGAAACGATCAGCTCGCGAGCTGCGACGGCTGCTGGCGCCCCTCGATGCGCGTGTGGAGGATCGGACCGTCCCCGACCCGACCGCGCTGTCCGGGCAGGAGTGGAGCCAACGCGGATGATCGGTCGCATTGATGCGCAGGGTCATCGCGGCACCTGTCGGTCCTCGAGTTTGGCCGCACGTACAAGGCGTTTGACACTGCGGACGCTGATGCCGTACTGGAGTGCAAGGTCGCGCTGCTTGACTCCGGAGGCGAACGCCCGAGACCTGCGACCACGTCGCGCGGGCGGTGCTCTCGTCCGACCACGAACATCGTCATGCCTTGTCGGCTGCACGGAGCTCCTTGCGACCTTGCCCACCGTCCGAGAGGAACAGCTGTTCCGGATGGGGATGCGAGAGGAAGTCATGGTGCGAGATCTCCCAGCCGTAGGCGCCGGCGTGGCTGAAGACCAGAACGTCCCCGACTCGGACCCTGGACACAAGGACTTCGCAGGCGAGAACATCCTTCGGGGTGCAGAGTTCGCCTACCACGGTTATCGACTCGTCAAGCAGTTCAGGCCGGGGCGCCGTCGAATTCCATTCTTCGACCGCCAGCACGGTGAACGGATGGTTGTGCTGCCATGACGACGGCAACCGGAAATGGTGAGTCCCTCCGCGCACCAGAACGTAGGGCACTCCGTGATTCCGCTTGATGTCGAGGACTTCGACGGCGTAGACGCCGCACGCGGCGGTCAGGAAACGGCCGCATTCGAAGTCGATCTCCCGCCAGCGCGGCGGGAAGGTCGCTACCAGTGAGGCGAGCCCGCGAGTGAAAGCCCGCCAGTCGAATTGGGCTTCCAGGTCGGCGTAGTCGACGCCGATACCGCCGCCGACGTTGAGCACCTCGCACCGGATGTCGAATTCATCCTCCCACTCCAGCACCTTGTCCCTGTACAGGCGGAGCATGTCCAGATGTGCTTCGGAGGAGAGGTTGTTGGAGAGCGAGTGCAGGTGGAAGCCGGCCAGCCGCAGGCCCGGCAGGGTAGTCGCGGCCCGCACCGCGTCGGCGAGGACGCTCTCGTCGATGCCGAATTGCGTGGGTCGCCCGGCCATAGCCAGTGTCGCGGAGGGGAACGGCCCCGCGAGGTTCACTCGCAGCAAGACGTCGGCCGTGACACCGGCCTCGACCGCGGCCTGTGAGATCCGATGGAGTTCGAGGCTGCTCTCAGCATGGAACCGGGTGATCCGCTGCCGCAGCGCGTCCGCGATCTCCTGGGAGGTCTTCGCTGGTCCGCCGAAGATCACCGGGATGTCGGTGCCCACCGCTCGGGCCTTGGCCACCTCACCGCCGGAGGCCACCTCGAATCCGGCCACCACGGGCGCGAGCGTCGTCAGGATGGGGGCGGCGCTGTTGGCCTTCATCGCGTAGAACATCCGGCACCGTTCGGGCAGTGCGGCGACCACCTGCTCCACGTAGACCGACAGGGCGTCGAGGTCGTAGCCGTACAGGCACACCGGCTCGTCGCGGCCCGCCCGCTCGGAGATGGCCTTGGTCAGTGCGTCCGTCATGCCGTGTCCCCGTCCTTCGTGCGGCGCTCGTCCAGGTGCCCGCGCAGCGCGCGGGCGACCAGTCCCCGTTCTTCGCCGAGGACGAAGGCGGTGACGCCGCGCTTGCGCCATGCGGCGTGGTCTTCCGAGGCGCGGGGAATGGCGCAGTACGGGACGCGGTGCTCGGCGCACACCGTTTGCATCCGATGCAGGGCGTCGGTCACCTTGGGGTGACGGGTCCGCCAGGTGACTCCGTAGGACTGGGAGAGGTCGGCGGCGCCTTCGAGCACCAGGTCGATGCCTCCGCCGGCCAGGATCTCCGGCAGCGCGTCGACGCCTTCCGCGTCCTCGATCATGGTGACGACCATGACCTCTTCATTTGCCAGCCGGACGTACTCGGTGAGGTCGATCAGGCCGAAGCCGGGGACGCGCCCGCCGTTTAGGCTGCGCATCCCTTCCGGCGCATATCGGGCGGCCCGGATCGCCGCGTTCACATCGGCGCGCGAGCGGATGTGCGGGACGACCACGCCCATCGCGCCCGCGTCCAGCGCTCGGAGGATGGCACCGGCGTCGGATTCGGGGACCCTGACGAACGGCGTCATCCCGACCGCCTCGGCGGCCCGGATCAGGTTCTCCAACCCTTCGGGGTCGACGAGGGTGTGCTCGCTGTCGAGGATGACGAAGTCGTAGCCTGCGCAGCCGATGATCTCCACCAGGGCCGGTGCGGGTATCGAGCAGAACAGTCCGTAGACCTCCTGCCCGTCGCGCAGCTTTGCCTTGACGGCATTCGGCTTCAACATCAGCGCTCCCCCAACAGATTCGACTGCTGCCGCGTGTCCGGCTCTGCCAGCGGATTCGACACGGCGTGCACCCGCGGCTCGGTGTCCGGCAGTAGTCTTCGAGTGGTCAGCTTCTCCACCTCGATCTTCGGCTTGAAGACGTCGAACCGCCCGAATCGCTCGGCGAGTTCGGGAAAGCGCTTCTGGTAGGCGCGGATCTCGTCCCGTACGACCGTCCAGAAGTCCTGCTCGTCGAGCTCGTACGCGTCGGCGAGGAACAGGCCGAGTTCCCCGATGTTGATGAAGAAGAACGCGTCCAGCAGGAAGTCCACCACCTGGTCCAGGTCATCGGTCTCCAGGAACGAGTTGGCGTTGACGTGGTGGGACGGGGGCGCCGCCAGCTTCGGGCAGGCGTCCGGCTCTGCGAGGTGGGCCCGGGAGAAGCGAACCCCGTCGTGGAAGTCCTTCAACGCGATCCGGCGCGGCAGGCCGTTCTCGTGCACCAGCACCATGTTCTGGGCGTGCGACTCGAGCGCGATGCCGTGTCGGAAGAGCAAGTGCAGCAACGGAAGAACGCTCACGCGCACGAGGTGGCGCAGCCAGGACCGCACGCCCTGCTGGCGCACCCACGATTCGATCATCGGGGTGCCGTCCAGTTCGCGGGCCGTCAGCCCGGTGAAGGGCACCGCCCGCTCCCCCGGCTGCAGGAACGGGTGCAGGCTCTCACGCCAGATGCACGCCAGAGTGCCGTAGGTGTCGGAGCGCACGAGGTCCGAGGCGGGAGGGGGTGCGACGGCCGTGCCCATGACCTCCCGCAGCACGATGACCCGGCATTCGTCCCGCAGGAACGCGTCACGCGCCACCATGCCGCCCAACCAGTCCGAAACGACGGGGGCGTTGCCCACGGTGTGCGGGGCGAGGATGCGGCTGGTGGAAGTATTGACAATGGACAATGACAGCTTGAGATACGGACGCTCGGGCACGTCGCGGCAGCTCAGCGTGCGAATTGACTGTTGAGCCGAGAAAGTGTGCCGGTCCTCGCCCAGGAAGACGATCTCCTTGCGGCGCAGCCGGTCCGCCCACGCGAGCGCTGTCTGCTCGCGCCACTGCCAAGGGTGGACGGGCAGCAGCGTGTAGTCCTGAGGGTCGCGACCGGCCTCGGCGATCCGACCGCGGAACTCCTCGACCGTCGGCTCCCCGAGCTGGGCGACCAAGAAGGCTTCCTCGGAAAGTCCCTCCGCGGCCGCCACCCGGGTGATGTCGCGGTGCGCGGCGATCCATAGAGGATGGATGGGTTGGAGGAACTCCGGCCCATAGGCGAGATTGTCCTCTAGGTCGAAGCCGATGCGCGATTTGTACGTGGGATGGTAGCGATGCCCGTCCGTGACCGTTCCCTCGAGAGTGTCGTAGTCGTGCTGGGAAAGCACGTCGCCCCGCTCGGTGCGGATGTATTGGGCGAGTGAGTCCTTGACCAGAGTGGCCTCCAGCTCCCCGCAGAACCGGGCGAGGCACTCCGGGTCGGCGGTCAGGGACCGGCGTACCTCACCGAGGAACCCGGTCACCGACTCGGCTTCCGCGCTATGGCCGTCGACCAGCCGCCGGACCGGTTCCGGCCCGAGGGAGACCCGGTCGAAGCCGCAGCGGCGGCGGCCGGTGAACTCGTATCGGACCGGACGTCCCTGATCGTCGCTGCCGTCCACGACCGAGGAGCCGTCCTCCGTGGTCCTCGTGCGGATCGCGTCCTCGTAGATCAGCGACTCCAGCAGTTGACGCAGCAGCCTGCGCCGGACGTCCTCGTAGGCGGGTGCGCGCAGGGCGGCGACCACCAGGTCGTTGGGAGAGTTCATCGGTTCACCTCGAAGAGCGGGTTGGGGACCTCTACGTACAGGGGGGTCTCGCCGCGACCGGCGAAATGGCTGAGCAGATTGGCCTTGGCGGGCAACATCGGCCGAGCGAGCAGGTCGGATGCCGTCTCACTGCGGGCGGACGTGAGAACCTCTCGCACTCCGTGCCAGAGGAAGGACTCGTCGGCGCCGGTGTACTGTCCGAGCACTGCGATCAGGTGGCTGAGGTGGTTGGTCACGGCGTAATACCGCAGACGCAGCCACGCTTCGTCGTCGTCGTAGAGCAGCGGGCTGTTCGAGGCCACGGCGCCCCGGCAGAGCCGCTTCCTGCTCACGCTGGTGCCTTCCATGTCCCGGACCCAGAACCGGGTGGGCCATCCGCCATCAGTGTGCAGCAGCGAGTTCTGTGCGTGGGCTTCGAAGCCCACGCCGTCGCGATCGAAGATCTCCAAGAGAGGGAGCAGCGAGATGGCGAGGTAGCGCCGCAGCCACTCCGCCACGTGTGCGGCGTCTGGGGCCCTGTCGGGTCTCGGGGCGCAACTGCGCACCTCGTGGATCAGATGCGGGACGTCCCCTGCCCGGTCCTCGAGCAGGCCGGCGAGCACCCGAGGCGCGGCCGAGCCGTCGGCGAAAGGGTTGTCCCGGTAGAGAACCGAGAAGTCGGCGGCGAGGTCGTCACCGACCACAGCGGGGTCCACGGTGCGGAATCCGGTCTCCGCCAGCGCGGTGAATCCGGCGTGCTCCCAACGCGGGGCGAGCTCGGCGACCAGGGCGCTCGCGTCGGTCGCACGGACGAGATGGGAGACCGGGTTGTTGCGGACGAAGTTGGTGATCCGCACGTGCAGGGGGAGCTTCCAGGAAGTGGGGAAGGAGGGATCGCAGACCGTGCGCACGGAGGAAGTCGGATAGACCTCCGCGCCCATGGGACCGAGGTCCACGAGCTTTCCTTCCGCGACGAGTTCGGCCACCTGAGGCTTTCCCAGCAGATAGCGCGCCTGCCACGGGTGCGCCGGGAGCAGTGTGTGGTCCCGGTGCTCCCCGAGCCGCTCTTTCGCTGCCGCGGCGATCGGGTCGGGGGTCCATTTTCCCGGGCCCACCCTGCGTTCCAAGAGGATCCGCCGGTCCACGGCGAACCAGTGCGGGACGAAGGACGCTCCGAGTTCGGGGGCGTAGAGCTCCAGATCGTCGCCGAACCCCTGGGTGCTCTTGGGCGTCGGATGGAAGGGGTGGCCGAAGACCAGGGACTGCTCTGCCTGTCGGGTCGATTCGTGCGGGTGGGCGGGAACCGGTTCCGGCCGGTGCCGCAGGTACCGCGCGGTGGCCGCGATGCTGCTCTCAACTTGTTCGGCGAGCTCGAGTTTGCGGTCCGCCGCGTCGGCGCGTTCAGCGAACTCGTTCCCGGCCAGGGCTTCGACCTCATCGAGCACCAATCGCATCAACTGCTCGTGTTCGATGGGAAGGCGTTCTCCATCGGATCGCTCCAGCCACCGGCGATCACCGTAGGAATGGTGGCCGGACCCGGAGCGGTGCACGACGTCGATGACGAGCGAAGCGTCCGCGGACGGCAATGCGATGCGGCCGAAGTCGTCACCGGTCAGTGGTGTGCCGGATTCGCGGAGATAGGAATTGAGCAGCCGCTGGTGCGCGGCTTTCTCCGCGCGGGAGCGCGCCGCGACGGTGCTGGTCGCGGTCTCGATCGTCGTCATGGTTTCACCTCAGACAAGACTCGGACGGCTGAATCCGCCCGGGGACGAATGGGTCTGCCGCCGGGATGTGCCGAGCGCGGCGAGGCCCGCGGCCGTGAGCAGCAGTACGCCGATGGCGGCGAAGGTCAGGGAAGGCGGCAGCAGTCCGACTGCGAGGGCTCCCAACAGCGGGCCCCAGACCTGGCCTACATCGAGCAGGCCATTGGTGGTGCCGAGAGCTGCTCCGCAGGCCTGTTCAGGAGCGACGTGGCAGACGACATGCATCACCGACTGCGCGAGCGCGGCGAAGCTGAATCCCTGCACGATCCGAAGCGGCACCAGGAATTCCGGCGAAGTCGGCAGCCCTTGCAGGGCGACCGCCAGCGCGCAGGCTGCGGCCGCGATCGCAAAGCTCGTCCACGCCGCCCTGCGGTCGTTGCGCCTGCCCCACCACGGGCCGCCGACCAGGGCGGCGGCCCAGGTGATCGCTTGGAGCGCACCGACCCAGACGATCGCCGAGGACATCGACGTCGTGATGCCTTCCACTTGCGGCGCGAAGACGACGACCAGGGAGAAGACGGACGCTTGCCCCAGCATTCCGGCCAGGACCAGGGCGCGGCTGCGGGGATCGGACACGATCTGGCCGATCACCTTGCGAAGCCTGAGTTGTCCGTAGGCTTCGAATGGTCTTGTTCGCCTGCTTGTGCGGCGGGGCAGCGTGGACAGGGCCAGGAGAGCGGCCACGAGCAGCAATGCGGCCACGCTGCCGAACAGAGCGCCGAATCCGAACCGGCCGACCAGCAGGCTGCCGGCCAGGGGACCGAGCAGTGATCCGGCGCTGGTCGCCCCGAAGAGGCTCCCCAGGGCGCGCCCTCGTCGATTCGGCGCGGCCAGGGTGCTCGCATAGGTCGCGGTGGCCCCTACGACCCCGCCGCAAGCGCCCTGCACGAGTCGGCAGGCGAGGAACTCGCCCGGCGTGTCGGCCAACGCCATCAGGCCGACTGCCACGGCGAGGCCCGCGTGAGCCCTGACCACCATGGCCTTGTGGCCGTATCGGTCGCCGACCATGCCCCACAGCGGTGCGGTCACCAGCTGGGCGATTGCGGGCGCGGCGAGCGATACCGCTGTCCACCAGGCAACCTCGTAATCCGGCAGGCCCAAGCCGGCGAGGTAGAACGGCAGCAGTGGAACCACGACGGTGAGCCCTGCGACGGCGGCGAACTGACCGAACCACAGGATCGGGAACGCCAGCCGGTCGGTGGCCCGCGGCGCCACTGTCGTGCGCGGCATTACATCACCTCGGCGGTGGTTCCGGCCAACGGGTTCGGCACGTGCCCGATGCCGGCCGGCATGCTGACGCCCGAAGAGCGGCCTTGGCGGAGCAGGGGGCCGAGGACCTGCCTGCTGGGCCACTCCGCTGCGCGCAGTACCCGCTCGTCGACGAGCGTGGCGACGTGTTCGGGCAACTGGAGCCTGTTCAAGCAGGTATGCAGGCTCGCGCGAAGTTCGGACCACAGGATCCGCTCGTCGATTCCGTAGTGCCGGGCGAGGGCGTCGGCGATGCCGTACAAGTTGACCTGGAACCCGAGTGTCTGCAGATACCCCAGCAGCGCGCTGGGATCGGAAAGCGTCAGCGACTGGGGAGCGCCGGATTTGATGCGGTACCGGGGTTCCTCGGTCCCCGCGATCTTCATCCATTCCGGACACAGCCGGAGCGTGTCGTGATCCCTGAGGACGAACTCCCGCACCGCGCCGTCGGCCAGGACGATGACGACGTTCTGCCCGTGCAGCTCCGGCAGCACCCCGTGCCGCAGGAATCCGAGGCCCATCGCGCAGAACGCCTCGGCGACTATGCGGAAGAGGCCGGCCGGATCGTCGCCGCTGAAGCCGGACTCCGCGAGCGCCGGGGCGAGGACGCCCCATTCGTGCGCCGCCAGGGCCCCCATCGGGAGCACGAGCGCACCCGGGGCGTCGAACAGGTCCTTGGGATAGCGGCGGATCTGGGCGGCGAGGTGGCCGGGCCTGTCGGCGAACTCATCGTCGTCGCCCGGCCTTCGCCATCCGCACCAAGTCCGCTCGTCACAGACCCGTACCAGCGCGTTGAGTTCGGTATCGGTTCGCAGCAGGCGGGTCATGCACTCCTGCGCGCGCTCTCCGTTGTCGAGGTAGCGCGGTGGCAGTAGCCGGCCGGCGCCCAGTGTGGCGACACCGAGAGGCAGCTTGAGGTGCAGGCTCGACTCCGGGGACGCGGTGAGCGTGCGCAGAGAGGACGTCGGATGGAAACGGCCCGTTCCCCGGGTCAGCGGTATGACCTCGCGGTCCGCCAGCTCCTGCGCGAACTCTTTCGGCAGTACATGTTCAGCCTGCCACGGGTGGACCGGCACGGGCTGGAAGTCTTCGCCGCCTGCGCCCGCACGGTGCGCGGCCTCTTCCAGGACAGCGAGCTCCCTGTCGTCCAGCAACAGTTCAGCCAGTTCGCCCGATGCTTCACCGCTGCCGAGCCGGAGGCGATCACGGCGTACCGCGACCCAATCCACGCCGAGCGATGCCTGGCGCATGGGGCCATACCGCTCGAGTTCGTCGGCCGTCCAGCCCACCGCCGCCCGCGCCGTCGGATGGAACGGCCGGTTCCGGGTCGCCGCGATCCGCTCCCCCGCCAGCATTCCACCCTGGCAGGGGGTGCGATCGACGATCGCAGCATGACCGTCGAGCGTTACCGCCGCATGGTCGACCGCGGTCTGGAGATCCGCGGCGACCTCGGCTGTCCTCGCGCCGCTCGCACCGAACTCCGCGTGGAAGACAGCCAGGACGTCGCTCGGTGCGAGCGGCCGTGGCCGCCTCTCGGCGTCGATCTGCCAGACCGGTCCACGGGAGAATCGATGGCGTTGCAGCGCACTGGCGACTCGCCCGCGGAATACCAGGGTTCCCAATCCGCACCAGAGTTCGCCGTCGTCGAGTTCCACTTCCGCCACCGGGGCCTGGTCCACGACCGTCAGCGCGTCCGCGACCCCAGCCACGTTCTCCTGCAGCAGCGTGTCGACGAGATCGCGCAGTACCAGTTCGGTGGGATCGGGGTTTGTCATCGGCTGCATCGCTCAGTACAGGTCCAGCCAGGTGCCGACGCCTTCGTCGAGTGCGCGCCGGTAAACCTCGGCGGCGCAGGCGATGTCCTCGACGGCCATTCCCATGGGGTTGAGCACGATGACCTCGTCGTCGGTCTCGCGCCCCGGGCGTGATCCCGCCAGGATCTCACCGAGCTCGGCGTGCAACTGCTCACGTGAGAACTCGCCTTCGAGCACCAGCTGGTTGATGATCTTCTTCTCGCGGTTGCTCTGTTCCCAGTCGTCGACGACGACCTTGTCGGCCTCGATGAAGACGTCCTTGTGGACATCCATGATGGATACGTTGGACAGGAAGGACCCGGGCCTCAGCCATCCGGCCTCGATGTAGGGCCGGTCGGTCACGGTGCAGGGGACGATGACGTCGCCTGCGCGCACCGCCTGCTCGGCGCTGTCGGCCACCTCCACGGTGACCTGCGGGTGCTCCGCGGCGATGCGGGACGCGAACGCCTCGGAGGCTTCGGGCCGCTGGTCGTACAGGTGAACCGTGGCGATATGGCCGAACTGCTGCAGCAGGGCGTTGACCTGGGCGGTGCCGATCACGCCGCAGCCGATCAGCGCGACGTCGGTGAAGTCCTTGCGAGCCAGGTGACGGGCGGCCAGTGCGGTCACCGCGGCGGTCCGCCATGCGCTGACCAGGCTGCCTTCGAGTATGGCGATCGGATAGTTCGTGGCGGGGTCGTTCAGCACGATCACGGCACTGGCACGCTCCAGGCCCGCACGCGCCGGGTTGTCGTGCTTGCTGCCGATCCACTTCAGACCGGAGATGCCCGGTTCGCCCACGTGAGCGGGCATCGCGATGATGCGGTCGGCGATGTGCCCCTCCTTGCCGTGCACCCGCAGGTACGGCTTGAGCGGCTGGACCGTCTTGCCCTCGGCGTGCAGCACCAGGGCGTCGGCCAGGGCCTGGACGTAGAGGTCGGAACGATCACCGCCGACCGAGGAGATGTCGCTGCGGCTCAGGTAGAGGATGCGGGGCTTGCCTTCGGCTTCCGGCGTCGGGACGGTCACGGGTTCTCCTTCGTTGATGTGGTGCGGGATTTCAGCGGGCTGCTGTTTCTGCGGAGGTGCGGACCGAGCGCATCCGCTCCAGCCATGCGTCGTCGTAGACGAGGCCGAGGTAGCGGTCCCCTCGGTCGGGGAAGATCGCCAGTACGCGGCTGCCAGGGGCCAGCGTGGGAAGGTGGCGCCGGATCGCCGCGACCACCGCGCCGCTCGATCCGCCGGCGAAGATTCCCTCCGTGGACAGCAGGTCGCGGCAGGCCTCGGCGGATTCCACGTCATCGATGTGGACGACATCGTCGATCTCCTCGGAGCGCAACAACTCCGGCACCCGGCTCGAGCCGATGCCCGGTATCTCGCGCGGCCCGGGAGCGTTGCCGAAAATGACGGACCCGACCGCATCGACAGCGATGACACGGATGTCGGGGAAGCGCTCCCGGAGACGGCGGGAACAGCCGAGGATGCTGCCCGTGGTGCTCACCGGCGCGAAGAGGTACGACGGCGGCCGAATCAGCTGCTGAGTCAGTTCGGCTCCGATGCCGTGGTAGAAGGCCTGCCAGTTCCGTTCGTTGGCATACTGGTTGATCCAGACCGAGCCGGGCACCTCGTCCACCAGTTCCTTGACGCGGCGGATCCTGGTGTGGAGGTAGCCGCCCGCTTCATCCGGCTCGCTCACGGTCTCGACAGTCGCGCCCAGACGGCGCAGCAGAGCCACGTTGGCGCTGGTCGTCTTGGGATCGATGACGCAGACGAGCCGCAGTCCGTGGATGAGGGCGGCGATCGCCAGCGCGATGCCGAAGTTGCCGGAACTGCTTTCCACCACAGTGCTCCCCGGGCGGATGGACCCATCGGCGAGGCCTGCTTCGACGATGTAGCGAGCCGACCGGTCCTTCATGCTCCCGCCGGGGTTCATCAACTCCAGCTTCGCGAGCACTTCGATGCCTGGCTCGGAGAAGAGCCGTCGCAGGGCGACGACCGGGGTGTTCCCGACGCAGTCGAACACGGACTCGCGGACTGATTCTCCGGACACGGGTTGAGGGGCGAGATTGGCGGCGGCTTTGACGGTCACAGTGCTCCTTCGACTCAAGATCCGGCCCGGAGCGCGGACGGCTCGATGTCCGCGAATCCTTCGTAAGGTTAGGCTATCCTAGCCTAAATTTCCACCGACCAGGCCATGCCCGAACCGCTGATCCGATACGGATCTCCCCGCGCTGCTCGACGTTTGACCGCCGAGTCCTTCACCGTGCGCCGCATCGCCATCGAATGCTGACTGGCTCCAGTCGACGATGACGCGGCTGCGCGATCCTCACTCGACGGCGGCTTCGGCCCGTCAGGACCACGACGACGGTGGTGTCCCGATCGGCGTTGAGAGTGCGCAGCGCTTCGAGGCGGTGGGCTCGTCGAGCAGGAGGAGCGGGGCCTGCCGGGCGAGGGCCATGGCGGTCCAGGCGCGTCGGCGCTGGCCGCCGGAGAGTTCGTCGGCGCCGGTGACCTTCAGCGCCTCATCGACGGCCTCGCGGTCTTCGGCGCTCAGCGGCCGAAGACCGCAGCGGTGAAGGCGGTGGCGCGGGTCGGTCCGGCGAGGCGGCCGGCGGTGTGGGGGAAGTCCAGCACCAGATCGGATGCAGGAAGGGGTGCGTTCGGATCACGCCCGTGCCCCGAGCCGCGCGGACCAACCGGTTTACGCTGCGGAAGCCGACGCCATACTGGAGGGCAGGGTCCGGCGAGCGACGCTGCTTCCCGAGCCTCTGCTATTCGAAGTCGCCCGTGATCTCGCCGCGCTCGCCTGATTCGGTCTCGGCCGTGAACGTGTAGAAGTCGTCGTAGGCGCTGTGCGCGGACTCGTGGCTGAACTGGCCCGCGAGCATGTACTCCCCGGCCGGGAGCACCACGCCGTCCTCCAGGGTCCACCGGTACACCACGAAGCCGTCCTCGCGCGTCACCTCGGCATCGCCGAAGAGCCTGTCGTCGGTGACCCACGCGCCCGTGGGCTCAAGACCCTCGCCCTCGGCCACCCGCAGTTCCACGGCCAGCCCGACGAGCGGCTCCCAGTTCTTCATCGTCAGGTTCGACTGCGTCCAGAAGTCGTTGCTGCCCTGGTCGATCGAGCCGTCCGTCCACATCCAGTCGGGGTCCTCGACCACATCCGCCTCGTCAGTGGGCTCGGTCTCGCCCGTCGTCTCCTCGGCGTCTTCGGAGGGAGTGTCCTCGGTGGGTTCCGAAACCTCGGCGGTCCGGGTGCCGGGACCGGCCGCGGGAGGCTCGGGAGTCAGGCCGCCCACGAGGCCGGGCCCCATGGTCTGGCCGAAGAGGACGACCGCGCCGACGAGGACCGCGGCCGAGGCCGTGGCGAGCGCCAGCTGCGGGATCCGCCAGCCGGTGCGCGCCGGTTCGGACCGCGCCCGCGCTTCGCGCATCCCTTCGGAGACGCGCGACCATATGCGGTCGCGGTCGGGCTCGTACTCCTCCGCGGTCACCCGGAGCCGGACTTGCAGTTCATCGCTCACCGCTGTGCCCCTTCTGTATCGACGTCCAAGCTGATCCATCCTGGGGACCGAGGATGCGGCGCAGGTCGGCCAGGCCCTTCGAAGTCTGGCTCTTGACCGTGCCGACCGAGACGCCGAGCGCCTCGGCGGTCTCGCGTTCGGACAGTTCCAGCGAGTGCCGCAGGATCACGCACGCGCGGCGTCGCATCGGCAGCCGGGCCAGGGCCTCGCGCACGTCCACCACCGCGGCGGCGTCGGGACCGTCGGCCGCGTCGCCGGGCCGCTGCCAGAACAGCGTGTTCCGGCGGCGTTCGCGCACGGCCGCGCGGATGCGGGACTTGGCGAGATTCGCGACGATGCCGCGCGCGTATGCGATCTGGGACCGGGCCCGGCGGGCCTGGTCCCACTGCTGCCATACCGCGAGCATCGCGTCCGCCGCAATGTCCTCCGCCGCCGCGCTGTCGCCGATGAGCAGCCACGCGAAGCGCGCCAGCTCTGCGTGATGCCGCTCGAAGAAGGCGCGGAACGCGTCCTGATCCAAGTTGGCGGGGACGTCCAACGGAGGGCCTCCGGCAGCGGGTCGAATTCGGGGGGACGGAGAGTCTAGCAATCGAATCATTGCACCCTCACTTTCCAAGGGGCGGAAGGGCGCGGAACCCATCGTGGCCCCGCGCCCCTCCGTCCTTCAATCGGCGTCGCCCAAGGCGGGAACGCCTTCCGTGACGACCCTGTCGACGATGGGGTCGTCTGCTAGTCGGTCATGGTCGAGCCGATAGCGGTCGACCCGGTGCTCAGGAAGTTGACTGCCGGGAGCGAGCCGTCGGCGTCTCGCGCCCTGACCGCCTGCCGCGCGTCGGTCGATCTGAACGACGGGACGCTCACTCCCGAGTCCCAGCTGTTGGCGGCCGAGACGGTTCGGGAGCCGATCTTGTCCGCCACGCCGCCGTCCACCGAGAGATTGCGGGCGAGGCGGGCGTGACCGGTCTGGAACCAGAAGCCGGAGCCCTCGTTCTTCCAGGCGGTGTTCTTGTAGACCTGGATCTGGGCGGGGTTCGAGTTCTCGGTGAACCCGTTGGCGGCGTTGGACCAGGCGGCGTTGTTCACGATCACGTGAGCGGCCGTGTCGCCGCCGCCGCCGAGCTTGAAGCCGTTGCCGTCGCCCTGCCAGTTCCGGTCGTTCCAGCGGTTGTAGCCGTTGCCCCAGGCCCAGTTGGACTCGACGCGCACAGGCGAGGAGAAGGACCAGAAGTCGAGGCCGTCGTCGGCGTTCTCGTAGAGGCGCGCGCCGCGGATGACGTTGCCCGACCCCGAGCCGAACTTGACGGCGATGCCGTCGGCGTTCTCGCCGTTGTTGCTCGCGTCGTAGTTGCCGTACGAATCGAGGCCTTCGACCAGGTTGTTCACGGTGTTCTCACCGCGCAGGTTGAAACCGGTGTCGCCGTTGTAGCGGGTGACGAGGTCGTCGAAGACGCCGCCGGTGGAGGAGGTGACGACGAAGCCGTGTGCCGGGGAGTTCTGGAAGGTCATGTCATGTACGTGCCAGTAGGAGCCGTGGATGGCGGCGAGCCAGTTGCCGTCGGGCAGGTTCGAGCCGTCCACGATGACGGCGCCGTTCCCGTACGGTTCCAATGTGATCCGGTTCGACGCGGTGCCGGAGGCCTTGGACTTGAGGGTGGCCGACGGATAGTACGTGCCGGCCTTGACGCGGATGACGTCGCCGGCGGCGGCGTCGGAGATCGCCTCGTGGAGCTCAGCGCTGGTGTCGACCACGACGTGGGTGGCGGCGGCGGCTTCGTTCGCGCCGAGACCGTAGTGGAGGCCGATTCCCGTCGCCCCCGCGACGGCCAGGGCCGCTGCCCCGATGACCGCACGGGTTCTGCCGCGACGCTTGAATTGCGGTGAGGACATGACGCCCTTTCCAATATGAATCGATGGTGGGTGCGACGGAGCCGGGTTGCCGCACCGTCATGTGGTTGCCGCGGACGCCGAGAAGGTTGCCGCGAATCCGAAGATTTCTTGGAATTTTTCTGCGACGGTGTTCGCGCAGACCGGAAAGCGGTGGTCCTCGACTGAGGGGGACGTGCGGTTCGACCAGGAGTCCGGACTGGTCGTCGAGGATCCCGGCGAAGAGGTTGTCGAAGACCGCGCCGCGCTCGAAGCGCATCGCGCGGGCGCGAGCGCGTTCGACGGCGGCCAAGGTCGGCGGATCAGAGTGCGCCAGTTCGATCGCGCTGTCCCCCACGGCCTCGGGGCAGCCGGCAATGCGGGTGGTAATGGCCGGGTCGCCGCCGGCGAGCAGCTCTCGACCATGGTGATGGCGAAGGTCTCCACGAACTCGGGGAGGAGCTCGGGCAGCAGGGCGTAGGCGGCGCGGCCGTTCTTGAGCAACGGCTTCACCTCGTCGGCGACGTCGGTGAGGGGATGCGCTCGTCGTCTTCGGCGCGGGCCCGGATGAGATCCGCCGGTCGGGGCCGGCGATGCGCCGGACCCGACCGGGACGAGACGTCAGCCCAGCGACTTGAGCAGTTCGCGGCAGGCCCGCTCGCAGTTGCGGCACTCCATCGCGCACTTCGAGCAGTGCAGCATCGCCGAGTGCTCCTCGCACATGTCCCCGCAGGACTTGCACGCCATCGCGCAGGCTTCGAGCATCGCGCGGGTGAGATTCGCGTCGTAGCCAGTGTGGCGAGAGAGGACCTGGCCGGTCGCGAAGCACACGTCGGCGCAGTCGAGGTTGGTGCGGATGCACTTCGTCAGCGAGGCCACGTCAGGCTCGCTGAGGCACGCGTCGGCGCAGGCGGTACACGCCTGCGCGCACGCATAGCATTCGCGGATGCAGTCCGCGAGCTTCTTCCGGTCGACGTTGCCGAGGCCTGCCGGGTAGGTGTCGAGCATGTCTTCTACCAGCGTCATTGCCGTCTCCGTTCGTTTCGGGCGGCGCCGGTCCCGAACGTGCCGGGTGCCCCGCCTCGCGAGGGCGGACCGGGCGATGCGGGGGCCGGCCGGTGCGGCGCCTGATGGAATTTCGGAATCGACCCGACGCTAACCGCCGAGCAGGCCTCGCGTCCCGGACTCCGGGAAATCCGCGAGCCCGCTCGACGTCGTACGACGTCGAAGACCTGCTACGCCGTCGGATCAGACGTCGTGCTCGAGCAGACACAGCATGGCGGTGTCCTTGCCGACCTGGCGCTTCGCGAGATCGTCGACCGACCAGGGGCCGCGCCCGTCGCACTGGCTGTTTTGTGGGCTTCTGGGCGGGTATTCCCTACGTGTCAACCGCAAGGGGGAAAGAACATGGCTGATGAGACAGCGACGCTCGTCCGGCTCGGCGACACCGATCTGACACTCGCCAACGAGGTCGACGACGTCCGCGGCCGCACCGTGATCGATCGCAACGGCGACGAGACCGGCGAGGTCGACGGCCTTGTCATCGACCAGGCCGAGCGCAAGGTCCGGTTCCTGGAGGTGAGCTCCGGCGGTTTCCTCGGCATGGGGAAGAAGCAGGTGCTGATTCCCGTGGACACCGTCACCCGCGTCGATGAGGAGCACGTGTACGTGGACAAGGACCGCGCGCACGTCGCGTCCGGTCCGGTCTACGACCCCGAACTCACCCCCGAGCCCGAGCGTCCGTATCTGGAGGACGTCTACGGGCACTACGGGCTCATGCCCCACTGGGGATCGGGGTACATATATCCCGGATATCCGTTCAGGTAGCGAGAAGGCCCCGGCGCAAGCGCCGGGGCCTTCATTTCGCGGTTCACGGCGTACGCGCCGATGACACGATCAGCCGATATCGGAGCGCGACAACGCGTTCGGCTCGCATACGCGGTCGATCACCTGGTGGTCGCGTCGGAAGGATTGCACAGCACCGCTATTGTGTTCGTGAAGGCAGGCAGGGCCAGAGGGGCGGACCGGTGTACCGGTCCGCCCCTCATCTCGCTTCGATTGCGCGCCAAAGTATTCAGTCGGATTCAGAGCCACCCGTTGCGTTTGAATCCACGGTACAGCGAGAAGCAGATCGCAGCCGTCGCGGTGAGCACCAAGGGATATCCGAAGACCCAGTGGAGTTCCGGCATGTACTGGAAGTTCATGCCGTGGATCCCGGCGATCACCGTGGGCACGATGGCGATCGCCGCCCACGCCGAGATCTTGCGCATGTCCTCGTTCTGCCACGTCGCTATCCGCCCCTGGTGGGCGGTGAGCACCGTTGTCAGCAGGTTCATGCAGGTGTCCACTGAGTTCTCGATCCGCAGCAGATGCTCGGCGACACCCCGGAAATGGGGCCTGGAGAAGACCGGCATCGAGGTGTGGCGCTGCCTGACCATGTGCGCGAAGGGGATCAGCGGTTTGACGGCGTTCTGGAACTCGAGTGTCTCGCGGATGAGCGAGTAGATCTGCGAGATGAGCTCCCGCCTGGCGTCGGAGAAGACCTCGCGCTCTACGGCGTCGACGTCGTCGGTGAGCGCCTCGATCGCGGTGGCATAGGCCTCGACGACACACTCGAACAGGGCGTAGACGGCTCCGGGTGCGCCTTCCTCCCGCAGCTCGGGGTCGGAGGCGACCCTTCGGAGCGCGGCCGCGATCGGGTCGACCTCACCGTGCCGGACCGTCACCAGCGACCGCCCATCGGTGTAGAGGACGAGGTCGCCGGTCTCGACCTGGCGCGTCCGTTGGACGTACCACAGAGTCTTGGCCACCACCAGGTAGGTCCCGCCGACCTGGTCCACTTTCGGGTGACGCCGGGCCTGGTCACCCACGACGCCGAAGCGGTCCAGGCCGAGCGAGTCCAGCGTGTCCTCGAGCTCGGCCTTGCCGGGCGACTCCAGCTCGACCCACAGGTATTCGCCGGCGTCCAGCTCCTCGGAAGCGAAGCCGAGCGAGTCCAGGTCGCCGTCGTGACGGGTGACGTCGCCGGGGGCGACGACCCAGTAGCCGACCATGTTCACCTCCCGGGCCCTCACCAGAGTCTATGAGCACCAGCTGGGCCGCGGGGCCGATCCGCTCAGGCCGGACCGTACACGATCCGGTGCGCCGCCTCATGGGCCCGCCTGGTCAGGCGCCGGTAGTGGTTGAGGAACTCCTGAGTGTCCGAATCGAACCCGAGGGTCTGCGCCAGCGCGGCGAGTTCGGGGCCCTCGCGCGGCAGCTCGTCGCGGGGCACGCCGCGCGCAAGGGTCATGTCGTTGCGCACCCGCGAGACGAACTCCCACGCCGAGCGCAGATCCTCAAGGGATACCTCATCGAGGTGCCCGGCCGCGGCGGCGGCCTCCAGGGCCGGAACGGTGCGCGTGGTGTGGAGGGCGGTGTCCTCGCCGTGTTCAAGCTGGAGGAGCTGCGCGGCCCACTCGATGTCGACCAGGCCGCCACGCCCGAGTTTGGTGTGCGCGTTCGGGTCGGCGCCCCTGGGGAGTCGTTCGGAGTCGACGCGGGCCTTGACGCGCCGGAACTCGAACCGCTCGGTCTCGCTCAGGCCTCCGGGCCGGTAGCGCACGGTGTCGGCGACCTCGCGCCACTGGTCGAGCAGGTGGCCGTCGCCGGCGACGGGACGGGCGCGCAATAGCGCCTGGCGCTCCCACAGCCGCGCCCGGTCGGTGTAGTAGCGGCGGTACGCGGCGAGGCTCGGCACGATCGGACCGCCCTTGCCCTCGGGGCGCAGATCGAGGTCGATGTCGACGGGCGGGTCTGCGGTCGGGGCGGCCAGGAGCGAGCGGGTGGATTCGGCGATGCGCCCGGCGGCCTTGCGCTCGGCATCAGTCTCACCATTGTGGATGAACACGACGTCGGCGTCGGAGCCGAAGCCGGTCTCCTTGCCGCCCAGGCGTCCCATGCCGATGATCGCGATCGGCGGTGCGTCGCTCACGTCGCGGGAGGCGACGGCGAGGGTGGCGTCGAGGACGGCGTCGGTGAGGTCGGACAGCGCGATGCCGACCTGCTGGTCGTCGAGGAGTCCGAGGAGGTCGGCCGCGGCGATCCGGATGAGCTCGCGGCGTCGGATCGCGCGGATCGCGCCTACGGCGGCGGTCGCGTCGGTGTGGCGGGCGGAAGCCTGGCGCATGCCGACGGCGAGGTCCTCGCGGCTCACGGGGCGCAGGTCGGCGTTGTCAGAGAGGAACCGCAGCGACTGCGGCACGTGGAGCAGCAGGCTCGTGAAGTAGCGGGAGGTGCCGAGCAGGCGGGCGAGGCGCACCGCCGCGGGGCCGCCGTCGCGCAGCAGCCGCAGGTACCAAGGCGTGGATCCGAGCTTGTCGGAGACCTGCCGGTAGGCCAGGAGTCCGCGGTCGGGCTCGGGTGAGTCGGCCAGTTCGTGGAGGACGACGGGCAGCAGCGCGCGCTGGACGGTGGCGGTGCGGCCGATCCCGGTGGTGAGGTTGCGGATGTGGGTCAGGGCGCTGTCGGGGTCGGCGAAGCCGAGGACGGCCAGGCGGGACGCGGCCTCGGACTCGGTCATGCGCAATTCGTGCGTGGGTACGCGGGTGACGGCGTCGAGGAGCGGGCGGTAGAGGAGCTTCTCGTGGAGGCGCCGCGCGGTGGTGGCGTGGCCCCTCCAGGCGGTCATGAAGTCCTCGTCGGTGGCGTAGCCGAGGCCGCGGGCGAGCTGGTGGAGGGGTTCGCCGCCGTCGGGGACGCGATGCGTGCGCAGCAGCCGCTGGAGCTGGAGCCGGTGCTCGACGGTGCGCAGGAAGACGTACGTGTCGGTGAGGTCCTCGCCGTCGCGGCGGGCCAGGTAGCCGCCCGCGACGAGTACTTCGAGGGCTTCGAGCGTGGAGCGGACGCGGAGCGCGGGGTCGCCTCGGCCGTGGACGAGCTGGAGCAGCTGGACGGCGAACTCGATGTCCCTCAGGCCCCCCGGCCCGAGCTTGATCTCGTACTTGCGTTCGGCGGCCGGCACCGAGTCGGCGACCTTGCGGCGCATGTCGCGGATGTCGGCGACGACGCCGGGCCGGTTCGCGGCACCCCAGATGAGCGGCTGGACGGCCGCGAGCCAGTCAAGGCCGAGTTGGAGGTCCCCCGCTGCGGGCCTGGCCTTGAGCAGCGCCTGGAACTCCCAGGTGCGGGCCCAGTCGCGCAGGTAGGACAGGTAGGCGTCCACGGTGCGCACGAGCGCGCCGTGGCGGCCCTCGGGCCGCAGCCCGGCATCGACCGGCCAGGTCGCGGGGCCGACGATCTGGATCATGCGGGCGGCCTGGCGGGTGGCGAGGTCGAGGTTGCCCTCGGCGACGAAGACGACGTCGACGTCGGAGACGTAGTTCAATTCCTCGGCGCCGCTCTTGCCCATGGCAATCACCGCGAGGCGGGTCTCGCCGGGGAGCTCGGCGCGGGCCAGGTCCAGGCCGCGGGCCAAGATGGTGTCGGCGAGGCGGCTGAGCGCGGCGGAGGTGGCGGGCATTTCGGTCTCGCCGGTGAGGTCGGCGGCGCTGATGCGCAGCAGGTTCGCCCTCCACGAGAAGTTGAGCCCGGAGGCGTCGGCCCCACGCACGCGGGCGAGGCCGGCCTCCTCGTCCTCGGTCAGGGCGGCCTCGGCGTCGGGGTGTGCGCGCAGGAAATCGCCCAGGGCGTTGCTGGCCTCGATCACCGCCAGGCGCGCGCCGTCGGGGTCAGGCATCGAGCACCGGCAGCTCGCGGCGCTCGCCGGCGGCGACGCGCGCGAATCGCTGCAGGATCGGCCGCCACGTCTCGACGATGTGTTCGTCCACCCCGGCGGCCTTGGCGAGCGCTGCCTCCTCGAAGGCGCCGAAACCGGCGAGCTGGTCGACGGTGAACTCGAAGTGGGACTGGACGCCCCAGGCGGACTCGCCGATCCTGAAGGCGTCGAGCGAGCCGTACGGGGAGCCGGCCAGCAGCGTCGCCACATCGGGGAGGCGCACCAGTTCCCGGGTGCGCCAACGGATCACGTCGAGCGTCATCGGCGCGGGACCGAAGAGCGGGTCCCGTCCGGCGGCGTCGCGCTTGGCGAGCATCCGAGGCCCGTTCGGCTCGTCCGACGGCTCGACGACACCCCCGAACGCGCCCGCGAGGAGTACCGCCGACGAGCACAGCGCGAGCGTCGGAGTGGAATCGGCTACGGCGCATTCGAGCAGCCCGGCGAGGTCTTCGGCCCAGCCCGCGTCTCGGCTGCCGCCGAGGGCGATGAGGGCCTCGTGGCCTCCCGGGGTCCTCGGAACGACGTCGCCCGCGTGGGCGCGGACGACGTCGAATTCCATGCCCGCCTCGGCGAGCCAGTCTCCGGCGCGTCCGAGTACTTCGGCCGGGTCGTTCTCGATGACGAGTGCAGTGGTCACCGTTACATGTTAAACGGTCACAGGTTGATGTACCTGCGGCGCTCGAACGGGGTGACCTGCGTGCGGTAGTCCTCCCACTCGCTGCGCTTGTTCTTCAAGAAGTAGTCGAAGACGTGCTCGCCGAGCACCTCGGGGACCAGCTCGGAGGACTCCATCGCGTCGAGGGCCTCGGCCAGCGACGACGGCAGCGGCTGGTAGCCGGCCGCCACGCGCTCGGCGTTGGTGAGCGCCGAGACGTCGTCCTCGGTGCCCGGGGACAGCTCGTAGCCTTCTTCGATGCCCTTGAGGCCGGCGCCGAGCATGACCGCGTAAGCCAGGTACGGGTTCACGGCCGAGTCCAGCGAGCGGATCTCGACGCGCGCCGAGTTCGGCTTGCCGTAGGCCGGGACGCGCACCAGCGCGGACCGGTTGGCCTTGCCCCACGCGACGTAGGAGGGCGCCTCGGAGATCTGGCCGGGCTGCGGGCTGGAGTACAGGCGCTTGTAGGAGTTGACCCACTGGCAGGTGATCGCGGTGAACTCGGGCGCGTGGCGCAGGAGCCCGGCGATGAACGCCTTGGCGGTCTTGGACAGGCGCTGCTCGTCGCCCGGGTCGTGGAACGCGTTGTCCTCGCCCTCAAACAGCGACATGTGGCTGTGCATGCCCGAGCCGGGCTGGTCCGAGAACGGCTTGGGCATGAAGGAGGCGTGGACGCCGGAGGTCAGAGCGACCTCCTTGACGATGTGCCGGAACGTCATGATGTTGTCGGCGGTGGTGAGGGCGTCGGCGTAGCGCAGGTCGATCTCCTGCTGGCCGGGCGCGACCTCGTGGTGGCTGAACTCGACGGAGATGCCGACGCGTTCGAGCGCGAGGATCGCCTGGCGGCGGAAGTCGCGGGCGACCGAGTGCGTGGTGTGGTCGAAGTAGCCGCCCTCGTCCACCGGCTCTGGGTGCTCGCTGCCGTCCTTGAGCAGAAAGAACTCGATCTCGGGGTGGACGTAGAACGTGAAGCCCCGGTCGGCGGCCTTGGACAGGGACCTGCGCAGCACGTGGCGCGGGTCGGCCCACGACGGAGCGCCCTCTGGTGTCAGGATGTCGCAGAACATGCGCGCCGACTCGCCGATGCCCCGGCCTTCGAACGGGAAGACCTGGAACGTGGTCGGGTCGGGCATGGCGACCATGTCGGACTCGTAGACGCGGGCGAAGCCCTCGATCGCAGAGCCGTCGAACCCGATACCCTCTTCGAAGGCCGACTCGAGTTCGGCGGGCGCCACGCTCACGGATTTCAGCGTGCCGAGCACGTCGGTGAACCACAACCGGACGAACCGGATGTCGCGCTCTTCGAGTGTGCGAAGCACGAACTCCTTCTGCCGTTCCATGGTGCGTTTCCTCTCGATCCTGGGGCCGCCAGTGTCTCACTTGATTGTGTCCTCGACGTTAACCCGGGCAAGGTCACACTTGAACGCGAGAGAGGTACATTCGTGAGCGTGTTCGCAGGAACGATCGACCAGATGTGGCGGTACCCGGTCAAGGGGCTCCGGGGCGAGGCGGTGCGGTCGGCCGAGATCGGGTTTCACGGCATGGCAGGGGACCGGAACCTGGGGCTGTTCAAACCCGGTACCGGCGACAAGCTGTGGGGTGGCAGCCACCCGCGCATGATGGCGTGGGAGGCGGCCTGGCCGGCCCAGTGCGGCTGCGCGGACGGGACGGGCGACGCCCCGGTGGTCTACGAGCCGAGCGGCGCGGCCTGGTCCGCCGACGACGCCGGTCTCCCGGCCGCACTGGCCGACGACCTCGGCGCTGAAGTGGAGGTGCGCCGAGTCGAGCGCGTCTACGGGCGGATCCTCGTGGTCTTCGAGTCCAGCCTGAAGCGGCTGAGCGAGCAACTGGGCCGCGAGATCGAAGCGGCCCGGTTCCGCCCGAACGTGATCGTCAGCGCCGACCTCGAGCCGTTCGCCGAAGTCGAACTCGAGCCCGGCACGGCGATCCGCTTGGGCGAGGGTGACTTCACCGTCCAGAAGCCGTGCGAGCGCTGCGTGCTGCCCAGCTGGGACCCCGTCGGCAGGGCCGAACGCGACATGGAACTGCACCGGCACATCATCAAGACCCTGGGCAATCACTTCGGGATCTACCTGCGGACCTCCCAGACTGCGACGATCAAGGCCGGCGACCCGATCAGCGGCTGAGGCGCCCGGGAACGCCCTGAGCCGGGGATCGGTCGGCTCAGGGCGCCCATTCAGCTTAAGTCGCCCCGGCGACAAATTCGGCCCACGATCCGAGAGATTTCGTTTTCCCTAGCGGCGCACGGACTCTCAGGCGACGCGCTCGGCGGTCCAGCGGTGGATGAACGGGTAGAGCTCGTCGATGGACGCACCCGAGGCGTCGGCCTCGGGCCAGGGACGCCCGAAACGGTCGATATAAGCGGTCGCGCAACCGCGTTCGACGGCGGGAGCCAGGTCGTTGCGCGGGATGTCGCCGATGCTCAGCAGCGAGGACGGGTCGCGACCGTCCAGCAGGCGGTCGAGGACCGGGCCGAGGCCGTCGGGCTTGTCCGCGTCGCCGATGACTTCGTCGAACAGGCCCTCCAGCTTGATCTGCGCGAGGATCGAGTCCAGGCCGTCCAGCGGCGCGTTCGAGACCAGGACGGTCTCGACGCCGCGGGGCAGGCTCCAGATGAGTTCGCGCAGACCCTCAGGGGAGCGCAGCAGGAACTTCCCGGCGGCCATCCCCGCACGCGCGGCCGAGTAGGCCTCGGCGCGGATCTCCTCCTCGATCCCGTAGTCCGCGGCGAGGCGGCGGACGGCGTTGTACGGGTCGAGGGCGTCGAAGGTGGACGCCGTGGTGGGCTTGCCCTTGCAGAACGCGGCGTGGGCGGCGAGGAGATCGCGCTCGTCCTCGATGTGGAGAACGGCGGCGACACGGCGGGCGTAGTCGTAGGCCGGCTCGTCGCCGAGGCAGACGGTGCCGTCGAAGTCGAAGAGCAGGATCGCGTCAGAAGTCACGTGCGCACACCCTACGCGCATCGCCGCCTCCCACGAAGGGGAGGCGACGACACTCACGTGAATCTATTCGAAACTGTGCTCGCGGGCCGGGAACGACCCCGCCCGCACGTCGTCGGCGAAGGCCTTGGCCGCGTCCTGGAGGACGTCGGCGACCTCGGCGTAGCGCTTGACGAAGCGGGGCGCGCGGCCCCGGCGCATCCCGGCCATGTCCTGCCACACCAGGACCTGAGCGTCCGTGCCGGGTCCGGCCCCGATGCCCACGGTCGGGATCGCCAGCTGCTTGGTGATCTCGGCGGCGACCGGTGCGGTCACCATCTCCAGGACCACGGCGAATGCCCCTGCCTCGGCGACGGCGTGCGCGTCGGCCTCGACCTCGGCGGCCTGGGCGTCGCGGCCCTGCACGCGGTAGCCTCCCACGGCGTGCTCGCTCTGCGGGGTGAAGCCGACGTGGCCCATCACCGGGATGCCGGCGTCGACCAGTGCCCGGATCTGGGCGGCCATGCGGCGCCCGCCCTCGAGTTTGACGGCGTGCGCGCCGGCCTTCATGAACCGGACGGCGGTCTCCAGAGCCTGGGCCGGTCCGGCCTCATATGACCCGAATGGCATGTCGGCGACGACCAGGCACCGGTGGGTGGAACGGGCGACCGCCGCGACCAGGGGGACGAGCTCGTCCACGGTGACGGGAATGGTCGTCTCGTAGCCGTACACGTTGTTCGCGGCCGAGTCGCCGACGAGGAGGGCGGGGATCCCGGCCTCGTCGAACAACGACGCGGTGTAGGTGTCGTAGGAGGTGAGCATCGCCCACTTCTCGCCGTGCTCCTTGGCTTCGACGAGGTGGCGCGCCCTGACTCGCTTGACGGTCCTGCCCGGCCCGTAAAGGCTCGGGATCTCGTCTGAGGACTTCGATTGAGGCATCATCGTGCTCCTGGATCTCCTCGTGGCCGACCTTCGCCGGTCCCCGGGTCATTACCAGACGAGACTAACGCTCATCGATGTCCGTGTCACTCGGCGAGCGAGTCGTGTGACAAACTCCCCGTGCCCCTCCCCCGGAAGTGGTTGGTGATCGGCAGACGCCGGTCGCGGCCGAAGGACTTCCTGGAGATCTTGGTGCCCGGCGCGGACTGGCGGCGCTTGTACTCCGCGCCGTCCACGAGGCCCGCGATGCGCCCGACCAGGTCGGCCGGGTAGCCCTGGGCGATGAGCTCCTCGCGGCCGGCGTCCCCGTCGACGTATGCGAGCAGCATCGGGTCGAGCAGGGCGTACTCCGGCAGCGAGTCGGAGTCTCGCTGGTCGGGGCGCAGTTCGGCGCTCGGCGGCTTGAGGATGATGTTTTCGGGGATCGGCTCGATCTCGCGGTTGTGCCGAGCATGTTCGTTGCGCCAGGTCGCCAGCTCGTAGACGAGGGTCTTGGGGACGTCCTTGATCGGCGCGAAGCCGCCGCAGGAGTCGCCGTAGAGCGTCGAGTAGCCCACGGCGTACTCGCTCTTGTTGCCCGCGGCGAGCACGAGGTGGCCGTGCTGGTTCGACAGCGACATCCAGATGACGCCCCGCACGCGCGCCTGGAGGTTCTCCAGGGCGAGCCCCGAGAGGGACATCTGGGTCAGGTAGGCGTCGACGATTGGCTGGATCGGCTCGACCAGGTGGTGGATGCCGCAGCGTTCGGCCAGATCGGCGGCGTCGTCGACGGAGTGCCGCGAAGAGAACTGGCTGGGGTTGGCGACGGTCCAGACGTTCTCGGGTCCGATCGCGTCGCGGGCGAGGACGGCGGTGACGGCCGAGTCGATGCCGCCGGACAGGCCCAGCAGGACCGACTTGAAGCCGTTCTTGCGGACGTAGTCGGCCAGGCCGAGCCGCAGGGCCTCCCAGACCTCCTCGTGGTGGCCGAGGTCGGGGGCGAAGGTCGGCTCGATTCGGTCCTTCGGCTCCGGGGCCGCTTCCGAGATGACGTGGCGGGCGATGCTCATCGTCGTCGACGACTGGTTGGCGACGTCGACGAGCCCACCGGCGGGCGGCAGGTGGAGGTCGGCGAGGAGCAGCTCGCTTTCGAAGCGGCGTGCGCTGGCGATCACCTCGAAGTTCGAGTCGACGACCATCGAACCGCCGTCGAAGACCAGGTCGTCCTGTCCGCCGACGATGTTGACGTAGGCGATCGGCGTGCGGATCTCTGAGGCGCGGCGGAACAACAGCTCGCGGCGCTGATCCTGTTTGCCCTGCTCGTACGGGGAGGCGTTGATGTTGACGACCAGGCCGGCCTCGGCCTCTTCCGCGGCGGTGAACGGCACGCCCTCCTGCCAGAGGTCCTCGCAGATGGTGAAGGCCACATCGACGCCTTGGATGCGGGCGAGGTGCAGTTCGTGACCCGAAACAAAGTACCGGTCCTCGTCGAAGACACCGTAGTTCGGAAGATGGTGCTTGTAGTAGCGGAACAGGACCTTGCCGTCCTGAAGGAGCGCCAGCGCATTGCGGATGCCGTGTCCATGGGGATTGCCGAGCGGCCCGTCGGCGTCGAGGTAGCCGACGGCGACCGGGAGGCCGCCGTTGCCGTCCTCGGCGAGCTCGGCGGCGAGGCGTTCGAGGCGGGCGCGGCTGGCGTCCACGAAGGACCGGCGCAGTGCGAGGTCCTCGACTGGATAGCCGGTCAGGGCCTGCTCGCCGGTGGCGAGGAGGTGCGCGCCGGCCTCGGTGGCGGCGGTGGCGGCGCGCCGGATGAGTTCGGCGTTGGCGTCGAGGTCGCCTACGGTCGGGTTGTCCTGGGCGAGTGCGATACGGAGCGTCGGCATGGACCTATTGTTCCCCGTGCGAATGCCGGGCGTCACCTCACCAGGAGAATGGCGCTCAGGACCACGCCGTAGACGATGATGCCGATCCGCAGCGGACGTTCGGGGAGGTGCTGGAAGACGCGGGCGCCGACGTAGCCGCCGATGAACGTGGCCGGGATCAGGACGCCGATGGCCCACCACGCGACGTCGGCGAAGAGGCCGTAGACGACGACGGTCACCACGCCGACGATGAAGGTGCAGAAGTTCTTCAGGGCGCCGATGCGGGCGAGGCTCTCGGTGAGGCTCATGGCGATGACGGCCAGGAGGACCAGGCCGAGCGCGGCGTTGAAGTAGGCGCCGTAGAGGCAGCCGAGGCCGACGCCGATGTGCAGGGCGACCGGGTGGAGGGCACGGCCTCCGTTGAGGGCGGTGACCTTGCGATTGACCCAGGGGCCGACGGCCATGAGGAGTGTGGCGGCCAGGACCAGGAACGGGACGAGGTTTTCGAAGACGGCGTGGGAGGTGTTGAGCAGCAGGATCGTGCCGCAGATCGCCGCGACGAAGGCGGTGGGGATCAGCGTGAGCGCGCGCCGGCGCTGGCCGCTGAGGTTGTCGCGGGATCCGAATGCGGCCGCGGCGTAGGCGGGCGCGACGGCGATGCCGTTGGTGGCGTTCGCGTAAAGGGGTGGGACGCCGACGGCGAGGAGTGTCGGGTAGGTGATCAGGGACCCGCCTCCGGCGACGGCGTTGAGCCCGCCGGCGACGAGTCCGGCGAGCAGCAATCCGGTGACCTGGAGCAGCATCATGGCGCTCGACAGCGTAACCTTGAGCGCTGGGACGAGTCGGCCAGGCGGTCGCGGCAGTGACGGAGCCCGTCACTGGCGAGGAACGTCCGGACTCCAAAGGGCAGGGTGGTTGCCAACGGCAACCCGGGGTGACCCGCGGGACAGTGCCACAGAAAGCAGACCGCCGGCTTCGGCCGGTAAGGGTGAAACGGTGGTGTAAGAGACCACCAGCGCCGCCGGTGACGGCGGCGGCTAGGTAAACCCCACCCGGAGCAAGGTCAAGAGGAGCCGCGAGGCTCTGCGCGGAGGATCGAGGGCGGCCCGCCCGAACCCCCAAGGGGTGCCTTCGCGGGTAGACCGCTCGAGCGCGTCGGCGACGGCGCGCCTAGATGGATGGCCGCTCAACGACAGAATCCGGCGTACCGGCCGACTCGTCCCACCTTCGGTCCGCTATCCGGCGAAGGCTTGGAAGAAGATCGGGAAGGTTCCCAAGAGGCCGAATGCGATCAGGACGAGCGAGACGGCCAGTTCCTTGCGTGACTCGGTCTTCTTGCGGCGATAGACCAGGTGCAGGACGATCCAGGTGAGCAGCCAGATCGCGACGGCCCAGGTGGTCTTGCCCGAGAGCGGGCCGACCGGGTCGTAGAAGTTGAGGAACTCCTTGACACCTTCGTTAGCCTCCGCCAGCGTGGTCAGCAGGCCCAGCGCGAAGCAGCCGATGCCGACGGCGAGGATCGCGGCCGTGATGGGGCCTTCGGGCTTGTCGATGTAGCCGCCGAGTTCGGCGGCCGGGCCGGTGTCCGGGTTCATTGCCATGGTGCTTCCCTCCTAGATGAGCGGAGCGGTCTTGGTGATCAGCGCACCGAAGGCACCGGCGATCGCGGCGACCCCGAACGCGAGAGTGAACAGCCCCAGGGTGGTCTTCCGCAGCCGGTCGTGCAGTACGAGCCCGGCCCCGTAGTAGAAGACGATGAATGCCACCAAGGTCGCGAGCAGCGGGCTCATCCAGGCGATGTGCTCCTTCCACTCCATGCCGAAGTGGTGCCACTCCGCGGTCGCCGGGTCGGCCAGGAGTGTCGACCGCGGGCTGTCGGGGACGTCCTCGCGGTACCAGGGGTAGACGATCCAGGTGCCGGTGATGACGGTCCCCCAGGCGGCCACGGCCATCGCTGTCGTGCCGATTTTGAGCCGAAGGACCCGGGCGCGGATGCCGGCCGAGGTCATCTGGTGGGGGCGCAGGGCCCACAGGCCTTCGAGGCCTCCTGCGAAGCCGAGTAGGAAGAGCGCTCCGAGGACCATGCCGTGGACGAGGGTCCAGAATTCGTGGTGCGTCAGGCTCATCTGCCTCACCGCTTCCTTGAGTGGCTCCGTCGGGCGCGCGGACGAATGTCAAGCGTATGTGACCCGCACCTCGATGACAGGGAGATTCCCTAGTGGGACCGGATGTGACCAGAGGCATCTCGCACAGCGGTTCTTAATGAATACGGTTTTCATTTCGCTAGGCTCCCGTGACGCACGCCCCGCCCGTCCCCAGGAGCTTCGCCATGTCTGTCACTCGCCGATCCTTGATCAGCGCCGCCGCCGTCCTGCCCGCAGGCGCCGTCGCGGCCTGCTTCGCCGCCGAGGCCGAGGACTCCGACGGCCGCGTCCGCATCGCGATGATGCAGCCGCCCCGCTCGGGCCTGACGCCGCTGTCGGACGACGCCTTCAAGCTCTCGCGGTGGTCCACCGCCGAGACGCTCGTGGTGTTGGACGGCGACGGCACCGCGCTGCCCGCTCTCGCCACGGACTGGACGCAGGACGGCACCGGCTGGACCTTCACCATCCGGGAGGGCGTGAAGTTCCACGACGGCACCGGCCTCACCGCCGAGACCGTCGTGAACTCCCTGACCGTCGCCTCCCAGGCCGCCCCCAAGCCGCGGATCCTCGACGGCATCGACCTCACTGTTGTCGCCGAAGGGAACACGGTCACCGTCAGCAGCGCCGAGCCCGACCCGATCATGCCCGAGCGCCTGTCGTCCCCGCAGCTGTCGATCCTCGCCGCGAAGGCCTACGAGGGCGACGTGGTCGACCCGGTCGGTGCGGGGACCGGCGCGTTCGTACTCACCGCCGTCAACGGCACCACGTCGGCTTCGCTGGACCGCAACGACGAGTGGTGGGGCGGCGAGGTCGCCGCCGCCGGCATCAACGTCGTCTTCGTGCCCGACGGCACCGCCCGCGCCGGCCGGCTACGCTCCGGCGAGTCCGACATCGTCGAGGCCGTCCCCGTCTCCCAGGCGGGCCTGCTCGACGAGGACCAGATCACCGAGGTGCCGATGCCGCGCACCTGCACCTTCTACCTCAATTGCGAGTCCGGCCCGTTCGCCGACCCGGCCCTGCGCGCCGCCGCCCGCGAAGCGATCGACGCACAGGAACTGGTCGACGGCGTCTATGAGGGCCGCGCCGACCTCGCCGAGGGCCTCCTCGGCCCTGCCATCCCTTGGGCCGAGCGGCGCGCCGGACGCACCGAGCCCGCCGACGCCGGGCCCGCCGACGGCACCGCGATCACCATCGGCACGTTCACCGACCGCGCCGAACTCCCCGAGGTCGCTCAGGTCCTCCAGCAGCAGCTCGAAGACGCCGGATTCACCGTCGAGCTCGACATCCGCGAGTACGCCAACATCGAATCGGACGCGCTCGGCGGCGCCTTCGACGCCTTCATCCTGTCGCGGGCGACGGTCCTCGACTCCGGCGACCCGGTCGCGTACATGTACTCCGACTTCGCCTCGGACGGCTCGTTCAACATCGCCCAGCTCGCCGACGACACCGTCGACGAAGCGCTGCGAGTCGCGGCGGCCACGCCGACCGGCGACGAGCGCCGCGCGGCGGTCCTGGAAGCCGAGACCGCGATCCTCAACACCGACGGCGCCGTCCCGCTGCTCCACGAGCGGGTCATCCAAGGCGACGCGACCAACGTCGTCGGCTCGGCCAAGGACCCCCGCGAACGCGAACTGGTGACCGCCGAGACCCGGATCGCCTGAGATGCGGGGCCCCGAGGTGAAGGCCGCACTCGTCCGCGTCGGGACGCTGCTGGTGCTGCTTGCGGTGGTCGGGCTGCTGCCGTGGATGTCGCGGCAGGACCCGGCGCTGTCGGTGCTCCGCGCCCGCTACGCCGAGCAGGAACCGACGCCCGAAGCGCTCGCGGCGATCCGCGCCGACCTCGGGCTCGACGCCGGACCGGTCAGGCTGCTCGTGGACTGGGCCTCCGGCCTGGTCCACGGCGACTGGGGCACCTCGTGGGTCTCCGGCACACCGGTGCTGCCGGACGTCCTGTCCGGACTCGGTGTGTCGCTGCTGCTCATGGCGTGCGCACTGGCGGTCGCGCTGGTGACCGCGACCGCCCTGTGCGCCCCCACCCTGATCCGCGGCGCGCGCGGCATCCTCGGCGAACGCCGTCCCGGCGGGGCGGTCGGAGCGGTCTTCACCGCCATGCCCGAATTCCTGCTGGCCACGGTCGGCCTGATCGCCTTCGGCGTGTGGCTCGGCTGGCTGCCGACCTCGGGCTGGTCCGGACCCCGGCACCTGGTGCTGCCGGCGTTCGCGCTCGGGCTGCCCGCGGGCGGGCTGCTCGGGCGGCTGGTCGGCGACGCACTCCCGGCGGCCTTCACCGAACGCTGGGTCGCCCTGTGGCGGGCCTCGGGCGTGTCCGAGGCGCGGATCGCCCTCGGGGTGCTGCGTCGCGCGCTACCGTCGGTGCTGCCCCAGCTCGGACTGACCGTCGTGCTGCTGACCGGAGGTTCTGTGGCGGTCGAGGCGATCTTCGCGATCCCCGGCCTCGGCCGCTCGGCTCTCGGAGCGGCGAAAGCGCAGGACCTGCCGATGCTGCAGGGCTGCGTGCTCGTGCTGCTCGCTCTCGGTCTGGCGGCGGGAGCGCTCACGCATCTGGCGCGGCGCAGGATGCTCGGGACCGGCCTGCGCGACGCGGCGCTGTCCCTGCCCGCTCCGCGACTGGCCCCGGCCACCCGGCGCCAGCTGGTCGTCCCGTTCGCGCTCACGGTGGTCCTGGCGACAATCATCGGCTGGGGCCTGCTGCGCGACCCGCTCACCGTCGACACCGCCGCCCGTCTGCTCGAGCCCTCGTGGGACCACCCGCTCGGAACGGACTCGCTCGGCCGGGACGTCCTGGCCCGCATCGGCCACGGCGCGACCACGACCGTCGGCGTGGCGGCGGTCATCTGCGCGGTCAGCTACGTGTGGGCGATCGTCCTGGGATTCTGGCCTTCTTTCGCGACCGGGACCGCCGAGGTGTTCAACGCCCTGCCTCCGGTCCTGACCGGCATCCTCGTCGCTGCCGTCATGGGCCCGGGGACGGCCGGCGCGGCCGTCGCGGTACTGCTGGTGTCGTGGCCGGCACTGACCACCCACGCCTCGGCGCTGGTCGCGGAGTCACGGGCCGCCGCACACCTGAACGCGCAGCGGGCCCTGGGGGCGACGCCCGCGTGGATCTGGACCCGCCACGTCCTTCCCGAAGTCGCCGGGCCGCTGGGACGCCACGCGGTGCTGCGGCTGCCCGGCATCGCCCTGGCGCTGGCGTCGCTTGGTTTCCTGGGCCTTGGCACCCAGCCTCCGACGCCCGAATGGGGGCTGCTGCTGGAGGAGTCCCGCGCCTACGTCGAGCGGGCACCCGCGGCGGCGCTGGCACCGGCCGTGGCCTTGGCGCTGCTGGCCGGACTGGCGGTGTCCACATCGAACTTGGGGCGCCCGCGGCGTCGACGCGCGGAAGTGGAGGTCGCGGCATGAGCGAAACACTGCTGACCGTCAAAGAGCTCGGTGTCGCCATCGGCGGCGCGGAAGCCGTCCGCGAGCTCACCTTCCGGATCGAGCCCGGCGAGACCCTCGCGGTCGTCGGGGAATCGGGCGCCGGGAAGTCCTTGACCGCCAAGGCGATCCTGGGGCTGCTCCCCCAAAGGTCGGCCGTCACCGGCTCGATGGAGCTCGACGGGCACCAGCTGGTCGGCGCGGGACGCTCGGTCTACCGCCGGCTGTGGGGCCGGACTCTCGGCTACGTGCCGCAGGACGCCCTCACGGTGCTCAGCCCGGTCCACACGGTGGCCGAGCAGCTCGCCTCCTCCGCAGGCCTCGTCCAAGGGCTCGACCGCCGTTCGGCCCGGCGAGCCGCGCTCGCGGCGCTCGAATCGGTCGGCATCGCAGCGGAACGGGCCGACGCCTACCCGCACGAGTTCTCCGGCGGCATGCGCCAACGGGCCGTCATCGCGATGGCGACCATCAACGGGCCGAAGCTCATCGTCGCGGACGAGCCCACCACGGCGCTCGACCCGCGCATCCAGGCCCAGGTCCTCGAACTGCTCGGGTCCATGTGCGAGCAGACCGGTGCCGCGCTCATGCTCGTCACCCACGACCACGACGTCGTCAAGGCCTACGCCGACCGGGTCCTGGCGATGCGCCGAGGACGCCAGATCCCGTACGTGCCCGAAGACGCGGACCGCCCGGCCCGGACACCTGTCGCCGATCCCGCTCCGCTGCTTTCGGTCCGGGACCTCACCGTCGACTACGCGGGTACCGGCCGCGCGGTCGACGGCGTCTCCTTCGACATCGCCGAAGGCGAGACGCTCGCCCTCATCGGCGAGTCCGGCTGCGGCAAGTCCTCAACCGCCTCGGCGGTGCTGCAACTGCGGCGGCCCGAATCCGGGTCGGTCGTCTTCGAAGGCCAGGAACTGACCAGGATGACCGGGGCGGCGCTGCGCGCCGTCCGGCCCGCGATCCAGCCGGTCCTCCAAGACCCCTACGGTTCCCTGAGCCCTCGCCTGACCGCGGGCCGCGCCGTCGCCGAACCGCTGCGCATCCAGGGCCGCTGGAACGAGGACTCCCCCGCCCGCATCGCCGAGCTGTTCGACCGGGTCGGCCTCGCCCCCGAACTCGCCGACCGTTACCCGCACGAGCTGTCCGGCGGGCAGTGCCAGCGCGTCAACATCGCGCGGGCGCTCGTCTGCGAGCCTCGCCTGCTCGTCCTCGACGAGCCCACGAGCGCGCTCGACCCGAGCCTGCGGCAGGGCATCCTCGACCTCCTCCGCGGCCTTCAGGAGCGGCTCGGCCACGGCTACCTGTTCATCTGCCACGACCTGTCGCTGGTGCGGGGTTTCGCGCACCGCGTCGCGGTCATGCGCGAAGGCCGGATCGTCGAGACCGGACCGGCGTCGCAGGTGCGCTCGCCGGTCGCCCGATAGGGTGTGCCGGTGACTCCCTCAGTGAAGCGGCGCAGGGCGCCCTTGGTCCGCAGGGCCGTCGGCCTGATCTTCTACAGCCTGCCGTCTGGGTTGCGGCGCAGGATCGTGCGGATCGCGATGCCGACGTACACGCTCGGCTCGGTGGTGCTGGTGATGGACGAGGCCGCGACGCGGCTGCTGATGCTGCGACAGCCGCCCGGGAAGCGGTGGACGCTGCCGGCGGGACTGCTGAACCGCGGCGAGCGGCCGATCGAGGGCGCGAAGCGGGAGCTGGCCGAGGAGACCGGGATCGAGGCCGATCTGGAGGAGCTGGTCCCGGCGGTACCGTGCGCGGTGGTCCACACCAGCGGCCGCTGGGTCGACAACGTGTTCCGTCTGGTGCGCGACCCCGAGTCGACGCAGATCATCGTCGACGGCCACGAGGTGTGGGACGCGGCATGGCACCAGGCCGACGACCTGCCGGAGATGACGCGGGCGACCGCGCGGCTGTTGTCGAACTACGGGCTCGGCCCCGAGGCCGCATAGAGAAAGGGCCCGGAGCCGAAGCTCCGGGCCCTGCACGATTCTCGGCTACTGCGGGCCGAACTTGCGCGTGCCCGTGTAGTACTCGAAGGTCAGGCCGCCGGTGGCGAACAGCAGCGCCGCGCCGCCTGCCACCATGAGCCACGGCAGCCAGAAGACGACGCCGATGCCGGCGAGCACGGCGGTCGCGGCCAGGCCGAGCGGCCAGTACGAGCCGGGGCTGAAGAAGCCGACCTCGCCGGAGACGTCGGAGATCTCGCCGTCCGCGCGGTCTTCGGGACGCGGGTCGATGCGCCGCGAGATCACCCAGAACACGAGCCAGACCATGCCGGTCAGGAGCCCTGAGAAGACCAGGGCCAGCGTGCCGACCCATTCGATCTGGTTCGGCACCCCGTAGGCCGGGTTCTCGTTGAAGTAGGTCACCGGGGCGTAGATGCCCGCGAAGACGAACATCGAGACCATCACGATGAGGAAGAGCTTGGTCTCAGTTTTCATGATTCGCGCTCCCTAGCTCGCTTCGCCCGAGTTCGGGTCGGTGTCGAAGGTGTTCGTGGTCGTGGCGTACGGGTCCTGGCCGATCGCTTCGAGAGCCTCGGGGGTCGTCGCGCCGCCGACTCGCTCGTCGATGAACGTCTGGTAGTCGTCCGGGGAGACGACGCGCATCTCGAAGTTCATGAACGCGTGGTAGGCGCCGCACAGTTCGGCGCAGCGGCCGACGAAGGAGCCCTCGGAGTTGAAGTCGACCTCGAAGCGGGTGGTCTGGGCCTCGCCGCCGGGGATGACGTCGCGCTTGAACAGCAGGTCGGGGACCCAGAAGGAGTGGATGACGTCCTCGGAGCTGGCCACGAAGCGGACGTCGTCCTGGTTCGGGACCACGATGATCGGGATGTACTCCGAGTCGCCAGTCTCCCGGACCGGTTCGCCGTCGGCGGTCTCCAGCGGCTCGCAGTCCTCGTCGGTGTAGGTGAACTGCCAGTTCCACTTGAAGGCGGTGATTTCGGTGCACGCGGTGGGGTTGTCACTCATGAAGGTGACCTCGTCCTGGACGATCACCGTGAAGTAGAAGAGGACGCCGATGAGGATGAACGGCAGTCCGGTGAAGGTGAGCTCGGCCGGCAGGTTGTACTTCGTCTGCGGCGGGAGGAACTCCTCGTCGAGGCGCTCCTGCGGCGGGAGCTTCTGGTCGCGCTTCTTGTAGGCGACGATGCACCAGAATGTCAGGGCCCACACGATGACGCCGACCACGAGCGCGGCGACGGTGGCGCCGACCCACAGGTCCATCATCATCTCGGACTGGTCGGTCGGCTTCGTCCGGGGCCACCCCAGGTAGAAGGCGTCTTCCAGGCTGCATCCGGCGAGCACTGCGGGAAGCAGCGCGACGATTCCGGTGAGACCTATGGCGCGGCGGGCGCGGCCGCGAGATTCCCGGGACGGTTTTCCGACCACCTGTCTCATGCCTTTCTGAGCGCTTGGCTGCCGTGCCGTCGCCGGGCAGGCGGCGCCACGCAGATCTAACGGACCAGAGCCTACTGCCCCGGGTGCGTGCCCGGGCGCAAGGGGTTGGGTTCGGTGCCCGGCGTCTTCTACATTGGGGAGGTGACCCAGACATACTTCGACGGTGCGACCGCCCAGCCGCCGCATCCGGCCGCCAAGGACGCCTATGCTGCGGCTTTGTCGGAGGGTTGGGCGGGCCCCGGGAGACTGTACACATTGGGCCGGCGATCGCGGATGCTGCTGGAGGCGGCCCGGCAGTCGGTGGCGGCGTCACTCGGGGTGGCGCCTGATGAGGTCACTTTCACATCGAGCGGTTCACATGCCGTGCAGGCCGGTTCACTGGGCGTCATCGCAGCGCGGAGCGCGGCGGGGGCGTTCGTGTACGGGGCGGTCGAGCACTCGGCGGTGCTGCACGCGGCCCAGTGGCACCAGCGTCAGGACGGCACGGCGGTCGAGGTCCCGGTGGATCGGGTCGGGCGCGTCGACGCCGACCCGCTGGCCGGGATCGACGGCGCGGCCGTACTGGCAGTGCAGAGCGCGAACCACGAGGTGGGGACCCGTCAGCCGATCGCCGCTATCGCGGCGAACCTCGGCGGCGTCCCACTGGTGTGCGACGCGGCGGCGAGCCTGCCGTGGGAGCCGGTCCCCGAGGGCTGGTCGGTGCTGGCGGCGAGCGCCCGCAAGTGGGGAGGCCTGTCGGGCTGCGGGATCCTGGTGGTGCGCAAGGGCACGCGCTGGCGCAATCCGTTCCCGGGAGAGGACTCCTCACTCCAGGAGGCCATAGGCGAGGTCGACGTGCCTGCCGCGGTGGCGGCCGCGGCCTCGCTTCGAGCGGTGGTCGCCGAGCGCGAGGACCTGTCCAAGCGCGTGCGGGTGCTGACCGAGCGGATCCGCGAACACATCGCCGAGACGGTCCCCGACGTGGAGCTCCCGGGGGACCCGGTCGACCGGCTCCCCCACATCGTCACGTTCTCCTGCCTGGGCGTCGACGGCGAGGTGCTGCTGACGGAGCTGAACCGGGCGGGCTTCGCGGTCTCCTCCGGCTCGGCCTGCGCCTCGACGCGGCTGCGGCCCTCCCACGTGCTTCAGGCGATGGGGGTGCTCAGCCACGGCAATGTGCGGATCTCGCTGCACCGCGAGACCACCGAGGAAGAGGTCGAGCGGTTCTTGGAGGTCCTCCCGGGCATCGTCGCGGACATCCGCCGAATGTCGGGAGCGTGAAAGAGTTCGACACCGTGTCAGAACCAGGTGCTGAGGAACCGTTCGGCCGGGCACGTAGACCGGGTCCTGTCCCGAGGCGGCCAGCAGCGCCAACAGCTCAACTCGCAGACGAGCCCGCCCTGCAGGCCCGTCCGGACGATATTCCTGCTCGGCGGCGGCTTCTCGGACGGTCGACACCTCGACCTCGACCGATTGGCGCTCGATGCCGTGCCCAAACCGAAGCCAAGGGTCTGCTTCATCCCCACCGCGAGCGGCGACTCCAAAGGCTACATCGAACGCTTCTACGAGGCATTCGAACCCATGGACTGCCAAATGAACCATCTGGAGTTGTTCAGAAGGAGCGTTGAAGACCTCGATCAGTTCCTGGCAGATCAGGATCTGCTCTACGTTGGGGGGGAAACACTGCAAACCTGCTGAGCCTCTGGCGACTCCACGGCCTTGACAAGGCCGTGACCAACGCATACGAGAACGGCGTTGTCCTCGCCGGAATCAGCGCGGGAAGTGCGTGCTGGTTCGAAGCCTGCCTCACCGATTCCTTCGGGCCGCTCACCGCCCTCGAAGACGGACTCGGCCTGCTGAGCGGAAGCTTCTGCCCGCACTACAACTCCGAACCCGGACGACCCGAAACCTTCACTGCGGCGGTACACCACGGAGATCTCCCGGCCGGCGTCGGCTTGGACGACGGCGCGGCTGCGAAATTCGTCAACGGCCGACTCGAGGTGGTATTCAGTGCCGACCCGGCCGCCGATCTGCACCCCGTTTCATGACAGCACCGCACCAGATCCACGACTCCGCCCAGAGGAGGCGACAATGACGCTCCTGCAGCTCAAACCATATCTGGAAGCCCGCCGAACAGGTGGCATCCTCCGCATCGGCAACATGCCGCCGCGCGGCATCGAACTCGAGTCGGTGCCGGTCGAACTCGACCGCCTCTTGGCCGTGCTCTCAGAACCTACGACCGTGACAGCGGCCGCACAGGCAATGGCAGGGATAGGGGAAGTGCCCGCCGAAGGCTGGACCGAAGGTATCGAACAGCTCGTAGATGCCGGTGTCGTGGGTGACGTCATCACCGACGCAGGGAAACGCCGTCGATATCTTGAGGATTTCAATGACCTCTCCGGCCTCGCGGAGTTTCGCGGTCAGCTCAAGCAATCGTCCGGGCCGGTCGTTCCACGTCGAAGGGGGCTCCCGCGCGTCGCGCGGGAGCCCCTTCTTGTTCGCTCGCCTCCTACTTCACGGCGTGCGTGACGTCGCGTTCCTCGGCGTAGAAGCAGGCCGTCGGGTGCGTGCCGTGGTCTCCAACGTCCAATCCGGGCACCTCCTCGGCGCACTTCTCCGTGGCCTTCCAGCACCTCGTCCTGAAGCGGCAGCCCGAAGGCGGGTTGATCGGCGAGGGCACGTCCCCTTGCAGGACGATCTCCTCCCGATGGCCCCTCAACTCCGGATCCGGCACCGGCACCGCCGACAGCAGCGCCTGCGTGTACGGATGCCTCGGATGGTCGTAGATCTCGGCGCTCGTGCCGTGCTCGACGACCTTCCCCAGGTACATGACCGACACTTCATCGGCGATGTGCCGCACCACCGACAGGTCGTGCGCGATGAACACATAGGCCAAGCCGAGCTCGTCCTGGAGCCGCTGCAGCAGGTTGATGACCTGCCCCTGGATCGACACGTCCAAGGCACTCACCGGCTCGTCGCACACCAGCACCTTCGGCCGCAGCGCCAGAGCCCTGGCGATCCCGATCCTCTGGCGCTGCCCGCCCGAGAACTGGTGCGGGTAGCGGTTGATGTGTTCGGCGCTCAGCCCGACCATGTCGAGCAGTTCCTTCACCGCCTCGGCCCGTTTGCCCCGCGGCACGACGTCCGGGTGGATATCGAACGGCTCCCCCACGATGTCGCCGACGGTCATCCGCGGGTTCAACGAGGTGTACGGGTCCTGGAATACCAGCTGGATGTCGCGCCGCACCGGACGGATGCGCCTCGATGACAGGTCGCCGATCTCCTTGCCCAGCACCTTGATCGAGCCTGACGTCGGCGGTTCCAAGCCCACCAGTAGTTTCGCGAGGGTCGACTTTCCGCAGCCGGATTCGCCGACCACGCCGAGCGTCTTGCCCGCATAGAGCTTCAAGTCGACGCCGTCGACGGCCTGTACCTGTCCGACGGTGCGCTTGAGGACAATGCCGCGCTGGATCGGGAAGTGCTTGAACACGTTCGTCGCTTCCAGCACCGGCTCTGGCGCCGTGTTGCCCTGTCCCAGTTCAGCGTTCATCGCGGTAGACCTCCTTGGCGAAGTGGCAGCGGCTGCGGTGGTCGTCCGCCACCGGCTCGAACGGCGGCACCTCACTCGAGCATTTCTTCGGTTCGACCGCCCAGCAGCGCGGGTGGAACGGGCATCCGCTCGGCAGCGACGCGGGGTTCGGCGGCAGCCCGCGGATCACCTCCAGTTCGCGTCCGACCGTGTCGACGCGCGGGATAGCCCGCAGCAGCGCCTTCGTGTACGGGTGGGCCGGGCGGGCGAAGGTGTCGTGGATGCTCGCCTGTTCTACGATCTCCCCGGCGTACATGACCGCGACGTCGTCGGCGACGTCGGCGACCACGCCCAGGTCGTGCGTGATCAGGATGAGCCCCATGTTGCGCTCTTGCTGGATCTTCTTGAGCAGCCGCATGATCTGCGCCTGCACGGTCACGTCCAGCGCGGTGGTCGGTTCGTCGGCGATGAGCACCTCGGGGTCGAGTGCCAGCGCCATCGCGATCATCACGCGCTGGCGCATTCCGCCGGAGAACTGGTGCGGGTAGTGACCGATCCGGTTCTTCGCGTCGGGGATGCCGACCAGGTCGAGCAGTTCGATCGCCTTCTGCTTGGCGTCTTTGCGGCTGGTGCCCCGGTGGACTCGGTAGAGCTCGCCGATCTGGAAGCCGACCGACCACAGGGGGTTGAGGGCGGACAGGGCGTCCTGGAAGACCATGGCGATGTGGTTAGCCCGCACCGTCCGCTTGGTCTCCTCGTCCTGTTGCAGCAGGTCGACGCCTCTCAGGCGGACTTCGCCGCCGGTGATGTGGCCGGGCGGGGAGTCGAGGATGCCCATGATCGCCTGGGAGGTCACGGACTTGCCCGAACCCGATTCGCCGACGATGGCGAGGGTCGTGCCCTGGTCGAGCGTGAAACTGGCGCCGCGCACCGCGGGGATGCGCTTGCGCCGGACGGTGAAGTCGACGCGGAGGCCGTCGACTTCGAGCAGCGAGGCGTTCATGTCGGCACCCGGCAGGGTGTCGCCTGCGACTCGGATCGTGTCTGCCATTGGTCGGTCACCTCAGCTTCGGGTCGAGGGCGTCGCGGAGTGCGTCGCCGAAGGTCGCGAACGCGAACACCGTCAGTACCAGCAGCAACAACGGTAGGCCGAACAGGTAGATGTAGCCGCCGCCCGCCCATTGAGTGCCGTTCGACAGCAGGACGCCCCAGCTGGTGGCCGGGGGCTGGACGCCGATGCCGAGGACTGCCAGGGCCGACTCGGTGACGATGATCGCGCCGATGGTGGTCGGGACGACCGCCGTGACGGGGATGATCGCGTTGGGCAGGATGTGGCGGAACATGATCCTCCGGTCCTTGGCGCCCAGGCAGCGGGCGGCGACGACGTAGTCGAGGTTCTTGGTCTCGATGGTCGCCGCTCGCACGTACCGGCAGAACTCCATCCAGCCGAATATCGTCAGGGCGATCGCCGCGGGTGCGACGGTCTCGATGACGTTGCCCGAGGAGCCTCGGCCGCGGAAGAGGCTGAGCAGCAGGATCGCGCCGAGCAGCAGCGGCACGACGATGAAGACGTCGAGCATCCGGGAGATGACCGCGTCCAGCCAGCCGCCGTAGTAGCCGGCGAGCATGCCGAGCACCAGCCCGATGAGCACCGCGAGGACGATGACGGTCAGCGCCAGCACGATCGTGGGCCGGGTGCCGTGGACGATGGTGGCCGCGAAGTCGCAGCCGAACGCGTCGGTGCCGAGGGGGTGCTCGCCTCTGAACCACGTGTCGGGCCGCTGGCGTGCCTCCCGGCCGATGCACCTGGTGGGGCTCTTGTCGGTGAACAGGGCCGGGAAGGCCGCCATGGCGAACACGAACAGCAGGATTACCAGGGCGATGATGACGTCGGGGCGTCGGCGCATGGTGTGGAAGGCGTCCTTCCACAGTGACGCCTGTTTCGCCTCCGGCTCGGGCTTGGGGACTGCGAGCTCACTCATAGCGGATCCTCGGATCGAGTGCGGCGTACAGGAGGTCGACGATGAGGGACACGAGCACCACGACGACCGCGCTGACGGTCAGGCCGACGACGACCAGGTTGGTCTCCTGGCGCTGGACGGCTTGGAAGATCATGCGGCCCATGCCTGGGATGCCCATGATGCCCTCGGTCAGCACCGCCCCGGAGAGCATGAACGCGAACAGGTAGCCGACGCCGGTGACGATGGGGATCATCGAGTTGCGCACCACGTGGACGATGGTGATGCGCATCTTCCCGAGTCCTTTGGCCCTGGCTGTGCGGACGAAGTCGGAGCCGAGGTTCTCCAGCTGGCTGGCCCGCACCAGGCGGGTGAGGGTCGCAAGACCGACCGTGCCGACGATGATGCCGGGGACGAGGATCGTGGTCCACGGATAGTCGGGGTTGTAGTTCGGTCTGAACACTTGGCCCATGAACGATTCGGTTCCCCAGATGTCTCGGGCCCACCTGGTCAGCGGGACCGCGGCCATGTACACGTAGGCCAGCAGGATCAGGAACACCGGGACCGAGTCGATCAGGATGGTAGTCCCTCGGACGGAGTGGTCGATGAACCTGCCGCGGTGGCGGGCCGCCCAGGTGCCGAGCACCATTGCGACGACCACCAGGGTGAGGGTCGCGAAGATGAACAGCCGCAGCGTGTTCGGGATATAGATTCCGAGCAGCTCGCCGACGTTCCGGTTGCCGTTGAGCGTGGTTCCGAAGTCGCCGCTCGCGTAGTTCTGGAGTCGTTCGACGAACGGCACCAGGCAGGGGTCGCCGGTGCGTTCGTAGCAGTTGTTGTCGAGCCCGTAGAGCCGCTCGACCTGGGCGAGCATGGCCGGCGGAGGTGTGCGTTCCCCGCCGAAGAAGAGGATGGCCGGGTTGCCGCGGATCTGCACCGACAGCGCCATGAGGTAGTGCAGCAGGAACAGCACGATGAAGAGCGTCAGCAGTCCCTGGAGTATTCGCCGAATTACATAGCGTCCCATTGATGTTCCGTCCTAGAGGCCGCGGGCGGGTCTGTGACCCGCCCGCGGCTCGCTTTCAATCGACTACTCCGTGATGACGATGTCGCGCAGTTCCGCGTCACCGCCAGGTCCGGCGTAGATCGGGTGGACGATCACGTTGTCGACGCGGTCGCTGTAGAAGTAGCTGACCTGCTCGACGAAGATCGGCGCGCTCGGCATGTCGTTTCCGAGGATCTCCTCGGCTTCGGCGTAGATCTCGACCGCGTCCTCGATGGTGTCCGCGGCGGCCGCCTCGGCGATCTTCGCGTCGTACTCCGGGTTCTCGTAGCCTTGGTCGTTCGTGGCGGCGCCGCCGCCGTAGATCGGCTCGAGGTAGTTCTCGTTCAGGTTGTAGTCGGGACCCCAGCCGGAACGGAACGGTCCGTCGAGGTCGTGTCCTTCGCGGTTGGCCAGGAAGTCGGTCCACTCCATCGGAACGAGCTCGTACTGGATGCCGAGCGTCTCGGTGATGGAGTCGCCGATGGCGCGGAAGATGTCGAGGTTGTCGTTGGAGTCGTTGACCCAGATGCGCAGCGGCTCGCCTTCGGGCCATCCGCCGCCGTCTTCGAGCAGCTGGTTGGCGAGGTCCGGGTCGTATGTGCAGTACTCGCCGCAGACGCCGCGTCCGCCGCCGAGGATCGATTCGGGGACCCACGAGTCGAGCGGGTTGAACCGGTCGGGTCCGATGACGTTGAGCACGCCTTCGCGGTCGATCGCCGCCGAGATGGCCCGGCGGATGTTGACGTCCTGGAAATTCTCGTCGTAGAGCGGGTAGGCCAGCATGGCGATGCTGGTGCCGTCCTGGACGATGCGGCGCTCCGCGAGGTCCGGGTCGTTGACGGCGGTCTCGTAGTCGGCCGCGGTCGGGCGGCAGACGTCGATGTCACCGGTCAGGAAGTCCGCCCAGCAGTCGTTGCCTTCGAGGTAGACGTGCCATTGGACGCCGGCGATGGAGGGCTGGTCGGTGGTCTGGTAGTCCTCCCATTTGACGGCGGTGCCGCCGTTCTCGATCGAGTACGGCTCTTCGAACATGAAGGGCCCGTTGCCGATCGGCTGCTCTTCGCAGGCGTCCGTGTCGGCCAGGCACTCTTCGGCCACCGGGAAGAACGCCTCGTACCCGAGCATGGTCGGGAAGCCGATGAACGGGGCCGACAGCTCGACTTGGAGGGTCAGGTCGTCCACGGCGGTCAGGCCGGACAGCTCAGTGGTCTCGGCCTCGGGGAACTCCGGAACCTCGGGGTCGGCCCACTCCTCCTCGGGCAGGGGCTCGGGGTTCATCTCGTCGTAGCCGGCGATGGTCGCCATGAAGTAGTTCAGCGGCAGCGCATTCGGTCCGTACGCGGTACGGTTCCAGGAGCGGATGAAGGCGTTGGCGTCCACCGGCTCGCCATTGTGGAACTGGAGACCCTCCTTGATCGTGATGGTCCACGTCTGGTTGTCCTCGGAGGAGATGTCCTCGGCCACCAGATTGTTCGCCTCGCCGGTGTCGGCGTCGTAGTAGACGAGTCCTTCGTAGACGTTCTTCATGATGCGGAAGCCCTCGGACTCACCGGAGCCGCCGGGAATCACGCTGCGCACCTCGCCGATCTGCATGTTGAGGATGCCGTCGGCGTCGCCTCCGACGTCGCTTTCGTCACCGGCGCAGGCGGTCAGCGCGAGTGCGGCGGCCGCGGCCGTGGCTACGGCCATTTGGATTCGTCTCACTGGTCGCTCCATGGATGTGAGTTGAGTCATGGGATAACTCACACCATGTCGCACAACACCATCAAACGTAAGGGTCCGTTGTGAAATTGTTACCTGTAGGTAGGCCGTCAGAGACAATGCAGCGGGAATATTACGGTCGTGTCACCACTTGAATCCTGATAGGTGAGAAACAGGTTGCCCGAGTGATTCCGGGCGCGAAACGGCATTACTCCGGCGTATCGGTCGAGCTCACTCAGGAAGCAGGTAGGCCGAGGCCTCCGCGGCGCAGGCGGCGCCGTACGACTCGTCCAGGCGATGCACGAATTCAGCCGGATTGACCGTGTACGCGGCGGCGCCGACGGATTCTGCGGCGAGTGCCGCGAGCTGGCTGCCGATCTCGGCCGCCCTGCGCAACGGCATTCCCCAGCCGATGCCGGCCAGGAGCCCGGCGCGGAAGGCCTCGGGGACACCTGAGGGGTCGATGACCTCGCGGGCGCGGGCGATCGGGACCCGCTGGCGGTCCATGTCGTGGCCGGCGATCTCGACGCCGTCGGTGTCCTCGGTGGTGACCCGCACGCGGACCGCCGCGAGGATGTCGTCGTCGGCCATGCCGGTGGTGGCCTGGAGGAACTCGTAGCGGTCCCGGCTGGTGACCAGGAACTTCGCGCCGTCGATGAACTCGGCCGCGTCGGCGCCTTCGAGGGTGCCGGGGTCCGCGCTGAACTCTAGGCCCAGGTCGCGGCACTGCTCGGCGTAGGACAGCATCACCTTGGAGTCGTCGGCGCCGATGTGGACGAGGCCGAGGGTCCCGGAGCGCTCCATGACGTCGATGAGGTCGAACTCCGCGTTGCTGGGTTCGAGGGCGATGGACGGATGGCCGAGCTGGTTCATCCCGTGCGCGATGGCGGCGGCAGAGGAGCCGGAGACGGCGGTCTTCATGGAAAGGACCTCGTTCGGTCGGAGGCTGTCGGACAGACCGGCGTCGGTTTCGGAGGCGAACACGGCGTAGCCCCCTTGGCGACGCTTGCGAGCCATAAATGAGCCCGGCCGAGACACGCGCTATGGGGCGGTTTCGACCGGGCTGTCGGAGTCTCGCGTGAGACTTTAGTGGAACGAGTCGCCGCAGGCGCAGGAGCCTTGGGCGTTCGGGTTGTCGATGGTGAAGCCCTGGGCGTCGATGCGGTCGGCGAAGTCGATGCTCGCGCCCTGGAGGTACGGAACGCTCATGCGGTCGACGACGACCTCGAAGCCTTCGTAGGACTGCACGACGTCGCCCTCGCGGTTGTCGGTGTCGAAGAACAGCCCGTAGCGCAGGCCGGAACAGCCGCCGGGGCTGACCTCGACGCGCAGGCGCAGGCCTTCTTCACCTTCCTGCTCGATCAGGGCTTTGACTTTGGAGGCGGCCGCGTCGGTGAGCTTCACACCGGTGGCGGTGGTCTCCTTGACGTCCTCGGCCTGCTGAGTTGCGCTCACTTGTGGCTCCCTCGGTGAGTTGGGATCAACGGCGTCGATCGGGTCTTCGACTTGTCAACAGTACCCAACGGCACCGGACCTGTCGCTATTCCCGAGTGTAGTTCCAGGTACGGGCCACCGACTCCGCCAGCGCCCGCAGGCCCTCGACCGGCGCTTTCATTGCGGCCTCGACTCCGCCCACCAGGGCGGTGACCGAATGAACACCCGCGAGGTCGGGATGGGAGTCGACGTCGGACCTGCCGGCGAGGACCAGGCAGGGCTTGCCGTGGGCGGCGGCGCCGGTCGCGACCTCGGCGGCGAGCTTGCCGCGCAGGCTCTGCGCGTCGAAGGAGCCTTCACCGGTGATGACCAGGTCCGATGCGGCGACGGCCGCGTCCAGGCCGACGGCCTCGCAGGTCAGCTTCGCGCCGGAGGCGCGCTTGCCGCCGAGGATGAAGAGCGCCATGCCGAGCCCTCCGGCCGCGCCCGCGCCGGGCCAGGCGGCGGCGCCTCCCGGTCCGAGGTCGCGCTCGGCGATCTCGGCGAAGTTGGCCAGCGCGGATTCGAGGAACGGCAGGTCGCTCTCTTCTGCGCCCTTCTGGGGCCCGAACATGCGGGTCGCGCCGTGAGGTCCGAGGAGCGGTGAGTCGACGTCGGTGGCGGCGATGAACTCGACGCCTCTGGTGCGCGGTTGCCCGTCGATCGAGTCGCAGGAGGCGAGGGCGGCGCCGCCGTACGGGAGGGCGTCGCCGGCGCGGTCGCGGCAGGTGTAGCCGAGGGCGGTGAGCATGCCGGCGCCGGCGTCGTTGGTGGCCGAGCCGCCGAGTCCGACGACGATGCGCCTCGCGCCGTTCTCGATGGCGGCGGCGATGACCAGTCCGAGGCCGTAGGTGGTGGCGCGTCGGGGGTCGCGTTCGTGGGGGTTGAGGAGGTGGAGGCCGCAGGTCGCGGCGGATTCGATGTAGGCGGTGTCGCCGTCGCGCAGGTAGTCGGCCTCGACGGGGCGTCCGAGCGGGTCGCAGGCGTTCACGGTTCGCCTTGCGGCCGTGGGGATCGCCGCTTCGAGGACGTCGATGAAGCCGGGGCCGCCGTCGGCGAGGGGCAGAGCGTCGGTTTCATCTTCGGGTCGGGCGCGGCGCCAGCCGTCGGCGATGGCGTCCGCCGCCTCGGCTGCGGTCATGGTGCCGGCGAACTTGTCGGGAGCGATGAGAATGCGCACACCGAGAGCCTAGCCGAAACCACCCCCGGTTCGGCAACCGCTTACAGATTCCTGTTCGAGAAGTGAGCAATCGAGCACACCGCATAGTGCGGTCGATGCTTGGAACGTGCAAGAATTGCTCACATGACGGGCTTCAACGAACCTGCTCCCACCCAGACCGCGCTGCTGCTGCTCGGCAGGGGCACCGACCCCGGCTCGGAGCGCGGCGTCGACTGCCCCGGCGAGCTGCCCGCGCCCAGCGACCCGGACCTCGTCGCTCGCGCCGAGGCAGCCAAGGAGACCCTCGGCGACGACGTCTTCATCCTCGGGCACCACTACCAGCGCGACGAGGTCATCCAGTTCGCCGACGTCACCGGCGACTCCTTCAAGCTCGCCCAGCAGGCCGCGGCCCGCCCCGACGCCGAGTACATCGTGTTCTGCGGCGTCCACTTCATGGCCGAGTCCGCCGACATCCTCACCGGCGACCACCAGCGGGTCGTCCTTCCGGACCTGGCCGCCGGCTGCTCGATGGCGGACATGGCGACGGCCTCGCAGGTCGAGCAGTGCTGGGAGGACCTCGCGGCCTCCGGCATCGCCGAGGCCACCGTCCCGATGACCTACATGAACTCCTCGGCCGCGATCAAGGGCTTCGTCGGCCGCGAGGGCGGCATCGTCTGCACCTCCTCGAACGCCGAGCGGGCGCTGAGGTGGGCCTACGAGCGCGGCGAGAAGGTCCTGTTCCTGCCCGACCAGCACCTGGGCCGCAACACCGTGGTCCGCGAGATGGGCTTCAGCCTTGAGGACTGCGTGCTCTACAACCCGCACAAGCCGAACGGCGGGCTGACGGACGAGGAGCTGCGCGACGCAAAGATCATCCTGTGGAAGGGCCACTGCTCGGTCCACGGGCGCTTCACACTCGACTGCGTGGAAGAGCTGCGCGAGCGCAAGCCCGAGGTGAACATCCTCGTCCACCCCGAGTGCAAGCACGAGGTGGTCGCCGCCGCCGACTACGTGGGCTCGACCGAGTACATCATCAAGGCTCTGGAAGCGGCCGAGCCCGGCAGCTCGTGGGCCGTGGGCACTGAGCTGAATCTAGTGCGGCGCTTGGCGAACCGGCACCCGGACAAGGAGATCTCGTTCTTGGACCGGACGGTGTGCTACTGCTCGACGATGAACCGGATCGACCTGCCGCACCTGGTGTGGGCGCTCGAGGAGCTCGTGGCCGGGCGCGTGCCGAACCAGATCACCGTCGACGTGGCGACCGCCAAGCACGCCCGGGCGGCGCTCGACCGGATGCTCGAACTGCCCTGAGCGGCCCCGACAAGACCGTTGATCCTATAGGATATAGGCGCGGGTCTGCCCCGACGCGTGTCGAGGCGCGGTTCCGCCGCGCGCTCAAGCGGTAAGGACAATCACCGTGCGTTAGGTCCCTACCTGGGGGTTTCTCCCTCGGCTGTTCCGTTATCGTTGATCGACGATCCCGGTCTTATCCACCCATCTGAGGAGACCAGTTGAGCAGCACGCCGACCACCCCTGAAGACATGCTGATCATTCATGGCGGGACCCCCCTTCAAGGCGAAGTCACTGTCAGAGGCGCCAAGAACCTTGTTTCCAAGGCGATGGTCGCCGCCCTGCTCGGCACCTCCCCCTCAGTCCTTCGCGGTGTCCCGGAGATTCGCGACGTCGAAGTCGTCACCGGTCTGCTGCGCGTCCACGGCGTCGACGTCGACCTCGAGGGCGACACCCTCTACATGGACCCCACCTCGGTCGAGTCCGCCGGCGTCGAGGAGATCAACGTCCACGCCGGCACCAGCCGCATTCCGATCCTGCTGTGCGGGCCGCTCCTCCACCGCCTCGGCCGCGCCTTCATCCCCGACCTCGGCGGCTGCAACATCGGCGGGCGCCCCATCGACTTCCACCTCGACGCGCTGCGCAAGTTCGGCGCCGTCGTCGAGAAGGCCCCCGACGGCACGCACCTGTCGGCCCCGGACGGCCTCCACGGCATCCGCTACGAGCTCGAATACCCGTCGGTCGGCGCTACCGAGCAGGTCCTGCTCGCCGCCGTCATGGCCGAAGGCACCACCGAGCTGCGCAACGCCGCGATCGAACCGGAGATCATCGACCTCATCTGCGTCCTCCAGAAGATGGGCGCGATCATCAAGGTCCACACCAACCGCGTCATCGAGATCGTCGGCGTCAGCGAACTCAAGGGCTACCGGCACCGCGCCCTGCCCGACCGCATCGAGGCCGCCTCCTGGGCCTCGGCGGCCCTGGCCACCGAGGGCAGCGTCTTCGTCCGCGGCGCCCACCAGGCCGACATGATGACCTTCCTCAACGTCTTCCGCTCCATCGGCGGGGCCTACGACGTCGACGACGACCCCGTAGAGGGCGGCATCCGCTTCTGGCACCGCGGCGGGCCCCTCAAGCCGGTCGCGCTGGAGACCAACGTCCACCCCGGGCTCATGACCGACTGGCAGCAGCCGATCGTCGTCGCGCTCACCCAGGCCGACGGCCTGTCGATCATGCACGAGACCGTCTATGAGAACCGTCTCGGCTACACCTCCGAGCTGCGCCAGATGGGCGCCAACATCGAGCTGTACTCCGAGTGCCTCGGCGGGGCCCCCTGCCGGTGGGGGCGACGCAACTTCCTGCACTCGGCCGTCATCGCCGGGCCCAGCAAACTCCACGCCGCCGACCTGCAGATCCCCGACCTGCGCGCCGGGTTCAGCCACCTCATCGCGGCCCTCGCCGCCGAGGGCACCTCGCGCGTCTACGGCGTCGACCGCTACATCACCCGCGGTTACGAGAACTTCGAATCGAAGCTCCAAGCGCTCGGCGCGAAGATCGAGCGCCCGGTCGCTCAGGAGTCGCACGCGACGACGCATGCGGAGCCTTAAATTCGGCAAGTATGCTGGGAGTCAGCATCCCATCGCGAGCTTAAGGAAGGTCGGTCGTCCCGTGGGGAAGAAGTCCGCTGAGGCCGAGGCCGCAGCCGCCGCCGTCGAGGAGACGAAGCCGGCCGCAGCCACCGAGAAAAAGGGGAAGCCCACCCCGAAGCGGCCCAAGCAGGCCAAAGCGCGCCCCCCTGCCAACCCCCCGCTGACATACAAGGAAGCCCGCAAGCGGGCGAAGACGAACAAGCTCTCCAAGGAGCAGAAGCGCCAGGCGAAGGACGACCTCCGGGTCGAGCGCGCGCGCATCGCCGAGGGCCAGTGGAAGGGCGACCCGCTCTTCGACAAGTACCACCTGCCCCGCGACCGCGGGCCGGAGCGCCTGCTGGCGCGCGACATCGTCGACTCCCGGCGCACCGTCGCCCAGTACTTCTTCGCGCTCACCATGGCGCTGCTGCTTGCCACGAACGTCTTCCCCGGTGCGATCGGCATCCTCATGCTCGGGTGGATCGTCATGATGGCGGGCTTCGCCGTCGACTCGTACTTCCTGTGCCGCAAGGTGGGGCGCCTGGTCTGGAAACGGTTCCCGAGCACGAAGCAGCGCAAGCCGGGCCTGTACTGGTACGCAATCCAGCGGGCCATCATGTTCCGCTCGATGCGCAACCCGCGCCCGCGCATGAGCTACAAGGCCACCGAGGACGACCTCGGCCAGGTCGTTCGCTAGCGCGCGACCGTCCCCGCAGCCGCAAGGACCCGAGGCGATTTCACCGCTCGCCTCGGGATCCTTGATGGCCTAATCTGAATGTCGTAACCCTCAGTGACCTTGAAAGTAGTCAACGTGGTGGATGTCGCGGCAGACTTGCGAGCCGGGCTGGTCCGCGCCCTCGGACCGCTCGACCGGGCGACCTTGCGCCACGCGATCGCCGACACCGTCGGCCTCCAGCACATCCGCGAAGAGGCCAGCCAGCGCCTCGCCCGTCATCCGGGCGAGGCCGACCAATCGCGCCTGCTCGGCGTGCGCGCGGTCATCATGCGCGTCCTCGGAGACTTCGACTCCGCCGAAGTCGACGCCTCGGCCGCCGTCAAACACGCCGAGGCCGTCGGCGCCGACATGCTGCTCGCACCCGCCCGCGCCCGCCTCGGCCAGGTGATGCGCGTCCAGGGCCGCTACGCCGAAGCCGACCAGTTGTTCGCTCTCGCCGAGGCCGGAGAGCTGCCGCGCACCCTCACCGGCGCCGCCCGGGCCTACGCCGCGCTGTCGTGCCTGGCCCAGGGCCGCATCACCGAGGGCCTCATCCACCTGCAGCGCGCCAGTGAGCAGAACTCGCACGGCTTCATCATGCAGATCGTCGAGATCGCGCTCGACCTGGCCGAGGAGCTGGCCGCGAAGGCCGGGTTCGGGCCGCCGCCGCGCGGCTGGCCCGAGAGGGCCGGGCACCCCGCGCCCGATCGCTTCCAGGACCCGCAGACCGGCCGGTGGGGCTACCTCGGGCCGAACGGACGGCCCGTCGTCCAGGCCGCGTTCAGCCAGGCCGGGGACTTCAGAGGTGGCGTCGCCGCCGTGTGCCAGGCCGATTGGGGCGCCATCGACAAGCAGGGGACCGTCGTCGTCCCGATGCTCTACAACTCGCTTGACACGACCACTGTGGACGGCCGCACCGTCACCGGCTTCGTCGGCGGAGTCGCGGTCGCCGCCCAGCGCGGGCGCTCTGGCGTCGTCCACCGATCCGGTCGCGTCGTCGTTCCCCCTCGCTACCAGCACATCGCGGTCCACCCGGCCGGATTCCTGGTCTCTTTGGACGGCTACTCCTGGGGCACGCTCGGACTCGACGGCGCAGAACTGCTGCCCGCCAGGACGGACCGGGCCGAGGCCGTCAGGTCCCTCGACGCCGCCGTATCGATCGACGACGGGCCACTCTAGATGCGCAAACGCTTGTGATGTTCGTTTCGTTGACACTAGCCGAGCGGCCGGTAGGCTCGTGTCCATGGAGTTTCGTCACCTCGGCCGTTCCGGCCTCGTCATCTCTGAACTGACATACGGAAACTGGATCACCCACGGCGGACAGGTCGAAGAGGACGCCGCGGTCGCCTGCGTCCGGGCCGCCCTCGACGAAGGCATCACCACCTTCGACACCGCCGACGTCTACGCGCGCGGCGCGGCCGAAGAAGTCCTCGGGCGCGCCCTCAAGGGCGAGCGCCGCGACGGGCTGGAGATCTTCACCAAGGTCTACTGGCCCATGGGCGAGGGCAAGAACGATCGCGGGCTGTCGACCAAGCACATCAAGGAGTCCATAGACAACTCCCTGGAGCGCCTCCAGACCGACCGCGTCGAGCTCTACCAGGCCCACCGGTTCGACCACGACACACCGCTCGAAGAGACCATGCAGGCCTTCGCGGACGTGGTCCACGCCGGCAAGGCCCACTACATCGGCGTCAGCGAGTGGACCGCCGACCAGATCCGCCGCGGCCACGCGCTCGCCCGGGAGCTGAAGATCCAGCTGGTCTCCAGCCAGCCCCAGTACTCGGCGCTGTGGCGGGTCATCGAGGCCGAGGTCGTCCCGGCCTGCGAGGAACTCGGCATCGGCCAGATCGTGTGGTCCCCGCTCGCCCAGGGCGTCCTGACCGGAAAGTACAAGCCCGGCCAGGCCCCGCCGGAGGGCTCGCGCGGCGCGCACGAGAAGTTCGGCGGCTTCATGAAGGGCTTCTTGGAGAACGACGACCTGCTCGAACGCGTCCAGCGGCTCGTCCCCATCGCCGAGGAGGCGGGCCTGAACCTGCCGCAGCTGGCCCTGGCATGGGTCCTCAAGAACCAGAACGTCTCGGCCGCGATCATCGGCGCCACCCGCCCCGAGCAGGTCAAGGACAACGTCAAGGCCGCCGGCGTCAAGCTCGACGACGAGATCTACGCCAAGATCAACGAGGTCCTGGAGCCGGTCGCCGAGACCGACCCGAACCTCACGCGGAGCCCGAAGCCGCGCGTGTGAGCACCCGCTCGACGAGCTCTGGATCGGCCGCATCGAACCACTCGATGCGGCCGTCTCTTTTGAACCAGGAGCGCTGGCGGCGCACGAAGCGCCTGGTGCCCTGCACGGTGAGGCGAAACGCCTCCTCTTCGTCGCACTCCCCCGCCAGGAACGCGAGGACCTGCTGATAACCGAGCGCCCGCGAGGCGGTGCGGCCTTCGCGCAGGCCCTTCGCCTCCAGCTCGCGGACCTCGTCGACGAGCCCGGCGTCCCACATCGCCCGGACCCGGCGCTCGATGCGCTCGTCCAGCACGGCGGTGTCGAGATCGACGCCGATGCGGACGGCCTCGTAGTGCGCCTTCGGTTCCGGGAGGCTGGCGGTGAACGAGCCGGTGAGCTCCACGACCTCCAGTGCGCGGACCAGGCGCCGCCCGTTCGAGGGCAGGATCGCCTTCGCGGCCTTCGGGTCGGCCTGACGCAGCCGCTCCCACAGCGCCGTCGATCCCTCGCGCTCCAGCTCGGCCTCCAGGCGGGCGCGGATCTCGGGGTCGGTGCCGGGGAAGTCCATCTCGTCCAGGGCCGCCTGGACGTACAGCCCGGAGCCACCGGCCAGGATCGGGGCCCGGCCGCGCGCGGCGATCTCCTCGATCGCGGCCCGGGCCATCGACTGGTAGCGGACGACGTCCGCGGCCTCGGTGACGTCCAGGACGTCGAAGACATGGTGGGGCACGCCGCGCTTCTCGCCCTCGGTGATCTTGGCGGTGCCGATGTCCATTCCGCGGTACAGCTGCATCGAGTCGGCGTTGACCACTTCCCCGGAAAGCGCTTCTGCCAGCGCGACCGACAGCGCCGTCTTTCCGGCCGCGGTAGGGCCTACGACCGCGACCACCGTCGGCTGTAGGGTGGGGTTGCTGCCACCACTGATGACCAACTGAATACCCCTTCGGTTCGAGTGGGCAGGCAGGCGCGCCTGGCCCTTCGTCTACTGGATTGCACGGTTTGTCACCGTTCATCCGCCGCTGTGGACGGCCCCGGCTGGCCGCGACCCGGAAACCACCGTAAGGTACGGGAAGTACGTCCCTTAGTTCGTGTGAAGGATTTGAGATTACCGCGATGAGTGACCTCGGAGACTGGACCAGCTTCGGCCGCATCGACGCCGATGGCACGGTTTACGTGAAAACCTCCTCCGGCGAGCGCGCGGTCGGCTCTTGGCAGGCCGGCTCCACCGACGAGGGGCTCGCGCACTTCGCGCGGAAATACGCCGACCTGGTGGTCGAAGTCGATCTCATCGCCGCGCGCCTCAATTCTGACTCGGCGGACGTCGAGCAGGCCGCCGCGCAGCTGCGCAAGCTCCGCGAGGGCCTGGACACCGCCGCCGTCGTCGGGGACCTCGAGGCGCTCGGCAACCGGCTCGACGAGCTGTCCAAGCACGCCGAAGAGCGCGTCGGCGAGTTCAAGGCCGCCAAGGACGCCGAGCGCGCCGAAGCCGTCGCCGCCAAGGAGGCCCTCGTGGCCGAGGCGGAGGAGCTGGCCAAGCGCGACAGCCACTGGAAGGCTTCGGGGCAGCGCTTCAGCGAGATGGTCGAGGAGTGGAAGTCGATTCACGGCGTCGACCGCAAGACCGACCAGCGGCTGTGGCGGAAGTTCTCGGCCGCCCGCGACACGTTCACGCGCCACCGCGGCGCTTACTTCTCGCAGCTCGACACCGAGCGCAAGGTCATCGCCGCGAAGAAGGAAGAATTGATCGCCGCCGCCGAGGAGCTGGCGACCTCGACGGACTGGGGTCCCACCGCCGACAGGCTCAAGGCCCTCATGGCCGAGTGGAAGGAAGCCGGCAGGCTCGCTCCCGACGCCGAGCAGAAGGCCTGGAAGCGGTTCCGGGCCGCCCAGGACGTCTTCTTCAACGCCCGCTCGGAGGTCTTCTCGGCCCGCGACGCGGAGTTGGAGGCCAACCAGGCCGCCAAGGAGGAGCTGCTCAAGCGCGCCGAGGCGCTCGACGTCGCCGCCGACCCGAAGGCCGCTCAGGCCGCGTTCCGCGAGATCCAGGCTTCCTGGCACGACACGGGCGCGGTCCCGCGCAAGAACCAGGCGAAGCTCCAGCGGCGGCTGCGCAACGTCGAGGACAAGCTGCGCGAGGCGCTGGACACCGCCTGGCGGAAGGTCCCGGTCGAGGAGAACCCGCTGCTGCTCCAGATGAAGCAGCAGGTGTCAGAGGCCGAGGAGAAGCTGGAGCGGGCCAAGGCCGACGGCAACCCGGGCCGGATCAAGAAGGCCGAGGCGGAGCTGGCGTCCAAGAGGCAGTTCTTGGAGCTTGCGGAAGGAACCAAGTAGCCCGGCCTGGAGCTTGCGGAAGGAACCAAGTAGCCCGGCCTGGAGCTCTCCGAGAGTTCCTAGTGGGGCGTTGGGCCTTTCGTAGGATCATCGGGATAATAGAAGAGCTACAACGGCGTGGACTGTTTGGTTCACGCCGTTTTCATCTCGGGTGACAATACTCAGGGTGACTCCCCGCCGACAGGAAGGCAGCCGTATGACCTTGGAAACCCTCCCGCAGCAGTTCCTGCCCACCGTGAACGTCTTCAACCTCCGCGACATCGGCGGCCTCGACGCCGCCGACGGCAAGAAGGTCAAGACCGGGCGGGTCTTCCGCTCCGACAATTTCGGGCAGGCCACCGAGGCCGACATCGACTACATCGTGAACGAGATGGGCGTCCGGCACGTCATCGACTTGCGCCGCCCGGCCGAGCTGGAGCAGACCGGCCGCTTCCCCGAGCTGGACGGGATCGACTTCCACCACTTCGAGCTTCTGCACATCGCCTGGGAGGGCTGGCGCGAGTTCGAGATCGACTCGGTCGTCGGGTTCCTGCGCCAGCGCTACTCGGCCATGATGGAGGCCGGTTACAAGGCGATCCGCGACTCGCTGGACGTGATCGCGCTGGGCGAGCCGGTGATCTTCCACTGCATGGCAGGCAAGGACCGGACCGGGATCGTGGCGGCGGTGCTGCTGTCACTGCTCGGCGTCGGCGACGAGGACATCGCAGCGGACTACGAGCTGTCCAACGTGGGCTTGGCGCGCTGGAGGGCCTGGAGGGACGCCAATATCGGCAAGCCCGCCGTCGAGCGCGGCCTGGCGACCCCGGCCGAGGCCATGCTGGAGACGATCGAGGAGATGAACGCGCGGTTCGGCTCGCTGTCGGACTACGCCAGGGCGATCGGCTTCAAGGATGCCGACCGCCTGCGGGATCTGCTGCTCGAATAAGCCGCTTGCCGCGCGGCTAGAAAATCAGTTGCCTCCGTCCACCCGGCCGCCATACGGTGGCCGGGTGGGTGCAGAGCGGTCGACATCAGCAGAAGAGTCCGAAACAGACGATCCCCGGGCGAGCGGGCGGCCGCTGGCGAACCTGTGGAGGATGAAGCAGTACCTCGTCCCCTACCGGATCCGCCTAGGAGCACAATGGACGATGGTGCTTCTCAACGTCGTCGCCGGACTCTCCATTCCACCCATGGTCGGGGCCGCCATCGACGGCCCGATCACGAACGGCGACCTCGTCGGCCTGTGGCGCTACGCCGGCGTCGTCGCCGCTCTCGGCGCACTCGACGCGCTGCTGTCGCTCACCCGGCGCTACTTCCAGACCACCACCGCCATGGCCATCGAGGCCGACATCCGGGACGTCGTCTACGGGCACCTCCAGCGCCTCCACACCGGCTTCCACGACCGGTGGCAGACCGGCCAGCTGCTCTCGCGCGTGACCACCGACCTGGGCATGATCCGCCGCTTCTTCGCCGGCGGCATGGTCTTCCTCATCATGTCGACGTTCATGATCACGCTCATCCTCGCGCAGCTGCTGTGGATCGAATGGCGGCTGGCGCTGGTCGTGGCCGCCTCGGCCGTCCCGCTGTTCCTGCTCGGGCGCGGCTTCTTCAAGAACTTCCTGCCCGCCGCTCGCGCCGAGCAGGACCAGTCGGGCGAGGTCTCCAGCGTCGCCGAGGAGTCGGCCCTCGGCATCCGCGCCGTCAAAGCCCTCGGACGGGGACCCCTCATGGCCGCACGGTTCGGCAAGGAGGCCGCCCACCTGCGAGACCTGGGGATCCGCAAGAGCTACATCGCCTCGCGCTCCTGGTCGGCGTTCGACGCGATCGCCTCGGCCAGCCTGGGCACGACCCTCATCCTCGGCTCGATCATGGTCGCGAACGGCGGGCTCAGCCTCGGACAGCTGTCGGCGTTCATCATGCTCCAACTGGGCATGCTGTGGCCGATCGAGGCGGCGGGCTGGGTCCTCGCCCACGGCAACGAGGCGATGACCGCCGCCGACCGCATCTACGAGGTCCTCGACACCGAGCCGGCCATCCGCGACCGGCCCGGCGCCCGCGCCAGGGACCGCTCCGCGATCCGGGGCGCGCTCGCCTTCGAAGGCGTCGAGTTCGCCTACGACGATGACGACCGAAAGACCCTGCGCGGCGTCGACCTCGCCGTCAAGCCCGGTGAGACGCTTGCCATCGCAGGCAAGACCGGCTCGGGGAAGACCACGCTGGTCTCGCTGCCCTCCCGACTCAACGATCCGACCGGCGGCAGGATCACCTTGGACGGCACCGACATCCGCGACATCCGGCTCGACAGCCTCCGCCGGGCGGTCACCACCGCATTCGAGGAGGCCACGCTGTTCTCCATGAGCGTCCGCGAGAACCTCGCGCTCGGGCGACCCGACGCCGACGAACACGACCTGCTGGAAGCGCTCCGCGTCGCCCAGGCCGAGTTCGTCCACGACCTGCCCTACGGGCTCGACACCCGCATCGGAGAGCAGGGCCTGTCGCTGTCGGGCGGCCAGCGCCAGCGGCTCGCTCTGGCCAGAGCGGTGGTCGTCAGGCCAGCCGTGCTGGTCCTCGACGACCCGCTCTCGGCACTCGACGTCCACACCGAGGAGCTCGTCGAGCGGGCTCTCGAACAGGTCCTGCAGGACACGACCGCGCTGATCGTGGTCCACCGGCCGTCCACCGTCGCGCTGGCCGACCGGGTCGCTCTGCTTCACGAGGGCCGGATCGCCGCGGTCGGCCGGCACTCGGAGCTGATGGAGTCGAGTCCCGACTACGTAGAGGTCCTCTCCGCCGAGTCCGAGGAGGTGGCCGCATGACGGCGCCCGTGAAGCACGACGACAAGCACGTGGCATGGCGCGGGCGGGCCGAGTCGGTCGAGGCCGAGCGCACCAGCGCCGAGCTCGACGACGCCGCCGCCATCAAGCGGCTGCGCTCGCGCAGCCGTTCGCTGCTCGGCTGGATGATGCGTCCGCATCGCAGGGCGATCGCGTTCCTCGTCGGGATCCTCGTGGTGCAGAACTTCGCGAGCATGGCGGCGCCGATCCTGGTGATGGTCGCGATCGACAGCGGCATCCCGGCGGTCAGGGACGACGGCGACTACTCGATCCTGGTCGGCATCGGGGTGGCGTTCGCGGTGTCGGCGGTCCTGGAGTACGTGTCGCTGCGGCTCTACATCGTGCAGTCCGCGAAGGTGGGCAACGCGATGCTCTACGCGCTGCGCAACCGGGTGTTCTGGAAGTTCCAGCGGCTGTCGGTGTCCTTCCATGAGCGGTTCACCTCGGGGCGGGTGACGGCCCGGCAGAGCTCGGACATGGAGTCGATCCGCGAGATGACCGAGAACGGCATGGACGACCTGGTCATGGCAGGGCTCAACATCATCACGATCACCGTGGTGATGCTGGTGATCGACCCGCTGCTGGCGGCGGTGACGCTTTTGACGTTCCCGCTGATGGTCATGCTCGCCAAGTGGTTCAGTCGTGTCTCGGCGATCGCCTACCGCAGGGCGCGGGAGACCGTGGCGGTGCTCATCGTCTACTTCGTGGAGTCGATGGGCGGCATCCGGGCGGTGCAGGCGTATCGGCGCGAGGAACGCGACAAGGAGATCTTCGCGAAGCTGAACACCGACAACCGGCACGCGCAGGCCAAGGGGCACCATCAGAACGCGTTCATGTCCGGCGGAATGAAGGGCATCGGGCACCTGGCGACGGTGGTGGTGCTGCTGTTCGGCGGGTGGCAGGTCATGCAGGGCAACACCGGGGTGGGCGTGCTGGCGGCGTTCCTGCTCTACATGAAGCGGTTCTTCGACCCGCTGAACGAGCTGGTGCAGTTCTACAACGTGCTCCAGTCGGCCACAGCCGCACTCGAGAAGCTGTCGGGCGTGGTGGACGAGGAGATCGAGGTCGCCGAGCCGGACGAGCCCCGGTCGATCGAGTGCCCGAGGGGCGAGGTCCGCTTCGACGAGGTCGAGTTCTACTACCGCGAGGACCAGCGGGTCCTGCCGGGTTTGAGCCTGCACATCCCGGGTGGGCAGACGGTGGCGCTGGTGGGTGCGACGGGCGCGGGCAAGACGACCGTCGCCAAGCTCGTGAGCCGCTTCTACGATCCGCGGGGCGGCACGATCTCGCTCGACGGCGTGGACCTGCGGGACCTGGCCGAGGCGGACCTGCGGGACAACGTCGTCATGATCACGCAGGAGAACTTCCTGTTCAACGGCACGATCGCCGAGAACATCGAGCTGGGCAAGCCCGGAGCGACGCGCGAGGAGATCGTCGAGGCCGCCGAGGTGGTCGGCGCGCACGAGTTCATCGAGGCGCTCCCGGACGGCTACGACACGCACGTGCGCAAGAGGGGCGGGCGACTGTCGGCCGGGCAGCGGCAGCTCGTGGTCTTCGCCCGCGCGTTCCTGGCCGATCCGCGCGTGCTGATCCTCGACGAGGCGACCTCCTCGCTCGACATCCCCTCAGAGCGGCTGGTCCAGCGCGCCCTGCGCACGATCCTGGCCGACCGGACGGCGATCATCATCGCGCACCGCCTGTCGACGGTGGAGATCGCCGACCGGGTGCTGGTCTTGGAAGCCGGCCGCATCACCGAGGACGGTCCGCCGGAGGCGTTGATCGCCTCGGGAGGCGACTACGCCGAACTCCACCGCCAGTGGGAGGACAGCCTCGTATAGCGATCGGCAGGCGACCTCCGGTTGAAGCCGGAGGCCACTCGGCTCTGAGTCGCGGACAGCCCCGTCGCCGGGCCTTGCGAAGCGGTCTCGGCGTTCCACGCTTTGAGCAAGCGTCTTCAGCAGGCGCAGCCCGGCGAATCGGACTTCGCCTCCGGCTTCCGGCCGATCGTCGGCATGCCGAGGCTCACGCCGGGCAGCTTCGGCTGGTGCCCCGCCTCCCAGGCATCGCCGGCCTTGGTGCGGCGGTGGGTCAGGATCGCCGAGTCCGCGACGAGGTGGTGCGGGGCGCCGTACGTGATGGTGGTGGTGACGACGTCGCCGGGGCGGACGCCGTCGGCGTTCTCGAAGTGGACGAGCCTGCCGTCGCGGGCGCGGCCCGACATGCGGCCCGTGGCCTCGTCCTTTCGGCCGTCGCCGACGGTCACGAGTACTTCGACCTCGGTGCCTTCGAGCTTCCGGTTCTCCTCCCAGGAGACGCGCTCCTGGAGTTCAACCAGGCGCTCGTAGCGTTCCTGGACGATCTCCTTCGGGATCTGGTTCTCCATCTCGCCGGCCGGCGTGCCGGGCCGGATCGAGTACTGGAACGTGAAGGCGCTGGAGAAGCGGGACGCCTCGACCACCCGGAGGGTCTCGGCGAAGTCCTCCTCGGTCTCGCCGGGGAAGCCGACGATGATGTCGGTGGTGATCGCCGCGTCCGGCATCGCCTCGCGGACCTTGCCGATGATCTCGAGGAACTTCTTCGAGCGGTAGGACCGGCGCATCTCCTTCAGCACGCGGTCCGAGCCGGACTGGAGCGGCATGTGCAGCTGGTGGCACACGTTCGGCGTCTCGGCCATAGCGGCGATGACGTCCTCGGTGAAGTTCTTCGGGTGCGGGCTGGTGAAGCGCACCCGTTCCAGCCCGTCGATCTCGCCGCAGGCGCGCAGCAGCTTGCCGAAGGCGAGCTTGTCGCCGAACTCGACGCCGTAGGTGTTCACGTTCTGACCCAGGAGGGTGACCTCCGAGACACCCTCCTCGACCAGCGCGCGGACCTCGGCGAGGATCTCGCCGGGGCGGCGGTCCTTCTCCTTGCCGCGAAGCGAGGGGACGATGCAGAACGTGCAGGTGTTGTTGCAGCCCACCGAGATCGACACCCACCCCGAGTAGGTCGACTCGCGCTTGGTCGGCAGCGTGGAGGGGAAGACCTCCAGGGACTCGAGGATCTCGACCTCGGCGGCCCGGTTGTGGCGGGCGCGCTCGAGCAGGGCCGGGAGCGCGCCGATGTTGTGGGTGCCGAACACCGCGTCGACCCAGGGGGCGCGCTTGACGATCTCGCCGCGGTCCTTCTGCGCGAGGCAGCCGCCCACGGCGATCTGCATGTCCGGATTCCGCGTCTTCGCCGGGCGAAGGTGGCCGAGGTTGCCGTAGAGCTTGTTGTCGGCGTTCTCGCGCACGGCGCAGGTGTTGAACACGACCAGGTCGGGCGCGTCCGCCTCGCCGACGGGCACGTATCCGGCCTGTTCGAGGAGGCCGCCGATCCGCTCGGAGTCGTGGACGTTCATCTGGCACCCGAACGTCCGCACTTGGTAAGTCTTCACACCTTGCTGAGCCACTCCCCCAGGATAGACGCGAGGGCGATCACACGGCGAAGGCCGGGATGCGCTTCTGACTCCAGGCCCGGACCAGGCCCGCATCCGCACCGCCGACCGACGCGGAAACCGTGGAGGTGCGGCCCCGAGAGGAGTCAATTCCATTGAGGATGAATCAACGGGCGATCAGCGTGACTTCGGAGTGCAATGGCACATGATCACAGCGTATCCTCTGCACAGTTCCGAATCGCCCGTGTTACGCGTTGAGTTCACCATCGGGACATCTCGCCGAATCACTTCGAATGCCCTAAGTGACCCTTACTCCACAGTTCTGCCAGCGCCGCAGCGGCATTCGCGATGGACTCCCCCCCAACAGGATCCCATATTCGGAATCCATTATGAGACAACCACGGGATCGGTCTTGTGCCCGTTGATCGGCCCCTATAAGGTGGCCCCGTGCCGCCAACGGGAACCACACCCGCCCCACAAGGCGGTCTGTCCCGCTGACGCCCCCACTCGTCAAAGACCCAAGGAAGAATATGCGATTCAAGAAGTCCTCTGGCACCGTCGTGGCCGTCGCCGCCCTGTTCGCCTCCGCCGCCTGCGTCTCCGAGGAAGCCACCAGCAACACCTCCGACGACGCGCTGGTCGGAACAGGCAGCGGTGCAGAATGCAGCATCGATGAGACCGTCAAGGTCGGGGCCGTCTTCAGCCTCACCGAAGCCGCCGCGTTCGCCGGCGAGTACCAGCGTGAAGGGCTCGAACTGGCCTTCGAGGAGATCAACGCCACCGACGGCGTCTCCTACGAGTTGATCGTCGAGGACGACAAGACCAGCGTCGAGGACAGCGTCGCCGCCTTCGAGAAGCTCATCGACCGAGACGAGGTCAGCGTCATCGTCGGCCCGACCTTGTCGAACATGGCCTTCACCACTTTCCCCGACGCCCAGAGCGCCGGCGTCCCCGCGCTCGGCGTCTCCACCACCGCCGAGGGCATCCCCGACATCGGCGACTACGTCTTCCGCGCCTCCCTCCCCGAAGAGGGCGCTCTCGCGGCCAGCATTCCCGCCGCCAAGGAAGCGATCGGCATCGAGCAGGTCGCCGTGCTCCACGACAGCGCCGACGAGTTCACCGCCTCGGCCTACAACACCATGATGGACGTCCTGGCCGAAGAGGACGTCGAAGTCGTCGTCGACGAGAGCTTCGCGACCGCCGACACCGACTTCAGCGCCCAGCTCACCAAGGTCCAGAACGCCGACGTCGACGCCGTCATCCTCTCGGCCCTGCCCGGCGCCACCATCCCGCTCGTCAAGCAGGCCCGCGACCTCGGCATCGACGCCCCGATCGTCGGCGGCAACGCCTTCAACTCGCCGGTGCTCGTCGGCGCCCTCGAAGACGCCTCCGAAGGCCTCATCGTCGGCGGCGCCTGGAGTGCGGCAGCAGAGACCACCGGCAACGCCAACTTCATGGCCGCTTACACCGAGGCCTACGACCGCGCCCCCGACCAGTTCGCCGCCCAGGCATACACTGCGGGCTACCTGATCGACCAGGCCGTCCGCGCCGACTGCGACGCCAACCGCGAAGCGGTCAAGGACAACCTCGGCCAGATCCTCGAGTTCGACTCCATCCTCGGCGCCATCTCCCTCGACGAGAACGGCGAGGTCACCCAGGAGCCGTTCGTCCAGATCATCGAGAACGGCGAGTTCACGATCCTCCAGTAAGACCGACAGACCACACGTCCGTCTCGTCCCAACCTCCGTACAGGGAAACAGAGATGCTGCAACAACTGGCCAACGGCGTCTTCGCCGGATCCATCTACGCGCTCTTCGCGATCGGATTCACGCTCGTCTTCGGGATCCTCCGCCACCTGAACCTCGCGCACGCCGCGATCTTCACCGGCGGCGCCTTCGTAGGCATCGAGCTCGCGACGCGGTTCGACGTTCCGATCTGGCTGCTGTTCCCGATCGTGGCCGGCGCGGGCGCGCTCGCCGGAGTGCTCCTGGAGCGCACCGCCTTCCGCCCGCTGTCAGGCCGCGACGACGAGCACTTCGCCGGCCTGATCTCGTCGGTGGCCTTCGGCGGCCTCCTCATCGCCCTCCTGCACGCGAGGTACGGGACCGAGCCCCAGAGCTTCCCCAGCTCCTACTTCCCCAACCGGCTGTATGAGATCGCGGGCCTCCGCGTGACCCTCATGCAACTGGTCACGCTGGGGCTCGCCCTGGTGCTCATGCTCGGACTCGCATGGCTCGTCTCCAAGACCCCATTGGGACGAGCCATGCGGGCCGTCGCCGAGAACCCGACCGCCGCCAAGGTCGTCGGCGTCAACGTCACCCGGGTGACCGCCGGGACCTACGCGCTGTCGTCCGCGCTCGGCTCGGTCGCCGGGGTCCTGCTCGCGCTCAACCTCGGACAGGCCAACCGCGGTCTCGGCGCCTCCATCGAACTCATCGGCTTCGCCGTCATCATCCTCGGCGGCCTCGGCTCGCTGTGGGGCGCGATGGCCGCCGGGCTCATCCTCGGCCTCGCCGAAGCCCTCACCGTCACCTACTTCGACTCCACCTGGCGCGGCATGGTCGCCTTCGCGCTCCTGTTCGCCGTCCTCGTGATCCGTCCCAAGGGCCTGTTCGGCCACGTCAAAGTCAGGGAGGTCTGATGCTCGCCGGGTACGACACCCTCATCACCACGATCGCGCTCGGCGCGATCCTCGCCTACTCCTTCCACGTCGTGCTCATGGCCGGGCAACTCAGCCTCGGCCAGGCCGGCTTCGCCTCCCTCGCCGCCTACGTCTCCACGCTCGTCGTCCCCGCCGAGCCGCTGTTCGGCTCGCTCTCCCCGGTGCTCGTCGGCCTCCCGGTCGGCGCGCTCGTCGGCGCCGGCGCCGCGTTCGTCGTCGGGCTGCCGGTGCTGCGGCTGCGCGGCGTGTTCCTGGCCATCGCCACCATCGCCTTCGGCGAGATGGTGCGCGTCGCCATGACCAACGCCGAGTGGACCAACGGCGCCCTCGGCGTCCGCGTCGACAAATGGGTCACCTTCGACTTCGCCTGGATCATCGTCGCGGTCCTGGCCTACCTGTTCTGGCGACTCGGCCCCTCCCGAGTCGGCCGCGCCTTCGCCGCCGTCCGCGAAGACGAGCTCGCCGCCGGCTCCATGGGCGTCAACGTCGTGCGCACCCGCATGACCTCGTTCGTCGCCTCCGGCGCCATCGCCGGCGTCTACGGGGTCCTGTTCGCCTACTTCTTCGGCCGAATCACCCCCGCCGCATTCGACTTCAGTCTCATGATGGACGGACTGGTCACCGCCGTCCTCGGCGGCTACCTCGTGTTCTTCGGGCCGGTGCTCGGCAGCGGATTCCTCACCGTCGTGCCCGAGATCCAATCGGCCCTCGGGCTCGACGCCGGCTGGGTCCACCCGCTCGTCACCAGCCTGCTCCTGCTGGCGGTCATCCTGTTCCTGCCCGGCGGCCTGTCGAGCCTCCTCGCCCGCCGACGCCCCGCACCGCGCCGCGTCGACCCCGACGGAACCGACCTCGCCGGACTCCCGCCGCTGCCCGAACCGGGCACCGCAGTGGCCGAACTGCGCGCCCTCGGCAAGTCCTACGGCGCCGTCCAGGCCGTCCGCGAAATCGACCTGGAGATCCGCTCCGGCGAGATCCTCGGCGTCATCGGCCCCAACGGCGCAGGAAAGACCACCCTGGTCAACATGATCAGCGGCCTGGAGCCGCCCACCTCCGGCGAAGGCGAAGTCCTCGGCGTGGCCCTCGGCTCGAACGGCGGCGCCCACCGCTTCGCCCAGGCCGGCGTCAGCCGCACCTTCCAGCACTCCAAGCTGTTCGACCGACTCACCGTCCTCGACAACGTCCTGGTCGGCACCCACGTCGTCAGCCGCCCCACCTACCTGCGCAGGCTCCTGTGGCTGCCCTCGGCCCGCCGCGACGAGCGGCGCGCCCGCGCCCTCGCCTGGGCGCAGCTCGACCGGGTCGGCCTGGCCGAGCGGGCGCACCTCCGCCCCGGCGCACTGTCATACGGAGACCAGCGGCGGCTCGAGATCGCCCGCGCCCTCGCCGCCCACCCGACCCTGCTCATCCTCGACGAGCCCGCCGCCGGCATGAACCACGTCGAAGCCGCCGAACTCGCCGCACTCATCAAGGCGCTGGCCGACGACGGCATCACCGTGCTGCTCATCGAGCACAACGTCCGCATGGTCCTCGACACCTGCACCCGACTGGTCGTCATGAACTTCGGCGAGGTCATCGCCGCCGGACGGCCCCGCGAGGTCGCCGCCGACCCCAAGGTCGTCGAGGCCTACCTGGGCGCCACGGAAACCGGGGAGAGCGAATATGTCTGATCCGATCCTGTCGGTCGAGTCCGTCCACGTCTCCTACGGGCGGGTCAACGCCGTCCGCGACGTCTCGATCGAAGTGCCGGAAGGCGGCCTGGTCGCCCTCGTCGGCGCCAACGGCGCCGGAAAGAGCTCCGTGCTCGGCGCAGTCTGCGGCCTGGTGAGACCCAAGTCCGGCGCGGTCCGCCTCGACGGCAAGGACATCACGCGCTGGCCGACCCACCGCCGGGTCGGCGCCGGTCTGGTCCTGGTCCCCGAGGGCCGCCAGATCCTCGGCACCCTCACCGTCGCCGAGAACCTGCGCTTGGGCGCCCACCGGCGCCGCCGCAGCGCCGCCTCCGAGTCGGAGATGTACGAACTGTTCCCGGTGCTGGCCGAGCGGCGATCGCTGCCGGCCAGCGCCCTGTCCGGCGGCGAGCAGCAGATGCTCGCCATCGCACGCGCCATGATCGCCCGGCCCCGGGTCGTCCTCTTGGACGAGCCGTCGATGGGCCTGGCGCCCAAGATGGTGGACGAGGTCTTCTCGGTCATCGAGAAGATCCGGTCCACCGGGGTCACCGTCGTCCTCGTCGAGCAGAACGCCCGCCGGGCGCTGCGCGCGGCCGACACCGGCTACGTCCTGGAGACCGGCGAGATCGCCCACAGCGGTCCGGCCTCCGAACTGTTGGAACACCCCAGAGTCGTGGAAGCGTATCTGGGCGTCGAATAGCACAACTCGCACCGAACGCAAAGGAGCCCCAGGGCGGTGGAGCAAAACCCCGAACCTGCCACTACAGGCGGTCCGCGCCGGCCGAGCAGATGGTCGTCCATGCGGATACGGACCAAGCTGACCATCATGCTGCTGGTCCCCACGCTCGCCCTCGCCGGAGTGGTCTCACTGCGCATCGTCGAATCCGCCGCCGACGCCCGCGACGTCGGCGTGACCGCGGAGGTCGTGGAGCTCGTCGGCGACGTCAGCAGAGCCATCGACGCCGTCCAGCACGAACGACTGGCGGCGGCGATGCTCGTGTTCCAGGAGGACACCGGGCTCGACGACGTCGAGACGCTCCTGGAGCACTTCGACGAGACCGAGGCGGTCGCAGACGCCGAACTGGAGGCGCTCGCCGCCTCCCGGTCCGAACTCGAGCTCGACGCCGAGATGACCGCGCTGCTCGACCGAGCCGACAAGCCGCTGGAGCGGCTGCCGATCGCGAGAGCCGCGATCAACGACGAGACGGTCGCCGAGGTCCACCTGACGGTGTACAACTCGCTCATCTCCCGCCTGAGGGCGGTCATCGACCGTGCCGTCGACGTCGCCGACACCGCCGACCTGAGCCGCCACCTGCGCACCGCGGGCCTGCTGACGGCCATCGACGAGAACTCCGAGCAGCTGCGGATCCTCGTCCTCGGACTGGAGGACGGCAAGCCCCTCGCCGAGGACTACCGGCCGTTCATGCGCCTGTCCGCCGCCCGCGACGAGGCCCTGGTCCAGTACCGCCGAATCGCGGCCCAAACCGACCCCGACGCGGCCGTCTTCAAGGTGGGCGGCCTCGGCGCCGCCGACGCCCGCCCGGCCAACACGTTCGAGAGCCAGGTCGCCGGTTCACGCTCCGACGACAGCCACGACCTCGACCACACCGAGCTCATGGCCGCGTACGACGCCCGGCACGAAGCCACCGCCGGCCTGGTCGGCGAGTCGCTCGACGCCACCGACGCGCTCGCCACCGACATCCGCGACGCCGTGCTGCAGCGGCTCGCAATCGAGAGCGCGATCGCGGTGGCGGCGATGGCGCTCGCCGTCCTCATCGCCTTCGGTATCGGCCGCAGCGTCACCCGCGGACTGCGCAGGCTGTCCGGCTCGGCGCGCCAGATCGCGATGGTCGACCTGCCTAGAGCGGTCAAGCGAGTGGAGGAGCAGGAGGGCCTCGGCGGCCTGACGCCGTTCGAGTTCGCCGCGCGGACCACGCCTCCGCTCCAGACGAAGGGCCGGGACGAGTTGTCCGAGGTCGGTGAGGCGTTCAACATCGTCCACCGCGAGGCGATCCGGATCTCCGCCCAGCAGGCGCTGCTGCGCTTCCACATCGGCGCTGTATTCGTGCGCCTGGCGCGACGCGGCCACTCGCTGACCGGCCGGCTCACCGCCGAGCTCGACGAGGCCGAGCGCAACGAGTCCGACCCCGAGCGCCTCAACCGGCTGTTCCGGCTCGACCACCTGGTCTCGCTGGTCGGCCGCGCCAACGACTCGCTCCTGGTCCTCGGCGGCTCCTCCGCGGCGAAGGTCCGCACCACCGACGCGAAACTGTCGGACGTGCTCACCGCCGCGCAGAGCCGCATCGAGTACTACACCCGCGTCGAGCTGCGTTCCGACGACGGTGCGTGGGTGAAGTCCGAGGCCGTCGACGACATGGTGCAGATGCTCGCCGAGCTGATGGACAACGCCACCCGCTACTCGGAGTCCGCCGCCGAGGTGACGGCGCGGGTCCTGACCGGGCGCGCGGTCATCGAGATCCGCGACCAAGGAATCGGCATCGAGCCCGAGCGCATGGCGCACTTCAACGACCGGCTGCGAAGGCGCGTCCCGATCGACCTGGAGGCCCTGCAGTCGATGGGCCTGACCGTGGTCGGTCACCTGGCCGCGCGGCTCGGCATCGAGGTGGAGCTGCGGCCGACCGTGGGCGGCGGCACCGTCGCCGAGATCGCGATCCCGGGCCCGCTGCTGTCGTTCACCGAGCCTGAGAAGAAGGAGCGCCCGCAGTCCGCGCTGCCCGCCGCCCCGCCTCCTCCCAAGCCCGAGGAACCGCAGGTCCAGCGGCGCAACGCCCCGCTGTTCCAGCAGTCCTCCTCCCCCGCGCCCGTGCCGCCCCCGGCGATGCAGGCGCCGCCTCGGCCGCCCGCGCAGGCGATCCCGATCAGGCCCCCCGCGGCGATCGATTCAGCGCCCGCCAGGGGCACGGCGACGGTCCCCTCGCAGCCCGCGCTGCCCGCCGTTCCGGCGCTCAACGCGCCCAAGCGGCTCATCTCGGAGATCCCGGACCTCAAGTTCGACGTGCAGTACGTCCACGCGGAGCCGTCGCTTCGGGCCGGCCACGCCCTCCCGAAGTCCGAGCCGGCCGAGCCGCTCACCGAGGGCGGCCTGCCGCGGCGCCAACCGATGTCCAATCTGGTACCTGGCGCGATCGCACCGACCTCCGAACGCGCCGGACAGCCCGTCCAGCGCGACCCGAAGACGATCAGCGCAACCTACTCGGCCTACGCGCGAGGCCTTGCCGGCAGCCGAAACCAACAACAGCCCAACGATTGATTCGAGGAACGAGTCCATGACCACGAGCGCACACTTGGATTTTCTGCTCAATGACTTCGTCGGCCGGGTGCCTAACGTGACCCACGTGATCGCGGTGGCGGCCGACGGGCTCTTGATCGCCTCAAACGACACGCTGCCGCGGGATGAGGCCGAACGGCTGTCGGCCATCGCCTCCGGCCTGACGAGCCTGCTGGCGGGGGCGGCGCGGTCGCTGCAGGCCGACCCGGTCATCAGCAACCTCACCGAAATGCACGGCGGCTACATGTTCTCGATGTCGGTCTCCAGCGGCGCCAGCATCCTGGCGCTCGCGGGGCTGCACTGCGATATCGGCCAGGTCGGGCACGAGCTTGCGAACCTCATCAACCAGGTCGGGCCGGCGCTCACCCCGGCCGCCCGGCAGGTCGCAGCCGCACGCCAGCACCTGCCGCAGTAGCCGCGGCGCAAGGCGAAAGCCCGGGAATCGCGAGGTTCCCGGGCTTCAACGCGCTTGAGGCTCAAGCGGTCTCGGTGATCTTCCTCTGAGGCAAACGGCATGAAAACGGACCCGACGACGAGAGATTAAAACACGTCAGATACAGATCATTCAGACCAGATGGGGATGACTCATTCGTAGGGGTCGTTCAGGCCGACCAAGCGGACGTCATCCCGATCGGCGGCGAGCCGGGTGATGTCGAACTTCCCAGACGCCCTCAGCAGGGATCGGATGCGCTCAAGCCGTATCCCAGCAAGAACAGGCGGCCCCCACCCTCGGGGGGTGGGGGCCGCCTTCATGCCTTCTGAGCCGGGCTACGCGGTCTCGGGACCGCGGCTCTGGATCACTCCGAAGCTACGCGGTCTCGGTGATCTTGCGCTGGACCCACGGCATGAGGTCGCGCATCTTCTTGCCGACCTCTTCGAGCTGGTTGTCCGTCTGGACTTCCTGCAGCTTCTTGAAGTTCTCCCGCTTCTCGGACTCGGCGACCCACTCCTTGGCGAAGGAGCCGTCCTGGATCTCGCCGAGCACGCGCTTCATCTCGGCGCGGGTCTCGTCGGTGATGATCCGCGAGCCTCGCGAGACGCCGCCGTACTCGGCGGTGTCGGACACGGAGTACCACATGTTCGTCAGCCCGCCCTCGTAGATCATGTCCACGATCAGCTTGAGCTCGTGCAGGCACTCGAAGTAGGCGGCCTCCGGCGCGTAGCCGGCCTCCACCAGGGTCTCGAAGCCGGCGCGGATGAGCTCGGCGGTGCCGCCGCACAGCACGACCTGCTCGCCGAACAGGTCGGTCTCGGTCTCCTCCTTGAAGGTGGTCTTCAAGACGCCGGCGCGGGTGCCGCCGATGGCCTTGGCGTAGGCCAGGGCGACGTCCTGGGTGTCGCCGCTCGGGTCCTGCTCCACGGCGACCAGCGCGGGCACGCCCTTGCCGTCGACGAACTGGCGGCGGACCATGTGGCCAGGGCCCTTCGGCGCGACCATGGCGACGTTGACGTCGGCCGGCGGCTGGATCAGGTCGTAGCGGATGTTGAAGCCGTGGCCGAACATCAGAGTCTGGCCCGAGCGCAGGTTCGGCGCGAGCTCGTCGGCGTACAGCTTCGCCTGGACGGTGTCGGGAACCAGGATCATGATGATGTCGGCCCACTTGGCGGCCTCGGCCGGAGTGAGCACCTTCAGGCCCGCCTCCTCGGCCTTCGGCCGCGACTTCGAGCTTTCCTGGAGCCCGATGACGACCTCGACGCCGGAGTCGCGGAGGCTCAGCGAGTGGGCGTGGCCCTGCGAGCCGTAGCCGAGGACGGCGACCTTCTTGCCCTGGATGAGGGCGAGGTCGGCATCGTCGTCGTAGAACACTTCAGCGGACATGTGTTGGTTTCTTCCTTTACTTGACTTGGCTCGATAGGACGTGGCGGGCAGGTGAGGACCCGACCTAGCTCGGTGAGACGTAGCGGGACAGCGAGGCCATCGACTTGGCCCCGCGCCCGAGCGCGACGGTCCCCGACTGGACGAGCTCCTTGATCCCGAACGGTTCGAGGACTTCGAGGAACGACTCGATCTTGTCGGAGTTCCCGGTGACCTCGAAAGTGACCGTGTCGGGTGTGACGTCGACCGACCGGGCCTTGAACAGGCTCGCGGCGGCGACGACCTGGCCGCGGGTGGCGGCCTCGGCGCGGACCTTCACCAGCAGCAGTTCGCGCTGCACGGAGGCCTCCGCTTCGAGCTCCACGATCTTGAGGACGTGGATGAGCTTGTTGAGCTGCTTGGTGACCTGTTCCAGCGAGCCCGCCTCGACGTCGACCACGATGGTGATCCGGCTGACGCCCGGGTGCTCGGTCTCGCCGACGGCGAGGGAGTCGATGTTGAAGCCGCGCCTGGAGAACAGGGCCGCGACGCGGGCGAGGACGCCCGGTTTGTTCTCGACGAGGACCGACAGGGTGTGCTTGCTCATCAGATTTCTCCCTCGTCGTCGAAGTTCGGCCGCACGTCCCGGGCGTAGAGGATCTCGTCGTTGGAGACCCCGGCCGGGACCATCGGCCACACCATGGCGTCGGGGCCGACGGTGAAGTCGACGACGACGGGCCGGTCGTTGATGTCGTTGGCCTGCTTGATGATCTCGTCGACCTCCTCGGCGGTCTCGCAGCGCAGGCCCACGCAGCCGAGGGCCTCGGCGAGCTTGACGAAGTCCGGCACGCGCGGCGAGGCGTCGCTGTGGTGGGTGGACAGGTCGGTGTTCGAGTAGCGCTTGCCGTAGAACAGCGTCTGCCACTGCCGGACCATGCCCAGGTTGCCGTTGTTGATGACGGCGACCTTGATCGGGATGCCCTCGATGGCGCAGGTGGCGAGCTCCTGATTGGTCATCTGGAAGCAGCCGTCGCCGTCGATCGCCCAGACCATGCGGTCCATCTGGCCGAGCTTGGCGCCCATGGCGGCCGGGACGGCGAAGCCCATGGTGCCCAGGCCGCCGGAGTTGAGGAAGGTGCCGGGCCGCTCGTAGGAGATGAACTGGCTGGCCCACATCTGGTGCTGACCGACGCCGGTCGTCCAGATGGTGTCGGGGTCGGCGAGCCTGCCGAGCCTGTCGATGACGTGCTGAGGGGCGAGCAGTTCGTCCGGACCGTGCGGCTCGTAGCCGAGCGGGTAGCGCTCGCGCAGGTCGTCGAGGGTCTCCCACCAGGTCTTCAGGCGCTCGCGGCCGGGGTCGGCGTAGGCCTCGACCATCGCGGCGATGGCGGCCTTGCAGTCGCCGACGATCGGCACGTCGGCTTCGCGGTTCTTGCCGATCTCGGCCGGGTCGATGTCGACGTGGACGATCTTGGCGTCGGGCGCGAAGGAGTCGAGCTTGCCGGTGACGCGGTCGTCGAAGCGGGCGCCGAGTGCGACCAGCAGGTCCGCCTTCTGGAGCGCGTGGACGGCCGGGACGGTGCCGTGCATGCCGGGCATGCCCAGGTGCTGGCTGTGCGAGTCGGGGAAGGCGCCTCGGGCCATGAGCGTGGTGACCACGGGAGCGCCGGTCAGCTCGGCGAGCTCCAGCAGTTCGGCGTGGGCGTCGGCCTTGATGACGCCGCCGCCGACGTACAGCACGGGACGCTTGGCCTCAGCGATGAGCGCGGCGGCCTCGCGGATCTGCTTGCCGTGGGGCTGGGTGGTGGGCCGGTAGCCGGGCAGGTCCATGCGCGGGGGCCACACGAACGGGGCCTTGGTGTTGAGGATGTCCTTGGGGATGTCGACCAGGACCGGGCCGGGGCGGCCGGTGGCGGCCACGTGGAAGGCCTCGGCCAGGACGCGCGGGATGTCGGCGGCGTCGCGGACCAGGTAGGAGTGCTTGGTGATGGGCATCGTGATGCCCTGGATGTCGGCCTCCTGGAACGCGTCGGTTCCTATGGAGGTGGAGGCGACCTGCCCGGTGATGGCGACCATCGGCACGGAGTCCATGTGGGCGTCGGCCAGGGGCGTCACCAGGTTGGTGGCGCCGGGACCGGAGGTGGCCATGCAGACGCCGACCTTGCCGGTGGCCAGCGCGTAGCCGGAGGCGGCGTGCCCGGCGCCCTGCTCGTGGCGGACGAGGACGTGGCGCACTTTCACCGAGTCGAGGAGCGGGTCGTAGGCCGGGAGGATGGCGCCTCCCGGAATGCCGAAGACGGCCTCGACCTCAAGCTCTTCCAGAGCCCGCACGACGGCCTGCGCGCCGGTGAGGACGGGAGCGGCGGCGGGAGTGATCTGCGGCGGACCCGGCTTGGGGGCCTTGGGCCTGGCGGGCTGAGCCTTGGCAGCCTGGGGCCCTGGCTTCGGTGCCTTCACTGGTGTGCTCATGTCCTTCGTCCAATAGAGAGTATTTGGCTGACTGTTCGACACTTGGGACGTCGTTCCCCGGGCAGAAAAAATCGCCCGCGTGCAAGGACGCACGGGGCGAGCGCACCGTCAGGGAAACGACGGTGCGCTAGGTAAGTACTACGACGAGCAGCCGCTCGGGGGCGGCTGTCTGGAAGTAGCTCTGCTTCGGCACGCACCCAGCATGCATGATTCCGGCCCGTGAGTCAACTTTTCCCAGAGTGCGAGATGTCGTCTCACTCGGCGGTGATGGCCGCCGGGTCCTCGCGCAGCCACCTGGTGAGGTCGTCTGCCGGCATTGGGCGGGCCAGGAGGTAGCCCTGCACGAGCGGGGCCTCGGCCTTGATCATGGCCTCCAGCTGGGTGTCGGTCTCGACGCCTTCGGCGATGACCTCCATGCCGAGGCGTCGTCCGAGTTCGACGGTGACCGCGGCGAGGGGGCCGACGCCTCCGTCGTCCTTGGCGACGAGGTCGCGATCGATCTTGATGATGTCGACCGGGAGCCGGTCGAGTTGCCCCAGCGAGGAGTAGCCGGAGCCGAAGTCGTCGAGGGCGATGCGCACGCCCGCGCCGCGAAGCGCCTGGAGCTGGGCGACGAGCGTGTTCATCTGGTGGGAGAAGTCGTGCTCGGTGACCTCGAGGACCAGGCGCGAGGCCGGGACGCCGGCGGCGATGAGCGCGGTGTTGACCTCGGTGGCGAACAGGTGGGTGTGGAGTTCCTTGACCGAGACGTTCACCGAGATCCACGCCTTGATGCCGGCCGAATGCCACGCGGCGAGCTGCTCGGCGGCGCGGTTGACGGCCCATACCGCGAGGTCCTGGGTGAGGCCGGACTCGGTCGCGGCGGGGATGAACTCGCCGGGGCTGACCTGGCCGAGGCGGGGGTTGTGCCACCGCAGGAGGGCCTCTGCGCCGACGATCGAGCGGTTTTCGAGGGCGAACACGGGCTGGTAGGCCAGGCGCAGCTCGTCTCGGGCGATCGCGCCGCGCAGCTCCTGGGTGAGCTCGTTGCGGCGGCGGACCTTGCGGTCGAACTCGGCGTCATAGGTCTCGTAGCGGTTCTTCCCGGCCTGTTTGGCCGCCCGGAGCGCGAGGTCGGCGCTGCGCAGCAGGGTCTCGGGGTCGTGCATGCCGTCGGAGGCGGTGGCGATGCCGACCGAGCCGGTCGTGAACACGGTGGACGCGTCGTGGAACTCGTAGGGGTCCGAGAGCTTGGCGACCAGGTCGCGGGCCATGGAGACCGCTTCGGACCTGTTGGCGCGCAGCAGAATTGCGAACTCGTCGCCGCCGAGCCGCGCGCCGAGGTCGGTCGGCTGGAGCAGTTCCTTTATGCGCCTGGAGACCTCGACGAGCAGCTCGTCTCCGAAATCGTGGCCGCGGGTGTCGTTGACGTTCTTGAACCCGTCGAGGTCGAGCAGCAGCAGCGCCGTCCTGTGCTCTTCGGCGGCGACGCCGTCTTCCAGGCTCTGGAGGAGGGCCCGGCGGTTGGCCAGGCCGGTGAGCGGGTCGGTGTAGGCCATGCGGGCCAGCTCGGCCTCCAGGCTGCGGCGCGCGCCGACGTCCTCGACGCGGGCGACGAGGCCGCGGACCTGCTGCTGGCCGCGCAGGTCGGTCACGACGGTCTCGGTGTGCCTCCAGCGGCGGGCCGAGTCGCGGACGCGGACGTCCAGGGTGACCTTGCCGGTGGCGTTGATGCCTTCGAGCAGCGCCCGCAGGTCCTCTTCGGCGCCGCGCCGGTCGTCGGCGTGGATGAGATCGAGGAACCGGGCGCCGAGGCATTGACCTGCCTCGGTGGCGGGGCGCCACTCCGAGTCCTCGGGGTGCCAGGTGACCTTGAGGTCGGTGTCGAGGACGAGGACGGTGTCGGAGGCGACGCCCACGATGGCGGACAGGCGCCGCTGGCGGTCGGCCGCGTCGCCGGCGACGCGGCGGACGTCGATGTTGGTGAGCACGAGGCGGCCGCCGAGGGCGGCGGCGGCGCCGAGAGCGAGGAGAGCGGCGTCGAGCGGCAGCGGGCCCGAGGAGGCGCCGTTGTGGAGGAACACGGCGGTGGCGAGCACGGCGGCCCCGGCCATCACGGTGTAGTGGACGCTCGGGTAGTTGGGCTTGTCGATCGCCGGCTTCTGGCGCAGCGCCAGGTACGTGACACCGAGGAGGGCGGCGGTGGAGGCCACCCAGGCCACGGACCACCACAGGGTGTTGACCTCGGGGAGGTTCCACTGCCAGGTGGTGAACAGGGCCAGGCCGCTGGTGTGGACGGCCAGGACGGCCGTGTACGCGAAGGCGTGGCGGCGGCGCCACCGGTTGAGGCGGAAGGTGGTGGTGAGTCCGACGCCGAGGAGGACCATCCCGAGCATGCCCGGGATGATGATGGCGAGGTCGCCGTTGCTGAGGTGGCCGCGGTTCGCCTGGAGCCAAGGGCGGGCCACCACGAGCCAGAAGGCGAAGAGCGCGCAGACGCCGACGAAGCTGCCGTCGACGAGGCGGCGCTGGACGGCCGCGCCGTCCCAGCGCTCGTCGGGCAGTCGCAGCAAGGCGAGTCCGTAGAGCCCGATCGCTGCGGTGAAGCCGATGCCGGCGGCGAAGGAGGCGGCCCCGGACGGCAGCCAGCAGGCGGCGGCGACGGTCCCGGCCGTGACCTGGACACCGGCGGCCATCATCTGATAGGAGACGCGCCTGGTCGGCCGGAGGCGGGCGGCGGTGCGCCACATGAGCAGTCCTGCGCAGGCGGCGCCGAGACTGCCGACGCTGGCGGCGGTCGCATCGTGCATGGCCTCGGGGGATGAGCGCAGTCCGGTGACGATGGCGGCCGCGAACACGGAGCACCACACTGCGGTGGCCGCGATCCACGACATGAGGAGGCGTGCGCGGCGGGGTGACGGCGACATGCTCAGAGCCCAATCCTAGGAAGCCTCGTGCCTTACAGAATGCCCCATCGTGCGGCGGGGCGAAACCGCGCCCCAGAGCGGACGCTGGTCACATGTGCATCCTTTAGGGATGGTCTCCGCCACCACGCCGCCATGCGACTACGGTGCGTGACATCGAATTCCGCATAAGCGGATCTTCAGGACTTCTGGGAGCTCGTCGCGGACGTCGGCGGTCGGTGCGAGCCGCTCGCAGCGTTCGGGGTTCGTCCTCTCGGACGAGGTCCTCGGCCTGTTCGAGCTCGGCCGACGCAAACAGCCGGGCCCTTTCGGGCCCGGCTGCGGTGCGGTGGTGAATGGTCTACTGGACCTTGCGGACGGCGCCGTCGCTGGCCGGGGTGGCCATCGAGGCGTAGGCCCGCAGGGCCTGGCTCACGGTGCGGTCGCGGTCGACCGGCGTGAACGGGTTCTCGCGCTTTTCCTGGGCCACGCGGCGTTCGGCCAGGGTCGCGTCCTCGACCTTGAGCTCGATGCGGCGGGCGGGGATGTCTATCTCGATGACGTCGCCGTCCTCGACCAGGCCGATGAGGCCGCCGCCGGCGGCTTCGGGGCTGACGTGGCCGATCGACAGGCCCGAGGTGCCGCCGGAGAAGCGGCCGTCGGTGATGAGCGCGCACTTGCGGCCCAAGCCGCGGCCCTTGAGGAACGAGGTCGGGTACAGCATCTCCTGCATGCCCGGCCCGCCCTTGGGGCCCTCGTAGCGGATGACGACGACCTCGCCCTCCTTGACGGACTTGTCGAGGATGCCCTGGACGGCGTCGTCCTGGGACTCGAAGACATGGGCGGGGCCGGAGAAAGTCAGGTTCTCATCGGGGACGCCTGCCGTCTTGACGACGCAGCCGTCCTCGGCGAGGTTGCCGAACAGCACCGCGAGGCCGCCGTCGGCGGTGTAAGCGTGCTCGACCGAGCGGATGCAGCCGTTCTCGGCGTCGGTGTCCAGGCTGGCCCAGCGGTTCTCGGTGGAGAACGGCTCGGTGGTGCGGACGTTGCCCGGCGCGGCGTGGAACAGCTCGATCGCCTCGGGGGCGGGGTTCTCGGCGCGGATGTCCCACTTGCCGAGCCACTCGGCGAGGTTCGGAGAGTGGACCGAGTGGACGTTCTCGTGCAGCAGGCCACCGCGGTAGAGCTCCCCGAGGATCGCGGGGATGCCGCCGGCGCGGTGGACGTCCTCCATGTGGTAGTCCGGCGAGTTCGGCGCGACCTTCGAGACGCAGGGGACGCGGCGAGAGACCGCGTCGATGTCGGCCACCGAGAAGTCCAGGCCGGCCTCGCGGGCGGCCGCGAGCAGGTGCAGAACGGTGTTCGTGGAGCCGCCCATCGCGACGTCGAGGGCCATGGCGTTCTCGAACGCGTCGTGGGTGGCGATGCTCCGAGGCAGGACCGACTCGTCGTCCTTGCCGTAGTACTGCTTGCACAGGTCCATGACCACGCGCCCGGCCTCGGAGAACAGGGCCTTGCGGGAGGCGTGGGTGGCCAGGGTCGAGCCGTTGCCCGGCAGGGAGAGGCCGATGGCCTCGGTGAGGCAGTTCATGGAGTTGGCGGTGAACATGCCCGAGCAGGAGCCGCAGGTGGGGCAGGCGGCGGCCTCCATGACGCCGAGTTCGGTGTCGGAGACGTCGTCGTTCGCGGCGGCGACCATCGGGTCGATGAGGTCGAGCTTGCGTGTGACCACGCCGTTGCTGTCGACGGTCTTGCCGGCCTCCATCGGGCCGCCGGAGACGAAGACCACCGGGATGTTCAGGCGCAGGGCGGCCATGAGCATGCCCGGGGTGATCTTGTCGCAGTTGGAGATGCACACCAGCGCGTCGGCGCAGTGTGCGTTGGCCATGTACTCGACGGAGTCGGCGATGATCTCGCGGCTGGGCAGCGAGTAGAGCATGCCGCCGTGGCCCATGGCGATGCCGTCGTCGACGGCGATGGTGTGGAACTCGCGGGCGACGCCGCCGGCCTCGGTGACGGCCTCGGCGACGATGCCGCCGAGCTCCTTGAGGTGGACGTGCCCGGGCACGAACTGGGTGTACGAGTTGGCCACGGCGATGATCGGCTTGCCGAAGTCCGAATCGGTCATGCCGGTGGCGCGCCACAGCGCGCGTGCGCCGGCCATCTGGCGGCCGTGGGTGGATGTGCGTGAACGAAGCGCTGGCATGAACCAAGTCTGCCACGTCCCGAATCGCGGGACCAAGCGCCCGGTTCTTAGGATCGGCTTGGTCGTCAGAACTTCCGGACCATGACGCCTGCGATCATCCGGGCCGGGCAGACGCCGTGACGGCGGGAGTCCTCGCCGACCGGATTGTCACTGAGCAGGAAGTAGTGACCGGGCGGCACGGTCTCGTCCGATCCCGGCATCGGCTCGCCCGCGACGGCCGCGACACGTTTGACCCACCACGGGCCTCGGCCCTTCTTCGGAGGCTCCGCCCAGCCCAGGAGCGGGTCCGGGGCCGCGACCACGACGATCTGGCCGACCTCGATCCTGCGGGTGCGCTTGGCCAGCACCTCGTCGCCGTCTCGCAGCGCCGGCTCCATGCTCTCGCCGTCCACGTTGACCAGCATCCAGCGGCGCCGCAGTTGGCGCACGCCCTCGATCAGCAGCAACACGGCGGCGACAACGGCCAGCGCGCTGAGCCAGGCGTTCGGCTCCACGGGCTAGGGCAGGTCGTCGATGATGTCGCCGATGGTGCGGCGGCGGCCTGTGAAGAACGGGATCTCCTCGCGCACGTGCCTCCGGGCTCGGGAGGCGCGCAGCTCGCGCATGAGGTCCACGATCCGGTGCAGCTCGTCGGCCTCGAACGCCAGGATCCACTCGTAGTCGCCCAGCCCGAAGCTCGCCACCGTGTTCGCTCGCACGTCCGGGTAGTCCCGGGCCTGCATGCCGTGCTCGCGCAGCATGTCGCGGCGCTCCTCGTCCGGCAGCAGGTACCACTCGTAGGACCGCACGAACGGGTACACGCACACGAACTTCCGCGGCTCCTCCTCTGCGAGGAACGCCGGGATGTGGCTGCGGTTGAATTCGGCCGGCCGGTGCAGCGCCATGTTCGACCACACCGGCGCCAGGTGCCGACCGAAGGCACTGCGCCGCAGGTCGGAGTAGGCCTTCTGCAGCTGGTCGGAGGATTCGGCGTGCCACCACACCATCACGTCGGCGTCGGCGCGCATCCCGGTCAGGTCGTAGGTGCCGCGCACCGTCACGCCCGCGTCGGGGCAGTGCTTCCCGAAGAACGACTCGGTGTCCGAGATCAGGTCCTGCCGGATCGACGGGAACGGCTCGGCCACGCGGAACACCGACCACAGTGTGTACCGGACGGTCTCGTTGAGTTCCTTGATGCGCTGGGCGTTCGGATTGTTCGCCTGCTGTGCCACGTTGCGGCCCTTCGAAACTAGTCGGATTCGGTTGCCAGTTGGGCGGCGATCTCGTCGGCGGCGGCCCGACCGGAGGCGATGCACGCGGCGATGCCGACGCCGTCGACGGCCGCGCCGGCGATCGCGATGCCGCGGTGCTCCCTGAGCTTCTCGCGCGCGGCGCGGATGCGCTCGGGGTGGCCCGGCGCGTACTGCGGCAACGCCCCGCCCCATCGGTCGACGCGCTGCGCGACCGGTTCGGGGATCCGCTGCCCGAGATGCTCGCCGAGCTCCCTGAGCGCGGTCTTGGCGAGCGTGGCGTCGTCGCTCTGGAGCAGCGCCTCGTCGCCGATCCGCCCCATGGAGACGCGCAGGATGGCACGGCGGGTCCCCAGATGCGGCCACTTCTGGGAGAAGAAGGTAGCGGCCTTGACGGCCCTCCCGGCGCTCGCCGGGGCGAGGAAACCGGACCGCTCGGGCAGGTCGATGTGGTCGAACGCGAAGGCCGCCAAGGCCACCGAGGCGTAGGCGACACCCGACAACGCGGCGGCGGCCTCGGGTTCGACGCCGCGCAGAAGCCTGGCGGCGGGCGAGGCGGGGACGGCGAGGATGACCGCGTCGGCGGTGACCTTCATCGGGTCCGGCACGGGCCCGGCGACGACCTCCCAGCCGTACGGGGTCTGGCGCAGCTCGCGGACGGTCATGCCGATCCGCACGTCCGCGCGCGCCTCGGCGGACGTCGCCTTGACGAGCCGGCCCAGACCGCCGTCCACGGTGGCGAACACCGGTTTTCCACTTGCGGGCCGCTTGACCTCGGCGACGGCGTCGGTCAGGCGCGAATGGCGGCGCAGGGCCGAGGCGAGCTGGGGCATGACGGCGGTCACCGAGAGCCGGTCGACATCGCCGGCGTACACCCCGGAGAGCATCGGCGCGACCAGCCGGTCGAGCACTTCCGAGCCCAGGCGAGAACGCACCAGCTCCCCCACCGACATGTCGGCGCCGGGCGCGAGGATGGGCCGGTCCGAGCCGTGGCCCTCCTTGACGTCGGCGACGGCGGCGACGTCCGCGGGGTCGGCCGGGATACCCATCATGGTGCCGGTCGGGAAGTCCCGCAGCCGCCCGTCGAGACTCAACGCCGGCTTGAGACCGGAGGGGTGGACGAGCGCGTCGCCGAGCCCGACGGCCTTCGCCAGGTCGATGGCCTCGGGGCGGGCGGCCAGGAGCGACTCGGCGCCTGCCTCGACCGGCCGGCCGGCGAAGTCGACGGTGTGGATCTTGCCGCCGAGGCGGTCGGAGCGTTCGGCGACGACGATCTCGGCGTCCTCGCCGAGCCGTTCGCGCAGGCGGTGCGCGGCGGCCAGACCGGTGATGCCGCCGCCGACGATGAGGACCCTCATCGCCGTGTCGCCTCGTGGACGCGGTCGACGACGAGCTTGAGCTTCGCCGGGTCGGAGTCGGGCAGGACGCCGTGGCCGAGGTTGAAGATGTGGCCCCGGGCGGCGCGACCGGCCTGCAGGACCTCGTCGGTCTCGGCGATGAGCGGTTCGTCGTCGGCGAGGATCGCGGTCGGGTCGAGGTTCCCCTGGAGGGTCTTGCCCGGCAGCCGCGCCGCGGCCTGGTCGAGCGGGATGCGGAAGTCTACGCCGATGACCTCGGCGCCGGTCTCGGCCATCGCTTCGAGCAGGTGCCCGGTGCCGACACCGAAATGGATGCGCGGCACCGAATCTGCGACGCCCATGAGCGCGGCGGTGGAGTGCGGGAGCGCGAAGCGGCGGTAGTCGGCCTCCGACAGGGCCCCGGCCCAGGAGTCGAACAGCTGGACCGCGCTCGCGCCGGCCTCGACCTGGACGCGGAGGAACTCGCCGCAGATCGCGGCCAGCTTGGAGGCGATGGAGTGCCACACGTCGGGGCGGGAGCGCATGAGCGCCTTGGTCTTGGCGTAATCGCGCGACGGGCCGCCCTCGATGAGGTAGGAGGCGAGGGTGAACGGGGCGCCGGCGAAGCCGATGAGCGGGGTCTCCCCGAGCTCCTTGACCAGCAGGCCGATCGCCTCGGTCACGTAGCCGACGTCGCAGGGGTCGAGGTTGCGCAGGCGATCGGCGTCGGCCTCGGTGCGGAACGGCTCGGCGACGACCGGGCCGACCCCGGGGACGATCTCGATGTCGACGCCGATTGCGGCGAGCGGCACGACGATGTCGGAGAAGAAGATGGCCGCGTCCGTGCCGTAGCGGCGGACCGGCTGCATGGTGATCTCGGCGACGAGCTCAGGGGTCCGGCAGGCCTCCAGCATGGTGGTGCCCGCCCGCGCCTCCCGGTACTCGGGCAGGGAGCGCCCGGCCTGGCGCATGAACCAGACCGGAACCCGATCGGGCTCCTCGCCCCGGCAGGCCGCGAGAAATGGGGACGTCACTGGAGTCGCTGCAGCGGTACGCACATTGTCATCTTGGCACGCGTCGAGCGTGCCCGCCCGCAGCGGAGAGTGCGATGTGGCGCGCACCTTCCAGGGCGGTGTGGCCTGCGCTCTACTATCGGTAGATGATAATGGGGTTATAGCACCATATTCAGGTGTATTTCGTCCTCCTGATCGGCGGGGCAGTGGCGCGACCAGCGCGGATGGCCGTACCGTGAACAGGTGACCGATCCCCAGCCCGAACCAGAGCCCGAACTCCTGACCGAGCCGCGAGAAGGCATGACTTCGCTCATTCAGACTTCGGCCGACCTCGCCCAGGCCGCCGAACGCCTGGAATCCGGCTCCGGTCCCATCGCCATCGACACCGAGCGCGCCTCGGGCTTCCGCTACTCGGGTCGGGCCTACCTCATCCAGCTGCGCCGCGCCGGTACCGGGACGGTCCTGGTCGACCCGATCCCGATCGAGAACCTCGAGCCGCTGCAGGCCGCGCTGAGGGGCCCGGAATGGATCCTGCACGCCGCGAGCCAAGACCTGCCGTGCCTGGCCGAGCTGGAACTGCATCCGACGAGGCTGTTCGACACGGAGCTGGCCGCGAGACTGTGCGACTTCGAGAAGGTCGGGCTCGCCTCGATCACCGAGCAGTTGCTGGGATACCGGCTGGAGAAGCAGCATTCGGCGGCCGACTGGTCCTCGCGCCCGCTCCCGCACGACTGGCTCGTGTACGCCGCCCTCGACGTCGAGCTGCTCTTGGAGCTGCGCGGGAAGCTCGCCGCCGAGCTCGCCAAGCAGGGTAAGACGGCCTGGGCCGAAGCCGAGTTCGAGCACGTGCGCACCGCCGGGCCGCCGAAGCCGCGCAAGGAGCCCTGGCGACGTACCTCCGGTATCCACAAGGTCCGCGGCGCCAAGGCCCTCGGCCGCGTGCGCGCGGTCTGGGAGGCCCGCGACAACCTGGCCCGCAAGCTCGACCGGGCGCCCGGCAAGGTCTTGCCCGACGCGGCGATCGTCGAGGCCGCCACGAACGATCCCACCGACTTCGCCGAGCTGATGAGCCTGCCCGGGTTCCGCCGCCGCGGCGGGCGCACGAATGCGCGGCTGTGGTTGTCGGCGCTGGCCGAGTCGCGGACGCTGGCAGGCGACGAGCTGCCGTCGACGACGCCGTCGCAGGAAGGCCCTCCCGCGACGCACCGCTGGGCGGACAGGGACCCGGACGCGGCCGAGCGGCTCGCCGCCGCCCGCGCCGTGGTGTCCGAAGTGGCCGAGAAGCACCGCTTGCCGGCCGAGAACCTGATTACGCCCGCGATCGTGCGGGCCTTGGCGTGGGATCCGCCGAAGAAGATCTCCGAGAGGCACATCAGGGACACGCTGCTGGCCGCCGGCGCCCGCACGTGGCAGGTGGAGCTGCTGTCCGACGGCCTGGCCGAGGCTCTGAGCTGACCTAGAGCTGGTACTTCCCGGGCGGTTCGCCGTTTGCTTCGGCGTCGCCCAGGGCGTGTTCGGTCCCGGTGCCCGCGCTGACGTGCAGGACCGCGTGGGCTCCGTTCAAGCTCGCCCGGTCAAGGGGGTAGTAGCCCTGTTCGGGGGTGGTGCGGTGGGACTCGGCGAGCCGACGCATCGCGCAGCTCAGCCGGTAAGCATGCGCGACTCCCTGCAAGCCTGAGGGACTATCCCGATTACGGTGAGGCTGGAGATCCAGCTCCCGAATCCCAGCTCTCGTGGCAGCGATGAGGAGCTGAGTGGAGGTCGGGAGCGGATTCTCGGCCGCGGAGGTCGGTCGTGGGGCAGCAGCGGATATGTCGGCGGTGGTTGGCGGCGGGCCTGAGGAGTCCGGCAATGGCCGTGGGGTCGTTGGCGGGATCGGTGTCGGGCAGATGGTTGCTCTGCGCCAAGAGCGGCAGCGATGACGAGGTAGGAGTCGGGTGGGGGCGGACCCTTCGGAGCTCGGTCCGCTTTGGGCGGTCTTCAGGCGGGCGGCGACGAAGGAGCTGAGTGGAGGTCGGGGTGCCCTGTCGGCCACGGAGGTTGGTCGTGGGGAGCAGGAGCGGGAGCGGGACTCTAGGGGCCGGTTCGGCGGCTGTGGTGGGCGCTGTGGCTGCGGGTTCGGTGGCGGGGAGGGGATGCCGGTTCGGGGCGGCCGGGGGCGGGTTTCGGGCCGGTCGGGTGTGGAGACTTGGGGCACTTTGGGTGTGCTGTTCCGGGCTTGGACACGGGGAATGGCTCGAAGCCGTTTCCGGTTTCGAGCTGGCGGCTGTATGAGGCGCCTTCCCCGCCGCGGCGTCCCGCGGCGGGCAGGTTAAGACCGGGATGGGATCTTCGATCAGGTTCGAGCGCACCGGGATCAGCGGTTCGTTCGTCTTCGGGTGCACCAGGCGCATCGCCGCGACCGGTGCGGCCGGTGCGGCCGCGTCTGCTGGCGGTGTGGTCGGTGTGGGGGCGTGGTCGTCTTCGGGACGGGAGCGTCCGCCCGGTCCGGAGCCCGGATCGGAGTCCGGTTCGGAGGTTCGCTTGGGTCCGGTTCCCGTTCCGGTTCGGGGGCCGTGTTCAGATCCGGTGCCGCTCTCGGGCTCGCTCCCGGTCCCGGTCCCGGTCCTGGTCGCGGTCTGCGAGGCCGGTGCTGGTGCCTGTC
>NZ_JAKZEW010000112.1 GCF_022548875.1 Glycomyces sp. L485 | reverse complement strand
AACCCCACAGCCAACCACTTGACAACCATAGGAGCGTCGAAAGCGTGAGTGGATAGGCGGGCTCGGTCTCCGGGTGCCTGGCCGAGTGAGGTCGGGCGAGACCCCCTCGTGTTGTGTTGCGCTGCAGGCGGTCCGGGGCCCAAACATGAGGGGTTTCCCACCGATCGGGTGATGATTTCCGCTGGTCAGGCCCGTATCATTGAAGTATAGGACGAACAATCGGAAACAGGGAGATTGTTCGAAGATGTGGCAATGACGGAGGGGTGTGTGATGGCGAAGACGAGGGCGGACGGGTCGGTGCGGAGCGAGAAGTCGAAGG
>NZ_JAKZEW010000019.1:469-78714 GCF_022548875.1 Glycomyces sp. L485 | reverse complement strand
GACCGGGCGGACGCTCCCGCCCCGAAGACGAGCACGCCCCCGCACCGACCACACCGCCAGCAGCAGCGGCCGCACCGGCGGCACCGGTTGCGGCGATGACTCTGGTGCATCCGAAGACGAATAAACCGCTGATCCCGGTGCGCTCGAACGTGATCGAAGATCCCATCCCGTTCTTAACCTGCCCGCCGCGGGACGCCGCGGCGGGGAAGGCGCCTCATACAGCCGCCAGCTCGAAACCGGAAACGGCTTCGAGCCATTCCCCGTGCCCAGGGCCGGAATAGCACACCCAAGCGGCCCGAGACTCCGTGCTCGACCGGCCCGAACCGGCATCCCCTCACCGCCACCGAACCCATACCCACAGCGCCCGCCGCAGCTGCCGAACCGGCCTCGAGAGTCCCGCTCCTGCTCTCCACGACCGACCTCCGTGGCCGACAGGGCACCCCCGGCCCCCACGCAGCTCCTCATCGCTGCCTCGCCTGAAGCCCGACCGAGAATCACCGAACAGCCGAAGACTCCACCCCGCCCAACCATCCACCTCGTCATCGCCGCCGCCCTTGGCGCAGAACAACCATCCACCCCACACCGCTCCCGCCAATGCAATCTCTGCCATTGCCGGGCTCCGGAGGCGTACGGGACGCGGGCATAGCCCGTCTCTGTTCACACAGGCCGCGTCACGCCGGGGCGACCAGGGACCGGAGTACTCCGGTCCCTGGTTGACGAGTCCCCGCGCTCTTCGAGTTGAGGCGGGCTTGGAGTCGCCGGGTACGCGACTCACGGCCCCCTCCAGCTAGTCGTTGATGGCGCGCAGGACCGGCTTCGTGGTCAGCGCCTTCGCCGCATCGGGTGCGTTCCTGAGCTTCTGGCTGGTGACGGTGAACGTCGCCGTCTCGCCGGGGATGAGCGTCAGCAATGCCTTGTCGACGCGCGCGTCGGGGTCGAGGCGGTCGGCGAACAGACACAGATCGCGAAGAACCGTCTCGGCGGTGACGGTGACCGCCACTCCCCCGTCGACGACCTCGGTCTCGGCGGTCCAGCGGGCCTTGGGCCAATCCATGTCCTTGTCCTCCTTGGTGAACCAGGTCGCGCGCGGGATGTCGTCGCGCCCGGTCACCAGGAATTCGCCGTCGGCGGGGAGGACGTCCTCGGTCAGGTCGACTGTCGCCGCCTCGCGCGGGCCGATGTCGAGCTTGAGCAGGGCCCGGCCGAGTATGCGGCCTTCGGCGCTGCACTTCCAAAAGCCGATCACGTCGTCCCACGGCTCGGCGGAGTCGTTTACGGCGACGAGTTTGAGGCCGTCGCCTTCGGGCTGGAAGGTGGCGATCCGGTCGGCGAAGACGTCCCGCAGGGCGTACCAGAGCGGTTTGAGCCGTTCCTCGCCGTCGATCGCGGCCCAGGAGGTGACCGGCCAGCAGTCGTTGAGCTGCCACATGATCGCGCCGGTGCAGTGCGGCTGGAGCGAGCGGAAGTACTCGATGCCGAGACGCAGCGCTCTGGCCTGGTTGACCTGCGTGTAGTAGTGCCAGTCGTCGAACTCCTCGGCGGGCGGCAGGTGGGAGTCGAGGCCGCGCTGGAGCTTGGCCTGGCCGTCTATGGCCTTCTGGTGCCACAGCATGTTGGCGGATTCGGGCTCCAGCGGCTCGTCGGTGACCATGCGCCGCACCGTGGCCCATGTGGGCGGCGCCTGGTAGCCGAACTCGGCGACGAAGCGTGGCCTCCAGTTGCGGTAGTGGGTGTAGTCGAGGTCGTTCCACACATCCCAGATGTGGACGGACGCGTTCACCTGGTCGTTCGGGTGCAGTTCTCGGTCGCCGGACCAGGGGCTGCCGGGCCAGTACGGCCTGGTGCCATCCACTTCGGATACGAGCTTGGGGAGCAGGTCGAGGTAGTAGCCCTCGCCCCAGCTGCGGCCTTCGAGCCGCGGCTGCCAGCCCCAGTCGTGCCAGCCCCAGATGTTCTCGTTATTGCCCGTCCAGGTCACCAGGCTCGGATGCGGGGCCAGGCGCACCAGGTTGTCCCGCGCCTCTGCCTCCACTTCAGACCAGAACGGCTCCTCTTCGGGGTAGGCGGCGCAGGCGAACAGGAAGTCCTGCTTCACCAGCAGGCCGAGCCGGTCGCACGCGTCGTAGAAGTCGTCCGACTCGTAGACCCCGCCGCCCCACACGCGCACGCAGTTGACGTTGGCCTCGGCGGCTTGGAGGAGGCGGCGCTCGCAGCGGTCGGCGTCGACGCGTGCGAGGAAGACGTCGTCGGGGATCCAGTTGACGCCCTTGATCCAGATCGGCTCGCCGTTGACCTTGATCGTGTAGGGCCGGCCGTGCTCGTCGGGCTCGGTGTCGAGTTCGACGGTGCGAAAGCCGATCTCCCGCTCCCACGAGTCGAGTTCGACGCCGAGGGCTCGCACCTTCACTGAAACGGGGTAGAGCGGCTGGCCGCCGTGGCCGCGCGGCCACCACAGCTCGGGCTCGTCCACTTCGAGCCGGACGTCGGCGCTGTCGGATTCGGCCGTCAGGCGCACGGCGGTCTCCCGTCCGTTGATCTCGCAGACGAGTTCGACGTCGGTGGCGACGGCCTTGTCGATCCGGACTGCGAGGTCGACGATGCCGCGGCCGTCGGCGACGCTCACGCGCGGCACGACCTCGTCGATGCGAGCGATGTTCCACTGCTCCAGGCGGACCGGCCTCCAGATGCCGGCGCTCGCGAGGTTCGGCCCCCAGTCCCAGCCGAAATTGCAGGCCGCCTTGCGGATGAAGTTGCCCGGCTCGGGGTCGTAAGCGTTCGGCCTGGACCCGAGCCGATCGCGCTGAGCCTCGGCGTAGCCGTACGGCGAGGTGAAGGCCACTTCGAGTTCGTTGGCGCCCTCGCGCACGAGGCTGCGGACGTCGAAGCGGTAGCGGCGGTGCATGTTCGCCGTCTCGGCGACGACCTCTCCGTTGAGGCTCACCCGCGCGACCGTGTCGAGCCCGTCGAAGACCAGGTCGATCCCGTCCCAGGGCTCGCCGGAGTGGTCGAAGACGGTCCGGTAGGTCCAGTCGGTGCGCCCGATCCACGACAGCTCGCGCTCGGCGTCGTCGACGTAGGGGTCGCCTATGAGTCCGGCCGCCATGAGGTCGGTGTGGACGCAGCCGGGAACGGCCGCCTCCACGTCGTCGACCTCGACCGGACTGCCCGCCCCGGCGGTGACGGTCCATCCGTCGTGCAGGGTTCGCTTGGCGCTCAATGAAACTCCTTTTATGCCTTGATACCGGACAGGGCGATGCCCTTGATGAAGTGCTTCTGGAACATGAAGAAGAAGACCACAGTCGGCAGCGTCGCCAGCATAGACGCGGCCATGGCGACGCCCATCGAACCAGGGCTGGAGACGATCGCGTTGTTCAGGTTCGACAGGGCCACCGGCAGGTTGAACAGCTCGTCCGAGCGGATGATGATGAGCGGCCACAAGAAGTTGTTCCACTCGGCCAGCGCGACGAAGATCGCCATGGCCGCCAGCGCGGGGCGCAGCAGCGGCAGGATGATCTTCCACCAGATGCGCCACTCGCTCGCGCCGTCGACGCGGGCTGCGTGGACGAGGTCGTCGGGGATGGACCTGAGGTATTGGACGAGGAAGAACACGACGAACGCCTTGGCCAGGCCGGGGACGATGTAGCCCAGGTAGGAGTCGGTCATGCCCAGGTCGGAGACCAGGAGGTAGTTGGGGATGAGGCTGACCTGCCAGGGGATCATCATCGAGGAGATGATGACGACGAAGATGATCCGGCGCCCGGGGGCGGCGGTCTTGGTCATCATGTAGGCGGCCAGCGAGGCGATCAAGAGGCTCAGGACGGTCACGACCACGGTGACCATGAAGCTGTTGAACGCGAACCGGAGGAAGCCGCCGGCGACGTCGTCCCATCGTTGGAAGACGCCGGCGACGTGGTCGGGATCGCCGCCGGGACCGGTGTATTCGGGGTCGTAGAAGGAGTCCGCGGAGGGGCTCTGCGGGAAGAACGTCGGCGGGTTCCTCATCAGTTCGGGCACGGTCTTGAACGCGGCGATGATCATCCACCAGAAGGGGATGAGTACGACCGCGGCCCACAGGTACAGCGGCAGCCGCGCGAGTTCGCCGAGGAGGTTGGGGCGCTTCCGCGGCTTCTTGTCGACGCGGTCGGCCTCGATGACGGTGGCGACGCTCATTTAGAACTCCTTGAACGTGCGCGTGACCCGCAGCTGGATCAGCGTGACTATGAAGATGATGAAGAACAGCACCCAGGCGATCGCGGAGGCGTATCCGAGCTGGAAACGGTTGAAGCCCATGTCGTAGAGGTAGGGGACGATGGTGAGCGCGCTGTCGATCGGTCCGCCGACGATCGAGGAGGACCGGTTCCACAGCAGGTAGACCGGTTCGAAGATCTGGAACGCGCCGATGGTGGAGGTGATGACGACGAACACGGTGACGGGCCTGAGCATCGGGAGCGTGATGTGCCAGAACTGCCGGACTTTGGAGGCGCCGTCGATGGAGGCCTGCTCGTAGAGCTCGTCGGGGATGGCGTTGACGCCGGCGACGAAGAGCACCATGGCGTAGCCGACGCCGCCCCAGACGGCCAGGACGACCAGGATCGGGACGCTGAGGGTGGGCTCGGCGAGCCAGGCCTTGTTGCCGCCGCCCAGGAACCGGGAGATCGTGTTGGCCAGGCCCCAGGAGTCGACCATGAAGATCCACTTCCACACCAGGACGACGCCGACGCCGGCCGAGACGGAGGGCAGGAAGAAGACCGTGCGCAGCAGGCGGTCGCGCATCGAGGTGGACTTGAAGGACATCGCGAGCAGCAGGCCGAGCGCGGTGGTGAGTGCGACCGAGGCGATGACGTATTTGAAGGTGTTCCAGATGGCGGTGTGGAACCGGTCGTCTTCGAAGATGAGGGTCGTGAAGTTCTCGAACCCGACCAGTTCCGGGGAGCGGATGCCGTTGAAGTCGGTCAGGGAGTAGTAGAGCGACCGGCCCAGCGGATAGACGAGGAAGACGAGGAACAGCAGCGCGAAGGGCACGAGCATGAGGTAGGCGGGCCCGAACCGCTGGAGGCGGTGGCCGCGCCTGGGCCGGCGCACTGGGCGTGCTGGTTCGGCTTCCGGCTCGGGCCGGACGGTCTGCTTGACGCTCAAGGGGAGTCTCCGGAGATTTCAGTGGCGGGGGGCGGGCCCGGAGCGCGAGGGTCTCGGCGCTTCGGGCCGTCCGGCCCGGTCGGCGTTCTATCGGAGGGTGGCTTCGAGTTCGGTCTTGGCCTGCGCGAGGCCTTCTTCGACCGAGGCGCCGTCGAGGACGATGGTCTGGAGTGCGCGCTGCACGTTCGGGGACGCCTCTTCCCAGCCGCCGCAGTTGGGCGGGCCGACGGAGGTCTCGAAGATCTCGGTCAGGGCGCGCTTGTTGGCGTCGTCGAGGTGGGTGTCGGCGACCTTGTCGGTGCGCGGGGGCAGCCACAGTACGTTGTCCTCGGCGGCGGCGGCGAGCATCGCGTCGTTGCCTTCGTCGGAGTAGACCATGTCGATGAAGGCCGCCGAGGTGCCCGGGGCCTGGGACTGGTCCATGACGCCCATGACGTTGCCGCCGATGAAGCTTCCGGCGCTGGCGGGTCCGGCGGGCAGCGGGGCGGAGCTCCATTTGCCTTCGAGTTCGGGGAAGCCGACGGCGAGGCCGTCGTAGTTCCAGGAGCCGCCGGTGGCGAAGACGTAGTCGCCCGAGGAGAGGCCTGCGCCGAGGTCGGGCTGGTCGGTCGGGACGTTCTGCTCGCTGAAGCGCTTGGCCCAGTAGTCGGTTCCGGCCGCGACTTCGGGGGAGTCGATGGTGACCTCGGTGCAGTCGTCGTTGTAGACGCTGCCGCCGGCCTGGTGCATGTAGTTGAACCAGTCGAGCCAGCCGATGGGCTCCCAGGTGGCGACGAAGGGGGTGTCGTAGCCGGCCGCTTGGAGGGCGGTGACGGCGGCGTCCATCTCGTCCCAGGTGGCCGGGACTTCGAGGTCGTTGTCTTCGAGGATGTCGGTGCGGTAGAACATCGAGTAGGTCGTCATGTTCAGCGGGACGCCGTATAGCTCGCCGCCGGGCGACTGGATGGACTCCCACAGGCCTTCGATGACGTTGTCCTCGAGGTTCTGGGTGTCGTATTCGCGCAGGTCGACCAGGCCGCCGAGTTCGCCGAACTCGATGCCCCAGGAGAGGCCGCCGGTGAAGATGTCGGGGCCGTCGCCGCTTTGTATGGCGGTGAGGATCTGGGCGTGGGCGTCGGCCCAGTCGATGGCCTCGACTTCGACGGCCACGCCGTGCTCGGCCTCGAAGAGCTCGCCGACGGCCTCGATCATCGGCAGTTGGGTGGCGTCGCCTGTGTGCCAGAAGGTGATCGAATCGACCTCTTCTTCTTCCATTGTGGTGCCGGCTCCGCCACCGGGATCGTCGGAACAGGCTGCCGCGGTGAGTGCGAGGGCGGCGGCCACGGCCGCGGCGCCGTAGCGCTTGGTTCTTGAGATCACGATGGCGTTCACTCCGTTCGCGAAGGAGTTGTCCGATTTTGCGCCCAGGCGAAACTTAACCGGGTAAGTGGCCTGAACCTATATGTTAGATCACAGTTCGTCAATGTCTTGATGTCCTCGTGATCGAATTGTAATCACTTCATTAGATGCTTCGATGCGCCATGACGTAGCTTCACTGCTGGTGAGGATGGGGTTGGTGAGGAATATTGACCTGCAGTACTTGCCATTGCCGGGGACTCCATCGTGTCCCCTGGACTTCACAGACGCCACTTGACATCGAAATACGCCCATGGTTCAGTGTTTTCACTGACCCGGTTAAGATGCTGCGCATCACAGTCCCCTCATCGGCGACCTCACGCGCCCTCCACACCGGAACATCGGCCAATCCCTCGACGCGAAAGTTGAGCAGATCATGACGAAACGGCGAACACTCATCGCCTTGATAGCGCTCCCAGCCTTGGCGGCCTCCGCCTGCACCGGCGGCGGAGGCGGCAGCGAAAACCCGTCGGAACTCTCGATGAACGAGTTCCCGCGCAACGAGACCCTCTACATCACCGGAACCGGCGGAGGCCCTCCGGCGGACTGGAACACCATCACACCCGGCGAAGTAACCGGCCTCAACGGCCTCGGCTACGAGACCCTCTTCCTGTTCGACCCCGAGACCACCGAGCTCGACCCCTGGCTCGCCGAGACCGGCGAATGGACCGGGGACCTGACCTACCAGCTGACGCTCCGCGACGGGATCACCTGGTCCGACGGCGAGCAGCTCACCGCCGACGACGTGAAGTACACCGCCGAGCTCGGCCAGATCGAAGCCGTCCCGTACCACAACATCTGGGAGTGGCTCGAATCCGTCGAGGTCGTCGACGACCTCACCGTCGAGTTCACCTTCGCCGAAGCGCGCCACCAGGAGTGGAACAACTTCCTGTGGGCCGAGCAGATCGTCCCCGAGCACGTCCTCTCCCAGCTGCCCGAAGAGGAGATCCTCACCGGGGCCAACGAGGACCCGGTCGTCTCCGGGCCCTACACCGTCCACAGCTACGACCAGGACCGCCTCGCGTGGGTCAAGCGCGACGACTGGTGGGCCACCGATCACCTCGACCTCGAAGTCCAGCCGACCTTCGTCGTCGAGGTCATCACCACTTCCAACGAGGTCGCCCTCAACCTGGTGGCGCAAGGGGAGGTGGACCTGTCCAACAACTTCCTGCCCGGCATACAGGACCTCATGGCCTCGAACCCGGACTTGAGCACCTATCACGACGAAGCGCCGTACATGCAGCAGGCGAACACCGCGATGCTCATCCCCAACACCACGGTCGAACCGCTCGACGACCCCGAGTTCCGCAAGGCCATGGCCAGCGCCGTCGACGGCCAGAAGATCGTCGACTCGGTCTACTCCGGAATCGTCGCCACCGCGAACCCGACCGGGCTGCTGCCGCTGTGGGACGACTACATCGACCAGTCCGTCATCGACGAGCACGGCATCTCTTACGGCGCCTCGGAAGCCGCCTCGATCCTGTCCGCGGCCGGATACGAGGACGGCGACGGCGACGGCTTCGTCGAGAACACCGACGGCGAGGCCGTCGAACTGACTCTCAACGTCCCCACCGGATGGACCGACTGGGAGGAGGCGGCCCGCTCCATGGCCGCCGACCTGCAGGCCGCGGGCATCAACGTGACCGAGGAGTTCATCGACGCCGGCGCCGTCGACGACGCCCGGACCAGCGGCGACTTCGAGATCATCATGAACAACTGGAGCGGCATCAGCCACACCCCGTGGACCCACTACCGGTACCTGTTCCAGCTGCCGGTCCTCGACGACCAGTCCACCGCCAACTTCTCCCGCTGGGAGAACGAGGAGGCCTGGTCCCTGACCGAGGAGCTGGCCGCGACCGCCTCGGACGACCCGCGCTACCAGGAGATCCTCTCCGATCTCCAGCGGATCTCACTGGAGGAGATGCCGGCGATCCCGGTCTGGTACAACGGCGCCTGGTCGCAGGTGAACAACGCCGTCTGGACGAACTGGCCCTCCGAGGCCGACGACACGCCCAACGTGATCCCGACCGCCTGGAACGGCTACTGGAACATGAGCTCGATCTACATGCTCACCGAGCTCGAACCGGCCGGATAGCCCGCCGGGGCCGGGGAGCCGCCGTGCGGTTCCCCGGCCCCGCACCGACCTTCCTAGGAGTCTCCATGGGCCGATACTTCAGGCGCAAACTGCTCATCTACGGCGTCACCTTCGTCATCGCGGTGTCGATCAACTTCGCCGTCCCCCGCCTCATGCCGGGCGACCCGGTGGCGCGCATGCTCAGCCGCAACAAGGTGGCCAACCCAGAGTCCTCCGAGGCCATGCGCGCGTACTTCGACAACGTCTTCGGCTTCGACGTGCCGCTGTGGCAGCAGTACCTCAACTACTGGGCCGCGCTGTTCAAGGGCGACCTCGGCGTCAGCGTGTACGCATTCCCCGCCTCGGTGTCCTCGGTGATCGCCGGCGCGCTGCCGTACACGCTCGCGCTCCTGCTGCCGGCCATCCTGCTCAGCTGGATCGTCGGCAACAGCCTCGGCGCCATGGCCGCCCGCAACAAGTGGCTGGACAACGGCGTCCTGCCGGTCGGGTACGTGTTCACCGCCGTCCCCTACATGTGGCTGGCGATCCTGCTCGCGTGGGTCGCCGGCGTCATCCTCGGCTGGTTCCCCGTCGCCGGAGGCTACAGCTTCGCACTCACGCCGACGTTCAGCTGGGTCTTCATCGTCGACCTCGTCCACCACTGGTTCCTGCCGTTCCTGTCGCTGTTCATCGTCGCCCTCGGCGGCTGGGCCATCGGCATGAGGAACCTCGTGATCTACGAGCTCGAATCCGACTACGCGAACTACCTGCAGGCCCTCGGCGCACCGAGGCGCCTCGTGCGCCGCTACGCGTTCCGCAACGCGATGCTGCCGCAGATCACCGGACTGGCGGTCGCTCTGGGCATGGTGGTCGGCGGGGCCCTGGTGACCGAGGTCGTCTTCGCCTATCCCGGGCTCGGCAGCCTCCTGCTCAGCGCCATCAACAACCAGGACTTCTTCCTGCTCCAGGGGATCTTGCTGTTCATCGTCATCGGAGTGCTCGTGTTCAACTTCCTGGCCGACGTCGTCTACGTCCTGGTCGACCCGCGCACCCGTCTCGGACTCGAAGGAGGACAGTCATGAGCGCCGACCTCGTGCTCCAGACCGAAATCGTCGGAAAGCGCAACGAGCACCTGTACTTCGCGCTGCGGAACCGCAAGGTCGTCATCGGCTCCTCGATCGTCCTGGCGCTGCTGCTGCTCGGCGTCGTCGGGCCGTTCTTCCTCTCCTCGACCCCGAACGAGTACGTCGGGCCCAAATCGGCGGCGCCCAGCGGCGATTACTGGTTCGGGACGACCTACTTCGGGCAGGACGTGTTCGCACAGTTCGTCCACGGACTGCGCTCGTCCTACCTGGTCGGGGCACTCGGCGGCGCCATCGCCTTCGTGATCGGCCTGAGCGTCGGCTTCACCGCGGGCTACCGCGGCGGCCTGGTCGACGAGTTCCTCAACATGATCACCAACGTCGTCCTCGTGCTCCCCGCGCTGGCGGTCCTCATCGTCATCAGCTCCTACCTTGAGGTCAGGGGCGTCGTCTCGCAGGCGGTCATCATCGGCCTGTTCTCCTGGCCGTGGGTCGCCAAGGCCGTGCGGTCCCAGACGTTCACCCTGCGCAACCGCGACTACGTCGACCTCGCCAGGCTCACCGGCAAGCGGGCGCCGCAGATCATCGTCCGAGAGGTCATGCCGAACATGGCCTCCTACCTGCTGATGGCGATCATCCTGCTGTTCGGCGGCGCGATCCTGTTCGCCGCGATGCTCGACTTCATCGGCCTGGGCCCCACCAACGCCGTCTCACTCGGCACCATGATGCAGCAGTCCATGGCCTGGAGCGCGCTCCACCTCGGACTGTGGTGGTGGTTCGTGCCGCCCGGCCTGGCGATCACCGCGATCGTCGGGTCCCTGTACATCACCAACGTCGGTCTCGACGAGGTCTTCAATCCGAAGCTGAGGGAAATGTAGCCATGGCACTGCAAGTGGAGGACTTGAAGGTCCACTACCGCACCACGAAGGGCGATGTTCGCGCCCTCGACGGCGTGTCCTTCTCGCTCGCCGACGGCGAGATCATGGGGCTCGCCGGCGAGTCCGGCTGCGGGAAGACCACGCTCGGCAAGAGTCTCATCCGGCTCGACGGGCGCATGCGGCACGTCGGCGGCAGCGCCGTCCTCGACGACGAGGAGCTGCCGATCGGCGACGACCGGGCGATGAACGCGCGCCGCTGGAAGGAGGTGTCGATCATCCCCCAGTACTCGATGAGCGCGATGAACCCGACCCGCAAGATCGGGAAGATGACCGCCGAGCTGCTCCGATCCCGGCGCATCTCCTACCGCGATATCGAGGACGAGCTGGTCCGCCGGCTCGAACTGGTGGGCCTGTCGTCGAAGGTGCTCGGAAACTACCCGATCGAGCTGTCCGGCGGCATGAAGCAGCGCATGGTCATGGTCCTGTCGACGCTGCTGGACCCGAGCCTGCTCATCGCCGACGAGGTCACCTCGGCGCTCGACGTGACCAACCAGAAGGCCGTCGCCGAGACCCTCGTGAAGTTCCGCGACCTGGGCTTCGTCAAGAGCATGATCGTGGTCACCCACGACCTGTCGCTGGTCTACCAGATCGCCGACACGATCATGGTCATGTACGCCGGGCGCATCGTCGAGAAGGCCCCGGCCGAGACCGTCATCAAGTCGCCGCGGCACCCGTACACGCAGGCGCTCATCGGCGCCCTGCCGGAAGTGGGGCTCGAATACGGCACCGAGCGGCTCAGGAGCATCCCCGGCAGACCGCCCCACCTGCTCGACCCGCCGACCGGGTGCCGCTTCCGCGACCGGTGCCCGCTCGCATTCGAGCAGTGCGCCGAGGAGCCCCCCGCCGTGGCCGTCGCCGACGGCCACGAGGTGTCCTGCTGGAAGGCGGCGAACTGAAATGCTCGAACTCGAACACGTGTGGAAGTCCTATCGGATCGGCGCGCTCGGCTCCAAGCGGCTGACGGCGGTGCGCGACGTCAGCTTCCAGATCGCCCCCGGTGAGGTCCTGTCGGTCGTCGGCGAGTCCGGCAGCGGCAAGACCACGATCGGGAAGATGGTCCTCCAGCTCGCCTCAGTCACCCGCGGCACGATCCGCCTCGACGGGGCCGACGTCACCGCGCGCGGCCACCGCGAGCGCAAGGCCTACTACCGGCGCGTCCAAGGAGTGTTCCAGGACCCCTTCAGCAGCTACAACCCGATCTTCAAGGCCGACCGGGTCCTGGAGACGGTCCGCGAGTCGTACTTCCCGCGCACCGGCCGCGGCGAATGGAACGAGAAGGTCGAGAACTCGCTCCAGGCGGTGCGGCTCGACCCGGGCTCGGTGCTCGGCAAGTACCCGCACCAGCTCTCGGGCGGGCAGCTGCAGCGCATGCTCATCGCCAGGGCACTGCTGCTGGACATCGAGGTGCTGGTGGCCGACGAGATCATTAGTATGCTCGACGCGTCGACCCGGATCGATGTGCTCAACCTGCTCGGGGAACTGAAGGAACGCGGCCTCGGCGTGCTGTTCATCACGCACGACCTCTCGCTGGCGAACTACATCAGCGAGCGGGTCGTCATCATGCGGCACGGCGCGGTGGTGGAGACCGGCGCGACGGGGACGGTGTTCGGGGACCCCCGGCACCCCTACTCGCGGAACCTGCTGGCCTCCGTCCCGCAACTGCACCGCAAGTGGTCCGACGATCCGGCGACGCCGCAGGAGCTGGAGCCCGACGGCGACCGCAGCGTCGATCCGCCGCCGCTGACGCGGGTCGGCGAACAGCACTGGGTCGCGGCTCACCCGTGAGCCCGGCCGGCCCGCCTTAGGGCACCACAGCAACGAGGAGACAGCATGACCAGACGCCCCACCATCGCCGACATCGCCCGGGCGGCAGGGGTCTCCAAGGGCGCGGTCTCGTACGCGCTCAACGGCAGGCCGGGAGTCTCGGCGGCCACGCGGGAGCGGATCCTGGCCATCGCCGCCGACATGGGCTTCGTGCCCAACCGGGCCGCGAGGTCGCTGTCGGTCTCCTCGGCGCAGACCGTCGGCATCGCGCTGCGGCGCCCCGCACGCACGCTGGGGATCGAGCCGTTCTTCATGGAGCTCATCAGCGGCATGGAGGCGACGCTGTCGGCCGGCTCGTTCGGCCTCACGCTGCAGATCGTCGACTCTCCGGAGGAGGAGCTCGACGTCTACCGGCGCTGGTGGGCCGAGCGGCGCGTCGACGGCGTCCTGCTGTGCGACATCCACGTCGACGACAACCGCCTCGACGTCATCGCCGGCCTCGGGCTGCCGGCGGTGGCGGTCGGCGGGCCGGTCGAGGACGGCAAGCTCGCGGAGGTGTGGCACGACGACATCGAGCCGTGCCGCGAGGTCCTGGAGTACCTGTACGCGCTCGGACACCGCAGGGTCGCGCGCGTGGCCGGCCTGCCGCACCTGCTTCACACCACGATCCGGGACGCCGGATTCGAGAGCGCGGCGCGGGAGCTGGGGCTGGATTCCTTCACCGGCATCCACGCCGACTACACCGGGGAGCAGGGCGCACGGATCACCCGCCGCCTGCTCACCGCCCCGGCGCGACCGACCGCGATCGTCTACGACAACGACGTCATGGCCGTCGCGGGCCTCGGCGTCGCCCACGAGCTCGGCCTGGAGGTGCCCGAGCGGCTCTCGATCGTCGCCTGGGACGACTCGCCGCTGTGCCGTCTCACCCACCCGACGCTCACCTCCCTGACCCGCGACATCACCGCTTACGGCTCAAAGTGCGCCGAGGTCCTGCTCTCGCTCATCCGGGACGAGCCGGTCGCCGGGGAGGGGAGCCGTTCGATCCAGTTCACGCAGGCGGTGCTCTCGCCGCGCGGCTCGACCGGGACGGCGCCCGAGTAGGCCGGGGCCGCGGCGCGCGCTTGTGCGGTTCAGTCGTCGTATTCGAGAGGCCGAGAGGCCGAACACCTTGTACTCGATCAATATTTATGGTTGTCTATCTAAAGGTTGGTATTAACCGATTCACCTACGGATAGAAGGATTGATATGACCATCCCGAACACCGTGGCCGTCCCGGCACCGCGGGGACGCTCCCCGCGCACATGGCTACTGGCGGCGGGTGCAGCTCTGCTCGTGGCGGTCGCCGGCATCTGGCAGCTGGCTCCGGCCGAGGCGCAGCAGGGGGGCTTCTCCGTCGAAGGCACCCAGCTCATCGACGCGAACGGCAACCCCTTCGTCATGCGGGGCTCCTCCCACCCCCACGTGTGGTACCAGGGCGAGTTCGAGAGCATCGGCGAACTCAGCGACCTGGGCGCCAACACCATCCGCGTCGTCCTCGGCTCCGGTCACCGCGACTGGGGCACCACCACGCCCTCCGACATGGCCGCGATCGTGGCCGAATGCAAGGCGCAGCAGGTTATCTGCATCCTCGAAGTCCACGACACCACCGGTTACGGCGAGGAGTCCGGCGCGGCCAGCCTCGACCAGGCGGTCGACTTCTGGGAGGACATGTACGACGTCCTCCAAGGCGAGGAGGCGTACGTCCTGGTCAACATCGGCAACGAGCCGTGGGGCAACCAGAACACCTCGGGCTGGGTCGACGCCACCGTCGGCGCCGTCGAGCGGATGCGCGACATCGGCTTCGAGCACACCCTCGTCGTCGACGCCCCGAACTGGGGCCAGGACTGGGAGCAGCTCATGCTCGACAACGCCGAGCAGGTCTTCGCCGCCGACGAGGACGCCAACACGCTCTTCTCGGTCCACATGTACCAGGTGTACGGCACCCCCCAGACCGTCAGCGATTACTTCGACGCCTTCGCGGCCAAGAACCTCCCGCTGATGGTCGGCGAGTACGGCGACGAGCACCAGGGCGAGCCCGTCGCCTGGGAGACCATCCAAAACGAGGCGCAGGCCCGCGGCATCGGCTGGATCGCCTGGTCCTACTCGGGCAACAGCGGCGGCAATGAACACCTCGACCAGGTCGTCAACTTCGACCCGGCCCAGCTGACCTCCTGGGGTGAGCGGGTGTTCAACTCGCAGAACGGCATCAAGAACACCGCCGAGCGCGCCTCGGTGTTCGACGACGGCGGCGAGCCGACCGACCCGACCACGGCCCCGAGCGACGACCCCACCACCGGCGGCCCGACCGACGACCCCACCACCGGTGACCCGACCGAAGGCGACTGCTCGGCGAGCATCGAGGTCGTGAGCGACTGGGGCTCCGGCTGGCAGGGCAACGTGACCGTCACCGCCGACCAAGGCGCCATCAGCGGCTGGACGCTCACCTGGACCTGGCCCGGTAGCCAGACCGTCCAGAGCCACTGGAACACCGAGCTGACGCAGACTGGGAACTCGGTCTCCGCAGGGAACGTCGGCTGGAACGGCGCCGTCTCCTCCGGACAGAGCCGCGAGGTCTTCGGCTTCACCGCCACGAACGGAGGCGCTTCTCCAGAGGTGACATGCGAAGCCGCTTAAAAACGGACGAAGCGGGCGGCGGGATCGATCCCGCCGCCCGCTCTGCCGTGGACGATCAGCCGTTCTTGGTGGGAAGCTGGAACTTCCCCACTCCGCCGTTCGGCAGCTGCGAGCGGATCTTCGACTTCTTGGAGCCGATGGGCTTCTTGCCCGCGGCGCCCTTCTTGCCGCGGGCGAGCGCCCGCCGCTGCTCGCGGTTGAGCGGCTCGGCGGCTTCTTCTGGTTCGGTCGATTCGGGTGATTCGGTGGTCATGTGGATCCCCTTCGCGGGTCGAGACGGAGTGACGCGAGCACTAGATGGAACGAGGCTCAACGTCGAGAAAGAACGGAGCGCTCAGTCGCCGTACAGAGCGGCCGGGAAGGCGCGTACGACGCGGCCGGGACGATCGGCGGCCGAATCTCATCTAAAGGATCATGCCGATCACTCTAGCGGCACGACCCTCCCCGCACAAGCGTGTTTGCGGTCGGCGCTTCGGTGACTAGGCTCATAGCCATGAGTGCGCCTCCTCGGAGAAGCCAGCGAGCCGGAAATTCACCCAGACCGGCCAAGATCGCCCGCGTCCGGACCATCGCGCAGGACGCCATGCGCGGCGGGCGGTGGTGGACGCTGCTCGACTTGGAGAAGAGCCTGCGGGCCGACGCCGAGTTCTGGCGTGACCTGTGGGCGCCGAGCCTGGCGATCGCGGCCCACAAGGTCGGTCTGCCCTCGGCACGCGACCGGCTCGACGAGGCCATCGAGAAGGGCTTCCACCAGGTCGACCTGTTCGAGCCGGAGCTGTCGCGCGCCTTCGGCCGCGACGAGGACTGGGACGCGGTCCTGGAGCGCGCCCGCGCCAACACTCCCGGACCGCCGCTGCGCATCACCGCCTGGCCCGAGCCGGGCCTGACGGCGCCGCTGCGGCTGGAGACCGTCGCGAGCCACCGGGAGGCGCAGCTGAGGAGGCGCCTGCCGTCCCCGACCGCCGGCGCCTGGGACACAGCCCGCGCAGTGCTGGCGTGGACGAACGGGCTCTGGCGCCACGCCAACGCCCGCATCAACGCCGGGGACTCGGTGGACATCCTCGAACAGGTCGCGAACGGCGCACGCTACAGCTGCGTCGAATACTCCATCGTGCTCGCCCAGAGCCTGAACGCGCTGCGCATCCCGGCCAGGCGCGCAGACCTGCGGCGCGGCGACTACCACGACGGCGTCGGGAAGGGCCACGCCGTGACCGAGGCCTGGATCGACGACCTCGACGCGTGGGTCCTGCTCGACGGCCAGCACGGCTCCTACTGGGTCGACGAGGACGCCCGGCCGCTGAGTCTGCCCCAGCTCCAGGCGAGGGAGCGGCCGGCCAGGCCCGTGAGCATCGGCCCCCGGGACGGGGTCGAGGACGTGGAGCTGTGGTTCGCGTACTTCCGGCACGCGTCGGTCACCGGTGCCGCCTGGGCGCCGAAGGGCTTCGTGCCGACCTTCCAGGGCTCATACGTCGTCGAGACCGAGCGGCTCCTGCACGACGCCTCGGACGCCTACCCGCGCCTGTCGGACATCGCCGTCGCGGTGACCTCGCTCGACGGCGCCCCCGCGGTGCGAGTGGTGCCGACGCACCCGTACGCCGTCGGCGGCACGATGGTGGGCGCGGCGGCCCACCCCGCGAAACGCGTGGGCCCGAACGTGGGATGGGAGCTGGACCTCACCCCGGGCGAGCACCGGGCGGATCTCGCCGCGCTCACTCCGTACGGCGCCCTCGCGTCCCACGAACTGCGGTGGACGGCAAGTTAAGCGCTCTGTAAGGCCGCTATGTGAGCTGGCACGCATTGCCGACCGACTCCGGCGGGCAGACTCGTAGCATGCAGGATCTCCCCTTCGCGTTCGCGCTCATCGCCGGGGCCGTGGCCGCGGTGAACCCGTGCGGATTCGCACTCCTCCCGGTCTACGCCGGTTTCCTCATCACCGGCGAGGCCGACGAGGACGTCTCGCGGTGGCGGGCCCTGGGCCGCGCCGGCCTGTTCACCGTCGCGATGACCATCGGCTTCGTGACCGTCTTCGGCGCCTTCGGTCTGCTCGTGTCCACCGCGGCGGTCGGCATCACCGGCTTCCTGCCGTGGGTGACCATCGTCGTCGGCGCCGCCGTCGCGCTCGCCGGTGTGTGGCTGCTGCTCGGGCGCGGCCTGCCGACGTTCATGCCCAAGCTCGGCGGGCGGGAGGTCAAACGCTCGCTCGGTTCGATGACGCTGTTCGGCCTGTTCTTCGCCCTCGCCTCGCTGTCGTGCACCATCGCGCCGTTCCTGGCGCTGGTGGCGCAGACGTTCCGGTCGACGTCGGTGCTCGGCGGAACGGCGATGTTCCTGGCCTACGCGCTCGGGATGACGATCGTGATAGGCGTGGTGTCACTGGCGATCGCGCTGGCGCGCGAGGGGCTCATCGTGTGGCTCAAGCGCCAGTTCCCTAAGGTCATGCGGGTGGTGGGGGTGCTGCTGCTGGCGGCCGGGCTGTACGTCGCCTACTACGGCTGGTGGGATCTGCGGGTCCTTGGCGGTGGCGACCCGTCGGACCCGGTGATCGAGGGCGCGCTGTCGGTGCAGCGGTTCCTGGAGGAGCTGGTGAAGTCGGTGTTCGGGAGATGAGAGCGGGCCCCGGCTCCGCCGGGGCCCGGGCCTCGGTCAGACGAGGTCTTCGACGGCGTCGTTGAGGTCGTCTTCGCTGAGCGAGCCGCTCTCGACGACCTCGCCTTCGCCGTCGAGAACGACGAAGGTGCTCTGGCTGACTATGCCGAAGGCGTTGCGCAGCTCGTAGTCCTGGTCCTCGATGTGGAAGGCGTCGCCGGTGCCGGTCTGCTCAACGAAGCCCTCGCGGTCGTCGGCGCTGCTGGCGGCGTAGATGCCGGCGCCGGAGACGCCGACGATGTCGATCCGGTCGCCGAACTCGTCGTACAGGTCGGCGACGGCCGGTCCCTGACTCTGGCAGATCGGGCAGTCGTGCTCCCAGAACCACAAGACGGTCGGGTCGCCGACCAGGGAGGCTCCCTCGAACTCCTCACCGTCGACGGTGGTGGCGGTGAAGTCGAGGAGTTCGGGGACGGCCTTGTCCTCCTCGGCGGTCTCCGGGGCCGCCTCGTCGGTCGTCTCCTCGGCCGTCGCCTCCTCGCTCGTTGGCTCCTCGTCGGTGGGCTCCTCGTCGGAGCCGCAGGCGCTCATCGCGAGGGCCGCGGCCAGTCCGGTCGCGGCGATGCCGATCGCAGTGCGTTTCAACGGTTCGTTCCTTTCAGGGGGTCGCTTCTGCCCCCATCATCCTGCGAGGATCCGGTCGGGACCCCGGTAGGCGGTCTTACAGAATGATGAATTCGTCCGGAGTCTGACTCCGGGGCGGCGTATATGCTGACCAGTTGGCCTTGTGTATTGATGTGAGCCGATGTATTGACAGGCAAGCGCTCACAAGGTATGTTCACTATCAAATCCCTCAAAACCCTTCGAGAACCCACAGCGCGGACTCCGACTCCCCGAATGTCCTGCCGATCGAATTGGGAGCGCTCCAGCTCTTGTGGCGCTCCGATCGGCGGAGCAGGAGACGCAAGGATCAGCGGCGAGGGCACCGTCGGCTCCCGGCTCGTCGGCGGGCCCTCGCCGCGACATCGCACAGGCGCAGCGGATCAGCGCAGCGCCTCGTCCAACCTGTAGCGCTCGGCGTCGAGCAGACGCAGGTCGCGCGCGGGCCGACGCAGATGGCCCTTCTGCACGATCCGCTCGAAGGTCGGGTCGCCGGCCTGGGCCATGCGCCTGATCCCCTCGATGTGGTCCACGATCCGTTTGCGGATGACCTTGATGAACCGCTCGCGGTCCCTGCCCGACAGCCCGTAGGCGTCGGCGAACAGGCGCAGGCGCCTGGGACGGTCGGGCTTCTTCCAGCCCAGCGTCATCGAGTCCCGGTCGGTGAAGACCGGCACCCACGTCCAGGCCGCGTACGCCACGTCGTAGATCCGCGAGCCGGGGCTGGCGAGGTCGAAGTCGATGAGGGACAGCGTCCCGTCGGGCCTCCAGACCACGTTGTGGGGCGCGGCGTCGTGGTGGCAGATGACCTCGGTGTCCGGCGGCGGTGGCCCGAACGAGCGCCATGTCGCCCCCGGCTGGGGCCGGAAGCCGTACTGGGCGTCGTGGAACATCCGCAGCATCTTCGCCACCGCGGTGAGCGTCTCGTCGGTCGTCCAGTGCGGAGCGAGCGGGTACTTGCCCGGCTCGCCCTCCACGAACGACAGGACCTCGCGGTCGTGCTCGTCGATCCCGAGCGGCCTGGGCGCACCGGTGAAACCGGCCTGCTCCAGATGCCGCAGCAGGGCGTGGACCGCGGGCGTCCACGGGCCGGTATTGCGCCGGACCGTGTCCCCCAATCGGACCACTGTGCTGGTGTTACCGCCAATAAGCGGAATCTCGTCTTGGCTCACCGGTCCCCGCTGTGCCCGTGTTCTGAATCAGCCGTCGGCGCCATCGACGATCGCGTCGACGAACTCTTCTACCTGGAACGGGGCCAGGTCATCCGGACCTTCCCCGAGTCCGACCAGCTTAACCGGTACCCTCAACTGCCGCTGAACCGCGATGACGATCCCGCCCTTGGCGGTCCCGTCGAGCTTGGTGAGCACGACGCCGGTGATCTGGCAGACCTCGCCGAACACCTTCGCCTGCTGGAGCCCGTTCTGGCCGGTCGTCGCGTCGAGGACCAGCAGCGTCTCGGCGACCGGGCCCTGCTTCTCGATCACGCGCTTGACCTTGCCGAGCTCGTCCATCAGGCCGGTCTTGTTCTGGAGGCGCCCGGCGGTGTCGACCAGGACGACGTCCGTGCCCTCGTCGGAGCCGGCCTTGACGGCGTCGAAGGCGACCGAGGCGGGGTCGGCGCCCTCACCGCGGCGGATCACCTTGGCGCCCACACGGCTCCCCCACGTCTCCAACTGCTCGGCGGCCGCGGCGCGGAACGTGTCGGCGGCGCCCATGATCACCGAATGGCCGTCGGCGATGAGGACCCGGGCGATCTTGCCGCAGGTGGTGGTCTTGCCCGAGCCGTTGACGCCGACCACCATGACCGTCGCAGGTCCCTCGCCCGACGGTGAGACGGTCGCGAGGCTCCGGTCCAGATCCGGTTCGAGCGCGGCGGAGAGCTCCTCGGTCAGCAGCGCGCGCACCTCGGCCGGGGTGCGGGTGCCGAGGACCTTGACGCGCTCGCGGAGGTGCTCGACGATCTGGGTCGTGTCGGTGACGCCGACGTCGGCGCCCAGGAGCGTGTCCTCGACCTCTTCCCAGACCTCGTCGTCGAGCTTGTCGCTGGCCAGCAGCGCCAGCAGGCCCTTGCCGAGGGTGCTGTTGGAGCGGGACAGGCGCGAGCGCAGCCGCACCAGCCGCCCGGCCGTCGGTTCGGGGGTCTCGATCGACGGCCGCTCGGGCTCGGCTTCCACCTGCGGTTCGGCGGGCTCCTCCGCCTCGATCGCCGACGGGCGGGACCGGCGCGCGAGCAGCACGCCGCCGACCACAGCCGCCACCAAGACGAGGGCGGCCACCAGCCAGATCCACAGGTTGTCCACGATTTCACCTTCCGGGAAGTCTCCAGTGCTCCACCACTGTACCGACCCGTCCTCAGGCCTCTTCCCTGATGAACTTCTGCGAGATCACCTGGGTCACTCCCGACCGCATCGTCACGCCGTAGAGGGCGTCGCCGATCTCCATCGTGCGCTTCTGGTGCGTGATGACCAGCAGCTGCGAGTTCTCCTGCAACTGCCTGAGCAGGTTCAGCAGCCGCTGGAGGTTGACGTCGTCGAGAGCGGCCTCGACCTCGTCCATGAGGTAGAACGGGCTGGGACGCGCACGGAAGATCGCGCACAGCAGCGCCAGCGCCGTCAGCGACCGCTCGCCGCCCGACAGCAGCGAGAGCCGCTTGACCTTCTTGCCCGGGGGCCTGGCCTCGACCTCGACGCCGGTCTCCAGCAGGTTCTCGGGGTCGGTGAGGACGAGCCGGCCCTCCCCGCCGGGGAAGACGGTCTGGAACACGTGCTCGAACTCGCGGGCGGTGTCGGCGTAGGCCTCGGCGAAGACGCTCTGGATGCGGTCGTCGACCTCCTTGACCACGGTGTGGAGGTCGGCGCGGGTCCTCTTGACGTCTTCGAGCTGCTCGTTGAGGAACTTGTAGCGCTCTTCGAGTGCGGCGAACTCCTCCAGGGCCAGGGGGTTGACCTTGCCGAGGAGCTTGAGCTCGCGCTCGCCGCGGGCGGCGCGCTTCTCCATGACGGCCCGGTCGAACGGGACCGGCTCGGGCTCGGGCTTTCCCTGGCCCTCGGCCTTGGCGACGTCCTCGGCGCTGGGCGGGACCGGCCGCTCAGGCCCGTACTCGGCCAGGAGCGTCTCGATGTCGACGCCGTAGTCGGCGCCGGCTTTCTCTTCGAGCTGCTCGATGCGCAGGCGCTGCTCTGCGCGGGCGACCTCGTCTCGGTGGGCCGCCGACGTGATGCGTTCGAGCTCTGCGGCGGTGGTGTTCGCGCGCTCTCGCACTTCGGCGAGCGCGGCCTCGCGTCGGGCCTGCTCGGCGGCGATGCGGTCGCGTTCGATGGCGGCGGCTTCGAGGGAGTCGGTGATCTGGACGCCCGTGGTCTCGGCGGCCTCGGCGACGAGCGCTGCGACGGCGGCGCCGCGGGCGCGGGCGGCACGCCGGGCCTCGGCGCGGGCGCGGGCGGCGCGCTCTGACTGAGCTTGGCGGGCCAGAGCGTCGGCGCGGCCCGCCAGCGCCGAGGCGCGCTCTTCGGCGGTGCGGACGGCCAGGCGTGTCTCCATCTCGTTCTGGCGGGCCGCTTCCAGTTCGCGGGCGAACGCGTCGCGTTCGTCGGTGGACGGCTCTTCGACCTCGGGCTCGGCTTCGAGCGCTTCGAGCTGCGCTTCGAGGTCGGCCAGGCCGGCGGTGTCGGCCTCGCGGGCGCGCGTGGCGCGCTCCTTGCTCTGGGCGAGGCGGGCTACCTCGGCCTCGGCGCCGCGGGCCGCGGCGCCGAGTTCGGCGAGGCGGCGGTGGACGGCGTTGTGGGCGGCTTCGGCCTGGCGCCTGGCGGCGCGGACCTCGTCGGCGGCGGTCTCGGCCTCGCCGAGCGCGTCACGGGCTTCGTCGAGCTGTTCGCGCAGGTCCGAGGCGAGCGACTCGGCGGCGATCTTGCGGTCGCGGGCCTCGTCGACGGCGGCCTGGATCTCGATGTAGGACTGGGCCTTCGCCGAGCCGCCGTGGGCGGTGGAGGCGCCGAGGACGTCGCCGTCGCGGGTGACGGCGGTCAGCTCGGGGTGGGCGGCGACGATGGCGCGGGCGGCGTCGAGGTCGTCGGCGACGACCATGCCGGCGAGGACCGATCGGACGGTTCCGGCGAGGTCGGCGGGGGCCGAGACGGTGTCGGCGACGGCCTTGAAGCTCGGCGGGACCTGGACGTGCGAGGCGGCGCCGGCGATGAGGAATCCGGTCTGGCCCCCGTCCTCGTCGCGGAGGATCTGGAGGGCGGCGGCGGCGCTGGCGGCGTCGGTGACGGCGATGGCGTCGGCCAGGCGGCCGAGCGCGGCGGCGAGGACCGCCTCATAGCCGGGTTCTACGGTGAGCAGGGCGGCGACGGAACCGAGCAGACCGGGGAGGGTCTGGTCGCGGGAGAGGAGGGCGGCGGCGCCGTCCTTGCGGCGCAGGCCGACGGCGAGGGCCTCCTCGCGGGCGGTCCACTGGGAGGCCTCGCGGTCGGCGGTGCGCTCGGCCTCGGCGAGCCGGTCGACCTCGGCCTTGGCGGCGGCGACGCGGGTCTTCGCGGCGGCCGTCCGCTCGTCGAGGTCGGCGTCCGCCTCGACCGCTTCGCCTTCGGCCTCGGCCTCGGCGACCGCTTCGGCGGCGGCTTCGGCGCGTTCCCTGGCTTCGGCGAGGGCGACGGAGGCGCGTTCGAGCTCTTCGTCGGCGGCCGCGGTGCGGGTGTGCAGGGAGTCGACGCGGCCGCGGAGCTTGGCGAGGTTCTCGCGGCGTTCTGCGGCGGCCTTGACGGCGCCGACGATGCGCTGCTCGGCTTCGGCGAGCGACTCCTCGGTCTGCTCGCGGGCCTCGACGGCGCTCGCGAGGCGTTCGGAGTCCTCGGCGATGCCCTCGCGCAGCTCGATCTCCTGTTCGCGGATGCGCTGGGCCTCGGTCTCCAGGACGTCGGGGTCCCGTCCGGCGCGGTCGTCGCTCGAGTCCTCTGAGAGGTAGCGGCGGCGCTCGGCGGCGAGTTGGGCGGTGGATCGCAGGCGCTCGGCGACGGCCTGGAGGCGGTACCAGGTCTCCTGGAGGCGGGCGAGGCGCGGCTTGTCGGCGGCGTGGGCGGTCTCGAGCTCGCCGATCTGGGCCGCGAGGCGCTCGTGCTCTTCGCCGAGGACGGCCTTGCGCTCCTTGAGGGCCTCTTCGTCGGCGAGGTCCTTGGCGATGTTCGTGCGGAGACTGTGGAGGTCGTCGGCGAGCAGGCGCAGGCGGGCCTCGCGCAGGTCCATCTGGATGGTCTGTGCGCGGCGGGCGAGTTCGGCCTGGCGTCCGAGGGGTTTGAGCTGGCGGCGCAGCTCGGAGGTGAGGTCTCCCAGGCGGTCGAGGTTGCCCTGCATGCCTTCGAGTTTGCGCAGGGCCTTCTCTTTGCGCTTGCGGTGTTTGAGGACGCCGGCGGCCTCTTCGATGAAGGAGCGGCGGTCCTCGGGGCGGGCGTGGAGGTAGGAGTCGAGTTTTCCCTGGCCTACCAGGACGTGCATCTCGCGGCCGATGCCGGCGTCGGAGAGGAGGTCCTGGACGTCGAGGAGGCGGCAGCGGTCGCCGTTGATCTCGTATTCGCCCTCGCCGGAGCGGAACATGCGGCGGGTGATCGAGACTTCGGTGTAGTCGATGGGGATGGCGCCGTCGGAGTTGTCGATGGTGAGGGTGACCTCGGCGCGGCCGAGGGCGGGGCGGCCGGTGGTGCCGGCGAAGATGACGTCTTCCATCTTGCCGCCGCGCAGTGACTTCGCGCCCTGCTCGCCGAGGACCCAGGCGATGGCGTCGACGACATTGGACTTGCCGGAACCGTTGGGGCCGACGACGCAGGTGATGCCGGGTTCGAACCGCAGGGTCGTGGCCGAGGCGAAGGACTTGAAGCCCTTCAGCGTCAGGCTCTTGAGGTACAACGGTCAACTCCGAGGCGCGGGTCTGCGTGGCTGGGTCGGTCCTAGACTACAAGGCCGTCCCGACGGGAACGGGCATATCGAACCGCCCCGGACACGACAATGCGCGCCGGCTGTCGTGCAGCTGGCGCGCTGGTGTTTCCGTGGTGCGAGTGACGCTAAGTCAACGCGGGCTCTGACAGCCGCATCAACTCCTCGGCTTCGTCGTGTTGAACCTCGTTCTCGCGAGCGCGCAGCTCGGCGAGTTCGGTCTCGAGGTTGCGTACTCGCGCGCGTAGCTGGACCACTTCTTCCATCAGTCGCTTGCTCGGCGCCTGACCGATGTGGCCGTAGAGGGCTTTCGCCATAGTTTCTCCTTGCGATCGCGTCGTTTGGTGACGGTGGTGTACGCACCATAAATAACGTCGCATCTACCTGAGTGTATTTTTGGGACTTGAGCCGATTGCCCAAGCCTGACCATGAAGTACGGCTCATGAACGCTGGCCGTCACTGAACATCATCCGCCTCTTCGGCGGTTCTCGTCAAGCTTTACACAGGCTTTGCCCCTTGGATTGGACGGGGGTCACACCTCGGGGCCCGGCAGCGCCCTCGCGCCTGATAGGGTCCTGACAAAACGGAAGATACCTCATGTAACTCCCCGTAACGAGGCTGCTGCACCCCCATGAGTCGAGTCAGGGGCGGGCGTCATCGCAACCCCGCCGAGAACCGCCGCCGGATGTTCCTCGCGATCCTCCTGGCCTTCGGATTCAGCACGATCGCCACTTCACTGTGGGCGCTCGGGTCGCCACTCGAACAGACCGCCGCCCCCGACGGGGACTCCCAGACCGCCCGGACCGTCCAGGCACCCGCCGACACCCCTCGGCCCGACCTGCAGATAGGCGACACCTCGATCCAGCCCCAAGAGGCCGAGGAGCAGGAGACCCCCACGACCGAGGCCCCGTCGGAACAGGAGGCGGAGGAAGAGGAACCTCAGCCCGATCCGGAGCCGGACGACGGCCCCGACGAGCCTGAACCCGAGCCGGACCGCACCCGCGATCAGGCGCTGGTCGACGCCGTCAACGACGAGCGCTCAGCGGCCGGCTGCGGCGCGCTGGAGCGCAACTCGCTCCTCGACACCGCCTCGCGCCTCCACGCCGAGGACATGGCCGTCAACGACTACTTCGACCACATCTCCCTCGACGGGCGCAACCCTTCCGAACGCGCCGCCGAGCAGGGCTTCAACGGCGGAGTCGGCGAGAACATCGCCGCCGGCTACCCCGACGTCGCCTCCGTCATGGAGGGCTGGATGAACTCCGAGGGCCACCGCGCCAACATCCTCAACTGCGACTACGACGTCATCGGCATCGGCATCGCCGACCGCGACGGAACCCCGTACTGGGTGCAGAACTTCGGCTAGCGCGCCCCTTACCGCCAGTACCGGACCGGCCCCGCATTATCGCAGCTGGGAGACGCAGATACCCGCTTGTGTCGGCCATCTGACTCAAGCCTGGACTCGGCGATTACAACCGGTCATTCTGATATAGCCGCCTGAACGGGCGCGCGACTGGGGAGGCGACCAAAAACCTGAAGGACGAGGTGCCAACCGTGCGTGTAATGCTGTACGACCCCAATCAGGTGTTCTCAGCCAGCATCCGACCGCTGCTCCACCGCCGAGGCGACATCGTGATCGAGGCCAAGAGCGCCAAGGCGCTCACCGCGGAAGGGCAGGCCGACTGCTGCTTGGTCGCCTTGGAGGCGGTCTCCAGGAACAGGGTCCTCACCGACTGCGAACGGCCGGTGTTCCTCATCACCGACCGCGACGACGGTTCGGTCCTGCGCAAGGCCGTCTCGGTCTCGGCGGCGGGCATCGCGAGCACCCACATCCTGCCGAAGGACCTGCTCAACGCTATCGACCAGGGGCTCGCCAGTCCCCCGTACTACGATCCGCAGCTCCTGCGGGCCGCCCTCCAGCCCGCGCCGCTGCTCGGCGACCAGGACGCCCACGAGCTCGCCCACCACCTCACGCCGCGCGAGGACGACGTGCTGCGGCGCATCGTCCGCGGCGAGGCCACCAGCCACATGGCCGACGCCATGGGCGTGTCGGTCTCGACGGTCCGCTCACATGTCCAGAACGTGCTCGGCAAGCTCGGCGTGAACTCCCGGCTCGCCGCGATCGCCTTCGCGATCAACTACGGCCTGGATCCGGTGCGCGAGAAGCACCCGCAGATGAGCTAGTAACGCACGGCACCCATACTGGGGCGGTGCCGGAGCTTCCCGAAGTCGAGACGATCCGCCGCGGGGTCGACGCGGCCTTCCGAGGCGGGCGCATCAGCGCGGTCGCGGTCTACAACCCCAGGACGGTGCGGCGGCACCCGGCGGGCGCGGAGGACTTCGCCGCGAGCCTGGAAGGTCAGGTCATCACCGGCAGCGGCCGGCGCGGGAAGTTCATGTGGCTCACCCTCGATGACGGCCGGGCCCTGGTGTGCCACTTGGGCATGAGCGGCCAGTTCCTCGTCAGAGCACCTGGAGTCACGCCGCACAAGCACCTGCGGGCGCTGCTGCGTTTCGAGGACGAGCGCGAGCTGTGGTTCGTCGACCAGCGCACGTTCGGCTTCCTGGAGATCGCCGAGTTCGACGGGCATGTCCCGACGACGCTCAGCCACATCGCACCGGACGTGTTCGAGCCCGAGTTCGACGCGGCGCAGTGCGCGGCACGCCTGCGGTCGCGGCGCATCGAAGTGAAGAAGGCGCTGCTCGACCAGGGCTGGATCAGCGGTGTCGGGAACATCTACGCCGACGAGGCACTCTGGCGCGCGGGTATTCGCGGTCGGCGTCTCGGCGAGCGGATCTCCCAGCGCAAGGCCCTCGAACTGCTCGGCCACGTCCGAGTCGTGCTGGAGGACGCCCTCGATTCCGGCGGGACGTCGTTCGACGCGCTGTACGTGCGGGTCAACGGCGAGTCGGGATACTTCTCACGGAAACTGGCCGTCTACGGCAGGGCCGGGCAGCCGTGCCGACACTGCGGCACGGCGATCCGCCGCGAGGTCATCGGGGACCGCTCGGCGCACTACTGCCCGAACTGCCAGCGGTGAGGTCACCGCTCTCGGCGAAGCCCGCGAGCCGCAGATTAGCGCTGCTTGACGCCGAGGCGTTCGGAAAGCACCCGCCAGGCCAGTTCGGCGGCGATCTGCTCGGCGTCCTTCTTCGAGCCGCCGGTGCCCTCGCCGAACTCCTCGCCGGCCACGACGGCCCAGGCGGTGAACTCCTTGGCGTGGTCGGGGCCGGACTCGGTGATCCGGTACTCGGGGACGCCGAGTCCGGAGTCGGCGGTGAGCTCCTGGAGGCTGGTCTTCCAGTCCAGGGCGGCGCCCTGCCCGGCGGCGCGCTCCATGAGCGGGTCGAAGAACCGGTGGACGACGCCCTTGGCGATCTCGATGCCGTACTGAAGGTAGACCGCTCCGAGGAGCGCCTCGACGGCGTCGGCCAGAATCGAGTTCTTGTTCCGCCCGCCCGAGGACTCCTCGCCTTTGCCGAGGTACAGGTGCGGGCCGATCCCACCGTCGCCCATGCGGCGCGCGACCGTGGCCAGCGCCTTCATGTTCACGACCGACGCCCGCAGCCTCGCGAGCTGGCCTTCGGGCAGCTCGGGATGGGTCTGGTAGAGCGCGGTGGTCACCACCAGGCTGAGCACCGAGTCCCCGAGGAACTCGAGGCGCTCGTTGGTGGGAATGCCGCCGTGCTCGTAGGCGTAGGAACGGTGGGTCAGGGCGAGGCGAAGCAGTTCGGGGTCGATGTCATCAACCCCGAACACCGCTTCGAAATGTTGTACTGCCTTGTCGCCCATAGACAGGAGGTCTTAGGCCTCGAGGACCTGGCGGCCCTTGTACGTGCCGCAGACTTCGCAGACCTGGTGGCCGCGCTTCTGGGCGTGGCACTGCGGGCACTCGACCAGACGCACCGGCGCAGCCTTCCACTGCGACCGGCGGTGCCGGGTGTTGCTGCGCGACATACGACGCTTCGGGACAGCCACTTTAGATCTCCATACTGTTGCGCTGTGCTACTTCCGGCCGTCGTCGCCATCGGCGTCGACGATCCGCAACTTGTCCAAGGCCGCCCAACGCGGGTCCACCGTCTCGTGACGGTGGTCGTCGGGCAGCTCGTCCCAGGGGACGCCGCATTCGGCGCACAGCCCCGGGCAGTCGGGCCGGCACAGCGGGGTGACCGGCATTGCCAGCACCAGCGCGTCCCGAACCGCGGGCTCCAGATCGAGAAGATCCCCCTGGAGCCGCAAAATCTCGTCGGCGTCAGTGGTCTCTTCGGTGGCGGAGCCTTCATAAGCGTACAGCTCCTGCACCTGCACCCTGAGGGTGTCCTCGATCGGTGCGAGGCACCTCGCACACTCCCCCTCGGCCGAGGCCTCGACCTCGCCGTTAGCCAGGACGCCTTCACTGACGGCGGTGAGGGTGAGGTCGATGGACAGCGGGGACGACTCCGGGACCTTGAACACGTCGAGCCCGAGCGCCTCAGGGGCGCCGACCTCGCGCGCGACCTGCATGGTCGCGCCGGCACTGCGCCCGAGCTCCATGGTGTCGACCACCATGGGAGAAGCGGGATTCAGAGCGCTGCTGGTCATGGGTGAACGGCAGTCCTTCGGTAGGGAGGTGCGCCTCGATCGAGGCCGACCGACAATGCTACCTCAGCTCTGAAGACCGCTCCAACCAGGCCGTGCTAGAACTGCGGGAGCGGCTTCTCCTCTTCGACGTCCTCCTGCTGCTGTGGCGCGAACGAGCCGATCTCGCGCAGGGTGTGCATCTTGTCGCGGCCCCGTTCGACGCCGGACAGGGCGCGGTGCAGGAACTGCTCGAAGTTCGCGAGCGTCGTGTCGACGTACTCGTCGACCTCGTCGCGCAGCCGCTGCGCTTCCCCTCGGGCTTCGCCGATGATCCGGTTGCCCTCGTGCTCGGCCGAGACCGTCACCTCGTGCCGCGAGACGAGCCTGGCGTGCTCGGCCTCGCCCTCGGAGATGATCCGTTCGGCCTCGCGTTCGCCGGCCTCGATGATCTTGTCGCGTTCCTGGAGCATGGCCTCGGCGCGGCGCATGTCGGTCGGCAGATCCGCTTGGAGCTCTTCCAGCATCGCGATGAGCTCGGCGCGATCGATCTTGCAGCTTCGGGACATCGGGACGGCCTTGGCCGCCTCCACATAGGCGATGATCTCTTCGATCCTGTCGAGCGAACCCACCGATTTGCTCCCGTCAATATCCGTCATGGGGCTATTGTCCCGTATCAGAAGGTGGAATTGGGGTCAATCCTGACGCATGCGTTCCACCAGTCGCCTTTGGACGACTTCCGGAACATGAGGGGAGATGTCCCCGCCCCACTTCGCCGCGTCTTTGACCATGGAGGACGAAAGGAAAGAGTACAGCGGATTGGTGGGCATCATCACCGTCTCAACGCCCCCCAGTCCGTAGTTCATTTGGGCCATTTGAAGTTCGTAGTCGAAGTCCGACACGGCGCGAACTCCCTTGACGATGACGCCGACCCCGTGCTCGGAGCAGAAGTCGACGACGAGGCCCTTGAAGGACGCCACCCGGACGTTCGGCATGTCCGACGTGGTCTCGCGAAGAAGTTCCAGACGCTCCTCGACCGAGAACACCGCGTTCTTGGAGGCGTTGTGGAAGACCGCGACCCACACTTCATCGTACAGCTGTGAGGTGCGGCTGATGATATCGAGATGTCCGTAGGTCACCGGATCGAAGGACCCAGGGCAGACGGCGTGCCGAGCTTCAGGTTTCACAGGGCGTGACCGTAGCAAAGAGCGGTGGTCCCGTAGCGACGGACGCGGTCTTGTGCGATCTTCGCGGGCCAGGGCACGCTCGCGTCGCGCCCGCCCCGTTCGACCACGACGTCGGCGTCCTCGGCGAGCCATCGGTTGTCCACCAGCGCATTGAGGATCGCGGCGATCGCGGTGTCGGTGACGGCGTAAGGGGGATCGGCGAAGACGACGTCGTAGGGTTCGTCGGGCTCGTCGGCCAGTGCCTTCTCGACCGGGGCGCAGATCACGTGCGCGTCGGCGACGCCGAGCTCGGCGATGTTGCGGCGCAACACTTTCGCAGTGAGCGCATGGGACTCGACGAACAGGGCGTGCTCGGCGCCGCGCGAGACCGCCTCGATGCCGACCGCGCCGGACCCGGCGTAGAGGTCGGCGAAGCGGAGTCCTTCGAGGTCGCCTCCCGGAGCGAGCGAGTTGAACAGCGCCTCACGGACGCGGTCCGAGGTCGGCCTGGTTCGGTCCCCCGAAGGCGTTGCGAGGCGGCGGCCTTTGAGGGCGCCGGCGATGATCCTAGTCATGGGATGTCTACTCTAACGCAGAAGTGCCGCTCAGCCCTTCTCCAAATACTCGCCCCGGTCGGCGGCGAGGTCTTCCACGAGGGCTGCCAAGCCCGGCTCCGAGCGCATCCGCGGGTCGGCGGCGACCAGGTCGACCGCGTCGCGCCTGGCCGCCTCGATGATGTCGACGTCGCGCAGCAGCGACAGGAGTTTGACGTGCGACTTCGTACCGGACTGGACCGCACCGAGGACGTCGCCCTCACGGCGCTGCTCCAAGTCGAGCTCCGCCAGAGCGAAACCGTCGGTGGTGGAGGCGACCGCGTCGAGGCGATCACGGGAGCGCGTGCCCTCGGCGGCCTCGCTGACCAGCAGGCACAGGCCCGGGTGGTGGCCGCGGCCGACCCGGCCGCGCAGCTGGTGGAGCTGGGACATGCCGAAGCGCTCGGCGTCGAGGATGACCATGGCGGTGGCGTTCGGGACGTTGACGCCGACCTCGATGACGGTGGTGGCCACGAGGACGTCGATGTCGCCGGCGGCGTAGGCGCGCATGACGCGGTCCTTCTCGTCGGCGTCGAGGCGGCCGTGGAGGAGGCCGAGGCGCAGGCCGTAGAGCCGGCCGCCCCGGAGAGCCTCGATCATTTCGGTGACCGCGAGCGGGGGCCGCCGATCGTCGTCGCCCTTGTCGTCGGCCTCGTCGCCGCCGACCCTCGGGCACACGACATAGGCCTGGCGTCCGGACGCGACCTCTTCGCGGACGCGCGCCCAGGCGCGGGACATCCAGCGCTGGTCGGTGTAGGGGACGACGTGCGTGGCGATGGGGCTGCGCCCGGCGGGGAGCTCGGTGAGGCGGCTGGTCTCCAGATCGCCGTAGACGGTCATCGCGACGGTCCTGGGGATGGGCGTGGCCGTCATGACCAGAGTGTGGGGTGGGCGTTCGGCCTTGGCGCGCAAGACGTCGCGCTGCTCGACGCCGAAGCGGTGCTGCTCGTCGACGACGACCAGGCCGAGGTCGGCGAAGTCGACGCCCTCGTAGAGGAGCGCGTGGGTGCCGATGACGATCCCGGCTTCGCCGGAGCCGACGGCCTCGAGGGTGGCGCGCCGCTGCGCGGCGGTGGCCGAGCCGGTCAAGAGCACGACACGGGTGGCCTCCGGAGGCGAGCCCAGTTCGCCGCCGCGGGCGAGGTCGCCGAGCATCTCGACGATCGAGCGGTGGTGCTGCCCGGCGAGGACCTCGGTGGGGGCGAGCAGTGCGGCCTGGCCGCCGTGGGCGACGACCTGGAGCATGGCTCGCAGCGCCACGAGGGTCTTGCCGGAGCCGACGTCGCCTTGGAGGAGCCGGTGCATGGGGTGCTCCCCGGCGAGCTCGGCGGCGATCTCCTCCCCCACCAGGCGCTGACCTGCGGTGAGTTCGAACGGCAGCGCCGCGTCGAAGGCCTCCAGGACGGCCCCGCCCCTCGGGCGCGGCGTGGCTGGCTCGACGGCGGCCTCGACCTTGCGGCGTACCAGGGCGGCCTGCATGACCAGTGCCTCCTGCCATTTCAGGCGCTTCTTGGCCGCGCCGAGAGACTCGAACGACTCGGGCCGGTGGATCTGGTGGAGCGCGGCGGCGTAGGCCATGAGCTTCTGGCGTGAGCGGATCGCGGCCGGGAGCGGGTCGGGGGGATCGGCGACGACCTTCAGGGCGTTCTGCACGCATTTGCCGACCTTCCAGGTGGGCAGTTCGGCGGTCGCCGGGTAGACGGGCACCAGTGCGCCGGCGAACTCTTCGACGACGTCGGTGCTCTCGGGGTCCTCGCTTTCGAACAGCTGGTACTGCGGCGAGGTGAGCTGGAGTCGGCCGCGGAACTGCCCGACCTTCCCGGCGAACAGGCCCCAGCGGCCGGGGCTGAGGGTCTTGTCCTGCCAGGGCTGGTTGAAATAGGTCAGCGTGAGGGTGCGCCCGGACTCGTCTGCGACGACGACCTCGGTGAGCCGGCGCTTCGGCCCGAGCTTGCCGCCCTTCAGTCGCTTGCGCGGCAGCTCCCGGGTGGTGGAGGCGCGGACCTGGGCGACGACGGTGACCTCGTCTCCGATCTGGAGGGAGCCCAGGTCGGTCTGCTCGCCGCGCTGGGCGTACCGGAACGGGTAGTGGCCCAGGAGGTCTCCGACTGTCTCGAGTCCCAGTCCCTTGTCGAGCGCGGCGGCGGCGGCCTTGCCGACCACGTCCCGCAGGCGGGTTCCCAAATCGACGGTCATTCGGCCCCTATCAGCATCAGCGGTTGCTCTTGGCCGGCGGGCAGCTGCTGGAGCTCTACCAGTGGCCACGCCTGCCCCACATGATCGCCCAAGGCTGCGACAGTTTCCGGATCCGACTCGGCGCCGGGTATCAGCGTGATGAGTTCGGCGCCCGCCGAGCAGAGCCGGTCGACCAGGTCGACGGCCGCGAGGGCGGGGTCGGTTCCGGTGTGGACGACGTCGCCGTCGACCAGGCCGAAGACCTTGCCGCCGTCGAATCGGATCTCGCCGGTACGGCAGGAGGCGGCGGCCTCGGCCATGGCGATGACGTCGTCGTCGAAGCGCCGCTCGGGGTCGTGGACTGCGAACGCGGCCAGGCTCTGCATGATCGAGCCGGTTGGGATGACCGCTACGCGGTAGCCGTCGCCGCGGGCCTCGTGCGCGGCCTCGCGGACCGCGTCGATCGCGGCCGGATCGTCGGTGAGCACCACCGCGTTCGGGCCGCCGCCCGCGCGGACGGCCAGCAGCACATCGGCGACGGCGCCGGAGGCCGCCACCCGGCAGCCCTCCGTCTCCAGAAGGCTCCGCAGCTGCGGCAGCGCGGTGACGGCGACGACGGCGCGTTGGAGAGCGAAATAGTGTTCGCCCGAGTCCGCGTGGCGGGGGGCGACGGAACCGCCCGCGGGGTGGTGTCGTGAATAGGCGTCGTCGAAGCGGGTGACCGAGATCCGGTGGACCCGGCCGTGCTCGATCCCGGCCTCGATGGCCGCGCCGACGTCGTTGACGTGGACGTGGACGTTGAACGTGGTGACGGCCCTGGCCGCGCGCGAGCCGATGATGACGACCGAGTCGCCCAGCTCGGTGAGGCGCTGCCGCAGGCCGGCCGCGGCCTCGGCCTCGGATTCGAGCAGATACTGGACCTCGTAGTCGTAGGCCTCCGAACCGGTCTCGCGCGGCACCTCCTCGACCGGGCCGGCCGGACGGGTGCGGTGGCGCTCCAACAGGTCGACGGCACCGGTCGAGGTCGAGCCGGTGAGCGTCTCCACCAGGGCCTCCAGCAGAAGAGCCAGGCCGAGCCCGCCTGCGTCGACGACGCCCGCACGGGCGAGTGCGGGCAGTTGAGTCGGGGTCGCGGCGACCGCCTCGGCGGCGGCCTCGGCGGCGGCCCGGGCGGCCGAGACCAGTCCGAACGGGGCGGCCTTGGCGGCGGCCGAGGACGCGGCCTCGGCGACGGTCAGAATCGTGCCGGCGGTCGGGACGGCGACGGCGGCGGTCGCGGCGTCGGTCGCCGAGCGCAGCCCGGTGGCGAGGCCCTTCGCGTCGACCGATTCGACGGTCCACGCATCGGCCAGGCCACGCAGCATCTGAGCGAGGATCACCCCGGAGTTCCCCCGTGCCGACAGCAGCGCACGTCCGGCGGCCTCCTCGAGCAGCGCGGGCAGCGGCAGGTCCGGCGTGGCCCCCTGGAAGGCGGCCTGGAGTGTCGCGACCATGTTCGTCGCCGTGTCCGAGTCGGCGACCGGGAACACGTTGAGTTCGTCGACGGCGCGCCGGTGGCGCGTCAGCGTGTCGACGCCACGCGCCGCCCACTGTCGCATCGCGTCGGCGTCGAGGGACTGAGGGCCGTGCTCACGGATGTCTTCCACGGGCCATGAGGATACGCCCTCGCGGGAGCGACCGGTACCGCTCCTGTCGTGCCACCTAGAGCGCGGGCTCGCCGAACTGGAGCGTGCGGGCCAGTGCCTCGATCGTCTCGACCTGGTCGCCGGTGGCGAAGCCGGCGAATCCCGCATACCCCTCTTCGAGCTCGATGATCGCGGCGATCACGGTGGTCTCGCCGACGGTGAAGGTCCGGAACTTCGCCGGGTGGGCGTCGACCCAGTAGGTCTGGGCGTCGGCCTCGGAGGGCTCGCCGCCGAGGTGCCCCGCGAGCGCCGCGTCGAGCGCGGGCCCGAGGTCGTCCAGAGTCGACTCGCCTGTGGCGCCGAGTGCCGCGGGGTCGAGCGAACCGACGAACGCCGAGGCGCTGCCGTCATCGAGCGCGATCCCGGAGGCGCCGGTGAAGACGTTCGGGAACTGCGGTTCCTCGGCCCAGTTCCCGCCGTCGGTGACGAAGGTGAGCCCGGCGGTGGACTCGCCCACCGCCATCGGCTCGGCGGGCGCGTTGCTCTCGATCGTGGCGGTCGGCTCCTCGTCGGGGCCGCCCGGGTCGGGGTTGAACAGGATGAAGCCGCCGACCCCGAGCGCGGCGGCGATGACCACGATGCCCGCCAGCAGGATCCACAACGGCGTCTTGCCGCCGCTCTTCTTCTTGCGCTGGATCTGGCCCGGCTGGGCGCCGCCCCAGGCGGGGCCGGTGGCGCCGGAGACCGGAACGAGCTGGCCTCCCTGGGGGCCGAACTGCCCTTGACCGGGCGAGACCGGGATCCCCGAGGCCGGAGGCATGCCCGATACCGGGACGCCGGAGGCGGGCACGCTGGAGACCGGCGGCATGCCGCCGTGCGGGTGGGGCGGGGCGTCGAAGGGCGAGACGGGAACCCCGGGAGGCGGCCCGAACGGCGCCTGCGGCCGGCTGCCGGGCCCGCCGGCGTACTTCACGGTGCCGTCGACGTCCTCCACCGGCGTCTGCGGCCGAGGCGGGGACACGCGCTGACTCTCAGGCGACCACGGCGGCGGCTCCTCGGTGGGAGGCTGCTCGTTGGGCCGGTACACCGGAGGCTCCGGCGGGGACTGCGGCGGCTGCCAGCCGTCGGCCGGGGGCTGCGGGGTGTTGCTCATGATCGACTCACCAAAGAAAATATGGGCATCGGCACATCACTGTATGTGGGTAGCCTACGGGATCTGCACCAAGCCTAGAGTGACCGAAGACAGCGACCGGCGGCAGCCACCACAGTGCATCGTCTCGGTCGCACGGCCGGATTCGCGGCCCTCCGGGGCTGTGACGCGGGCCCTCGGCCCTGGATGGGGCGCCGGTTCGCAGGTCCGCTAGAATTACCGGGTTGCCCGCCGTGGGGGTGGGTTGCTGAAACGTCAACGCAGGAGTTTGGATTATGTCGAGCGTGTGTGAAGTCTGCGGCAAGCGCCCGGGCTTCGGCAACAACGTGCCGTGGTCCCACAAGAAGACCAAGCGTCGTTGGAACCCGAACCTGCAGACCGTTCGCATCGCGACTGGCTCCGGTGACAACAAGCGCCGCGCCAAGGTCTGCACCTCGTGCCTCAAGGCCAACAAGGTGACCCGCTAAGGCCACAGGCAATCAGGCTTCACGCCGCCGGGGAGTCCCCGGCGGCGTTTTGTCGTGCCCGATCACTGGGTCTCCCGAAAGTGGTCCCAGCCGATCGGGCCGCTCCAGCGGCGGCCGTCCACGGTGACGCCCGAGCCTTCGGCGACGGCGCCGATGCGACGCCAGCCCTCGGGCAGGATCACGTCGGGCGGGAACGCCGCGGCGAGTGCGTGATCCTCGCCTCCGGACAGCAGCCACGTGAGCGAGTCGGCGCCGAGCGCCTCGGCGGCGTTGGCCATCGTCTCGGGGACGTCGAGCGCGCCGGTGTCCACGTCGATCGACGCCCCGGACGCGGACGCCATGTGCCCGAGGTCCGCGAGGAGACCGTCGGAGATGTCGATCATGGCGTCGGCGCCCATGAGCGCCGCGTCGCGCCCGGCCGCGTACGGCGGCTGCGGCCTGCGGTAGGCGCCGACGAGCGCCCCGGGCGAACGGAAGCCACGCGAGAGGACCAGCAGCCCGGCGGCGGACCAGCCGACCTTCCCGGCCAGCGCGATCACGTCTCCCGGCCGTGCCCCGGCCCTGGTGACCGGCGCACGGCCTTCGAGGTCGCCGAGGGCGGTGACGGTGACGGTGAGCTGATCGCCGCGGGTGGTGTCGCCGCCGATGACTGCCGCGCCGACGCTCGCGGCCTCGGCGGCCAGGCCCGAGGCGAGGCCTTCGAGCCATTCGGCGGGGGTGTCCTGCGGGGCCGAGACGGCGGCGAGGAGCGCGGTCGGCTTGGCGCCCATGGCGGCGATGTCGGCGAAGTTGGCGGCGGCGGCGCGGTGGCCGACGTCGGCCGAGGAGCACCAGTCGCGGCGGAAGTGGCGGCCGTCGACGAGCATGTCGGTGCAGGCGACGACCCGGCCGTCGGGGGCGGTGACGACGGCGGCGTCGTCGCCGGGGCCGAGCTCGACCGCGTCGGTGGCGGTGAAGTGCCTGGTGAAGCGCTCGATCAGTCTGAACTCGCCGACCTCGGCGACGGTTTCGCTCACGGTTTCTTCCAGTCTCGGGCAGTTGACGGTGCACAGATCACTGCGTAATCTTCGCTCAACGGCGATCGGGAGCCGGTCAGGCCCGCCGGTGTCGCTTTCCGGCCGCCGGGCCGGGTGGCCCGTGAGCGTTGGGAGACCTGTCGATGGTGCAGGCGTACATTCTCGTCCAGACTGAGGTCGGGATGGCCCACGAGGTGTCCGGCGCCGTGTCGAAGATCGACGGCGTGGTGCGGGTGGACACCGTGACCGGCCCCTATGACGTGGTGATCCTCACCGAGGCCGCCACCGTGGATCTGCTGGGGGCGGCCGTGGTGAGTAGAGTCCAGCGGGTGTCGGGCATTACCCGCACGCTGACCTGTTCGATTCTGCACTTGTGAGGGATCCCGTGGGGAAGTCGAAGCTTCCGGCCCTGGTGGCCACGGCGGTGGCGGTTCCGGTCGCGGTCTTTGCGGGCATCGCGGTGTTCGACCTCATCGCGCCCTCGGCGGACGACTCGCGGTTCGACGAGGACCTGTCGCCGGTGAGCGTCGCGGTGCCGCAGTTGTCTGGCGATGACGCGGTGGTGTGCCTGGCGTTGACGGCGACGGCGCCCGAGAGCGCCGCCGGTCTCCCGGCGCGGCCGGTCGAGGGCGGCGAGCACGCCTCGGAGTTCGTGCTGGCGTACGGCGATCCGGCCGTGGTGGTGACGTGCGGGGTCGAGTCGGTGGAGGTCGCGCCGACCGCTCCGATCTATCTGATGAACGGCGTGTGCTGGTACACCGAGGAGGACGGGGACGGCACCGAGTGGGTGACCGTGGACCGCCGGGTGCCGGTGGGTGTGACCGTGCCGGCCGAGCACGAGCAGCCGGCGGACGTTCTCAACGGGCTGTCGCCGACGATCGCCGACAAGGTGCCGGCGACCGGTGAAGCCCCTGCCAACTGCTCATGACCGAGCGGTCGTTCTTCGCACGCGATCCGGTACTGGTGGCGCCGGAGCTGCTGGGCCGCCTGATCACCGCGAACGGGGTCACGCTGCGGCTGACCGAGGTCGAGGCATATCGGGAGGACGACCCGGCGTCGCATTCGTTCCGGGGGCGCACCGCCCGCACGGCGGTCATGTTCGGCCCGGCCGGGCACCTCTACGTCTACTTCACCTACGGGATGCACTTCTGCGCCAACCTGACCTGCGGCGCCGACGGCGCGGGGGCGGCGGTGCTGCTGCGTGCAGGGGAAGTCGTCGACGGCGTCGAGGCGGCGCGGGCGAGACGCGGGGCGCGGGTTCCGTTCCGGGATCTGGCGCGGGGTCCGGCGCGGCTGGCGCAGGCGATGGGTTGGGACCGCGGCGACGACGGCGCCGACATGGTCGGCGCGGTCGAGCCCGGTGAGCGGGAGTTCGCGGTGCAGGTGGGGCCGCGGACGGGGATCTCGAGGGCCGCTGAGGTGCCGTGGCGGTTCTGGATCGCCGGGGACGGCTTCGTCTCGCCGTACAGGCGCCATCCGAAGGCTCCCGCGGCCTTATTCGAGGGCGACGTCGAAGTGGTGTGAGGCCATGAGCTCGCGGTAGGCAGCATGGGCGTCGGCGTCGGTGCTGATCTCGGAGTCGCGGCCCTCGGCGTCCGGCGAGGAGAAGTAGACGATCGCCTTCAGCCGCGGGTAGTGCGCGAGCTGCTCGGCGGCGGCTTTGAACACGGTCTCCTGGTGGTGCGGGTAGGCCTGCTGGCGGAAGACGCCCCATTCGGCGAGCATCATCGGCTTGTCCGGGTGGTGCCGGCCCACCCAGTGGTAGAAGCCGGGCCAGGAGCCGTCATTGGTCTGGTCGACGATCTCGGTGAAGTCGGAGTGGCCGTCGTCCGAGAGGGACTGGCCGTAGCCGGACAGGCCGATCCAGTCGACGACGTCCTCGCCGGGATAGAGCTGGTCGTGCCAGGGCATGTCGACCCATTTGAGGTAGCCCATGTAGTTCATGACGGTGACGAGGTTGTCGACGCCCTGGTCGCGCAGGAAGGTCACGACGTAGCGGTACATGTCGGCGTAGTCGCCGGGCTCCATGCCCGAGCCGGGCCGGTCGATGACATCGTTCTCGGGCTCGTGGTGGACGGTGAAGAAGAACGGCTTGTCGAAGTTGGCCTTGATGTGGTCGGCCAGGCGGGTGAGGTAGGCGTCGACCTCGGGGTCGCCTGCGGCGATCGCGGCCCAGTCGGCCATGCGGGGCTTCCAGTTGATGAACAGGGTCCTGGGGTGGTCCGGGTCGTTCGCGAGCGCGATCTGCTCGCGGGTGGGGAAGAGTTTCCCGTCGGCGCGTTCGTAGGCGTGGTAGATGTGCTGGGTGCGCCCGGCGTCCTGCTCGAATTCGAGGAAGGCCTGCTCTTTGGGGCGGTTGGTGTGGGCGCCGGCCGCGGCGCCGACGAGCGCTCCGCAGGTGGGGATGAGCTTGTCGCCGGCGGAGCAGGTCCCGAGGGTGTCCTCGGCCTGCCCGGCCTCGGGGGTGAGGGGGCCGGGTTCGGCGCTGCTCGGGTCGTCGGCCGGGGTCGGCTCGCCGGTGTGGCTCGGCGGCGCCCCCGGTGCCGAGACGGTGCGCAGCTTCGGCCCTTCGCCGTCGATCCGGCCGCCTTCGAATTCGAGGTAGGCGTCGCGGTCGGGCGTGGTGACCGCGAAGCCGTAGCGCCCGGGGGCGTCGATCGCTCCGGTGACGTCGAAGACGACTTCAGTGGTGGCGGAGTCGACGACGGCGGTGTCCCATACGCGTCCGTAGGGCGGGGCGGAGGAGGCGGTGAGCCCGCACAGGCACGAGACGGGTTGGACCGAGGAGACCTCGATCATCATCGCCTCGCTGTCGGGCGGGAGGAGGACCGGCAGGCGCAGCTCGGCCGTGTGGTCGGGATTCACTGTGGACTCGTCGAGGGCGAACTGGAGGTGGGTGACGGCGATGCCGAGTCCGGTGCTGTTGCCGACGGGCAGCGCGGCCGGGTCGGCCGGGGCGGGACCGTCGACGTCGGTGGCGGTGAAGGAGGCGGCGACCGGCTCGTGGTCGGCGGCCCCGTGCTGCTCCTGTTCCCAGGCCGGCACGGTACGGGTGGTGCGCTCGTGGTCGACGCCGACTCCGTAGCCGATGATGAAGCCCGCCAGCACCAGCGGGACGCCGGCCAGGAGCGTGACGAGACCTCGCCCCGTCCTCAGCGGCAGCCCGGGCCGCGCGTTCCACTTGCTCATCTTCAGTCCTTTGTGATTCTTGCTCGAACTGCCGCGAATCCACATGATAACGAATGAGATGGTCATTACCGGCGCGTTGACACAACAATCCCCTCGTACCGGTGATACTTTCCGGACGGATGCCGCAGCCCGTCACCTTCCGGCGCGTTGACTCGTTACTTGAGCGAGAGCCCAAGAACGAGAAAGGCATTCGCGTTGAGGACCCCCGCCGCCCGCACGCTCGCCGACTACGGCACCATCGCCCGCCGCTCCTGGTGGCTCATCGTCGGCACGGTCGCCGCCGCGATCACCGCCGGAATCGGCTACACCGTCGCCACCGACAAGGTCTACGAGTCCACGGCCTCGGTCCTGGTGATGCCCACCGCCACCGACGCGGACGTCGCCGGAGCCAGGACGCCCGGGCAGGTCAACCTCGATACCGAAGCGCAACTCGTCCTGTCCACCGAGGTCGCCCAGGCGGCCGCGGAACGGCTGTCGGCCCCGGCCACCTCCGAACTGGCGAAGCAGGTCTCGGTCTCGGTGCCGCCCAACACTTCGGTGCTGGAGATCAGTTTCCGCGCCGACGACCCCGGCCGGGCCAAGGCCGGCACGATCGCCTTCAGCGACGCCTACCTCGACCACCGGCTCGGCGGCGCCACCGCCTCGATCGAGAACGCGATCACCGCAACGCAGACGGGACTCGACACCGTCAACTCCGAGATCGACCGCCTGGAGGGAGAACTGGCCTCACTCGGCCCGTATGAGGACGGCAATGCCATCGAGTCCAGTCTCGACACCCTGACCGGCCGGGCAGGCGAGATGGAGTCCGAGATCGCTGCACTCGAGGCCGAGCGGGGAACGATCACGCCCGGGCGCATCATCAACCAGCCCACCACCCCCGACTCCCCGGTCTCCCCGAACGCGATCCTCAACATCGCCGCCGCCCTCGGCGCGGGCCTGCCGCTCGGCCTCATGCTCGCCTGGGCGCGGCACCGCCTCGCCCGGCGCGTCTCCTACCCGGTCGACCTGGTCGAGCGGTGCGAACTCGACGTCCTCGGCTCGATGCCCGCCTCGGCGAAGATCCAACACCGCGAGGTCTTCGGCGCCTACAGCCCCGGCGGGCGGGTCTTCTCGCAGATGCGCAACGTCATCTCCTCCCAGCTCACCGGCGCCCAACGCATCGTGGTCGTGGCCGGCGTCGCGCCCGGCCCGGCCGCCAGCGTCGTCGCCGCCAACCTCGCGACCGCGATGGCCCGAGCCGGCGACCGCGTCACCGCCGTCGCCGCCAACCCGAGCACCACCGTGGGCCTGCCGGAGCTGTTCGGCACCGAATCGGTTCCCGGCCTGGCCGACGTGTGGTCGGGGCGGATCGACCTGCCCGAGACCATGCAGTCCGCGCCGAGACAGCCGACCCTGACGATCGTCGGCCCCGGTGCGGCCGCACGGGCCACCGGGCCCACCAGCGAGGCAGCCGCCGAGACGTTCACCAAGCTCGCCGAGGCCGGGCGCTTCGTCGTCGTCGACGCCCCGCCGCTGTCGTGCTCCGCCGACGCACAGTTGCTCGCCGCCCACGCCGACGCCGTCATCCTCGCCGTCCAGGCCCGCCGCGACACGATCGCGGAGACCGCGGCCGCCGCCACGGCGATGCGCCAGATCGACACCCCGCTGCTCGGCGCGGCCCTGCTGCCGAGCGTCCTGGGGCCCATGAACAACGTGCCGATGCCGGGCCCGCGCGGCGAGGCCCCCCCGCGAGCGCGGAAGCCCTCGGCCGACGAGACTCCCACCGAGACGCTGGACGCCGTTGCCGAATCGGCCGACCACTCGCAGCCGGCAGAGACGCGATGACCCTCACCGAAGCGGCGCGGGCCGCCCGCGCCTCCAGACGGTCCCCCGCCGAAACCGCGCCCGAGGGAGCGGCCCTGACATGGCTGCTCGCCGCCTATCCACTGTGGTGGGCCCTGGGCATGGGAATCCTGGCCATCCCGTTCGTAGCCTCCGTGGGCGCGGTGCGCCTGCTACGGCGCAGGTCGATCGCCGTGCCGCCCGCCTTCGGATGGTGGCTGCTGTTCCTGCTGACCGTCACGCTCAGCGTCGCCAACCTCGGGGTCGACCCGCCCGGCACCGTCGCGGGCTCCTGGTTCTCCAACCTGCCCGGTGCGACGTTCCGGCTCGGCTTCTACTGCTGCCTCACGCTCATCGCGCTGTGGGCCTACAACCTCGTCGCCGAGGGCCGCTATCCGCGGGAGCGGCTCATCCGGCTGCTGGCGTGGCTGTTCACCGTCACGGTGGCCGGGGGTCTGCTCGGCACCTTCGCCGGCGGCTTCGAATACACCTCGCCGGTCGAGGCGCTGCTTCCGAAGTCGGTGGCCGCCGACGGCTTCGTCCAGTCGCTGGTCCACCCCGCGGCCGCGCAGACCATGGACTTCCTCGGGTACGAGACGCCGCGCCCGGCCGCGCCCTGGGGCTACACCAACACCTGGGGCAACAACTTCGCCATCACCTTGGTGTGGCTCGCCGTCGCCGCGTTCTGCCTGCCGCTGCGCAAGCGCTGGCGCGTCGCGGCCACGGTGCTGCTCGCCGTCTCGCTGGTCCCGGCCGTGTACTCGATGAACCGGGGCCTGTGGCTGGGCCTGGCCGCCATCGCGGTCTTCGCGGCACTGCGGCTGCTCATATCGGGGCGACCGGCGGGGATGGCCTCGCTCGCCGGAGCCGGCTGCGCCGCGCTCCTGCTCGTGGCGCTCACACCGCTGGGTACGGTCGCACAGACGCGGCTCGACAACGGCCACTCCGACGACGGCCGCGCCTTCTCCTCCGAGCGGGCCGCCGAGCTCGTCCTCAGCCACTCGCCGGTCCTCGGCTTCGGCTCGACCCGCAAGACCCTCGGCTCGGGGGAGTCCATCGCCGTGGGCCCCACGCCCGAATGCCCGCGCTGCGGGGGCCGCACCCTCGGCGGCAACGGCCAACTGTGGCAGGTCCTGTTCGCCCACGGCGTCGCCGGGACCATCGCCTACCTCGGCTTCACCCTGGCCGTGCTGTGGCGTTTCCGGTCGGACCACTCGGCGGTCGGGATCGCCGGGTCGGCGGTCATAGGCCTGTCGATGCTCTCGATGTTCTACTACAACGCCCTGGTCACCCCCCTGCTGTTCACGCTCCTCAGTTACGTGCTCCTCGCCGCCAACCGAATACCAGTGCCCTTGCGAACGAGTACGGAGTAGCCATGAGCAGAGCCCTGCAGACCGCCGACGACCTGCGTCGGCGCGCCACCTACCTGGCCGAGGTGGTCGGCCAGCTCTACCCGGAGTCCGGAGAGGAGACGCGCCCGTACATCGTGGTGCCCAACCGGCGCAAGCCCCGCGTGCTCATCCCGGCCGCCACCAGGAAGGTCGCCGCCGGGGCCCTCGCCAGGTACTCCCGGCCCGCCGCCAGGGCCGCCCGCGCCAAGCGCGACGCCGCGGTGTGGGCGCTGCGCCTGGGCCTCGACCGGCTCCTGCTGCCCCACCGCATCGAGGTCTCGGCCGCCGAGGGCATCGACGACCATCTCAGCGCGGTCCTCGGCCACGATGTGCATATCAGCATCCACATCGGACCTGCGAGGGCGAACCGCAAACCGGTGCTCCAGATCCTCGACGGCGACGCCCGCACCGTCGCGTTCGCCAAGCTCGGCGTCAACCAGCTCACCAGGGAGCTCGTGGAGGCCGAGACGGCCGCGACCCGCCGGCTCAGCGAGTACTGGGACCTGCGGCGCCTGCGCGTCCCTCGCCTACTGCACTCGGGCACCTGGCGCGGCCACAACCTCATGGTCACCTCGGCGCTCCCCGCCTGGACCCAGCCGATCGAGTGCGGCGAGACGCGCCGCATCGAGGCCATGAGCGAACTGGCCGCGGTGGCAGGCACCGTGCGCTCACCGCTCGGCGAGTCGGACTACGCGCACCGACTGCGCACCCGCCTCAAGCTGCTCGCGCAGCGCGGCGACACCGAGGCCGACACGCTCGTGGCCGCCGGAACGACGCTGCTCGACCGGTACGCGACGATCGAGCTGACCTTCGGAGCCTGGCACGGCGACTGGTCGCCGTGGAACACCTGCGAGGCGGCCGACGTGATCTACCTGTGGGACCTGGAGCGGTTCGAGACCGGCGTGCCGTTCGGCTTCGACGCCGTCCACTACCGGCTCCAGGACGACATCGTCACCCACCAGGTCGACCCGACCACGGCGGTGCTGCTGCTCGCCGCGAACTCCTCGGCCGTGCTGTCCCCCATGGGCGTCACTCCCTCTGAGTCGGAGCCGACGACACTGCTGTACCTGGTCGACCTCGCGGTCCGCTACATGGGCGACCAGGCCGAGCAGGCCGGAGCCTCGCTCGGGGCGCTGGGCCGGTGGCTGCTGCCGACACTACTGCGACACATAGCACGGCAGCGCGATGTCTGACTACTGCGGACTGTTAGGAGCAACGATTGAGCGAGCGATCGCTGCGGGAGCGCGTGCCGACTCCCGTCAAGGCCGTCGTCGGCCACTCCACCAGGACCTTCGGGCTCCTGACGTCGTCGTCGCGGATCCTGCCGGGCCTGCTGGTCTGCGGCGGCCAGCGCTGCGGCACCACCTCGCTGTACCGCGCGCTCGCGCAGCACCCGGCGATCCTCAAGCCCGTGTGCCACAAGGGCGTCCACTACTTCGACACCGCGTATGAGCGGGGCCTGGCCTGGTACCGGGCGCATTTCCCCACCAAGGCCGTCGCGCGCAGGATCGCCGACCACACCGGCCTCGCGCCCGTCGGGTTCGAGTCGAGCCCGTACTACCTGTACCACCCTCTGGCGGCACGGCGCTTCGCCCGCGACCTGCCCGGTGTCAAGGTCATCGTGCTCGTCCGCGACCCGGTCGAGCGGGCCTGGTCGCACCACGCGCACGAGGTGGCGCGCGACTTCGACGACATCGCCGACTTCGAGGCGGCCGTCGAGGCCGAGCCCGGGCGGCTGCTCGGCGCCGAGCAGCGTCTGCGGATCGACCCGGCCCACTACAGCTTCGACCACCAGCACCACGCCTATGTCGCGCGCGGGCGCTACACGGACTACCTGGAGCCGCTCGCGCAAGCGGTGGGCCGCGACCGGGTCCTCGTGCTCGACTCCGGGGAGTTCTTCACCAGGCCCGAGGACGTCTTCGAGCGTGTCCTGCGCTTCCTGGGACTGCCGTGGCTCGGCGAGTTCGCGTTCGCCCGGCACAACGCCCGCGGACGGCCCTCGCCGATGTCGCCGGCGCTGCGTCGGCGCCTGACCGACCACTATGAGCCTTACGACGCGCGGCTCGCCGAGTGGCTGGGCAGGACGCCGAGTTGGCGGCGCTGACAACGGCGAAGACCCAGCCGGACGGATCCGAGCTGCGCGGCACCGCGCGCGGCGGACTGGTGAACCTCGTCGGCGCGGCCGTCGCCGGAGGCGGCGGTCTCGCGGTCACCTGGCTGGTGGCCGTGGCGCTCTCGCCGGCCGAGGCCGGTGCGTTCTTCGCGGTGACCTCAGTGTTCCTCCTCGTCGTCGCTCTGGCGCGCTTGGGGACGCCGACGGGGCTGGTGTACTGGGTGGCCCGGCTGCGCAGGGCCGGCCGGGAAGCGGCGATCGGATCGGTGCTGCGGACGAGCCTGTGGCCTGCGGCGATCGCCTCGGCTGCCGCGGCCGCCGGGCTGTTCGCCGCGGCGCCGATGTTCGCGCGCCCGGAGCTGGTGCGGCTCGTAGCATGCTTCATTCCCGCATCGGTGGCCCTGGAGGCGCTGCTGGCGGCCACGCGCGGGTACCGGCGCATGGGTCCGACGGTCCTCATCGACAAGCTCGGCCGCACGCTGGCGCAGCTCGCGGCGCTCGGGGTGATCGCGGCGACCGGTTCGGCCTCGGTCCTGGCGGTGACGGCCGCGTGGGCGCTGCCGTACCTGCCGGCCGCGGTGGCCGCCGGGTGGTACCTGTGGCGGCACCACTCCTCCGGCGACCCGGGGTTCCCGGACCGGGTGGACGCGCGCGCGTTCTGGGGCTTCACAGCGCCGAGGGCCGTCGCGGGGGTCGCCCAGATCGGGCTCCAGCGGCTCGACATCATCCTGGTCGCCGCGCTCGCCGGGCTCGGCCCGGCGGCGGTGTACACCGTGGCGACCAGGTTCGTCATCGTCGGGCAGCTGGCCTCCGGGGCGGTCGGGCAGGCGGTGCAGCCGCGTGCCGCCGCCGCCATGGCGGCCGGGGAGGCGCTGTCGGCCCGGCGGCTCTACCAGGAGTCGACGGCGTGGATCGTGGCGCTCACCTGGCCGGTGTACCTCGCGGTGGGGCTCGGCGCCGAGTGGTATCTGCGGCTGTTCGGCGGCGAGTACGCCACCGAGGATGCGCGTACGGTCGTGTGGATCCTGGTGCCCGCCATGATGGTCAGCGCGGCGTGCGGGGTGGTCGACTCGATGCTGGCGATGGCCGGCAGGACCGCCTGGCAATTGGCCGACGTGACGATCTCTCTGGCGTTCAACGTGGCGTTGAACCTGGTGCTGATTCCTTCCCTCGGCGTCGTCGGCGCGGCGATCGCGTGGTCGGCGGCCGTTCTGGTGAATAATCTGATTCCACTCACGCAGCTGTGGCGGACCTACGGACTCCATCCGTTCGGCGCGTTGACAAGGCGGGCGCTGGCGGCGACCGGGCTCGGTTTCGGGGCGCTGCCGCTCGCGTTCAGCGGGCTCGGCGGGGCGTGGGCGCTGGTAGCGCTCGCGGCGGCGGGCGTCGCGTGGGCGGTGGCGCTGATGCGCCACCGGCACAGGATCTAACACCTTCCGATTTGGGGGATATTCGTGGCTGCCAACTACACCGAGGTCTTCCAGGACCCGAACGCGGTCGAGAAGTACGCCGAGGACACTTATGCGCCCGGGACGTTCTCGTCGATCGTGAGTTCACGCCAGACGGGCTGGCTCCGCGGCTTCGTGCCGACCGCGTTCGGGGTGCCGCCGGTGCACCACGACTTCGCCTGCGGCACCGGGCGGGTGGCGCGGATGCTGTCGGGCCTGGTGGAGGTCTCGCACGGCTATGACACGTCGGAGGCGATGCTGGCGAAGGGCCGCGAGCTGGGCACGCCGGGGTACGCGCACCTGGTCGGACCGGGCGGCGCGGCACCCGCCGCGTCGCCGGGCCGCCCGGCGCTGGTGACCGCGTTCCGCTTCGTGCTCAATGTGGACGAGGCCCTGCGGGACCAACTGATGGAGTTCGCCTCGGCGGCTCTGCCCGATGCCGACGCGGGGCTGCTGCTGGTCGAGAACCACGGCAATGCCGCTTCGCTGCGCCACCTGCGCAAGACGTTCGGCCGGCTGGACGCCTCGACGTGGTTCCAGGAGCTGTCGCACGCCGAGATGCGGGCACTGTTCGACCGGCACCGGTACGAGCTGGTCGGCGTGCAGGGCTTCACGCTGTTCACGCGAGGCTGCTATCGCGCGCCGGTCGCGTGGTTCGCGAAGGCGACCGACGGCCTTCTGGCCTCGCCGATGTCGAAGCGGTGCACGGACGTCGTCTACGTCGCCCGCCGGCGCTGAATCAGTGATGCCGCCGTCGCGCCGCGACGGCGGACGCGAGGAGCCTGAGCGCCTCGGGGACGTCGTCGAGGAGGTAGCGCCGGGCGAGCCTGCGCGGTTCGGAGGCGAGCCGGAACAGCCATTCGGTGCCGGTTCGCCGCATCCACTCGGGGGCGCGGCGCCGGAATCCGGCGATGAAGTCGATGCTCGCCCCGCAGCCGAGGAACCAGGCTCGCGGGGCGACCGTCCGCAGGCGCGCTATGACGTGCTCCTGCTTGGGGAAGCCGAGGCCGACATAGACCAGGTCCGGTGCGGCGGCTTCGAAGCGGTCGACCAGGGCCCGCCAGTGCGTCTCGTCGCGGTCGAAGCCCATCGGCGGGCACCACGCCCCGACGACCTTGAGGCCCGGGTATCGGGTTTCGAGGATCTCGGCGGCGCGCTCGGTGGGCCGGGCGGTCCCGTCGGGGGTGCCGCCGAGCAGCGCGATCCGCAGACCGCGCGTCGCGGCCGCCTCCGAGAGGCTCCACACCAGGTCCGAGCCGGCGACGCGCTCGGGCAGCGGCGTTGCGGCCACTCTGGAGGCCCACACGAGCGGGGCTCCGTCGGCGACGACGAGGTCGGAGTCCTCGATGATGGTCCGCAGCTCGCGGCTGCGCCTGGCGGCGGCCAGGATGTCCACGTTCGGAGTCACGACCTGCCCGCCGCATCCGATTTCGATCGCCGCGAGCACCCGCTCGACCGCCTGCCGTTCACTCACCGGGTCGATGCCGATGCCGCCCAGCCGGATCCGAGTCACGACCGCATTGTCGGACTCACCGCGCCGCGAAGGGTCAAACCGCTCCATGCCATCAGACGGTAAGCGCCCCGGCGGCTTTTTCCGGGTTTTTTCACTTCAGGGCGTGTCCTCGACCCCACCCAGAGTCGTTATACCGACACACAGGGAATCGCGATCGAGCAGAAGTGGGAGTGGCATCAGTGAGCGTCAAGATCGCCGATACGGCCGAGCAGTCCGATAACCCCGTCAAGGTGGTGTTCATCGGAGGCCTGGGCCGCAGCGGCACGACGCTCCTAGAGCGGCTGCTGGGGCAGCTGCCCGGCGTGATGCCGCTAGGCGAGATCACTCACCTGTGGGAGCGGGACCTGCTCGGCAACGAGATGTGCGCCTGCGGGGCCACGTTCTCCTACTGCGAGTTCTGGCAGCGGATCGGCGCGGCCGCCTTCGGGTCCTGGGATTCGGTGGACGTGGAGCGCCTCGGCGCCTTGAAGGCCACCATAGACAGAACCCGGCACATTCCGGCGCTCGCGGCGAAGAGGATCGCACCCGCCCAGCACCAGCTGGTGCGCGAGTACGTCTCCTACTTCGAGAAGGTCTACCAGGCCGCCGCGGCGGACACGAACGCCCGCGTGGTGGTGGACTCGTCCAAGCACGCCTCGCTGGCCTACTGCCTGCGCTGGTCGCCGAACATCGACCTGCGGGTCCTGCACGTCGTGCGCGACTCGCGGGGCGTGGCCTACTCCTGGACGAAGCAGGTGCGGCGCCCCGAGTCGCCCACCGGCGACCAGATGACCCGCTACTCCCCCGCCAAGGCCGCGATGCTGTGGAACGCGCAGAACGCCGCGTTCAGCCTGCTCGCCCGGCGCGGCGTGCCGGTGCGGCGAGTCCGTTACGAGCGGATCATCCAGCGCCCCCGCAAGGTCATCGCGTCACTGGCGCGGTTCTGCGACCTCGACCTGGTCGAATCCGACCTCAACTTCATCGGCGACGGCTGGGCCGATCTCGGCCCGAGCCACTCGGCTGCCGGGAACCCGATGCGGTTCACCGTGGGGCGCATACCGATTCGGCCCGACGAGGCGTGGACTGACGATATGCCCGACGGCACCCGCCGCATGGTGTCGACGCTGACGCGCCCGCTGCTGGGCCGATACGGCTACCTGAACGAAGAGACACTGGTCCCCGAGCCGAAAGAGGTGACCGCCGGTGAGTGAGTGGCCTTCGATCGGGGTCGTCATCCCGACACACGATCGGCCCAGGCAGGTGCGCGAGGCGCTCCGCTCGGTGCTCACCCAGTTCTACCCCGGTCACGTCGAGGTCGTCGTCGTCTTCGACCGCGCCAAGCCCGACGAGTCGATCGCCGCCGAGGGGGCCCGTGACTCCGCAAGCTCCGTCGCGACTGGCAAGCGCCCGGTGCGCGTGGTCAAGAACGAGCGCACGCCCGGCCTCGCAGGGGCCCGCAACACCGGGATCACCGCGCTCGGGACCGACCTCGTCGCGTTCCTCGACGACGACGACGAATGGCTCCCCGGCAAGCTGCCCGCGCAGGTCGCGGCCCTCGGCACCGAAGCCGAGATGTGCACTACCGCGATCGAGGTCGACTACCGGGGGCGGCGCAACGCCCGATTCGCCGGACAGTCCACGGTCCGGCACGTCGACCTGCTGCGTTCGCGGATGATGATGCTGCACTCCTCGACGTTCGTATTCCGCCGCTCGGCCCTCCTGGGCGGGCTCGGCCTGGTCGCCGAGGACGCCCCAGGCAGCCAGAACGAGGACTGGGACATGCTGCTGCGGGCGGCCAGACGCCGCCCGATCGCGCACGTCGACACCCCGTTCGCGCTCATCAACTGGGCCGGTTCGCACTTCGAGGCGCGCTGGGACACCAAGATCTCCTCGCTGCGGTGGATCCTCGAACGCCACCCGGAGATCCACGGCAGCCCCGAGGGCGCCGCCCGCGTCTACGGCCAGATCGCCTGCTGGCACGCCGCCATCGGCGACCGCAAGGAGGCTCTGCGCTGGGCGCTCAAGGCGACCAAGTCGAACCCGAGCGAGCCCAGAGCGGCCGTCGCCGCCGCGGCGGCGGCCGGCGTCGTCGGCGTCCCGACCGTGATGGCCGCCCTGCACCGGCGCGGGCGCGGCATCTGATCAACCCGGTCGACGTCGACTTAGTCGATGTCGGGCAGCTCCGCGTCGAGGACCGGTGCGAGGAACTCGCCGTAGGTGACGTTGAAGTGGTGCGAGTCGCGGTGGGTGATCATGTTGCCCACCACGACGGGGCAGAACCCGTCGGCGCAGAACCAGTCGGTGACGTCGATCGTGTGGACGCCCAGCCGCTCCGCCTCCTCCAGGACCTGCTGCTCGCGTTCGCGATGGCGGACTACCAGGTCGGTCGGGCCGCCGCAGACGGTGAGGTCGGCGAGGTTGGCCGAGACGCAGTCGGGGACGCTCTGGGTGAACTTCGGCGGGTTGGACGGCAGCACGACCTCGGCGCCGCTCCCGTTCAACCGCTCCAGGGTCTGCTTCCAGCCTTCGATCCAGGTCTCGTCGGCGCTGAGCCCGTCGGTGATCGGATTGTTGTTCTCGCTGGAGCCGACCACGATCATCTCCGGGCGCTCCTCGACGATCCGTTCGATCGTCCGCTCGCGCCACTCCTCGCACTGGAAGTAGCGCCCGCCGATGTCGGCGGCGTTCTTGGCGATCATCGGCGCCGGGCAGCCGCTCTTGGTGTAGGAGGTGAGCTTCCAGCCGTGCTCGTCGGCGAGGATCTCCAGAGTCGGGAACCACGAGGCGGCGTGGGAGTCCCCGAAGAGGACGATCTCGGTGCCGCTCCCCTCCTCGCCGAAGACGCACGGCTCGAACTCGACGACTTCGAGGACGGCGTGGCAGCCGCTCCCGTAGATCTTCGACGTGTCGCCCTTGGCGTCCAAGGGCGTCGGGGTCAGGTTCGAGGGCGCCTCGGTGATGGTGGCCGACTCGCGGACGAGCTCGCCCAGCTCGGCGACGGTGTCGATCTCGGGGGTCTGGACCGCTTCGCCGGTGCCCTCGGCTCGCGGCGCGAACAGAGAGGTCGCTGCGAGCGCGGCAGAGGCCGAGACGGCCGTGAGCGCGACTCCGAGTCCCACGCCGCGCCAGGCGCGGCGCTTGAGCCAGGACGAGAATCGCACGGGGTTCTCGACGACCTCGTGGGTGACGGCGGTGATGCCGAGTGCGGCGGCGACGAGCACGAGGTTGAGGCGGACGGTCGGTTCCGCGCCCAGTGCCTCGGGGCCGATCATGAGGATCGGCCAGTGCCACAGGTACAAGCCGTAGGAGAGCCGCCCGAGGACCTGAAAGCCGGGCAGCGCGAGCATCCCGCCCGCCCCGGCCTTGGGGGCGACGCAGCCGCCGGCGATGACGGCGGCGGTGCCGAGCACCGGCACGGCCGCGGCGGTGCCGGGGAAGACGGTGCCCGCGTCGAAGGTGAAGGCCGACCACACGATCGCGGCCAGGCCACCCCACATGAGCGCGGCGGCGAGCGCGTGCGGTATGCGCGCGCAGGCCGCGCCCCCGAGGGCGACCAGCGCGCCGATCGCGAGCTCCCAGCCTCGGGTGTGGAGGCCGAAGTAGGACCAGACCGGTTCGTGGTCGGAGAGTACGGCACTGGCGGCAAACGTGGTGCCGAGAATGAACAGCAGTGCGACGGTCAGTCCGTCGCGGATGAGCTCGGGGCTCCTGCGCAGCATGAGGCCGACGGAGAGGAGCAGCAGCGGCCAGACGAGGTAGAACTGCTCCTCGACCGCGAGCGACCAGTAGTGCTGGAACGGGGACGGCGCCTCGTCGGCGTTGAGGTATTCGGTGCCTTCGGCGGCGAGTCGGTAGTTCACGAAGTACAGGGCGCCGGCCGCAGCGTCGCCCGCGATGGAGGCGAACCTGGTGGGGGCGAGCCACAGCCAGGAGGCGACGAGGGTGGCGACGGTGACGGTGGCGGCCATCGGCAGCAATCGCGTGGCGCGGCGGGCGTAGAAGCCGGCCACGGATATGCGGCCGGTGCCGGCGAGCTCGCGCAGCAGCAGGGAGGTGATGAGGAAGCCGGAGATCACGAAGAAGACATCGACACCGACGTAGCCGCCGTCGAGCCCCGGGAAGCCCGCGTGGCCGAGGACGACGAGGCCGACGGCGATGGCGCGCAGGCCCTCGATGTCGGGCCGGAACGCGGACCTGGCCTTCGAGCGGGGCGTGGGCGTCGAGGCGCGCTGGGCCGGTGGCCCGGCGACCTGTGCGGTGGATGCGCTGGTCATCGGTACCTCACCGGTTGCGGTTGCGAGCCAAGCGTCCCCGCGCGCGTTGCGAGACGGTCCGGAGGATCGACTGGGAACGGGCACGCTCGACTTCGGCCGCGGCGGCCGCCGCGGCTTCGCCGTCGCGCAAGACGACCGACATGCAGCTGAGGATGGCCTGGGCGGTCACGGACGGGTCGAGGCGGTGCTCGCCGGCTTCGGCGGACTCGACGTGCTTGCCGGCGAGGAGGTCGAGGTCGCCGATGACGCGGACGCCGGTTTCGGTGATCCGCTCGGCCATGGACGAGCCGATCTCGGCGGCCCGGGCGACGGCCCAGGCGGGCGTGGCGATCCGGGCCTCCTCGGGCGGCGGGGTTCGGCCGGTCTTGAGGCGGGGCACCACGCCGTAGCGGACGTACTTGCGGAAGTCCGACAGATGCCATCCGCGCTTCTCGCTGGCCTCGGCGCAATGGCGCACGATCTCGATCTCGGCGGCGGTCAAGGACCGGTTCCCCGCACCCTTCGCGGGCCGGAGCGTTCCCTCGGGCAGGCCGAGAAGGGCTGCGAAGTCGAGCAGGAGCCGGTCGCGTTCTCGATCGTCGACGACGAGAACGGTGACGCGATCCTCTCCAGCGGCCTCGGCCCAGCGCTCGACGAAGCGGTCGTGGCGGTGGCGGTGCCAGAACGCCAAGGCCGCGCGGTCGGTCGGATCCGGTTCGAACAGCGCCTCGAGCCATGGCTCGTAGTGGGTGGACATGCCGCTCTGGACGTGCTGCTGCCACTGGGAGGGCAGGATCTTCGCGAGCGGCCTCAAGGTGACGACTATGTGCACGTCCGGGCCGCCGAGGTCGTCGACGACCCGGCGGCAGCCTTCCGCTTCAGCGTCGGCGAAGAACTCGCTGCTGATCACCCCGATCCGCTCGCCGGTCTGCGCCACGGCCTCGACGAGTCGGCGCCACCGGCCCCGATCCGGGTCGTCCGGCCGGGGCCGCACGCCCTCCTTGATCTCCTCGACCGGGTTGCGAGACGGGCTCGGCAGCCACACCCCGTGCTCGGCGAGGCGGCCGCGGGCCGCGTGGAGAGCCCCCTGGAGCGCCGTCGTACCGGTCTTATGCGGACCGACATGCACGACTCTCGTTGCAGGGGGAAAGGATCGGATATAGCGTTCGGAATGGGACGGTTCAGGTTTTTCGCCCATCGACCGAGGCTAGCAACCGGAGGGCCCCGCAGAGGTGCGACACGCCCTCGAATACGCCGCAGCGCGTTTCAGCAGCGAGCTGCCGTGCTCGCCTCAGTGCCGCCGACACATGCGCTCTGAGGTAATGCTGCAAGGAGACCCGTTTCGCGACCAGGTCGTCCACAACCGCGCTCACTCCGCGTTCGGCGTGTGCGGATACGCCGCGGCCCCCGGCCTCATACGAGGTCGGGGGCCACGGTCGGAACGTCGCAGGAAGGGCTAGCCCTTCTTGCGGAGCTCCTCTTCGTTCTTGTGGAGGTCTTCGAGACCACCGCACATGAAGAACGCCTGCTCGGGGAAGTGGTCGTACTCGCCCTCTGCGATCTTCTTGAACGCCTCCACGGTCTCCTTCACCGGGACGAACGAACCGTCGACGCCGGTGAACTGCTTGGCCGCGTAGGTGTTCTGCGACAGGAACCGCTCGATGCGGCGGGCCCGGCCCACGACCAGCTTGTCCTCCTCGGACAGCTCGTCCATACCGAGGATCGCGATGATGTCCTGCAGCTCGTTGTACTTCTGCAGGATCTGCTTCACCTGGCTGGCGACCTGGTAGTGCTCGGACCCGACGACCTCGGGCTCAAGGATGCGGGAGTTCGACGCCAGCGGGTCGACCGCCGGGTAGATGCCCTTGTCGGAGATCTTCCGCTCCAGGTTCGTCGTCGCGTCCAGGTGGGTGAACGCGGTGAACGGCGCCGGGTCGGTGTAGTCGTCCGCAGGGACGTACACGGCCTGCATCGAGGTGATCGCCTTGCCGCGCAGCGAGGTGATGCGCTCCTGGAGCTCACCCATCTCGTCGGCCAGCGTCGGCTGGTAGCCCACCGCCGAAGGCATGCGGCCCAGCAGGGCCGAGACCTCGGAGCCGGCCTGGGTGAACCGGAAGATGTTGTCGATGAAGAGCAGCACCTCCTGGTTCTTGACGTCGCGGAAGTACTCCGCCATCGTCAGGGCCGACAGCGCCACGCGAAGACGCACGCCCGGCGGCTCGTCCATCTGGCCGTACACCAGCGAGGTCTTCTCCAACACGCCCGCTTCGCCCATCTCGGCGATGAGGTCGTTGCCCTCACGGGTGCGCTCGCCGACGCCGGCGAACACCGAGGAACCGCCGAAGTTCTGGGCGACGCGGATGATCATCTCCTGGATGAGCACCGTCTTGCCCACACCGGCGCCGCCGAACAGGCCGATCTTGCCGCCCTTGACGTACGGGGCGAGCAGGTCGATGACCTTGATGCCGGTCTCCAGCATCTCGGTCTTCGGCTCCAGGTCCGCGAACGCCGGAGCGTGGCGGTGGATGTTCCAACGGTCGTCGTACTGCAGCTCCTCGCCCTCTTCGAGGTTGAGGCACTCGCCGATGGCGTTGAAGACCTTGCCCTTGATGCCGTCGCCGACCGGCACGGTGATCTGGGAACCGGTGTCGCGCACCTCGGTGCCCCGGACCAGGCCGTCGGTCGGCGCCATGCAGATCGCGCGGACCCGGTTGTCGCCCAGGTGCTGGGCCACCTCCATGGTCAGCGTGTTCTTCTCGCCGGTGTAGGTGATGTCAACGTGCAGCGCGTTGAAGATCTCCGGCATGGCGTTGCGCGGGAACTCGACGTCGACGACCGGCCCGATGACCCGTACGACGCGCCCCACTCCATCAGTGTCAGTCATCGTCACTCTCTTCCTGCGGCGGAAAGGGCACTGGCCCCACCCACGATTTCGCTGATCTCCTGCGTGATCGCCGCCTGCCGCGCTGCGTTGGCGCTCCGCCGCAGGGTCTTGATCATCTCTTCGGCATTGTCGGTCGCGGCCTTCATGGCTCGACGCCTGGACGCGGACTCGCTCGCGGCGGCGTCGATCAACGCCGCGTAGATCCGAGTCGTCAAGTACTTCGGCAGCAGCGCGTCGAGCAGCGCCTCCGGGTTCGGCTCGAATTCGTAGTCGGGAAGCAGCACGCTCTCTTCGAGCTCGTGCTCCTCCACCTCCTCGACTTCGAGGGGAGCCAGTTGCCGCGGTTCGGGGGTCTGCGTCAGCAGCGAGACGAACCTGGTGTGAACAATGTGCAATTCGTCCACTCCGAGGATACCGTCCGAACCGGGATCGTCACCTTCGTCGTCGGCCCCGGCCATGAACGCCGTCAGCAGCGTCCTGGTGATCTCCTGGGCGTCGGCGACCTTCGGCTGCTCGGAGAACCCCGTCCACGACGCCTCGATCGCGCGGTCGCGGAACTGGTAGTAGCCCACTCCCTTGCGACCGGCGACGTACAGCACCGGGATCTTGCCGTCCTCGGACAGGCGCGTGATCAGCTGCTCCGCGGTCCTGAGCAGGTTCGCGTTGTACGCCCCGCACATGCCCTTGTCGGAGGTCACGATCAGCACGCCGGCCCGGCGTACCCGATCCCGCGGCTGGAGCAGCGGGTGGTTGATCGAGGCGTTGGTCGCCAGCGAGGTCATGACGTTCGTCATGGCGCGGGCATACGGCATCGAGGCCGCCACCCGGTCCTGCGCCTTGGCGATGCGGCTCGTGGCCACCAGTTCCATCGCCTTGGTGATCTTCTTGATGGACTGGGTCGACTTGAGCCGCTGCCGCAGCACTCGAAGCTGCGCTGACATGGCTAACCCTTCTTGACGCGCTTGACGGTCTCGACGTCGACTTCGCCTTCGAGCGCGTCCTCGGGCTCCTCGTTCACGACGATGCCGTCGGCCGCGGCCTTGAACATCTTCTTGAACTTGGCGATGGCGCTCTTCAGGCTCTGCTCGATGTCGCCGGTGACCTTGGTCTTGCCCTCGCCGAGGGTGGCGATGACGTCGGCGTGGTTGGCCCTCATGTAGGACAGGAACTCGACCTCGAAGCGGCGGACCTCGCCCACCGGGATGTCGTCGAGCTCACCGGCGGTGCCGGCCCAGATGGAGATGGTCTCCTCCCCCATCGGGAACGGCTCGGCCACGCCCTGCTTGAGCAGCTCCACCATGCGCAGACCGCGTTCGAGCTGCGCCTTGGAGGCCGCGTCGAGGTCGGAGGCGAAGGCCGCGAAGGCCTCCAGCTCGCGGTACTGGGCAAGGTCGAGTCGCAGCGAACCCGCGACCGATCGCATGCCCTTGGTCTGCGCGGCGCCACCGACACGGGAGACCGAGGTACCGACGTTGATGGCCGGACGCACACCCGAGTTGAACAGGCCCTCTTCGAGGTACACCTGGCCGTCGGTGATGGAGATGACGTTGGTCGGGATGAACTGCGAGATGTCGCCGGCCTTGGTCTCGATGATCGGCAGGCCCGTGAGAGACCCGCCGCCGAGGTCGTCGGAGAGCTTCGCGCAGCGCTCCAGCAAGCGGGAGTGCAGGTAGAACACGTCGCCCGGGAAGGCCTCGCGGCCCGGCGGGCGGCGCAGCAGCAGCGACACGGTGCGGTATGCCTCGGCCTGCTTCGACAGGTCGTCGAAGACGATGAGGACGTGCTTGCCGCCGTACATCCAGTGCTGGCCGATGGCCGAACCGGTGTAGGGCGCCAGGTACTTCAGGCCGGCGGGCTCGTCGGCGTTCGCCGTGACGATGGTGGTGTACTCCATCGCGCCGTGGGCTTCGAGCATCGCCTTGATGCCGGCGACGGTCGAGCCCTTCTGGCCGACGGCCACGTAGATGCAGCGAAGCTGCTTCTTCGGGTCACCGGACTCCCAGTTGGCGCGCTGGTTGATGATCGTGTCGATGCAGACCTGGGTCTTTCCGGTCTTGCGGTCGCCGATGATCAGCTGGCGCTGGCCGCGGCCGATGGGGGTCATCGAGTCGATGGCCTTGATGCCGGTCTCGACCGGCTCGGACACCGACTGGCGGTTGATGACGTTGGGGGCCTGGAGTTCGAGCTCGCGCTCACCCTCGGCCTCGATCTCGCCCAGGTCGTCGATCGGGTTGCCCAGCGCGTCGACGACGCGGCCGAGGAACTTGTCGCCGACCGGCACGGACAGGACCTTGCCGGTTCGCTTGACGGACTGGCCCTCGGCGACCTTGACCGGGTCGCCCAACAGGACGGCGCCGATCTCGCGGACGTCGAGGTTCAGGGCCAGGCCCATCACGCCGCCCTCGAACTCGAGCAGCTCGTTGGCCATGGCCGAGGGCAGGCCCTCGACGATGGCGATGCCGTCGCCTGCGCTGGTGACGGTACCGACCTCTTCACGCGAGATCTCCGGCCGGTACGACGAGACGTAGTCGTCGAGCGCACTACGAATCTCGTCGGAGGAGATGGTCAATTCAGCCATCTGAACGTTTACCTTCCTTCTTTCAGCATTACCGGCTGGATCTCAGCGTCCGGCCAAGGCGTGGCGGGCTTCGTCGAGTCGGCGTGAGACGGTTCCGTCCCACAGGTCCGAGCCGACTTGCACCCGGATGCCTCCGACGATCGCCGGGTCGACGGTGATCTTGACACCGACGGGGCGACCGTAGACGAGGCTGAGCTTGGCGGCGAGCTTGCGCTCACCGGACTCGTCGAGCGGCTTGGCCACGGTCACGTAGGCCACGGCCTCGTCGCGCGCCGCGGCTGCGGACTCGACGAGATGGGCCAGCGACGCGTGGAAGCCGCGTCCGCCGATGCCGTAGCACGCGGCGGCGGCAAGCTTGACCGTCACCGGTTCGGCCTTCCCGTCGAGCAGGCGCTCGACCAGGATGGCCCGACCCTTGGGGTCGGATCCGGTCGAGTCCAATACTGACGACAGATCGGCGTCACCGTCAACCAGGCGCCCGAATCGGAACAGCTGGTCTTCGATGTCGGCGAGGGTGCCCTCCTTCGCTCCGGCCGCGAGCAGCGCCTTGACGGCGAGGGCCTCGCATCCGTCTACGAGCTCGGAGGTGGAGCCCCAGCGGCCCTTCACCAGCTCGGCCACTATGTCGGTCGCGGCCGCGTCGACCTGGCCGGCGAGCAGTCGCCGCACCAGGCCCTCCCGGTCGTCCGCCTCACGGGACGGGTCGGACAGGGCGCGACGCAGCCGAGGCTGGTCGACGAGGAACCGCGTCACGTCAAGCAGCTGATCGCCGCACTCGGTGAGCTGCTCGGCCGTGGCCCCCGAGGCGAACGCCTCCAGGATCTCGCGGCCGGCCTCGATGCTTTCGCGTCCAGTCGTCGACATCAGCGTGCTCCGCTCGCTTCAGCAGTGTCGTCGGTCAGTTGCGCGAGGAACTGGTCGACGGTCTGCTCGGTCGAGGCGTCGCCTGCCAGTCGCTGGCCGATGATCTTCCCGGCCAGGTCGACCGCCAGGTTGCCGACGTCGCTGCGCAGCTCGCGGACGAGCTGCTGGCGCGAGGCCTCGACCTGGGCATGACCGGCCGCGATGATGCGGTTGGCCTCTTCTCGGGCGGAGACGAGGATCTCCTCCTTGGCCGCGATGGCGTCGGCACGGGCCTCGTCACGGATGGCCGCGGCCTCTTCCTGGGCGCCTGCCAACTTGCGGCGGTACTCCTCGAGCGTCTGGTTGGCCTCTTCTTGGGCCCGCTCAGCTCGCTCGATGCCACCTTCGATCGCGTCGACTCGTGCTTCGAAGGTCTTCTCCATGCGGGGGAAGACGAACTTCATGAGCACGAAGCACAGCAGACCGAAGGCGATCGCACCTACGACGATCTCTTGCCAGATCGGGAAGAGAATTCCCGACCCTCCTTCGGCGGCTTGAATCATGATCGCTCCGTTTGTGGGTTAAAGGGCGAAGGCGAGGACCAGGCCGAACAGGGCCAGAACCTCGACCAGCGCGAAGCCCATGAACAGCATCGGGCGGGTGATACCGGCCGACTCGGGCTGACGGGCAGTGGCGGTGATCCACGCGGCGAAGATCAGGGCGACACCGATACCGGGGCCGATCGCAGCGAGGCCGTATCCGACGACGTTGAGAGTGCCTTCCATGGCGTTTTTCTCCTAGGTGTCAGCGTGGCGTGTCCGTCACGCGCACGATGTTGTTCAATTCGAAAACTGGTAATTCGGGGGCGAAGAGCGACGGTCTCCTAGTGCTCGTCCGCGAGGGATCCCTGGATGTACATGCCGGTCAGCAGGGTGAAGACGTAGGCCTGCAGCAGGATGACGATGAGCTCGAACAGCGTCATGGCGATGCCCATGGCGAACGAGAAGACAGACAGGCCCTGGATGAAGATGTTCTCGGAGTTCAGCAGTTCGAAACCGCCGAGGATGAACACCAGCAGGATGAGGTGGCCGGCGAACATGTTCGCGAACAGTCGCAGGGCCAGGGTGACCGGGCGCAGGATGATGTTCTGGAGGAACTCGATCGGGATCAGCAGCGGGTAGATGAACCACGGCGCTCCAGGCGGCACGCAGGTCATCTTCATGTAGCCGACGAAACCGTGCTTCTTGATGCCTACGTAGTTGTAGATCAACCAGGAGATGACGCCCAGAGTCGCGGGGAAGGCGATGTGCGCGTTCGGGGAGATCTGGACGCCGGGCACGATGGCCCAGAAGTTCATGATCAGGATGAAGAAGAACAGCGTCGCGAGATAGGGCGCGAAACGCACCCCGGTCTGCTTGCCGAGCAGGTCGATGGCGACCGTGTTGCGGATGAAGCCGTAAGCGGATTCGGCGAGCCACTGCCGCTTGGTGGGCACGATCCGAGGCTTTCGGTAGGCCCACAGGAAGAACACGATGAGCACGGCGACGGTGAGCCAGACGGCGAAAGTGATCGTCGTGAACACGTTGGCGAGAGCGGTCTCGCTCAGACCCGTGAACCAGTCTCGAAAGTCGAAACTGCCGATCCCGGGGGGAAAGTGGCTCTCTTCTGCGGCCAGCACCATGGCTGAGTCGGTCACCGAGTCACGCCTCTCAGTCAGTGTCGGTCAATAACTTCGACATCTGCTTGATCAGCAGGTACATACCTGCTGCAGCACCGACAAGCATCCCTACCAGGAGCCCGACTTTGGGCAGTCCGAGCCACAGGTCGACCAGATAGCCGAGACCACCCCAGAAGATGATCCCGGACAAGAGATAACCCAGAGCACGCCAACCCATTTCTGAACCGTCGGGCTGAGGTTTGTCATCGGGGGATTTCTTGTCGGCCATGTCGGGGTGAACTCTAACAGGACCTGCGCGGGAAGCGAGCGCCGGGCCGGACGAGGCAAGCAGCGTTCGTGCGCGTTTGTCAACCTCAACGAAACAAGCGGCACAAGCGCTTCAGGTGCGATCGCTGAGTTCGATATAGGGGATTTTCGCCCTGTATAGCCAGATTCCCTGTGTCGTGAGCCATACAATTGCACCGCCGATGATGCCGACGGCCATCGGCCACACCACATCCCAGCCCGTGGATTTGACCGCCCACAGTGCAATGGCGAACACCGTCAGTTTGACCGTGTACGTGACCAAAGCCACGGGCAAAGTGAGACGGAAGTCAATCTTTTCGGCCCCTGCGACGGCCCACACCGATGCGGCGAAGCCGAGTGAGGCGAGGGCGACTCCGGCGGCCGCTCCCCCGGCGGCCGCCGGGCCGTCGACGAGGAGGCCTATGAAGGCGGCGAGCACCACCGCGATCCCCGCTGCGGCGAAGCACGGTTTCAGGAATCCGCGGGCCGTCTTCACGATGCGTCCAGGGCGTCGGCGACGGGTTCGAGGGCGTCCTCGAGCTGGTCGGCGATCTGGGAGTAGACCGCGCGGCCCAGGCCCCAGGGGTCGGACAGGTCGGTCTCGGAGTAGTCTCCGCGTCGCTTGGCGGCGGTGGCGACCAGGGCCTTGCCCCTGGTGACCGCGTCGCCGTCGGGCAGCTCGGCTGCCGTGGCGGCGGCGATGGCCCCGAACTGGCGGACCAGGAAGGTCTTGTCGACCGATTCGGGGAAGCGGTCGGCGATGTAGTCCAGGTGCCCGACCGTGGCGACGAGGATCAGGTCCGAGGACTCCACGTGCTCGCGCTCGATGTGGCGGGCGCGGTGGCCGTCGGATTCGAAGCCGCGCTCGTCGAGTTCGCGGGCGGAGTTCGCCTGCATCGGATCGCCGTCGTGGAAGCTGGAGATCCCGGCACCGTGATTGAACACGTCATCGCCGGTGAGCCCGTCGAGGATGCGCTCGGACATCGGCGACCGGCAGATGTTGCCGGTGCAGACGTGCAGGACCGAGAAGGGCGCGCTCATGCCTGCGCTTCCTCGGGTTCCTCGGCGGACTCGTCCTCGGTCTCCTGGTCTTCGGGGCGCTCGCCGGGGCCGTAGCCGTCGGCGTCGAGCACGTCGGGCACGATCTTGCGGATCTGCTCGACGGTCAGGGCCCCCTCGCGCAGGACCTGCGGCGGGTCGGCGACGCAGTCGACGATGGTCGACGGCCGGTTGTCATCGGAGGGGCCGGCCTCCAGGTAGACGGTGACGTCCGAACCGAGCTGGGTCTTGGCGTCGGCCGCGGTCTCGGCGGGAGGCAGCCCGGTCTTGTTGGCCGAGGAGACGGCCATCGGGCCGGTCTCCTTGAGCAGTTCGAGCGCGAGCGGGTGCAGCGGCATGCGCACCGCCACGGTCCCGTCGGTGTCGCCGAGGTCCCAGGTCAGGGTCGGCGTGTAGGGGACGACGACGGTGAGCGGTCCGGGCCAGAACGCCTCGATGATCTCCTTGGCCGAATCGGAGATGTTCGAGGCGATCCCGTCGAGGGCTCGCTTGGACCCGATGAGCACCGGCGGGGCCATGTCGCGCCCTCGGCCCTTCGCGGCGAGCAGCGCCCGCACAGCGGTATGGGAGAAGGCGTCGCATCCGATTCCGTAGACGGTGTCGGTCGGGAGCACGACGAGTTTGCCGCCGTTGACGGCACGCGTGGCGGACTTGAGCCCGGTGGCGCGGTCTTTGATCTTCCTGCAGTTGAACAGCCTCACGGCGACAACTCTATCCGTCCTGTGGCGAAGCGCGCGCGCCCCGCCAGGTCCTCGTGGTCGGCGACGTCGGTGAAGCCCGACACCCGCAGGATCTCTGGGGCGGCCCGGCCATGAGTGTCGTCGTGCTCGAAGCCGTACCAGCCGCCGGGCCTGAGCCAGCGCGCCGCGCGCAGCGCGAGCGGTTGGATGACCGCGAGGCCCGCGGCGTCGGCGTAGACCGCTCCGGAGGGGTCGAACTCGACTTCAGGGGCGACCTCGATGTCCATCGGGACGTACGGCGGGTTGGCCACGACGAGGTCGACCAGCCCGTCGAGTTCGGCGAGGGTGCCTCTTGCGACGGCGTCGGCGAGGACGGGGTTCGCGCCGGTGCCGGCGAGGTTCGACTCCATCCATTCGAAGGCGTCGGGGTCGGCCTCCACGGCCCACACCTTGGAGTCGGGGCGCTCGGTGGCGATGGACCGGGCGATCGCGCCCGACCCGGAGCAGGCGTCGATGACGGTGGCGCCTTCGGGAAGGTGGTCCAGGGCCCAGTCCACGAGCAGCTCGGTCTCGGGCCTGGGCACGAACACACCGGGGCCGACGGCCAGCTCGGCGTAGCGGAACGCGGCCGAGCCGGTCAGGTGCTGGAGCGGCTCGCGGGTGCAGCGCCTGGCGACGAGTGAGTCGAACGCGGTCAGTTCCGTCTCTGCCGGGGCGCCGGCGGTGAGCAGCTGCCCGCGGCGCAGCCCGGAGACGTGGGCGGCGAGCAGTTCGGCGTCGACGCGCGGCGAGGGGACGCCGGCGGCGGCGAGCCTCCCGGCGGCTTCGGCGACGGCCGTGGACCAGTTAGTGCTTGTCATCTCCGCCGGCCATGCGCTCGGCCCGGTCTGCGGTGGCGAGGGCGTCGAGGACCTCGTCGAGCTCGCCTTCCATCACGTGGTCGAGGTTGTAGGCGGTGAAGCCGATCCGGTGGTCGGTGAGCCGGTTCTGCGGGAAGTTGTAGGTGCGGATCCGCTCGGAACGGTCGGCGGTGCGCACCTGCGAACGGCGGGCCTCGCCCGCGGCGGCGTCGGCCTCCTCCTGCTGCTTGGCGAGCAGGCGGGCGCGCAGGACTCGGAGCGCGGCCTCCTTGTTCTGGAGCTGGCTCTTCTCGTTCTGCGAGGTGACGACGATGCCGGTGGGCTCGTGGGTGAGGCGGACGGCCGAGTCGGTGGTGTTGACCGACTGCCCGCCGGGACCGGAGGAGCGGTAGACGTCGACGCGGACGTCGTTCATGTTGAGCTCGACGTCGACCTCTTCGGCCTCGGGCATGACGACGACGGCCGCGGCCGAGGTGTGGACGCGCCCCTGGGACTCGGTGACCGGGACGCGCTGGACGCGGTGGACGCCGCCCTCGAACTTCATGCGGGACCACACCCCGTTGCCGCCTTCGGGGGCTCCCTTGGTGCGCACCGCGATCGAGGAGTCCTTGATGCCGCCGAGGTCGGTCGGCACCATCTCCAGGGTCTCGACGGCCCAGCCACGGCGTTCGAAGTAGCGCAGGTACATGCGCATGAGGTCGCCCGCGAACAGGCCCGACTCCTCGCCGCCTGCACCGGCCTTGATCTCGATGATGACGTCTTTGGAGTCGTCGGGGTCGCGCGGGATCATCAGCTCGGCGAGCTTGGACTCCAGCTCGGGAATCGTCTTGCGGAGGCGCTCGGCCTCTTCGGCGAACTCGGCGTCCTCGCCGGCGAGCTCGGCGGCGGTCTCCAGGTCGTCCTTGGCGCTCGCGATCTCGACGGCGGTCTTGGCGACCGGGGTGAGCTCGGCGTAGCGGCGGCCGACGCGCTTGGCCTGGGCCGGGTCGGCGTGCAGGGCGGGGTCGCCCATCTGCGCCTCGAGGTCGTGGTACTCGGCGAGGAGCGAGGCCAGGCGGTTGTCAGCGGCGGTAGACATGTGGTCCCTTCGAAGAGCAGGCCGGTGGTTCAGCGGACAAAAAGCGCGCAGCGCCCGTGCCTCGGGCACGGGCGCTGCGCGCTGAAGCTACTTGCCGGCCTGGGTCTTCTCCTGCGCCTTGGCGTAGCGGGCCTTGAACTTGGCCACGCGACCGCCGGTGTCGAGGATGCGCTGCTTGCCCGTGTAGAACGGGTGGCACTTGTTGCACGTCGCAGCCTGGATCTTGCCGCTGGTCGCCGTCGAGCGGGTGGTGAAGCTGTTCCCGCAGGAGCAGGTCACCTCCGTGACGGCGTATTCAGGGTGGATGCCCTGCTTCATTGCTTCCCTTTCTCTCGGTCGCCGGGTCGGTCCGAGCGAGCTCGGACCGTGAACCGGTACCGCATCAGGCCTCGACACTCGAGGCACTTGGCAACAGGCGCGCCCGGCGGCGCACCGACACACAATTTTAGGCCGTGAGGCCGCTCTCAACCAGAGCGGCCTCACGGAACGGCCGCGCTAGTCCCCGGGCGTCGTCTTGACGATCGACATCAGGAACTCGGCGTTCGTCTGCGTCTTCTTGAGCCGGTCGATGAGCAGGTCGATGGCCTGCTGGGGCTCCAGCGAGGACAGGACCCGGCGGAGCTTCAGCATGACGGCCTGCTCCTCGGGGCTCATCATGAGCTCGTCCTTGCGGGTGCTCGACTGGTGGACGTCGATGGCCGGCCAGGTGCGCTTCTCGGCGATCTTGCGGTCGAGCTTGAGCTCGGCGTTGCCGGTGCCCTTGAACTCCTCGAAGATGACCGTGTCGCCCATGGAGCCGGTCTCGACCAGCGCGGTGCCGAGGATCGTCAACGAGCCGCCGTGCTCGATGTTCCGGGCCGCACCCAGGAACCGTTTCGGCGGGTAGAGCGCGGTGGAGTCGATGCCTCCCGACAGGATCCGGCCCGAGGCCGGGGAGGCGTTGTTGTACGCCCGGCCCAGTCGGGTGATCGAGTCGAGAAGGACGACCACGTCGTGGCCGAGTTCGACCAGGCGCTTGGCGCGCTCGATCGCGAGTTCGGCGACGGTGGTGTGGTCCGACGGCGGGCGGTCGAAGGTCGAGGCGATGACCTCGCCCTTGACCGAGCGCTGCATGTCGGTGACCTCTTCGGGCCGCTCGTCGGCCAGGACCACCATCAGGTGGCACTCCGGGTTGTTCGTGGTGATCGCGTTCGCGATCGCCTGGAGCACCATCGTCTTGCCGGCCTTGGGCGGGGAGACGATGAGGGCCCGCTGGCCCTTGCCGATCGGTGCCACCAGGTCGATGACCCGGCAGGTGATCGCGTTCGGCTCGGTCTCCAGGCGCAGGCGCTCCTGCGGGTACAGCGGCGTGAGCTTGTAGAAGTCGTCGCGGTTCTTGGCGTCGTCGGGGCTCATGCCGTTGACGGTGTCGAGGCGGACGAGCGGGTTGTACTTCTCGCGGCGCTGCTTGCCGCCGCCCTGCCCGTTGCCCTCGTCGTTGCCTCCGCGGCTGGGTTTGACCGCACCGGTGATGGCGTCGCCGCGGCGGAGCCTGTGCTTGCGGACCTGCGACATCGACACGTAGACGTCGTCCGGGCCGGCCAGGTAGCCGGTGGTGCGGATGAACGCGTAGTTGTCGAGGATGTCGAGGATGCCGCCGACGGGCACGAGCTGCTCGTCGTTCTGGCCGCCTCCGCGCTCGAAGTCCTCGTTCCCGCGGTTGTTGCCGCTGGAGCGGCGACGGTCGGAGCGGTCGCGGCGCTTGCGGCGGCGGTTGCCGTCGCCGGAGTCGTCGCGCTGGTCGCCTCGCTGGTCGCCGCGGCGCTCGGCGCGGTCTTCGCGCTCGATCGTCTCGGTCTCCTCGGAGCGGCGCTCGGCGCGGGGCTCGGACTGCTCGCTTCGCTCGCCTCCGCGGACCCGGCGGCGCCGGACCGGGCGGTCCTCCTCGGACTCTTCGGCGGCGGGCGCGGTGGTCTTCTTGGCTTCTGCGGGAGCGGCGTCGCGTTCGCCGTCGGCGATTTCGCGGGCCACGCCCTGGCCCTGTCGGCGCCGCGGCTGCGGCGGCCCTGCGGGGCGAGTGGCGCGGCGGACGGAGCCGCCGCTCTTGGCGTCGGCGCCTTCGGCGGCGCCCTCGTCGGAGTCGCTGGTCGCGCTCTCGGTCGGGGCGGCGTCGACGGCGGTCGACGTGACCTCTGTGGTCGGTGTTCGTTCGGAGTCAGGCACTGGCGGGGCCTCCTGTTCTGCGCTGGCACCGCCGGACTCCGAGCCGTCAGCCTGCTTCGTCTGGATGGCCGCGATCAGTTCGCTCTTGCGCATCCGGCCAACGCCGGTGATGCCGAGCGATTGCGCCATCTGCTGGAGCTCGGGCATCAGCATAGAGGCCAAACCGGTTCCTGCCCGGCGACGCTTCTTGGTCTCCGGGAGTGTGCCCGGAGCCGACGCCGCACTGCTATTCCGGTCCGACGTCGTGCCGGTGGTGTCGCTCAATGGATTCCTTCCCTGGCGGAGAACTTCGAATCGAATTCGAGGAGTTTCCGCGTCTTTCAAATAGCCGCAATGCCGATGTTCTGGTTTGCGTCCCGCCATCGCTTCGCCCACCGCGCGCTCTCAGATGGGCGCGGTGGTTGTAATGCAACAGCTGGTCCTGGGTACACCCTGGGACAGTCGGCTGAGCAGACGTTCCCTGCTCCGATGGAGCATCTGGGCCTGCGACTCGACAGCCCGCGATTGATGATCGACGCGCACGGTGCGAAACGTGATTGCGATACTCGCCGGAGCCGAGGCCCCAACGCCACACGCGGAACTTCACGGATGCGAAGTCTGAACTGTGCCATGTCACGCTAGAGCTATGCAAAGTCACAAATCCATGATTGAGGGTGATGACCCAAACAAGAGATCAGGCGTGCGCTGGATGCGCCGCAGCTGTTGTGACTACAAGCATAATCAAGGCTTCGAGCAGTCACGACACCGGGTGGTCGTCTACGGGGAATAGTAGCGCACGCGGACCGATATCACCAACGGACCCGAAGATCACTTGCCCTTAGACCCCGGCGACGCCTGCGAGGCAGAGTTTGCGCTGGTGGGAACTATGGCCGCACCGTCGGCGACGCTGAGCTTCATGGCCGTGAACCCCGCGGCCTCGTGCGGTACGGGACCGCCCTCGACGCTCAGGGCGATGACGGTCGGCCCCGCCCCCGACACCGCGGCCGCTATCCCGGCGGAGCGCAGCTCCCTCAACAAGTGCATGCTCTCCGGCATCCCGCTCGCCCGGTAGGACTGGTGGAGCCGGTCGTCGGTGGCGTCGAACAGCCGCGAGGGCGTGCGCGTGACCGCGTCGACCAGGAGCGCGGCACGGGAAAGGTTGAAGACCGCGTCGGCGTACGTGACCTGTTCCGGCAGGGCCGCCCGCGCGGCGGCGGTCAGCCCCTTCTGCGACGGGACGAACGCCCACGGGCGGAGCCGCGGCGAAGGATCGAGACCGACCGCCTGCGCGCCGTCCTCAGTGGTGTAAGCGATGGTGAAGCCGCCCAGCAGGCACGGCGCCACATTGTCGGGGTGGCCCTCGATCTCGCTGGCCAGCGCGAGCTTGTCGGCCGTGGGCATGCCGGTCCCGGCGAGTTCGTCCGCGAGCATGATCCCGGCGACGATCGCCGCTGAGGAGGAGCCGAGGCCGCGCGCATGCGGGATGCGGTTGCGGCACTTCAGGTGCAGGCCCGGCGCCTTGACACCGAGCGTCTCGAAGGTGCGCAGCATGGCGGCGGCGACCAGGTGGCGCTCGTCGGAGGCGACGGTCCCTTCGCCTTCACCCTCCACTTCGACTGCGACGCCGGACGCCGTCGTCGCGGCGGTCACCTCGTCGAACAGTTCGAGGGCGAGGCCGAGCGAGTCGAAGCCGGGCCCGAGGTTGGCGGAGGTCGCCGGAACCCGCACGGACGCTGCCCGTCTCATGGTCCCACCCGTCTCCCGCCCCCGAGCGACATTGCGGTCGTTCTGCTCCACCACTACAGTCCCAATGCGGTCGCGGTCTGGACGACGTCCACCGGGACGGTCAGCGGCTGCGGCGCGGTGGACACGGCCCAGTCGGGGTCCTTGAGTCCGTTGCCGGTCACGGTGCAGACCACCGTCTGGCCTTTGTCGAGCCATCCGGCCTCGGCCTGCTTGAGCAGGCCGGCGACGCTGGCGGCGCTGGCGAGCTCGACGAAGACGCCTTCGCTGCGGGCCAGGAGCATGTAGGCGGCGTGGATCTCGCGGTCGGTGGCGGCGATGATCCTGCCGCCCGACTCCTTCTCGGCGTCGAGTGCCCTGGTCCACGACGCGGGGTTGCCGATGCGGATGGCGGTGGCGATGGTCTGCGGGTGCTCGACGACGTGGCCGTTCACGATGGGGGCGGCGCCGGCGGCCTGGACGCCGAGCATCCGGGGCAGCTTGGTGACGTTCCCGGCCTCGCGGTCTTCGTTGTAGCCCAGCCAGTAGGCGGTGATGTTCCCGGCGTTGCCGACCGGGAGGCAGTGGATGTCGGGGGCGTCGCCGAGGACGGCGGCGACCTCGAACGCGGCGGTCTTCTGCCCCTGGATCCGGTTCGGGTTGATGTGGTTGACCAGCGTGACCGGGTAGTCCTGGGAGAGCTTGTCCGCGATGGTCAGGCAGTCGTCGAAATTGCCTTCGAGCTGGAGCAGTTTCGCGCCGTGGACCAGGGCCTGCGCGAGCTTGCCGAGGGCGATCTTCCCGGCTGGGACGAGCACGGCGCAGGTGATCCCCGCGCGGGCCGCGTAGGCGGCGGCCGAGGCCGACGTGTTGCCGGTCGAGGCGCAGATGACGGCCTTGGAGCCCTCCTCGACGGCTTTGGAGACGGCCATGGTCATGCCGCGGTCCTTGAAGGAGCCGGTCGGGTTGAGGCCCTCGATCTTGAGGTAGACGTCGCAGCCGGTCTTCTCGGAGATGACCGGGGCGGGCAGCAACGGCGTCCCTCCCTCTTGGAGCGTCACTACGGGGGTGGCGTCGGTGACCGGGAGCCGATCCCGGAATTCCTCGATGAGGCCGCGCCACCCCGGGCGCATTGCAGACGGGGACATGTCGTCCTATTCTCCTTCGACGCGCATGACGCTGGTGACCTGGTGGACCGACGTCAACTGCGACAGTTCCTCTACGGTGTCCGACAGCTGCCCGTCGGCGGCGATGTGGGTGACGACCACGAGCTGGGCTTCGTCGCCCCTGCCCGACTGGTGGACGGTCGCGAGGCTGACCCCGTGGTGGGCGAAGGTCGCCGCCACGCGGGCGAGCACGCCCGGCTCGTCGACGACGTCGAGACTGACGTGGTAGCGGGTGCGGGCCTCACCGATGTGTTTCACCGGCAGGTCCGAATAAGCGGCCTCCGGAGGAAACGCCGTGATCCCGCCGCGCTTGTTGCGCGCCACGGCCACGATATCGCCGAGCACGGCCGAGGCCGTCTCGGTCCCTCCGGCTCCCGCACCGTAGAACATGAGCCGCCCGGCCGACTCGGCCTCGACGAACACGGCGTTGTAGGCGCCGTTGACGTTGGCGAGCGGGTGGGTCGCGGGGATCATCGCGGGGTGGACGCGCACGGAGACGCCGTCCTCCTCGCGGGTCGCGATGCACAGCGGCTTGACGACGCGGCCCTCGGCGGCGGCCGAGGCGATGTCGGCGGGGCTGACGGCGGTGATGCCCTCGCGGTAGACCTCGGAGAGGTCGACGTGCGTGTGGAAGGCGAGCGAGGCGATGAGCGCGGCCTTGGCGGCGGCGTCGTAGCCGTCGACGTCGGCGGTCGGATCGGCCTCGGCGTATCCGAGCTCGGTCGCCTCGGCGAGCGCCTCGGTGAAGCTCGCGCCGGTCTGCGACATCTGCGTGCAGATGTAGTTCGTGGTGCCGTTGACGATGCCGAGGACGCGGATGATCTTGTCGCCGTGCAGCGACTCGCGCAGCGGGCGCATGAGCGGGATCGCCGCCGCGGCGGCGGCCTCGTAGTACAGGTCGGCGCCGCCGGCCTTCGCGGAGGCGGCCAGCGCCGGCATGTCCTCGGCGAGCAGCGCCTTGTTGGCGGTGACGACGGACTTGCCTTCGCCGAGTGCGGTGGTGATCCAGCCGCGGGCCGGTTCGATGCCGCCGGCGACTTCGACGACGATGTCGACGTCGTCGCGCTTGATCAGGCCGAGCGCGTCGGTGGTGAACAGCGACTGGTCGACCGGCAGGTGCGAGCGGTCGCGGTCGGCGCGGCGGACGGCGATGCCGGCGATCTCGACCTTCTCGCCGACCCTGGCCGCCAGCTCCTCCCCGCGCGTTCGCATGAGGCGCACGACTTCACTGCCGACGGTGCCGCATCCGAGTAGCGCGAGTTTCATTCGCTGTTTACCTTTCCGGTTGGTTCTAGCCGACGTCGAGGCGCAAGAGGTCGTCGACCGTTTCACGGGCGAGGATCACTCTGGCCTGGCCTCCGCGGACGGCGACGACGGGCGGGCGGGGCACGTGGTTGTAATTCGAGCCCATGGACCGGCAGTAGGCGCCGGTGCCCGGTACGGCGAGCAGGTCGCCCGGGGCGACGTCGGCGGGTAGGAACTCATCTTTAACAACAATGTCGCCGGCTTCGCAATGCTTTCCCACTACTCGGGCGAGGGCCGGGGCTGCCGAAGAGGACCGCGAGGCGAGCGTGGCCGAGTAGGAGGCGTCGTACAGCGCCGGGCGGATGTTGTCGCTCATTCCGCCGTCGACCGACACGTACAGGCGCGAGGCGCCCTGCGAGAGCATGACGGGCTTGACGGTGCCGACCTCGTAGAGGGTGAACACGGCCGGGCCGATGAGGGTGCGGCCGGGCTCGATCGACAGGCGCGGGGCGCCGATGCCGGCGGCATCGCATTCGGCCTGGACGATCTTGCCGAGCGATGCGGCGATGTCCGACGGCGGCTGCGGGTCGTCCTGGCTGGTGTAGGCCATGCCGAAACCACCGCCGAGGTCGAGGTCGCCCATCGGCTCGTCGATCTCGGCCTGGAGCTTCGCGAACAGGCGGACCAGCCGCGCGGCCGAGACCTCGAACGCCGAGGTGTCGAAGATCTGGGAGCCGATGTGGGAGTGCAGGCCGGCCAGGTACAAGTCCGGCGACGCGGCGACGCGCCGCGCGGCCTCGTAGGCGTCACCGTCGGCAAGTGAGAACCCGAACTTCTGGTCCTCGTGGGCGGTGGCGATGTACTCGTGGGTGTGGGCCTCGACGCCGACGTTGACGCGGATCATCACGTGCGGCCTGGTGCCGAGCTCGGCCGCGATCGCGCCGATGCGCTCGATCTCGGTGTAGGAGTCGGCGACGATGCGGCCGACGCCAAGCTCGACGGCCCGGCGCAGCTCGCTCTGCGACTTGTTGTTGCCGTGGTAGCCCAGGCGGTTCGGCTCGACCCCGGCGGCGAGGGCCACGGCCAGTTCGCCGGCGGTGCAGACGTCGACCATCAGGCCCTCCTCCGCGGCGGCCCGCAAGACCGCCTTGGAGCAGAAGGCCTTCGAGGCGTAGTACACGTCGGCGTCGGGAAAGGCCTCGGCCCAGGCGCGGCAGCGCGCCCGGAAGTCGTCCTCGTCGAGGACGTAGGCGGGCGTGCCGAACTCGGTGGCGAGCTCATCGACGCTGAGGCCGCCGATGTGCAGGACGCCCTCGTCGGAGCGTTCGACGCCGGAGGCCCACAGCTGCGGGAGCAGGGCGTTGACGTCGTCGGGCACACCCAGCCAGGCAGGGCTCAGGGCGGAGAAGTCGCCGTGCATCGCGCCGGCTTCGTGGATGCGCATCACATGCGCTCCGGGGCCGTGACGCCGAGCAGGCCGAGGGCGTTGGCGAGGACGACGCGGGTGGCGTCGACCAGCCACAGTCGGGCCCGTCCGGTCTCGGAGAACTCCTCGCCGGCGCGCGGCAGCACCCGGCAGTCGGTGTAGAAGCGGTGGTAGGCCCCGGCGAGGTCCTCGGCGTAGCGGGCGATCCGGTGCGGCTCGCGCAGCTCGGCCGCGGACGCGACCACCGACGGGAACTCGGCGAGGGCCTTGAGCAGGTCGTTCTCGCGCGGGTGCGAGAGCAGCGAGGCGTCGTAGGCGTCGCCCTTGTCGATCTCGAGCTCGGCGGCGTTGCGCAGCACCCCGGCGATGCGGGCGTGCGCGTACTGCACGTAGTAGACCGGGTTGTCGTTCCCGTGCTTGGTCCACAGCTCGATATCGAGGTCGATCGAGGAGTCCGCGGAGAAGCGGGTGAGCGCGTACCGCGTGGCGTCGATGCCGATGGCGTCGACGATGTCGTTGAGCGTCACCACGGTACCGGCCCGCTTCGACATGCGCACCGGCTTGCCGTCCCGCAGCAGGTTCACCATCTGCCCGATGAGGATCTCCAGCGTGCCCGGCTCGTCGCCGAACGCCCGGCTCATGGCCTGCATCCGGCCGATGTAGCCGTGGTGGTCCGCCCCCAGCATGAGCACGAGCTTGTCGAAACCGCGCTCGCGCTTGTCCAGGTAGTAGGCGCAGTCCGCGGCGAAATACGTCCAGGAGCCGTCGGAGCGCTTGATCACCCGGTCCTTGTCGTCGCCGAACTCGGTGGTGCGAAGCCAGGTCGCCCCGTCGGCCTCGAACACGTGGCCCTGGCCGGCCAGCCGCTCCACAGCGACGTCGAGCTCGCCCTTGTCGTGGAGGTCCTTCTCGTTGAAGTACACGTCGAAGTGGGTGCCGAAGTCCGTGAGAGTCGCCTTGATCTCGGCGAACATCAGATCGACGCCCTCGACCCGGAAGACCTCCCGCGGGTCGTCGGACTCCAGCGCGCCGGGCTGCCGTTCGAGCACTTTCTGGGCGATCTCGTCGATGTAGGCGCCGCCGTAGCCGTCATCGGGCGCCGGCTCGCCCTTGGCGCTGGCGAGCAGCGAGGCGGCGAAGCGGTCGATCTGGGCGCCGGCGTCGTTGAAGTAGTACTCGGAGATCACTTTGGCGCCAGAGGCGCGCATGATCCTGGCCAGCGCGTCGCCGACGGCGGCCCAGCGGGTGCCGCCGGCGTGGACCGGGCCGGTCGGGTTCGCCGAGACGAACTCCAGGTTGACGTGCCGGCCCTCCATGGAGTCGTTGTAGCCGTAGGCGGTGCCGGCGGCAGCGATCTGCCGGGCGATCTCGCCGGCGGAGGCCGCGTCGAGGGTGATGTTCATGAAGCCGGGACCGGCGATGTCGACCGCGGCGACACCGTCTACGTCGGCGAGGCGGCCGGCGATCTCCTGAGCCAGCGTTCGCGGGTTGGCGCCGACCTTCTTGGCCACCTGGAGCGCGATCGTGGAGGCGTAGTCCCCGTGCTCGGGGTTCCGGGGTCGCTCCACGGCGGTCACGGCGGGCAGGGCGGCGGCGTCGAGCCCTAGGGCCTCGAACGCGGCGCGCGTGGCGGACAGCACTTTCTCTGCGAGCGTCTCAGGAGTCACCACGCAATCGTAGACGCCCTCGTTCCGGCCCTGCGAGTGATAAACGCCCTTGTGGCCTCGCGCGGTAAGCTCCGGGCTGTCCCGGCACCGTACGGAAGGCCTCCAGGTATGACCACCGCCCGCACCCGCTTCGCCGCCCTCGCCGGCACCGCCCTCATCGCTGCCGGATGCAGCACCGACGGGTCCGGCTCGGAGGATCCGGAGCTCGCGACCACTCAGTCCGAGGTCGAGGGCGTGGAGAACTTCTACGGTGAATTCGGCGACTACGCGACCGTGACCGCGGCGATCCGGGACGGCGAGGTCGCCGAGGAGGACCTCGAACACCCGTGGGTGGTGCAGCAGGACCACGTCGACGCTTCCGCCGGCTGGGACGGCGAGCCCCCGGTGTACGAGATGACCCCGCCCGCCGGGGGCGACCACCTGAGCGCGTGGCAGACCTGCGACGGCGCGGTCTACGACGGGCCGATCGTCGACGGCAACGCCGTCCACTCCCTCGAACACGGCGCCGTGTGGCTCACCTACGACCCCGAACTGGTCGACGCGCCGCAGGTGGCCGCGCTGTCGGAGAAGATCTCAGGGCGCGACTACAGCCTCATGAGCCCCTACCCGGGCCAGGGCGTCGCCGTCTCGCTCCAGTCGTGGGGCAACCGGTACCAGACCGACGACGCCGAAGACCCGAAGATCGACGACTACCTCGACGTGTACATCCTCAATGAGGCGTTCAACCCCGAGACGATGGCGACCTGCTCGGGCGGACTCGCCACGCTCGCCGAGTGAGACCCCGCCGGAGTGTCGTAAGCCTCTCTCCGACACGGTGCAAAAGGTCGACCGGGTATGGTGGCGTACGCGAGCATGCATCACTGGGTCTGTTCCCGGCGCTGCGGCCACAATCATCCAGAAGTCGACGAATAAGGCTCTCCGCGCGATATGGCACCTAAGAAGCAGAACTCCTCGAAGTCCGGCAAGGGCTCGGGCTCGAAGTCCGCGAAGAACGCGGGCCGCAAGGGCCCCGCCGTCCAAGTGCGGCAACCGAAGCCGTGGGGGCTCATCCTCACCTTCTCCGGCGTCGGCGTGGTCGCGATCGGTCTGATCGTGGCTGCCGCGTTCGTCGTCTGGGACCGCAGCCAGGCGCCCGAGGGCGTGACCAACTTCTACGGCGAGTACGAGAACTACTCGACCGTGTCCGAGGCGCTCGACGACGGCGAGGTCACCGAGGAGGACCTCGAACACCCGTGGGTGGTGCAGCAGACGCACGTCGACAGCGACCCGGCGTGGGACGGCACCAACCCCACGTACGAGTTGACCCCGCCCGCCGGCGGCAACCACCTCGGCAACTGGCAGAACTGCGAGGGCACGGTCTACAACGCCCCGATCGTCGACGGCAACGCCGTCCACTCCCTCGAACACGGCGCCGTGTGGCTCACCTACGACCCCGAACTCGTCGACGAGGACCAGGCCGCCACGCTGTCCGGGAAGATCTCCGGCCGCAACTACAGCTTCATGAGCCCCTACCCGAGCCAGGGCGTCGCCGTCTCGCTCCAGTCGTGGGGCAACCAGTACCAGACCGACGACGTGGACGACCCGAAGATCGACGAGTACCTCAACCACTACATCCAGAACGGCGACAACCTCGCCGAGATGAACGCGACTTGCGGGAACGGCGTGTCGACCACGACCGCCGACGCCGCCGGGGGCGAGACTGAGATGAGCGAAGAGGAGATGACGGCGCTGCTCGAGGAGATGGAGACCGCCGACTCCGAAGGAGAGGGCTAGATCCGGATGAGTCGCCTGTGGCAGAGGCCCGCTGTCCTGGTCGCGGTCACGGCGGCGCTGATGCTCGCCGCCGGGTTCGCAGTCGGCTGGGTGTCGGCCACGTCGACGCCCGCCAACGACTCCCCGGAGGCCGGCTTCGCCCGCGACATGCAGACCCACCACCAGCAGGCCGTCGACATGGCGATGCACGAGTGGAAGGCCGGCGAGGACGAGACGATGCGCGCGATCGCCTACGACATCGTCACCGCGCAGAGCGCCGAGATCGGAATGATGCGGTCGTGGCTGCGCGATTGGGGCGTCCAGCTCAGCAGCAGTGAGCCGATGGCGTGGGCCGGTGACGAGCACGTCCACGACCTCGAGGAGACCGGCGGTCTGATGCCGGGCGTGGCCACGGCCGAGCAGATGGCCGAGTTCAGAACCCTCACCGGTGCCGAGGCCGACATCATGTTCGCCGAGTTGATGATCCGCCACCACATCGGCGGGATCGACATGGCCGAGACCGTGCTCGACCTGACCGACCACGAGGACGTCGCCGAGGCGGCGCAGCGGATGGTCATCGTGCAGCAAGGCGAGATCGGCAACATGGAAGGCCACCTGGACCGCATCATGAGCGACAGGGGCGAGGAGTAGGGACCGGCATGAGCCACGGGTGGGGCCCGAGCTACGGGGACCCGTCGCATCCGACGACGGGTGAACTGCCGGAGGTCGGCGACGGCGTCCGCGGCACCGGTGAGTTCCGGACGGTGCAGATCGACATCGCCACGGACTCGAGCCTGCGGCGCATGGGTGGCGACGCCGGCGGCTCCACCCGCCTCGGCGACAGCCAACGCGGCGAGGTGAGCGGCCTGACCGTCCAGATCGATCACATCAAAGACCCTGGGGCGAAGCGCCCGAAGGGCGACACGCAGCTCCTCCCCCGCATCACGCCGAAGCCGGGGCCCGAGCGGGTCCCAGCGGCCGAGAGTCAGCCCGGCCCGTCGAGTTCTCGGAGCATGCCCGTCCAGCGCCGCCAGCTCGGCCCGGACTGGACCCAGATGCCCCTGCGCCTCCTGGCCGCGGCGGTGGTGACCCTGGCGGTCCTCGGAGTCTCGGCAGCGAGCCTGATCACCATCGCAGAGTGGATCAATCCCTAGCGTGGCGTCCGGTCGCGACACCGCTCTCGGATTAGGCTCGGGCGATGTCGATCTCCGATGCCAAGGCCCAACTGCAGCAAGCCGTCGAGCACGGCGAAGAGGCCTCCCGCGTCGCGCGCGAACTCATGTCCAAGGCCGAAGAGGCGGCGGGGACGACGGCGAGCGCCGCCCAGGACAGCTCCCACGACAAGCCCGGCGAGGCCATCGGGCTGTACCAGCAGGCGCGAGAGAAGGCCGAGGAGGCCATGCAGTCGCTGACGGCCGCGAACGCCGCCGTCCAGGAGTACATCGGCACGATCTGAGCTCGGTTGTCACAGGCCCGCGGGACCATGGAGGCGAAGAAGGGAGCTTCCAGATGCCGACATGGGACGACGTCGTGGCGATCGCACAGCGGTTTCCGGAGGTCGAGGAGACCACGAGCTGGCAGACACCATCGTTGAAAGTCAAGGGCAAGTTCTTCGCGCGGCTGCGCACCGAGGCCGAGGGCGGACTGGCGATCGTGTGCGATCCGGGCGAGAAGGCCGCGCTGTTGGCCTCGGGCGACAAGGCGTTCTACACGACGCCACACTACGACGGGTACGGAATGATCCTGGTCGACCTCGAACTGGTCGATCGTCAGCAGTTGGAGGATCTGGTGGAGGACGCCTGGCTCCTCAAGGCCCCCGTCCGGGTCCGCAGGGCCTACGAGGCTTCGAGCAATTGACGGTCGCGCACCCGCCCCGGCCGGGCGGCAGACCGTGACCGCATAGGAGCTGCTGATTCAGCGGTCTGGTCTCTTCAACTCACTGGTGCTCCTCAGCCCGGCTTCAGACGTGTCAGCGACGAAGGAGCTGAGTAGAGGTCGGGGGCGAGTTGTCGGCCACGGAGGTCGTGGGCGGGGAGCAGCAGAGGATGTGTCGGCGGTGGTTGGAGGGCTGCGCCTGAGGAGTCCGGCAATGGCCGCGCGTGCGCGGGCGAGAGCAGTGGACTGGATGGTTCTCCTGCGCCAAGAGCGGCAGCGATGACGAGGTAGCGGGATGGGAGGGCCGAGGTCGTCGGCTCGCTCGTGCTTTTTGGTCGGACTTCAGGCGTATCGGCGATGAGGAGCTGTGGGGCCGGGGGTGCATTGTCGGCCACGGAGGTTGGTCGTGGGGAGCAGGAGCGGGACTCTCGCGCGGCCCGGTTAGGCGGATGTGGCGGGGCTGTGGCGGTCGCGGTATCGGTGGCTGTGGCTGTGTCTGCGGGTTCGGGGGCTGTGAGGGGATGCCGGTTCGGTGCGGCCGATGTGGAGGCTTGGGCCGCTCGGGCGTGGTGTTCA
>NZ_JAKZEW010000019.1:0-336 GCF_022548875.1 Glycomyces sp. L485 | reverse complement strand
TGTTGCTGGTGTGGGGGCGTGGTCGTCTTCGGGGCGGGAGCATCCGCCCAGTCCGGAGCCCGGATCGAAGTCCCTTGCGGAGTCTCGCTCGGGTCCGGTGCCGTGGTCGGGCCCGGTCGCGGTCTCGGGCTGCGAGGCCGGTGCTGGTGCCTGTCCGGGTTCGGGTGTGGGTTTGGGTGCGGCGTATTTCTTGCGCAGCCGTGCGCGTGCTTTCCGGAGTTCGGTGTTGAGGCGCTCGGTTTCGAGTGCTTGGGCGATGCGGTCGAGGTCTTCGCGCAGTCCTGGCCCGTACTCCTCGGGGTGGAGGCCGGTGGGGAAGATGTTGGCGATGTCGTC
>NZ_JAKZEW010000130.1:0-84 GCF_022548875.1 Glycomyces sp. L485 | reverse complement strand
CACCTCGCCGAACTGGCCGCCTCCCTCGCCGAATCAGCCGAACTGTTCGATGGCTTGTCGCAGCAGTCGTTGCAGCGTCTGGAG
>NZ_JAKZEW010000015.1:630-84066 GCF_022548875.1 Glycomyces sp. L485 | reverse complement strand
GAGTACGCCGACACCGTCCTGCTCTGGGCACCCGGCGCCGAACCCGACTTCGAGCACGCCCGACTCTCGGTGCTGCTCCAGCGCCTCAACCCGTGGGCCCGCCACCTCGTCGTCGACCACTTCGAGTCCGGCTGGCTCTCTTCGAAGCTGCGCCGCTCGGACCGCTTCGACCCCGAAGGGCCCGACCTGTACGGCCGCGGCCTGGAGGGCTACGCCGTCGGCTGCCACGAGCCCGAATCGGACTGCGGCGTCGTCGCCACCGTCTACCGGGCCCGCCGCCCGCTCCACCCCGAGCGCTTCCACGCCGCGCTGCCCGCCCTCGCCGGGCAGACCCTGCGCGGCCGCGGCCATTTGTGGCTCGCCAGTCAGCCTGACCAGGCCGTCGCCTGGGAGTCCAGCGGAGGCGGAGTGTCGATGGGCGATCTGGGCCGTTGGCTCGCCGCCACGCCCGACGAAGATTGGGACGAGGCGAGTCCGGAGCGTCGCGTCAACGCCGATTTGCACTGGGACGCCGACTTCGGTGATCGCGAGATCCACCTGGCGTTCGTCGGCCTCCACTGCAACGCCGCCGAGATCACCTCTGAGCTCGACGCCTGCCTCCTCACCGACGAGGAGCTCGCGTTCGACCGCGAGGCCTGGCGGGAATTTCCCGACCCGTTCGCGGGTTGTTTCGAAACGGACCACCATTGAGGGGACCCAGCCCATGAAGCAGGACATTCACCCGGACTACGACTACGTCGTCTTCCGCGACAAGGGTGCCGACTACGCGTTCTTGACCCGATCGACCGTCAAGCCCGCAGAGACGGTCGAGTGGGAGGACGGCAGGACCTATCCGGTCGTCGACGTCCAGATCTCTTCGGCCTCACACCCGTTCTGGACCGGCAAGAGCCGCGTCCTGGACGACGAGGGCCGCGTCGCGAAGTTCTACAAGAAGTACGGCAAGACCTCGCCAAAGGCATAGGCACTGAGAACGAGGGGTCTCCAGACACCGGAGGCCCCTTCATCGTGCCAGCGCCTCAGCCGCCGGAGGTGTCGAGCTCGGCGCCTTCGGGGACGGTGCGGTCGTCGCGGTCGTCGAGCCAGCCTTCGGGGAGCGTGACCTTGCCGGGGCTGTTCGTGCGGCCGCGCGGCTTGCCGAGCGTGGCCTCGGGGAAGGGCGCGTCCGCGTCGAGCTTGCCGAGCAGGTCGTCGAGTTCGGCGAGGCTGGAGACCATGGACAGCGCGCGCCGCAGCTCTCCGCCGACCGGGAAGCCCTTGAGATACCAGGCGACGTGTTTGCGGAACTCCTTGCAGCCGTGCTCCTCGGCGGAGATGTTGCGCCGCGACTCGTACGACTGCGCACCTTCGAGCCACTCGACCAGCAGCGACGCGTGGCGCGCCATGACCGTCGCGACCTCGCCGAGCGTCGGCAAGCGCCTTGCAGAGCGGTCGTCGAAGGCGGCCTCCAGGTCGCCGAACAGCCACGGCCTGCCGAGGCAGCCGCGACCGACCACGACGCCGTCGCAGCCGGACCGCTCGACCATGCGGAGCGCGTCGTCGGCCTCCCAGATGTCGCCGTTGCCGAGCACGGGCACGTCCAGGGCCTCCTTGAGCGAGGCGATGGCCTCCCAGTCGGCGGTGCCCGAGTACCGTTCGGCGGCGGTGCGCCCGTGCAGGGCCACCCAGGCGACGCCGGCGTCCTCGGCGATCCTCCCGGCCTCCAGGTAGGTGAGGTGCTCGTCGTCGATGCCCTTGCGCATCTTCACCGTGACGGGGATCCCGGCCGGGGACGCGGCCGCCACGGCGGAGGTGACGATCTCGCGGAACAGCCGCCGCTTCCACGGCAGGGCCGAGCCTCCGCCGCGGCGGGTGACCTTCGGCACCGGGCACCCGAAGTTGAGGTCGATGTGGTCGGCCAGGTTCTCGTCCGCGACCATTTCGACGGCGCGGCGCATGCCGACCGGGTCGACGCCGTACAGCTGGAGGCTGCGGGTCTCCTCCTCGGCGTCGAACTCGATGAGCCGCATGGTCTTCGGGTTGCGCTCGACCAGCGCGGCGGTCGTGATCATCTCGCACACGTAGATGCCCGCACCCCCACTGCGAGGATTGCGAGCCGTAATCCGGCTCTGCTCGCGGCACAGTTTGCGGAACGGGAGGTTGGTGATACCGGCCATGGGGGCCAGTACCACCGGCGGGTCGACGGGTTTCCCCGCGAGCGAGAGCTGCTTGGTCACCGGACGATTATCCCAGTGGCCGGTCAATCCGCCAAGTCGAGCGTGACCGACGCGGCGAACGGCATCCCGGGAACGCTGTACGCGCCGCCGTAGGCGAAGCCTCCTCCGCCGACCTCGGCGCCGCCGACGAGCGTCGCCGAGTCGACCAGGTACGTGTGGAGGGCCTGCCCGCCGAAGTCGGACACGAGCAGCACGTCGGCGCTGCCCGAGTATCCCTGGACGTCGAGGCCGGGCGTCTCGGAGGCGCACATCGCGTCGGTGATGCGCGAGTCGGCGAGCTCCTTGACGACCTCGCCGCCGCTCACCCATCTGACCGCGGACTCGCCGCGGCTGGTCGCGATGAACTGGCCGCTCTGCGCTCCGACGACGAGGCAGGACGGGTTCGCGCCGACCTCGACCGCGGCGGTCTCGGCCAGCGCCTCGTCCATTTCGTGGACGAAGCCGTCGCCGGTGGCGACTGCGAAGGTCTCACCGTGGAGGGCCACGTCGGCCACTCCGGAGTCGAACGAGGCCGGCTCGGAGGCGGTGGCGTCGAACGTGTACTCGGCGCCTTCAAGGTGCCGGGCCGCCAGGCCCTGGAGCACCGGGGCGAGGTCGACGGTGATCGCCTGACTCTCGCTGAGCGAGCCGACGATCGCGTGCGCGGCGGTGGCGACGGTGTCCTCGTGCGGGGTGTCGGCCACTGTGGTGCGTCCGATGGAGACCGAGCCCGACGAGTCCGACCAGGCGTCGACGGAGGTCGGCGCGCTCATCGGCAGCTCGACCTGCCCGACGATCTCGGCGGTGCCGAAGTGGCCGGGATTCGGGAGTCCGGGGTAGGGCTCGGACCAGCTGGACTGGTACGAGCCTTCCTTGTCCGCCAAGGCGATCACGACGAGGGTGCCGGTCTGGTCGGTCGGGTTCCAGGTGGTGACGAGCGCGAGCTCGTTGCCGTCGGTGAGGGCGACGTCGGTCGGGACCTGGTCGTCGGGAAGCTGGAGGCAGGTGCCGCCCTGCGCGCCGCTGATGCCCGCGGTGGCGACGATGCCGCTCGAGAACGCGATGAGGGAGTGCGCGTCGATCTCGCCGCTCTGCTCGGGGCGGGCGAGCGCGACTGGCCTGCCGAGGTCGCCGCCGAGGCCGTCGAGGCAGTCGGCGGTGGTGCCTTCCCTGAGTTCGAGCTCGGGGGAGCCGTCGTCGGAGAAGCGGCCGCCGGCGCGCGGGGTGATGCCGATCTGGCCGTCGGTCGCTTCGAGGACGGTGACGTGGTCGATGCCGGAGAGCTCGGCGTCGTCGGTGACGTAGGCGAGCTGGCCCTGGACGTTGCGGTCGGCTTCACCGAGCAGCGGTGCGCCGGCCACGGCGTCGCCGCTGAGCGCGGCGATCTCCTCGGACGCGGTGTTCTCGCCGGCGGTGCCGTAGCGGTATTCGAACCATTCGGCGCTGCCGGCGGCTCCCGCCAGTTCGGCGTAGCGCTCGGCGTCGAGGCCCTCGGCGGTCCCGGTGTCGGCCGCGCCGTCGGTCTCCTCGCCGCCGGAGGGTTCGCTGGCGGGCGGGCCGCCGAGCATGAGGACGATGGCGACGATCAGGCCGAGGGTGATGATGCCGCCGATGCCGTAGATGGCGTAGCGGACGCCCGCGTGGGTCGGGGGCGGCGTGGCCTTGGTGGTCTGAGGGGCTGGTTCGGGCTCGGTCGGCGGGGTCTGGGCCGGCGGCGCGGGTGCAGGTGCCGGCGCTGCCGGGGCAGGGGCCTGTGCCGCGAGCGGGTCGGAGCCGTAGGGCTGCTGCCCCGCGGCGAACGGATCGGCCCGGTACTGGTCGCCTTGATGAGGATCGTGCTGGGGATTCCCGTGGTACGGATCGTCGTGGTAGGGATCGGCCCGGTAGGGGTCGGGCTGGAAGGTCTCGGCCGGGCTCGGCTGGGCCTGGTAGGGCGGCGCCTGGTTCGGGGCGCCGTACGGCGCGGCGTTCGGGTCGGGGAGGTAGGGCTGCGCGGGCACTTCGGGCCCGCCGACGGAGGGCCCGGGCCAGGGAGCTCCTCCCTGACCGGTGCCCCAGCCGCCGGAGCGGGCCTGCTGGCTGATCCAGTCCTGGTTCTCGCGCGGCGGCCATTCGCCGCTCATGTCGGGGGCCTCGCCCCACTGCTGCTGGCGCGGCACCTCGGTCTCGGCCGGGGCAGGAGGGAACTCGGGAGTCTGCTGAGTCGGGGGCTCGCTCGGCGCGAGGTCGGCGTAGCCGCTCGGGGCCGATGTGGGTTCAGGGGCGGCCTGTCCCACCGCATCGTCTTCCGGTAGAACGGAAGGCAGGTGCCCCACCCCGCGTGCGGTGATGCGGGGCGGATTGGTCGGTGTGGCCGCCGGCTCGCTGGCCGGGGGCCAGGACGGCGGCTGCTCGGGCGTTGGGTCCGGCATGATAGGCGACTCTAGCGGATTGTGGTGCGCAACCATCAGGCGTGGTCGGGCGACGATCGACTGAGGAACATGGTAGAGCGGACCGACCTCCTGGTTCTGTTCGGCGACACCGCTGCAACCGTTGTCTCGCGGATCGCGGTTCTCACACGGCGCGGCCTCTGCGGTCGGAGCGTCGGTCCCAGGAGGCAGAATGGTGAAGTCTTCGAAGTGAGGTGAGTGGTGGCGGGCCGGATCCGAGACGCTGACATCCAGCTGGTGCGTGAACGCGTCGACATCGCCGAGGTGATCGGCGAGCGCGTCACCCTGCGCAACGCCGGCGGCGGCAACCTCAAGGGGCTGTGCCCCTTCCACGACGAGCGCTCGCCGAGCTTCAACGTCACGCCCGCCCGTGGCGTCTACCACTGCTTCGGCTGCGGGGTCGGCGGCGACGCCATCACGTTCCTCACCGAGATCGACGGGCTCACCTTCGTCGAAGCGGTCGAGCGCATGGCCGCCCGAGCCGGCCTCAAGCTGACCTATGAGGACATCGACGGCCGCGTCCAGCGCAGCCCCTCCTCGCAGCCGGGCCTCAAGCAGCGCCTGCTGGAGGCCCACACCGCCGCCGCGGCCTTCTACACCGAGCGGCTGATCGACCCCGAGGCCGAGACCGCCCGCCGGTTCCTCACCGAGCGCGGCTTCGACCGCGACGCCGCCGCCACCTTCGGCTGCGGCTACGCGCCGGACGCGTGGGACGCGCTCACGAAGCACCTGCGGGCCAAGGGCTTCACCGCTGAGGAGCTCACCGGCGCCGGGCTCGCCAAGCCCTCGCGCACCGGCAACCTCATCGACCGGTTCCGCCGCCGCCTGGTCTGGCCGATCCGCGACTCCTCGGCCTCGACGATCGGCTTCGGCGCGCGCAAGCTCTTCGAGGACGACCAGGGCCCGAAGTACCTGAACACGCCGGAGACGCCGCTGTACAAGAAGTCGCAGGTGCTGTACGGGATCGACCTGGCCCGCAGAGAGATCGCCAAGACCGGGCGGGTCGTCATCGTCGAGGGCTACACCGACGTCATGGCCTGCCACCTCGCCGGCGTCCCCGTCGCGGTCGCCACCTGCGGCACCGCCTTCGGCGCCGAACACATCCGCATCCTGCGCCGCTTCCTGTTCGACTCCGAGTCGGCGAACGGGCGCATCGTGTTCACCTTCGACGGCGACGAGGCCGGCCAGCGGGCCGCGCTCAAGGCCTTCGACGAGGAGCAGCGGTTCGTCTCACAGACCTACATCGCCGTCACCCCGGATGGCCAGGACCCCTGCGAGCTGCGCCAGCACAAGGGCGACGAGGCGGTCCGCGAGCTCATCGAACGGCACACGCCGCTGGTCCAGTTCGCGCTCGACCGCGAGATCGCCAAGCACGACCTCGACACCGCCGAGGGCCGCCTGCACGCCACCCGAGCGATCGCGCCGCTGCTGGCCCGCGTCAAGGACCGCGGCCTGGTCGACGAGTACATCGGCGACTACGCCGGGCGCCTGGGCAAGGAGAAGGCCGAGCTGCGCCGCGCCGTCGCCGGGGTGGCTTCGGGCCAGTCCGCCGAGGAGGTGCCCGCGCCGCGGCGCAGCCCCGACGCCGACTCCACGCAACTGCGCGCCCAGAGGGAGATCCTCAAGCTGGCGCTCCAGCACCCGCAGGTCGCCGGACCCTATTTCGACGCCGTGGACGCCACGCCGTTCACCGACCCGAACTATCGTGCGGTGCGCGAGGCCGTCGAAGCCGCAGGAGGGGCCGGGAAGGCCACGGCGGGCGCGAACTGGATCGCGGGCGTCTCAGCCTCCTGCGCCGAGATCGCAGCGCAGGCCCTGGTCAACGAACTGGCCGTCGAGGAACTGCGGATCGACCGCGAACCGGACGCCGTCTACGTGCGCACGCTCCTGGCCCGCATTCAGCGGCCCGTCGTCGAGGCCGAGGTGGCCGACCTCAAACGCCGCCTCCAGCGCGTCAACCCGAGCACCGACAAGGACGAGTACATGAGCCTGTTCGGCAAGCTCATGGGCCTTGAACAGCACGTCCGCTCGCTGCGAGACCAGGCCGCGAACGCCGTCGAGTAGCGCGGAGGCGGCCAGGCGCCCGGGCCTCGTTCGGGCAGGCGTGGAACGAATCGGATTCGGGTTGTATCTGAGACGACTCCAGATTTCTGTGTTGTCATGCAAGTGACGAGCGACACATGCCCACAGGATCATTGGGGGCACCATGAGCCAGACGCCTGCTTCGCCGCCGCCACCTCCGGGCCCGCAGCCCTACTACGGGCCGCCGCAGGGAGCAACGGGGCCTCCGAAGACGATCTCGATTCTCGCCGTGGTCTTCGGCGCGGCCGCCCTGCTGTTCGGACTCATCCCGGTCGCCGGCATCTTCATCGGCGGCCTGTTCGGCCTCGCCGCGATCGTGCTCGGCGTCATCGGCATCCTCAAGTCCCACCGGCTGATGGCGATCATCGGCATCGCGCTGGCGGTCCTCGGCTTGATCATCGCGACCATCATCTCCGTCCAGGTCGGCAAGGCCGTCGAGCAGGCCGTGGAGGACTGGCCGACCGACTGGGAGAGCACGACGGACCGGGAGGACACGACCGACGAAGAGACCGGAGGCCTCGACGACTTCGACGGTGTCGCCGGGACCGATCCGAATTCGCCGCTGCCGGCGGGAACCGAGGTCGAGACGGGGAACTGGAGGGTGTCCTTCAGTGACGTCGTTCCAGACGCCTCCGAGACGGTCCTCGACGAGAACGAGTTCAATGAGCCTCCCGCTGAGGGCCACCAGTTCTTCATGTACCGGGTCGACGCGACCTACATCGGTGGAGACTCCAGCTTCGCCTGGGACGACCTCCAGCTCGGAGTCGCGTTCGGCAACACCCTGTACACCGACTACTGCGGTGTCATCCCCGACGACCTGGCTGAGGCTCCCGAGGTGTTCAAGGACGGGACGGTGTCCGGGAACAACTGCGTCATGGTCCCGAGCGACGGCGTCGAGGACGCCGTCATCAGCGTCCAGGACCACTGGCAGTCCGGTGAACGGTACTTCGTCTCGACCGGCTGAGCTCGTGCCCGTCTTGACCGAGTTGTGAAAAAGCAGGAAGGCCGCCCGCGAAGCGGGCGGCCTTCACCGGATGTCTCAGAGAGCCTTGACCGGCTGCGGGTTGCGCAGCGGCTCACCGTGGCGGTGCAGCTCGGTCAGCGCCTCGCGCCACGACTGGACCAGACTGGTCTCGTGGTACGGAATGCCCTTCTCGGCGCAGAAGTCGCGCACGATCGGCTGCGCCTGCGCCAGGTGCACGGAAGGCATGCCCGGGAACAGGTGGTGCTCGATCTGGTAGTTCAGGCCGCCGAGCGCGGTGTCGATGACCCAGCCGCCCTTCACGTTCCTGGAAGTCAGCACCTGCTTGCGCAGGAAGTCGAGGTCGTGCTCGCCGGTGAAAGTCGGCATGCCCTTGTGGTTCGGGGCGAAGATCGAGCCCATGTACAGGCCCCACACGGCCTTGTGCACGATGATGAACACGATCGCCTTGCCGGGTGAGAGCACGAGGAACACGGCCGCCGTGTAGCCGACGAAGTGGGCGGCGAGGAGAGTCGCCTCCAGCGCGCGGTGCTTGAGGCCCGGCTTGAGAACGGACTTGACGCCCGAGACGTTCAGGTTGAAGCCTTCGAAGGTGAGCAGCGGGAAGAACAGGTACGCCTGGTACTTGTTGATGAACTTCATCGCGCCGTTCGCCACGCGGGCGCCGATCGCCTGGCGCTGCGACCACACGAGGACGCCGGGCTGGACGTCCGGGTCGAGATCCTCGTGGTTGGGGTTGGCGTGGTGGCGGGTGTGCTTGTCGTTCCACCAGCCGTAGCCCATGCCGTTGGCGAGGTTGCCGGTGAAGAAACCGACGCGCTCGGAGGCGGTGCGAGTGCGGAAGACCTGCCGGTGCGCGAGGTCGTGGCCGAGCAGCGCGACCTGGGCGCTCACGATCGCCATGAACACGGCGGTGAACATCTGGAGCCAGGTGTCACCGATGAACGCGAAGCTCGTCCACGTGCCGGCGAACAGGAGGCCGATGGCGATGAACCTGATCACGTAGTAGCGCGGACGGCGCCGCATGAGGCCCGCCTCGTTGATCCTGCTGGTCAGCTCGCTGAAATCGCTGCCAGCCCGTTTGGCGGGTCGTTCGGCGGGGCGTTCGGTCAATGCGGTGGGCACTGGCACTCCAAAGTCATGTCCGTGAAGTCTGTTCTCCCTTCTCATACTGCGCGAGTATCGGTGCCCTGTCGCTACGGCTGACCCGTCAATCGGGGTAGTGCTAACCCCCCTATCGGCCGCGCCGACCCGGCACCTTCTGACCTGCCGACCGGGAAACCGGCTCGCTTTTCGTCGGTGAGTCGATCTACGCTCGCCACATGCCGGTAGAGAACGAGATCCTGGTTCGTGCGCGCGACCTACGCAAGCGTTACGGGGACAACGAGGCCGTCAGAGGCGTCGACTTCGAGATCCAGCGAGGCGAGGCATTCGGCTTCCTCGGCGCCAACGGCGCCGGCAAGTCGACCACCATGCGGATGATCGGCTGCGTCTCCGAACCCAGCGGCGGCGAGCTGGAGGTCTTCGGCCTCGACCCGCACACCGACGGCCCCGCCATCCGCGCCCGCCTCGGCGTCGTCCCCCAGGACAACACGCTCGACAACATGCTCACGGTCTTCGAGAACCTCACCGTCTACGCCGGGTACTTCGGCATCAAGCGGAAAGCGGCCAAGGCCAAGGCCGCCGAGCTGCTCGAATTCGTGCAGCTGACCCCCCGCTCCGGTGACAAGGTCAACGACCTGTCCGGCGGCATGCGGCGCCGCCTCGCCATCGCCCGCTCGCTCATCAACGCTCCCGACCTCGTGATCCTCGACGAACCCACCACCGGCCTCGACCCCCAGGCCCGCCACCTCGTCTGGGAGCGCCTGTTCCAACTCAAGCAGGAAGGCGTCTCCATCCTCCTGACCACCCACTACATGGACGAGGCCGAGCAGCTTTGCGACCGCCTCGTCGTCATGGACGAAGGCCGGATCATCGCCGCAGGGTCCCCGCGCGAACTCATCGACACCTACGTCACCAAGGAGGTCGTCGAACTGCGCTTCGCCGGCCGGCACACCACCGAGCTCGCCGAGGTCGCGCTCGGCCTCAGCGGCATCGGCGCCCAGATCGAGCCGCTGCCCGACCGCGTCCTCATCTACACCGACGACGCCGACGACACCACCGCCGCGATCGACGCCCGCGGCATCAGACCCACATCCGTCCTCGACCGGCGCGCCACCCTCGAAGACGTCTTCCTACGACTGACCGGCCGCGCCCTGGTAGAGGAAGAGGCATGACGACCGCCGCCGCTCCGTCGACGGTCACCGCGAGCGCCCCACCCGGCTACCCCGCGGCCGCCTGGCGCGCCTTCCTGCTCCAACTGGCCCTCTACCGCCACATCTGGCACGGCACCCTGTTCTCATCGGTGCTCCTGCCGATCCTCTACATGGTCAGCATCGGCATCGGAGTCGGCTCCTACATCGACCCGGCCGCCACCGGCGGCATCACCTACGCCGAGTTCATCGCACCAGGACTGGTCTGCTCGGTCGCGGTCATGATGCTCGGCAACGATATGGTCTACCCGGTCTTCGGCGGCTACGAGGAATGGGGAGGCACCTACCTCGCCCAGCGCGCGACACCGCTGCGCCCGGTCGACATCCTCAACGGCCACCTGATCTACGCGGTCGGATTCCGCCCGCTGACCGCCTGCACCGTCGTCGCGGTGGTCCTCGCGTTCTTCGGCGTCTACACCTCCCCGTGGGCGCCGCTCGCCGTCGCCGCGTCGGCGTTCGTGTCGATCGCCATCGCGCCGTGGCTGTTCGCCTGGTGCTCCAGCCTGAAGAACGACGCGATGCTCAACTCGGTCTTCCGCTTCGCGATCATGCCGATCACCCTGTTCTCCGGCGTGTTCTTCCCCGCCGAGCAGATGCCCGGCTTCCTGCAACCGCTCGTGTGGGCCTCCCCGCTGTGGCACGGCACCGAGCTCGCACGCGCCGCCACCGCCGACGTCGCCCCCGCACTGCCGCCGGCCGCCCATCTCGCCTACCTCGTCGCGCTCGCCGTCGGCGGCTGGTTCGTCGCAAAACGCGTCATCGCCCGACGACTGTCCTTCTAGGAGCACCAGTGTCCGTCATCACCTACGGCATCGTCCGCGCCGGCGTCAAGCCCTCGGGCGCGATGCTCTCGCGCAACTGGATCGCGATGCGCCGCGCCTGGATCCTCGTCGTCTCCGGCGGTGTGGAGTCGCTGCTGTTCCTCTTCGCCTTCGGATTCGGCGTCGGCTCCCTGGTCGGCGACATCACCCTGCCCGACGGCACCACGATCTCCTACACCGCCTACGTCGCACCCGCGATCCTCGCCAACGCCGCCATGATGGGCACGCTGCTGGAGACCTCCATCAACGTGTTCGCCAAGTTCAAGTGGATGAAGGTCTACGACGGCATCCTCAACACCCCGATGCGGCCCGGCGACGTCGCGCTCGGTGAGGTGTGGTGGGCGCTCATCCGCGGCGGCATCTACGTGGCCATGTTCGTGATCGCCATGGGCGCCTTCGGGCTCCTCGACTCCTGGTGGTCGGTCCTGGCCGTCCCCGCCTGCGTGTTCATCGCGCTGGCCTTCGCCGGGATGGGGCTGACGCTGGCCACGTTCTTCCGCGAGTGGACCGACTTCGACTGGATGATGGCCGTCGTGTTCGCGATGTTCCTGTTCGGCGGCACGTTCACGCCTGTGGAGGCCTACCCGGCCTTCGCGCAGCCGATCGTCTACGTCATGCCGCTGTACCACGGAATCGAGTTGGTGCGCGGGATCAGCGTCGGCGACTTCGGCCCGATGATGCTGGTGAACATGCTGTACCTGACGGCCCTCGCCGCCGCCGGGACCTGGATCGCGCAGCGGCGCCTGGCGAAGGCCCTCTACAAGTAAGAAGTTCATGCGAATGCCGGACGTCCCGCGACGCGGGCGCAGACCGTGACAATCAAGGCCGTGAGCGGCTCGATCACCGAGGTTGACCGGCCCGATATGGTGGGCGCGTGAGAATCCTGCGACTCTGCGCGGTCGGCATGCTGGTCTGCGCGTCCACCCTCGCCCCGGCTTCGGCCGCCCACGCCGCCGACTTCCCGCGCGTCCTGGTGCTGACGGAGGGACACAGTGACGGGGAGACCGTCGAGTTCGCGCTGGAACGCCTCGAAATGGAGGCGCGGCGCTGGAACTTCGAACTGGACGAGGGCGAACCGGCCGACGTCGAGGACCTGTCCGGAGTCGACGTGGTGATGCTCCTCGACACCGAGGGCGACATCTTCGACGCAGGCCAGGAGTCGGCGGTGCAGACGTTCGTCGAGGGCGGCGGCGGACTCGTCGCCACGCACTCGGCCGCCGTCACCGAGCCGGACTGGGCGTGGTGGCACGAGACCTTGGGCGCTTCGGCGACCGGCGAACCGGTCAGTCCCGCCACCAAGGAGTCGATCAGCTTCAACGCCGGATCGCCGATCACCGAGGGCCTGGATAAGGATGAGGAGTTGACGGAGCGGTGGTACTACTTCGACCCCGAGCCCGCCGAGACCGACCAGAACGTCCTGGCGACCCTGGACTCGGGTGACCCGGTGGCATGGAACTCCCCGGACCTGAAGGTCTTCTACTCCGTGGCGGGCGGGGAGCACGGCTCGTGGGGCGAACGGGACTTCCTTCAGCTGATCCGCCAGGCGATCTGGTGGGCGGCGGGGGAGCAGGGCGAGTTGGTGCACAACGTCGAAGACGCCGCGCCGAACTGGCCGTACACGCTGACGTTCATCATGTTCGTGGTGGCCGTGGCGGGCGGCGGGTCGATCGCCGTGTGGCGGCTCGACCGCACCGAGATCGCCCCGGCAAGTGAGCAAGGAGCGGAGAAGTCCGCAGCGTGACGGGAACAGGGCCGGGAGCCCGTACGGCTCCCGGCCCGACGAAACGAGGCAGACGATGATCCGTAATCGACAGTTCAGAAGGCTCGTCACCAACCTCATTCTCTTGACCCTGGTGCAGGCATTCACGATGTTCACCGCGATACTGTTTGCAGACGTAATTGAGTCGAGCGTTGCAACGGCACAGGCGTGGTTGGTGACATTGCTGATGTTGATAGTCGTCTTGGCGATCATGTCGGGAGACGGCCGGTTGGCGAACCAATTGGTGGACGTCGCGTACCAGCGGTCTGTCGTGACCGAGGCCCAAATGAAAAGCATGTACGGCCCCGCGATGAAGCCCCGGTGGATTCGACGGGTCCTTGGACCGGCGTTTCTGAAGATAGCCGGATGGCCGCGATCGGTCTCACTGTCGCTGTTGTTCCCTGCGTTGTTCATCATTGCCATATTCGGGGACCAGGCTGATGTGGTCATGAGATTCCTTGTGGGATGCGGCCTGATTATGTTGGGAATCATAGTCATATTCACCATCAACGGTCTTGAGAATCTGCTATTGCGTAGCTCCAGCGAGGTAGAGCGGGAATCGCATTGATGCAGTCGCGGAGCCCGGGGCTGATGGCAACACCGCTTCCTTAGGTTGTTATGCCGGTTCAGGAGCGAGTTTCCAGGTGGTGATGGTGTAGTCCATGGTGGTCGTGGCAGCGGTGTCGCTCTTGCGTGCGGCGGCACGGTGGTTGCCCCGTCGTCGTTCGCTTGGCGCCTGTCTTCCCTTGCGGGGCTTGATGAGTTTCCGCTTCAGCTCACGGACCGCCCGGCGGAGCATCATCGTCAGGGAGCGCGGAGCGGCTTTGGGTCGGTTACCGGACCGAGAAGCCGCTGATCGAGGCCTGACCCGGCGCCCGGTCCGGCGCGTCCGTTTCCTACAGGCGTCCCGACACCACCGTCGTCACTTCGGCCACCCCGTTGCGGTAGGGGAGGTCCTCGTCCTCAGGGTCTTCGACCGGCGGACCGCTTCTGGCCTTCACCGAGGCCTCCTCGAGCGGCAGCGCGATGATCGCCGCGGCCGCCCCCTCCTTCTGGTTCGGCTCCCTCGACCGCTCCGACCGGCCGATCGACATGCGCTCGATCAGTGCCCGCATCGCCAGCCAGTTGTCGTGCGCGTCGGTCACGAGCGTCGCCTTGCCGTGGACGATGACGCTGCGGAAGTTCATGCTGTGGTGGAACCAGGACTTGGCGTAGACCAGGCCGTCCACGACGGTCGCCGTCAGGCAGACGTCGAAGCCCTCCTTGGCCGCCAGACCGAGGGAGGAGCCGGTCGATCCGTGGAGGTAGACCGTGTTGCCAAGGCGCGCATGGAAGGTCGGGATCACCTGCGGGGAGCCGCCGGGTCCGACGAAGGCCACGTCGCAGAACAGGGCCTCGTCGAGGATCTGGTAGGCCGGGGCCTTGGCGTAGTCGATCCGGTCCTTCGACCGCCGGGGAGTGGTCCGATCGGTCTGGTTGAACAGGGCGCTCATGGGGGGACTCCCATCGTCTGATTTTGTACTGATACAATATTTGAGTTATGTCGGTACATTATCAGATCACAGGCTCCACAGCGAGCGAGATTTCCGCCAGCATCGAAGTCGGCGTGCGCGACGGCCACCTCCGGCCCGGCCGCACCCTGCCCGCCGTCCGCAAACTCGCCGCCGACCTCGGCGTCGCCGCCGGCACCGTCGCCGCCGCCTACCGCAGGCTCCGCGAGCGCGGCGTCGTCGAGACCGGCGGCCGCGCAGGCACCTTCATCCGCGAGCGCTCCGCCTTCACCCCGGCGGGCACCATCACCGTCCCCTCGGGCATCGTCGACCTGGTCAGCGGCGAACCCGACCCCGAACTCCTGCCCGACCTCGCGGCTCTCAAACCGCATGTCGAAGTGAGCCCCGGCAACTACCGCGACGGCGGCCCCTGCCCCCACTTGCTCGACCTCGCACGCGACCGCTTCGCCGCCGACGGGGTCCACGGCGAACTCACCGTCACCTCGGGAGCGCTCGACGCCTTCGAACGCGGCCTCGCCGCCCGCCTCGAACCCGGCGACACCGTCGCCGTCGAGGAGCCCACCTGGTCCAACGGCCGCGACCTCCTGCTCTCCGCCGGCTACCACGTCGTCCCCGTCGCGATCGACGGCGACGGCCCACTGCCATCCGAACTCGACAAAGCACTGAGCAGCGGCGCCCGCGCGTTCATCCTCACCGCCCGCGGCCAGAACCCCACCGGCGCAGCCGTCACCGCCGAACGCGCCGCCGCCCTCCGCGACGTCATCGCCGCCCACCCCGGCGTCTTCGTCATCGAAGACGACCACTGGGGCGAACTCGGCCAGGTCCCACTGCATTTCGTCGCCGACGCCGCCGACAAATGGATGTTCGTCCGCTCCACCTCCAAGCCGTTCGGCCCCGACCTGCGCTGCGCCCTCGTCGCCGCCGACCGCGACACCAAGACCCGCGTCCAAGGACGCATGGCCATCTCCCACGGCTGGGTCTCGTGCATCCTCCAGCACTTCGTCATCGCCGCATGGGAGGACGACGACGTCACCGCCATCGTCGAACAAGCCGGACGCCTCTACGCCGAACGCCAGACCGCGCTGCGCGAAGCCCTCGCCGAACACGGCATCCACGCCTTCGGCCGCTCCGGACTCAACCTCTGGATCCCCGTCGCCGACGAGACCTCCGCCGTCGTCGCACTCCGCGACCGCGGCTACGCCGTCGCCCCCGGCCGCTCCTACTCCTTCCACGGCGACCAGGGAATCCGCGTGACCACCGCCTGCCTCGACCCCCGCACGGCGCCCGCCGTGGCCGAAGCCGTCGCCGCCGCCGCAGGACCGGCGTCGCCGCCGGTCTGACAACTCCAGAAAGGAAACCCCCCCAATGACCGCCACCCGACAAACACCCACCGAGACCGCCTCGCTCCAGCGACGCGTCCTCACCGTCCTGTTCGGCACCCAGATCCTCGGCGGACTCGCCGTCGGCATCGGCATCGCCTTCGGCGCCCTCCTCATCGAGGACATGACCGGCTCCAGCACCTACGCCGGACTCGCGCAGAGCCTGTTCGTCGGCGGCTCCGCGCTCGTCGTCATCCCCGCCGTCCACGTCACCGAGCGCTTCGGACGCCGCGGCGGCCTCGTCTTCGGCTACATCTGCGCCGTCGTCGGCACCGCAGTCGTCACCACCGCGATCCTCCTCGGCAACGCCGCCCTCGCCATCGGCGGCTACTTCCTCCTCGGCAGCGCCTCCTTCGCCGGACTCCAGGCCCGCTACGCCGCGGCCGACCTCGCCCCGGCGAACAAGCGCGGCTCGCACCTGTCCACCATCGTGTGGGCCGCCACCATCGGCGCCGTCACCGGGCCCTCCCTCGCCGCACTGGCCGAACGCGGCTGGAACGGCTGGGTCGGCGGCCCCCAGTACCTGGGCCCCACCGTCGCCATGGGCGTCCTCTGCCTCGCCGCCGCGACCGTCCTCTTCGTCTTCCTGCGACCCGACCCGCTCCTGACCGCCCGCAAGAACTCCGGCGAGACGCAGGCCCCGAAACGCTCGGTCGCCGACGGCCTCCGCATGGCCCGCGCCAACCCGACCGTCCGCACCGGCGTCATCGCCGCCGCCCTCGGCCACTTCGTGATGGTCGGCGTCATGGCCATGACCGCCCTGCACATCAAGCACGGCATGGCCGACCCCGCCGAAGCGCTCAGCGTCGTCGGCATCATCCTCGGCCTGCACATCGGCGGCATGTACGCCTTCGCGCCCGTCATCGGCCGACTCGTCGACCGCCACGGCCCCAGGCCGGTCCTGGTGGCGGGCACCGCCATCCTCGTCACCGCCTGCGCCACGGCCGGATCGGCCGCCGTGACCAACCACGTCCAGATCAGTATCGGGCTCGTACTGCTGGGCATCGGCTGGTCGGCGATGACCGTCGCCTCGGCCTCCATGGTCACCGGTGCCGTCAGTCCCGCCGAACGGCCGTCCACACAGGGCTTCTCGGACATGGTCATGGGCCTGGCCGCCATGGGCGCCGGGGTCGCCTCGGGCCCGATCGTGGAGTACCTCGGCTACGGCATGCTCAACGTCTTCTGCGCCGTGGTCGCGCTGGCCGTCGTCCCGCTCCTGCTCGGCAAGGTCCAGGCCCCGACGCCGCAGGAGGAGGCGGTCTAGCTCAGCGCCAGGGAGCGAGCGGGTTGTCCAGCCTTCCTGCGCAGACGAGGCTCTCCTCCTGGTTCTCCTGGCCCATCATCTGCTGATTGTTCTTGAGCTGCAGCCGGTTCAGGCACGACAGCGTGAAGGTGTCCTCGAACAGGTCGAAGCGCTCGAACTCTTCGGCCAGTTCGGGGTGCTCGGCCTGGTAGCGCTTGATCGACGCGGCGGCGGTGCGCCAGTAGTCGCGCTCGTCGAGCACGCCGTCGGCGTGCAGGATCGCCGCGAGGAACCGCAGGAAGCAGTCGACGACGTCGGTGAGGATCGACAGGGTCCGCACGTCGTCGGGCACCTCGGCCCGCACCCGCTCGGCCCCGGGCGGCACTGGCATGGACGGGTCGAGGATCGCGACCTCTTCGCCGATGTCCTTGAGGAACACCCGGGCGACACGCCCGCCCCGCAGCACGAGGATCACGTTCTCGCCGTTGGGTCTGAACACCAGCCCGTACTTGTACAGGCAGTGGACCAGTGGAACCAGGTAGGCCTCCAGGTAGCGCCGCAGCCACTCGTCGGCGGCCAGCCCGGAGCGCTCGATGAGCGCCGAGGCGAACGGCCGCCCGGCGGCGTCCACGTGCAGCAGCGACGCCATCGTCACGGCCTTCTCGCCTTGAGCGAGCCTCGGGACGGGGCTCTCGCGCCACAGCGCCGCGAGCATCTTGCGGTACGGCGAGCCGTTCGGGGCGCTCGCGGTGTAGGCCGGGTGCCGGTAGCCGACGGCCGCCCGCTCGCGCAGGACCGTCACGCCCGACTCCTTCAAGGTCGGGTCGCCGTGGACGAGGTCGGCCACGTAGTCGTTGATCGCGGGCGTGACCTCCATGTACTCGGTGGACAGTCCCCGCATGAAGCCCACGTTCAGCACCGACAGCGCAGTCTTGACGTAGTCGGTCTCGGGCCTGGAGCGGTTGAAGAACATCCGGTTCGACTGCTGTGCCTGGTATTCGTCCCTGGTCTCGCCCAGCATCATCAGGCGGCCCTCGGCGATCTCGTCCGCGAACGTCGTCGAGGTCTTGTTGTGCCACTGCCACGGGTGGACCGGAATCAAGTGGACGTCGTCGTACGTCAGGCCGCGCCCGGCGAGCACGAGCGCGAATCGGTCGCGGGCCTCGGAGTCGAGCTGGGTCTGGACCAGCCAGTCGGCTTCGAGTTCCGCTGCGGCCGTGAACATCGCATGCCTGCGCAGGGCGGCGATCCACAGCAGGCGCACGCCCGCCTCAGCCTCGGGCGCGAAGTCCAGGCAGTCGGTCGAGGTGAAGCCGAGGCGCCCGGAGCCGGCGACGAAGCACGGGTGTCCGCCGGTCATCGCGGCCTCGACCTCCTGAAAGCCCGCGTCGACGAGGTCATCGGCGCTCGACAGCCGCCGTGCCAGCTGGTAGGCGCCGCGGTTGACGGTGCCGGCGACCTCTTCGAGATAGACCGGGAGGAACTCGTCGCTCAATCCCAGCTCGGCCTTGAACGCGATGAAGAATTCGGCGGCGTCGAGCGGCAGCGCCCCGCCGTCGGCGCCCTCGCGGCGCAGCGAATCGGCGTCGACGGCCCAATGGTCGAGCGCGAGCCGCAGGGCCTTGAACAGGTAGCGCTCGTCTCCGGCGGCCAGGACGCAGTGGTCGCCGATCTGGGCCGGCGCGAGCAGCCGCTCGTGCGCGAACTCGCCGATGGCCTTGGACAGCAGGTTCCGGGTGGCCCGGCGCCGGTGCTCGGTCCCGAGGTGGTCGATCGGGTTCGTCATCGCCTGACGCCTCTAGCGGCGGACCGTTCGTAGTCGCTCGGGGTGCAGAAGCTGAGGAGCGCCTGCTTGTCGCGCAGTTCGACGGTGCGCTCGGCGCGGAAGCCGACCCAGTCGTTGAGCCGGTGGACGGGCTCGTTCGTCGCGTCCGGCTCCACCACCACGCGCTTCGCGTCGAAGCCCGTGAACAGCAGCTCCATGACGGTGACCATGACGCGCTCGGTGAATCCGGGGATGGGGGTGCTCGTGGGCGCGGTGAGGACGTGCACGCCGAGGTCGCCCTCGGCCACGTCGCAGGCGTCGGCGAGCTCGGTGCGCGCCGGGTCGTAGACCTCGACGAGGAACTTCGCGCGGTACTGGTGCAGGCCGAGGTAGGCGAAGTGGTGGTCGCTGGCGGCGATGGACTCGTGTTTGGCCCACACGTCGGCGATGGAGGCTTCGGACATCATCCAGTACCTGCACTTGGGGTGCGTGACCCATTCGTGGAGGAGCGGGGCGTCGGCGGCGGGGTCGACGTGCCGCAGCGAGTACTCGCCGAGCCGGTCGTCCTGGCGTTTGAACATGGTCGGTGCCTCGATCATTGGGATACCTCCGGTGCGGTGAACTCCTGGAAGGCGATGCGCCGCTCGATCGGGTAGATCTCGCGGCCCGCCATGGCTCGGGCGATCCACGAGTCGCGGTAGGCGGCCATGCCGAGGGCGGGGGTGAAGAAGCCGTGGGTGCCGAGCTCGGCGTTCTGGACGAACACTTCGCTCTCGCCCGCGGCGTCGACACCGTAGTCGCGGTGGGCCTCCAGCCGGCCGGCGGCGTCGAAGCGGAGCCGATCGCGGACGCCGTCGAGGAACTCGGGGGTCTGGCAACTGTAGCCGGTCGCCGGCACCAGGCGTTCGGTGCGCAGCTTCGAAGTCGCGGTCCTGCTTGTGCTGCCTGATCCCCGACCGGATCTCGCCACCGGCCGCGCCTTGTCGACGGTGCAGTCGGCGAGCAGCCGCGTCGCGATCTCGCCCGTGCTCGAATCGGCTCCGGCCCAGCAGGTCGTAGGTCTCGTCGATGAGTTCTGAGTTCATGTCCTTGTACAGTCCCTTGTGGCTCGCGTTGAGCACGCTTCGGCGATGTTCGGCAGCGGGTCGATCGAGCCGAAGTCGGTGGTGCGGGACAGCTGGTCGGCACTGAGCTGCTTGTAGTCTGGTCGACAACGGTCAATCCACGCAATTCAGGAACTTCACCCGTCCTCTCGCGCAAGGAGGAACACAGTGGCCGCACCCGCCACGCACTATCAGAGCCTGCTCATGGACAACGCCCGATGGGACGGCGTCGAGCTCCGCGACGGCGACATCATCGTCACCACTCCCGCCAAATGCGGCACCACCTGGACGCAGATCATCTGCGGCCTGCTGGTGTTCGGGCGGCCCGAGCTGCCGAAGCCGCTCGACGAACTCTCGCTGTGGGTAGACGCCTTCTTCCGCCGCCACGACGACCTCGTCGCCGCCCTGGAGGCGCAGGAGCACCGCCGCTTCATGAAGTCCCACACCCCGCTCGACGGCCTGCCCTGGGACGAGAGGGTCACCTACGTCGGCATCGGCCGCGACCCACGTGACGTCGGCATCTCCATGGACAACCACATGGCCAACATGGACATGGAGGTCGTCATGAGGATCCGCGAAGAGGCGATCGGAACCGAGCGGGCCGACCTCGGCTCGGAGCCGCCGCCGGCCCCGACCCTCCACGAGCGCTTCTGGAACTGGGTCGACTCCGACGACGTCATCATCGGGCTCAAGGGCATGATCACCCACATCGAGCGCCTCTGGGAGCGCCGCGGCGAGGCCAACGTCGTTCTCATGCACTACGACGAGCTCAAGTCCGACCTCGACGGACAGATGCGCCGGCTCGCGGACGTCCTCGGCATCGCGATCGACGAGGACGTCTGGCCGCAGCTCGTCCGTGCCGCCACCTTCGACGAGGTGCGCGGCAGGGCCGAGACTCTCGCCCCGGAAAGCACCATCTGGAAGGACAGGGCCGATTTCTTCCACAAGGGATCGAGCGGCCAGTGGAGGGACCTGCTCGACCACGACGACCTGGAGCGCTACCGCGCCCGCATCGCCGAGCTCACCACCCCCGAGATCGCCCTGTGGCTCCACGGAGGGCCGTTCTAATCCAGCCGGTAGCAGTGCTCGGGGCGTCCGGCTCCCCCGTAGCGCGGCTGCCGCGCGACCACGCCGCGGTCGGCCAGCAGCTCCAGGTAGCGGCGCGCGGTGACCCGCGCGATCCCGACCTCCTGGGCGATCTCGCTGGCCGATCGCGGCTCGCTCGACGCCTTGAGCGCGTCCACGACGGCCGTGAGCGTCTCGCCGCTGAGCCCCTTCGGCAGCGGGCCGCCGGTGCTGGTCCGCAGCGCCGAGAACGCCAGGTCCACGTCGTGCTGCGCCGTGTCCTTCCCGCCTTCGGCCAGGCGGTTGCTGAACTCCGCGTAGCGCTCCAGCTTCTCCCTGAACGCCGCGAAGGTGAACGGCTTGATGAGGTAGAGGACCACACCGTGCGCGACGGCGGCGCGCACCGTCTGCGTGTCGGCCGCCGACGTGACGGCGATGATGTCCACCTCGACGCCCGCCGCCCGCAGTCCCCGGCAAACGTCGAGACCGGACATGTCGGGCAGGTAGAAGTCGAGCAGCACCAGGTCCGCGCCGCGCCGGTGCAGGAAATCCAGCGCTTCGCGGCCTGAATGGACCATGCCGGCGGCGCGGAAGCCCGGCACCCGGTCCGTGTACTGGACGTGGGCGGCGGCCAGCTGCGGGTCGTCCTCGACGACGAGGGTCTCGATCATGGCTCGGGTGTCCCTTCGGGCCGGGGCAGCCGGACGGTGAAGACCGTGCCCGGTTCGGTGTCGACGGCGACGGTACCGCCGTAGCGGTCGATGACCTGCCGCACCAGTGCCAGGCCCAGGCCGCGGCCGTGCGGGCGGTCGTCGGCCTTCGTCGACCAGCCGCGCTCGAACATCTCCTCGGGCCGGTCGGTGGCCGGACCCGGTCCCGAGTCGCCGACCCGCAGCGTCAGGCCCGAGGCGTCCTGGTCGATCGACACCGTCACCCGCCGCGGCGCGCCGCCAGCCGCCGCGGCGTCCAAGGCATTGTCGATGAGATTGCCCGCCAAGGTGATGAGGTCCCGCGGTTCGATGCCGCCGCCGTCGGCGGTGCCGCCCTCCACCGTGAACTCGATGCCTTTCTCGCCCGCCTGGTAGGCCTTCCCGAGCAGCAGCGCCGCCAGCGCCGGCTCGCTCACGCGCGAGACGATCCCGTCGACGAGCTGCTGCGCCGTCGCGAGCTCGGTCGTGGCGAACTCGACCGCCCTCTCGGCGTGCCCCAGCTCGATCATGGTGACCATGGAGTGCAGCCGGTTCGACGACTCGTGGGCCTGGGCCCGGAGCGCCTCGGCGAAGCCGCGCACCGAATCGAGCTCGCCGGTGAGCGCCTGGAGTTCGGTGCGGTCGCGGAAGGTGGCGAGGGTGCCGAGGGTGCGGCCGCCTTTGAGGGCCGGGCGCTGGTTCACCACCAGCACCAGCTCGCGGTGGACGTGCAGTTCGTCCTCGGCGGGCCTGCCGGTGGCGAGCAGGTCGGCCACCGATCCGGTCAGACCGAGCTCTTCGACGGCTCGGCCCTCGTAGTCCTCGGGCAGGTCGAGGAGCCGCAGCGCCTCGTCGTTGGCTAGGACGACCCGGCCGTCGTCGACGACGACAAGTCCCGAGCGCACCGAGTGGAGGATCGCGTCGTGGAGTTGGTACATGCGGGTGATCTCGGCGGGGCCGAGGCCGAGAGTCTGGCGGTGGAGGCGCCGGTTGATCGCCCAGGTGCCGGCGGCGGAGACGAGGAGCATGAGCGTGGCCAAGCCGAGGAGCTGGGGGAGTCGGCGGCGGAGCTCGCCGCCGATGTTCTGCTGCAGGATGCCGACGGAGACGAGGGCGGCCACCTCGCCGTTCGCGTCCCGGATCGGGGCGATCGCGCGGACCGAGGGCCCGAGTGTGCCGGTGTACTCCTCGGTGTGGACCCGGCCTTCCAGGGCCGGGGCGACGGTGCCGATGTAGGACTTGCCGACCTGCTCGGGGTTGGGGTGGGTGTAGCGGGTGCGGTCGGTGTCCATGAAGACGATGAAGTCGACTCCGGCGGCGTCGCCGACGGCGTCGGCGACGCCGCGAAGTTTCGGGCCCGGATCGTCGGCGCCGATGGCTTCGCGCACTTCGGGCAGGGCGGCCAGGGAGACGGCCAGGCCGGTGACCTCGGCGGTCGCCTTGGTCTCGGCGCCGCGCCTGGCCTCCAGGTAGACGAGGGTGGCACCGGCCAGGAGGAGGACGACGACCACGGCCGCCTGCAGCGCGAGCACCTGCCGCGCGACAGACGGCCGCGTCCCTTTGAGCTTCACGACACCATTGTGCTAGGGGGTGTCCGGTGGTCCCGACCGGCCTAGAAGTCGATGCCGAGCACCGGGCCGCCTAGCAGGTACACGGCGGCGGTGATGAGGACGATGCCGATGAGGTTGAGCCAGACCCCGGCGCGGACCATCTGGCCGATGGTGACCTGCCCGGAGCCGAACACGATCGCGTTGGGCGGGGTGCCCACGGGCATCATGAACGAGCAGGTGGCGGCGAACGCGGCCGGTATGAGCAGCAGCAGTGGGTCGACTCCGATGCCGACGGCTACGCCGCCGAGGACCGGCAGGAACGTGGCGGCTGTGGCCGTGTTGCTGGTGAGCTCGGTCAGCATGAGGACGATCAGGCAGATCGCGGCGACGAGCAGGATCGTCGGCAGAGTGCCGAGCCCGCCGACCTGGGTGCCGATGTACTCGCTCAGGCCGGTGTCCCTGACCGCGCCGGCGATGGACAGGCCGCCGCCGAACAGCAGCAGGACGCCCCACGGGATGCCGCCTTGGACGGTCTTCCAGTCGATCGCGAACTCGCCTTTGCGGGCCGAGACGGGGATGAGGAACAGCGCGACGGCGGCGGCGACGGCGATCGAGGGGTCGTCGAGGTAAGCGGCGAACGGCAGGACCGAGGTGATCGCGGCCGATTCGGTGATGAAGTCCTTGAACACCCACAGCAGTGCGGTGGAGGAGAAGACGCACAGGACGGTCCACTCGCCTCGGGACATGCGGCCCAGGCTCTTGAGGTGATCGGTGATGACGCTCTTGCCTCCGGCGATCTCTGTGATCTTGACCGGGAAGATGACGCGGGTCAGCAGCAGCCAGGCGATGACGAGGAACACCGCCGAGAGGGGGACCCCGATCATCATCCAGTCGGCGAAGTCGATGCTGAGGCCGTATTCCTGCTCGACGAAACCGGCGAGGATGAGGTTGGGCGGGCTGCCGATGAGCGTGGACAGGCCGCCGATGGTCGCGGCGAAGGCGATGGCGAGCATGAGGGTGACGCCGAATCGCTTGACGGCCGGGTCGGGTTCGTCTTCGGTCTCTTCTCCGTTCAGCGGCTTGGCGGCCATGGCGAGGACGCTCAGTCCGATGGGCAGCATCATCATGGTGGTGGCCGTGTTCGAGACCCACATGGACAGGAACGCGGTGGCGATCATGACCCCGAGGACGAGGCGGCGGGGTTTGGTGCCGACAAGGCGCATGGTCAGCAGGGCGATGCGCAGGTGGAGGTTCCACTTCTGCATCGCCAGCGCGATGATGAAGCCGCCCATGAACAGGAACACGGTGGGTGAGGCGTACGGAGCTGTGGCTTCTGCGACCGGCATGATCCCGAGGAACGGCAGGGCGACGATCGGGACGAGTGCGGTGGCCGCGAGCGGCAGGGCCTCGGTCATCCACCAGACGGCCACGAGGATCACGGCGGCGGCGGTGGCTCGGCCCGCGTCGGTGAGCGCCGGGTTGTCGGGGATGAGGAAGTAGGCGAGGAGGGCGAGGACCGGGCCGAGGATGCGGCCGGTCCAGATGCGGGCGGTGGGCAGGTGTTTCTCGCCGGCTCCCGGCCGGGGACCCGCCGATTCGCGGATGGTCTCCGCGGTGCGTGGAGAGGTGAGGGCCATGATGATCTTTCCCCTTCGAAACATCGTGTTCAGCCGGCCTTAATCAGGCCGTGTTCGAAGAGTGTCAGCAGTCACATGACTTGTCGCTATTTAGGTCGTAATGGTCTCGGCGATCCAGTCCTCGACGACGCCGGTCATGGTCTTCAGCGGGATCGAACCGCTGGAGCGGACGCGGTCGTCAAGTGCCGCATGTCGAATCGGGCGCCGAGCCTGCGCCGCGCCCGTTCCCTGAGGCCGTCGATGCGGCGGCGCCCGATGATGTACGCGATAGCAGAGGCGTGCCAGGCGATGCACCGGTCGACTTCGTCGGCGATTTCGACACCGCCGCACGGGATCACTCCTCCATGTCCAGGTCCCTACGGGGGTCGCCGACCATAGTGGCGGGGTCGACGATGCGGTCGAAGTCGTCAGCGTCCACGCCGAGCGCGAGCGCCGCCTCGCGCAGCGTCGTCCGCTCCTGGTCGGCCTTGTGGGCGATGGCCGAGGCCCGTTCGTAGCCGAGGTGCGGGCTCAGCGCCGTCACGAGCATCAGCGAGCGCCCGACCAGCGTGGCGACCTGGTCGGCGTCGAGCTCGGTGCCCTCGACACTGTGGACCCTGAGGCTCTCGCAGGCGTCGGCGAGGATCCGGGCCGAATGCAGGACGTTGCCGGTGACGACCGGGCGCATCGTGTTGAGCTCGAAGTTGCCCTGCGCTCCGGCCGATGCGACGATCGAGTCCTCGCCGATCACCTGGAGGCAGACCATCACCGCGGCCTCCTGCTGCGTCGGGTTGACCTTGCCGGGCATGATCGAGGAGCCCGGCTCGTTGGCCGGCAGCCTGAGTTCCTGGAGCCCGGCGCGCGGCCCCGACGAGAGCCACCGCATGTCGTTGGCGACCTTCATCAGCGCCACCGCGACGCCCCGCAGGCCCGCGCTGACGGCGACCATCCCGTCCAGCGAGCCCTGCGCGGCGAACTTGTTTGACGCGGTCCTCAGCGGCAGGCCGGTCAGATCCGCCAGCTTCGCCGCGATCGCCTCCCCGAAACCCTCGGGGGCGTTGATACCGGTGCCGACGGCGGTGCCGCCCGCGGCGAGTTCGCGGATCGACTCCAGCGAGCGCTCCAACCGGGCGGCGGCGTCGCGCAGCTGCGCGGCCCAGCCCGACCACTCCTGGCCGACCGTGAGCGGCGTCGCGTCCTGCAGGTGCGTGCGTCCGATCTTGACGATGTCGACCCACTGCCGCGCCTTCTCCGAGATCGCGTCGGCCAGGGCGCTGATCCCCGGCAGCGTCCGGTCGCGGACCGCCAGGAGCGTCGCTATGTGCATCGCGGTCGGGAACCCGTCGTTCGTCGACTGCGCCATGTTCACGTGGTCGTTCGGGTGGACTGGGTGCTTGGACCCGATCTCGCCGCCGAGCAGTTGGCAGGCGCGGTTGGCGATCACCTCGTTGACGTTCATGTTCGACTGCGTCCCCGACCCGGACTGCCAGATGCGGAGCGGGAACTCCGCATCGAGCTCGCCGGCGATCACCTCGTCCGCGGCCGCGACGATCGCTTCGGCGGCGGCCGGGTCGAGCCGGCCGGCGTCGGCGTTGAGGAGCGCCGCGGCCTTCTTCACTTGGCCGTAGGCGTGGTGGAGTTCGTGCGGCATGCGGTCGTCGCCGATCGCGAAGTGGATCAGCGACCGCTGCGTCTGCGCACCCCAGTAGTGCTCGGCGGGTACCTCGATCGAGCCGATCGAATCGGTCTCGACGCGGGTGCCGGTGGCACCGGTGCCGACCGGCAGGGACTTGAGCTTCCTGGTCGCCATAGCCCCGGACGATACTCCGGCCGAGTCGGTATGTGCGGGACCCGCGAACCCGCAGGGACTGATACAGGTCGGCCCCGCAACCGCACCCGGTTGCGGGGCCGTGCCCGTGCCGTTCTATCGGCGTATCAGCCGAGTGCTCCGGTGCCGGTGTGCCGCAGGGCCTGGTCGCGGGCCTGCTCCGGGCTGAGCGCGTCGTAGTCGTACGGGACGGTGAAGTCGGTGGTCGACTCCAGGTGCTCGTGCGCGGTGTTCTCGAAGGCGTTGTCGACCAGGTGCCAGTAGCCGGTCTCGGGACTGCCGTAGAACCAGCCGACCGCGCCCTTGACGTGGCCGGTGTTGCCGTCGGCCCGGCCGGTGCCCACGTTCTCGAAGTAGTTCCCCTCGACCAGGACCTGCGCGCCCATGCGGGCGTTGATCGCGGTGTCCCCGATGTCGAGGAAGTAGTTGTTGAGCATGTGCACCTCCGAGCGTCGGATCAGCGGCACGCGCGAGCCCAGATTCTCGAACAGGTTGTTCGCGTAAGTGATCTTGTCGCCGTTGGCGCCCTCGCTGTCGTTGGAGGCGGTCAGCATCGTCTTCCAAGCGTCGTGGAGGTGGTTCCAGGAGATGGTGATGTACTCCGAGCCGCCCTTGATGTCGATCAGGCCGTCGTAGTAGTCCTTGTCCACATCGGGGTACTCGTTGTGGATCTCGTTGTGGTCGATCCAGATGTTCGAGCTGCCGCTCTGGACGCCGATCCCGTCGCCGCCGCCCTCGCTGACGTGGTGGATCTCGAGGTTCCGGATGACGACGTTGTGCGCCCCGGACACGTTGAATCCGATCCCGTCGAACTCACCGGCGTCGCCGACTCCGATGATCGAGACGTTCTCGACGTCCCTGACGTCCATGTTGACGCACGAGCAGTTGCTCGGGCTGATGGTCCCGTCGACGTAGATGACCAGGCCCTCGTCCGAGCCTGCGTCGCGATGCTCTTTGAGCAGGCCGTACATAGCGTCGCCGTCGCCGACCGTGTGCTCGCTGACGGTGGCGGCCCCGAACCCGCCGGTGGTGCCGCCGTTCATCGCGGCGTAGCCCACGGGGCCGTCGGCGGCCGCCGGGGGGTCCTCGGCGCCCGGATCGTCGGACGGATCCTCGGTCGGCTCCTCAGTGGGCACGTCCGTCGTCGGCTCCTCGGTCGGCTCCTCGGACGGCTCGCCGGTCCGCTCCTCGGTCGGCTCCTCGGACGGCACCTCGCCGTTCTTGCCGCAGGACTCGCCGTTGATCGTGACGTCGGTGATGTCGGCGCCGGGGCCGGAGCCGATGAGGCCGAACACCCGGGTGGTCTCGCCCTCGTCGATGACGGCGTTCCATCCGGAGTCCGAGGCGGTGAAGTGACGGCCGTCAAGTGACTGGTCGGTGACGTTCCAGGCGCTGATGCCGGAGACAGCGCTGGCGAAGTCCCATTCGATGGTCCAGCCGTCGATCGCCTCGTCGGCGGTGATGCTGACGTCGGCGTGGAAGCCGGAGCCCCAGTCGTTGACGATGCGGTAGTCGACCTGGCATCCCGGGTCGGCGCTGGCGTTGGTCGCCACGACGACCGTCAGCGCGCCTGCGCCGAGCGCGCCGACCACGCCTGCTGCGATCGCGATCGTTCGGCGTCTCGTCTTCTGTGTGACTTGAGGTGCTTCTCGGGGTTCGTGCATGCTCGCATTGCTCCTTCAGAAGGCCGGGCCGCGAGGGGCCCGGCGGCGAGAAATGCAAAGTGGAGCGTGATCAGGGGCGCGACCGGGGTAAGGGTCGACGCCGATGCCGGGTGACGGCGGTGACCACTCCACAGTGCAAACGTATTCGGCTGAAGGCTACTGAACCGTGCAGACCCGGTCAATACCCCGACGTATATTGCATTGTGTCAATTTGGATAACAGTGAACACATAGCGCCACAGGGTGATCGGTGTATTCGAGTCGACTCCTGGGGGCGCGATTCGGTGACTGCCGTGTCTGACGGCGAAATCCGACGGCGCGCAGGTGCGAGGCGTGAACTCATCCGGGCTCGGCACGATGTTCCCTGCGCGGGCGGGGGACGGGCCACGGCAACCTCTGGTTCACGGTCGCCTACTCTGCGCTCTCCGTGCATGCGGGGTTTCTTGAACTTCTCGGGCATGAAGTGCGCTGCCTCCTCGGCTTGGAGGGGCAGCCCTCTTCTGGAAGCTCTGCTGCCGGAAAGCGACTCCGAGGCATGAAAAAAGCCCGGCTCAGCGTTGCCGCTGACCGGGCCGTGCCCCACTGTCTCAAGGTGGTGGCTCCCCGAGATGGACTCGAACCATCAACCCTTCGTTACATCCGGGCGGGATAGCCACCAGCGGTTACAGCTCGAAAACCGTCATTACGCAGGTAAGACGCACTCAACGAATCGCAATGTTTCTCGGCGTTTCGCTAAGTGTGTGTACCTAGTGCGTACTGAAAAGCGAAAGCCCGACCAGCGCTGATACCGCTGACCGGGCGAAGCCGGGACCTGAACGGAAGGTTCCGACATGACCAACTCTACCCACCCGCTCCCCGAGGTTCGGTGCGGCGACGCCGCGACACACCTCCTCCGCGGCACCCGAGGCGACGGGTCCGCCATCGACATCTACAGCTCTCCCGCCTGCGACGACAGCATCCGCGCCTACCTCGAACTGTACGGCTACACCGTGGCCGAGGTGACCGGCGCCGAGGTCGACGGCTGCGGCTGCGGCTCCCAGGCCGTCGTTGATGACGTGCGCGCCGAGAACGAGCGCCTGGCCGAAACCCTCGACGACGCGATCGTCGAGAACGCCGAGCTGGCAGCCGAGGTCGAGCGGCTCAAGAACTGCAACAACGGCCTCTGGTACATCCTCTGGGGCGAACTGAGCCTGGACCAGGCCAAGGCCGAGGCCCGCAGGGGCCGACGGCTCAAGGACAAGCTGCACCATGACCCGAGAGTCACTGCGACGTGGGAGGCGTTTCACGACGCGCTCACGTCCGCGATCCGTGCCGGGCAGGACGCCAAGCTTGGGGAGGCGCTGTGACGCACTCTGAGCGCAAGCAGTACTCGGCCGAGCGCGAGGACGCCCGGGAGGCTTACCGGCGGTCTGTGGCCGCTGGGGTGCCGTTGTCGGGCGCGAAGCTCGGCGCCGAGTTCGGCCGCTCCGAGCGGTGGGGCCGCGACCGGATCAAGGAAGTCAAGGCCGAGGGTAACGGCGGCGTCGTGACCCTTGCCGAGGGTGTCACCGAAGCTGACACCCCTGCCGAAGCGGCAGGCGAGCGGCAAGTCCCGGCACAACCGCGGGGCGCGGCGGCAACCGCCTGGCTCGCGCTCGTCCTCGGGATCGGCGCCTCCGTGGGCGCCAACATCCTCCACACCGTGAACGTCGTCAGCGACGGCACGAGGAGCCTGCCGCAGGTTGCCGGGGCCGCGTTCTGGCCCGTCGCGCTCGTCGTCGCCATCGAAGTCATGGCCCGCGTCCGCTGGCCTGCCTCGGTCGGGTACGCGCTGGTGCGGTTCGCCGGGGTCGGCGCGGTCGCCGTCGTCGCCGCTGTCGTGTCCTACCGGCACATGTCCGGCCTACTCGCACACTGGGGAGAAGACCCGCTGTCGGCCCACCTCGGGCCGATCGCCGTTGACGGCCTGGTGACAGTCGGGGCGCTCGCACTGCTCGCGATCCATAAGGCCCGCAAGGAGGTCTAGGCTTGCCGTCGGCCCGCTCCAAGTCGTCGCGCTCGGGGCGGGCCTCTGTGCTGGCGCCATGAGACTGTAGGCCGTAGCCTGGGAGAATGAACGGCGTTGATCCCTCAGACTCAGCAATGCCCTTCGGCGCACGCCTAAAGTACTACCGCAACCGCGCCGGCAAGACCCGCGAAGTCCTCGGCGGGCTCCTCGGCAAGTCCGGCAGTTGGGTCAAGGCCGTCGAGACGGGCCGGTTGCAGATGCCGCGCCTGCAGACCCTCCTCAAGATCGCCGAAGTGTTGAACATCCGCGACGTGGCCGACCTCGTCGGCGACCAGCCTTTGCCCATCGAGTCATTCCGCGGCCCAGGGCACCCGGCGCTAACCGCTGTCCGCAAGGCCGTCAACAACTTTGCTCTCGCCGAGCCACATGAGGTCAACCTCGCGCACCTGCGATTGCGCCTGGCGGACGCCTGGCGGGTCCGGCACGCCTCGGCCAACCACCGCACCGCCCTCGGTGAACTCCTCCCCGGCCTCATCACCGAAGCTCAAGCGGCGACGACCACTGCCGACCTGGCCGAGCGGCGCGAGGCATACGCGATCCTCGCCGAGGTGATGAACCTGGCCCAGATGTTCGCCGCCTACCAGCCCGACGGCAACCTGTTGTGGCGCATCGCCGAGCGCGGCATGATGGCCGCCCAAGAGTCCGGCGACCGCGCCGTGATCGCCTCGGCGGTCTGGTTCATGTGTCAGGTCCACCGCGACGCTGGCCAGTGGGACGACTCAGCCGACGTCATCGACGGCGCCCTGCGGATGCTGGAACCGCGGCTACCGGACGCGCAGACGGCTGAACTGTCGATGTACGGGGCGCTGAGCTTCGAAGCGGCCTACACGGCAGCCAGGGCGGGCGAGGCCGGCCAGGCGTGGCGGATGTGGGACCGTGCCGACGACGTCGCCTCACGGCTCCCTGAGCTCCACTACCACCCGCAGACGTCGTTTAGCCGAGCGATCATCGGCGCGCACGCGGTGACGGCGGCCGTCGAGCTGGCGCAACCGGGGACCGCACTCCAGTACGCGCGGCGCACCGATCCGGCGGCGATTCCCTCAAACCCGCGACGCTCGCGGCACCTGGTCGAAGTCGCCCGCGCCCAACACGCCCAAGGCCAGTTCGCCGAAGCGCTCGCCACGCTGCACGATGCGCAGCGGACCGCGCCGGAGACTGTCCGCTACAACGGGTTCGCCCGCCGGATGACGCTGCAACTGCTGGAAGGCCCGAAGCCGCTGCGACAGAGCGCGAGCGAGCTTGCCGCAGCCGTCGGCCTGGTCGACTGAGCGCGAGAGCCGCTCTCGTCGTTGGGGGTACATTCTGTGCCCCTTCACTCTCCTCAATGCCCTTACGGTCTCCTGCAAGGCCGTCGGCGTTACCGCTGCTGATCCCGGCGCGAGCCGTCCGGGTAGGCGGACGCTGGCGCTGACGCGGTAACGCCGACGGCCCGACAACCACAGGGCCGACCGACGGGGACACATGCCGAAGCAGCAACGGAAGACCGACGCCGAGATAGCCGCAGGCTTCCACATCGCCACCCGCGACGGAAAGACGTGCCAAGAGTGCTTCATGGCCTGGCCTTGCCCCACCGCCAAGGAGAACCAGGAGCAGCGATGAACACTGACGGACTGCTAGACCGACTGCCGGGCACAGTGCTCGGCGTGTTCGAGGTCCAACCCTTCACCTACGCCATAGAAGACGCCGGGCCCGACGTGGCCCGAGTGAACCTGGTCAACGTCGCCGAGAAACTCACCCCGCTCGCCGAAGTCGTCCACGACCACGGCCGCGTCGTCGGCATGGTGTGCCGCGACCTGTGGAAGTCCACCCCCGCCGACCGGAAACGGCAATGGCGCCTCGAAGCGGCAAGGATTCTCGCCGGAGCCGCCGCCGACGGCAAGCTCTAGGTTCCCCTCCGGCTGACGTTGCGCGCGAAGCGTTAGTCTCATCTGGACGGTAGGTTCCCTGGGAGCACCGCCGCTGGCCCTACTTTGCGTGTCTCCGCAAGATTGTCACCAGGCTTTTTCGGTGGTCGCCGAATAAGGGCCCCAAGAGCGTCGCTACTACCGACGCCCTTGGGGCCCGGTTCGTAGTGGAGATGTCCGTTTCCGCGATACTGTCGCGCGTTGGAGTCGAGAACCCGACCCGAACCAGGGGCGTCCAACGCCAAGGACGCCCCTAACCCCTCCCGCACGACGGAAAACCACTCTGACCAGGCAAAACACAACCCGCTGAGAGCCACCCTAAGCGACTACCAGCGGGTTACGCATACCTGCACCAGGACGGCCCACACAGAACCGACACTCACACCCAGCCCCTCAGAGACCGATTCGTGGGAACCGCCTGCACAGGAAGAGCCATGGGGCCGGGCTCAGAGGTATGTCCTATTTTCCCGTACAGTGGGTGCCCCCCGGCCTGTCCCCTTGGCCCTCTGCGCCTTGAGCATCTGGTCGTGTTCGGCCTTCGAGATGCCGCGAGCTTCGCGCCACATGCGTAGGGCTCTGGCTCGGGCTCGTGTCCTGCGGGCATCGGAGGCGCGGTCGATCTGCGCGATGATCGGTGCGCGTTCGTTGGCGGACTTGAAGCCTGCGAGTGCGTGTCGGCGCTTCGCTGCTGTCATGGTCATTTGGTCAGCTCCAGGTCGTCGGTGTCGGGTAGGTCGGGGAGGCTGGCGAGGGCCTCCACCACGGCTCGGCTGAGTCGGTGGGCGCGGTCAAGCCGGCCCGCGTTTGCGGCTTCTGCGGCCTTGGTGCTCAGTTCCCGGGCGCGTTCCTCGCCGTGCCTGCGGCGGGCGCGGATGTTGGATTCGGTGACGCGCTCGATCAGTGCGCGGCGGAGGCTCCCGAGCGATTCGCTGACGGCCCCGTCGGGTCGGGTGCCGGTCTCGCGGGTTGATGCGGCGGTGGCGTCGATGTCGGCGCTGATGCGCCGTAGCCGTTCGGTGTGCGCGGCCCATGTTGCGGAGTCGGCGCTGTCGTTGGGTGCCTTGGGGAGTCCGGCGACGCCTTTGCCGATGGTGCGCCAGCCTCGGGCGAGTTGGCGTTCACGGGCGCGTTTGCATGTGTCGGAGCAGTAGATGCGGCGGCGGCCGGGCCTGGCGGGTTCGCTGATGCTGTCGGCTTTGCGGACGATCTTGGGGCACATGGCGCATCGGGTGGTGCGGCCTGCTTCTGCGAGGCTGTGTCGCTGGGCGCACTCGCGTGAGCAGGCTATGGCCCAGTCTGGGATGGGTGCGGTCTTGTCTGCGAACCGTGCGGTTTGGACGATTTTTGCGGTTGGCACGTTGTCGCCGCAGCGGACGCATGTCCGGTGGGGCGCGCTCTGAGAATTCACCATGTGTTGAATTATAGGCGAGCGGCCCGACATGATGACCCGTTCTCACTGTCCGGCCTCCTGGGCGTGGTCGGGGCCGCCTGGTGCTTGGCGGCAGTCGGTGCAGTCGCGGCCGTGCTCGCCGGTGCTGCGGCCGGGCCACCACATGTGCGACGTGGCCGACTCCGACTCCATAGGTGCCGCCATAGATGCCATAGATGCCACGCCACGAGAGCTGGCATCTATGGCATCTATGGGGGAATCTATGAGCGACCACGTCACCGTTGAACCCTTGCCGAACCCGCTGCGCTTCGTCGTCGCGACCTTCGCCCGGGCCTTGCGGATGGGGTCCTCTTTGAAGTCGGCATGCTTGGCTGCCTCGATGACGTCCTTAGCGAGCGCAGACCCGCCACAGTGGGTGAGGTAGTCCCGAATCCACGCGGAGGCTTCACCACGCTCGCTGGTCTCCCCTGGGTCACGACTGACGAGCGTGTCCTCGACGGACCGCTCGGACTCGCCGGTGAACTCCAGGCGGCCCACGTTCGCCTTGCCCTTGCGGGTGTCAATGTCGACGCTGTCGATGCGGTAGCCCAGTGAAGGCAGATCCAGGCGGCCTAGCGAGTTCTTCGTCTGTGTCATGACCTGCTCGTCGGTCTCCCGGTCGCGAGCGAACGCGAGGATGGCGCGGGCGAGGTCTTTGAACGCACCGGACCCGCTGATGAGCTGTGAGGCGTCGGTGCCGGACGCTTTCGAGAAGTGCATGATGCCGAGCGTGAGCGCCTTGGTTCGTTCGGCCATGCGCACCAGCGGCTCCAGTGCGCGCCGGACGTCCTGGGTCCGGTGAGCGTCGGTACCGCTGCCGAGCGTCGACATGATCGGGTCGACGATGAGCGCGGCGGCGTCGTATTCGGCGATGGCCTTCTCGATGAGTTCGACGTCGGCAGGGAGCGACACCATGACTTCGCCAAACCGGACGTCTTCGACCTCGACGCGATAGACACGGGACATGTCGGCACCGGCGGCGATGAGTCTCGGGACGAGGGTGCGCGACCATGAGTCCTCTACGGCGCAGTAGAAGACGGCCTTTGGGTGGCCATGGAAGGTGCCCGGGAGTTCACCCCGGGAGAGTTGGGCGGCGAGCCAGATTCCGAAGCTGGACTTGCCGGTGCCCTCGCGGCCGGCGGCGAGGGTGAGTGCCCCTGCGGGTATGCGTCCGCGGTCGGGTCCGTCTTCCCACGCCCATATGACCGGCTCGGGTTCGATGTCCGAGGCCGGGGTGAGTTTGATTCGCCGAAGTGATTCAGTCCCGGTTGGTATGCACTCACATCGTGAAGAATGGGCTTGGCATCCCTCGCAGACCATGTAGTCCGGAACCCGAAGACTGGGGACAATCGCCTTGCCGCACTTCTCGCACTTCTGGTCGCTCATTGGCCGGTCTCCAGTTCCTTGGGGCCGAGGCCAGCGAGTAGGCGCCACCGGTTCGCGCCGCGGTGGTCGGGGTTGGCTTCGCGCTTCCCGACCCCGATGGCACCCAGCGCCCACGACCATGTCTCGTCTGCGACGCGTTCGCCGTGGACGTGGCCGACTTGGTAGCCGTCGGCGTAGCCGGCCTTGAACCCGTCCTCATAGGCGCGGCGTTCGTCAGCGAGGGCGGCGGCGAGCCGGTCGAGTGAGGCGACGACGTCATAGACGCTGGTGGGTACTTCGTCGGTTATCCTGGTGGTGGTCTGGCTGACCTTGTTTTCTGCCGCCTCGGGTTGCTGCTCGGGGCGGCTTTCTCGTGTCTGACTCACCGGTCGCCCCCCTTGGCGTTCTCATCGACGTACTTCTGGAGGTCTTCCCAGCGATACCGGGCGTAGCGGCCGATCTTTGACCAGCGCGGTCCCTTGCCGAGGTAGCGCCATTGAGCGAGCGTCCCCTTGGGGACTCCGAGGAATTCCGCCGCGTCGTCGACACTTGCCAAGCTTCGAACTTCGGCCATCGTCACCCTCCCTTGGATTGAATCACTGCCAACTTGGCAGCATTCAAGATGATGATGGGAGTATGACACGAGGTCTCAACCCTTCGCAACTTGGTGTGCAATACTCCGATGATGGAAGCAAAGCAACCGGCTAAACGAGCCAACACGCCCTCTGTGGTCGGACGCGCGGTGAGTGCGAACCTTCGGCGCATCCGTGGGGAACGTCGAATGTCCACGCGCGCAGTGGCGGAGAACATGACCGAGCTAGGCCGCCCAATGGCAGCAACGGCAATCACGAAGATCGAGGCCGGCGGTCGGCGCGTCGATGTAGACGACTTGGTGGCGTTGGCACTCGCGGTGGGCGTCTCGCCGGTAACCCTGCTGATGCCAGTTAAACCCGACGACGACGACGACGAAGCCATCTGGCTGAATGAAAAGGTCGGCGCGCCTTGGGACCTGGTGTGGCGGTGGATGCATGGTGAGCAGGCCATCACCGGGGGAGTGGGGAGCTATCAGGACTTCATCGCCGAGAACCGGCCCTACGAGAAGGAGATCCGTGCTGAGCTTGCGCGGTTCCTCGCCTCCCGCGGCCTTGAACGGCCCTACGTGGTCACAGCCCACGGGACGAAGGCCGGGCCAATTGAGGTTGAGGTGCATCTAGGCAAGGAAGGTGAGTAATGGCCCGGGTGTGGGTAGAGGACCGCATGGAGCATTCGGCCTATCGTGAGGCCGTCGAGAAGGCCAAGGCGGACGGCCGCAGGCCACCTGCGCGATGGCGGGTCCGATGGCGCGACCCGGACGGCAAGCAGCGGTCAAGGTCTGTGGAGCGCAAGCCAGATGCTGACGCGCTACGAACCAAACTGGAGAACGAACGCAACCTCGGCGCCTACCGCGATCCCGACGCCGGCCGTGTCCGCCTGGGCGACGTCGCCGAGACCTGGATGGCCGCGCAGGTGAAGCAGAAGCGGTCCACGTTGCGGCTGTACCGGATCGCGATCGACAACCACATCAAGCCGCGGTGGGGCGACATGGCGGTCGAGCGCATCCGCCGCGACGACATCGCCGCATGGCTCGGCGGGCTCGAATGCGGGGCATCGCAGAAGCGGCAAGTACACGGCGTGCTCTCACGCATCCTGGACTGGTGCGTGCCCGACAGGATCGCGGTGAACCCGGCCAAGTCGGTGCCGCTGCCGAAGCCACCCGAGGGCCGCAAGGTCTATCTCACTGTCGCGCAGGTGGAGGCGCTCACGAACGCAGCCGAGCGGGATGTGACGCGGGTATTCATCCTCGTGTTGGCCTATGTGGGCCTGCGGTGGGGGGAGGCTGCGGCGGTGAAGGTCGGCAACGTCGACATCACGCGCCGACGCATCCGCATTGAGTCCACTCTGATCGAGGGCAAGGGCGGACTGTACGAGGACACGCCGAAGACGGGGAAGGCGCGCACGGTGCCGCTGCCAGCGTCGGTGGCCGAGGAGATGGCGCCGTTGGTGAAGGGTCGGGAAGCCGACAGCTACGTGTTCACCACCCCCGCGGGTACGCCGCTGCGGGCGGGCAACTGGAGGCGTCGAGAGTTCAACCCGGCGCTGACGGCGGCCAAGCTGGACAACAAGGGCATCACGCCGCATGCGTTGCGGCACACCGCCGCTAGCCTCGCGATCGCCGAGGGCGCAGACGTGAAGGTGGTCCAAACAATGCTCGGACACGCTGACGCGACGGAGACGCTCAACACCTACGGGCACCTGTTGCCGGACCGGCTCGACGAGGTTTCCGACCGGATGGACGCGGCCCGTTTGAAGGTGATCAAGCCTGAAGGCTTGCGATCCGACGAGAAGTAGTGTGTACTGGAAGCGTACCGGCGGCAGACACGCCAATGGCGCAGATCAAACTTAATAGCGTCTGACCTGCGCACATGTGCGGTTTTGGCTCCCCGAGATGGACTCGAACCATCAACCCTTCGATTAACAGTCGAATGCTCTGCCAATTGAGCTATCGGGGAAGGGGGACCGCTTCGGCTTGCACCGTGCGAACCGGATACGAGAGTACAGGACCATCACGCCCCCGCGCCACGGGGGGCGGTGTGGCGTTGGTCCAACTCGGCACCCGGACGGTCCTTCGAAAGCCGACCGGCTGTTCGCCCGGATTCGGCGAGGAACGCTCAGAGAGGCTGTGAACCACTGATTCACCCCAGGGCGTTTCCGTCATGGACCTTCGGGGCACCCCCTGATGAGGCAGAATGGCCGCTGTATGCGAACGCGCTAAGTAACGGCTCGAAAACTCGCCGAGCCGAGGGAGGCAACCATGCGCAAATGGTATTTCGTAGCCGGACTCGGGATCGGCTACGTCCTGGGTGCGAAGGCAGGAAGGGAGCGATACGAGCAGATCCTTAGCTGGAGCCGGGAGGTAACCGGTAACGACCGGGTCCAGCAGGTGGCGACTTCGGTTCGGGTCCAGGCGAACAAGGCCGCTTCGGCCGCGCAGGACAAGATAAAGGGCACCAAGTTCGGCGAGATCGTCGAGGGCTTCGGCCCCGGCGAAGACTCGCCGAGGGCGGAGCCGTGGGACTCCGCCGGAGTCACCACGCCGGCCCGCAGCGACCGCGAGATGCGAGAAGACGCACCCGGCTTCTGACGCACACGCGGGCACGCGGCGGTGGGAGGGGCGCATTCGCCCCTCCCACCGCCGTCAGTCCGCTTACCGGGCCTTCTTGAGCTGCGCGCTCAGACGCAGGTCGGCGACCGAACGCCCCGCCTCCACCGTCCACGTCCCCAGGACGGTCCTCCAGTCCGCTTCCGCCTCGTCCCACACCTGGAACGAGCGCCCGTCGAGCGTGACGGTCACCTCCACCGCCTCGCCCGCCTCGGCGCTGATCGCCTCGAAAGCGGCGAGCCGGTGCTTCTCGATGCCGCCCGGCACTGCCGTGTCGGCCCCCGGCGCGAGGTAGACCTGGACGACCTCGCGTCCGGCGCGGTCGCCCGAGTTGCGCACCCGCACCGTCACCTCCTCGCCATCGACGCACAGCTCTTCGTAGTCCCACTCGGTATAGGACAGACCGTGCCCGAACCAGTAGGCGGGTTCGGCGTCGTGCCGCTCCCACGCCCGGTAACCGATGAAGACGCCCTCGGCGTAGTGCAGCCGGCCCTCCTCGTCCGGCGCGACGCGCGTGACCGGCGCGTCGGCGAGCGTCTTGGGCCACGTCGTAGGCAGTCGCCCGCCCGGTTCGGCACCGAGCAGGACGTCGGCCAGAGCGCGGCCCCCTTCCTGCCCGGGGAACCAGGTCAGGAGGATTGCGGCGACCTCGTCGCGCCAGGGCATCTCGACGGGCGAACCGGAGTTGACGACCACGATCGTGTTCGGGTTGGCCGCGGCGACGGCGGCGACCAGTTCGTCTTGGCGGCCGGGAAGCCGCAGGTTCGGCCGGTCCCAGCCCTCGGATTCGGTGAGGGCGGTGGTGGAGACGACGACCACGGCCGCCTCGGCGCGCCCGGCGGCCTCGACGGCGTCGGCGATGAGGCGGTCCTCGTCCGGTCGCGGCTCGGTGTGCATGAGGCCGAACAGGACCGACGGCGGGAAGCCGGGTGGGAAGGCGAACGGCGTGAATTCCATGCGCACGTCGATGGTCTGGCCCTGTTCGAGATGGACGGTGCCGCGTTCGACCCCGGCGCCGAAGAAGGACTCGAACGGGTCGTCGGGGTCGACGGAGTAGTCGTCTTCGAACACGGTCTCGCCGCCGATGTCGAGTTTGATGTGCCCCGAGCCGCGGGTGCCGAAGGTGTGTTCGCCGGTGGTCGTGGCGGTGTAGGTGCCGTCGAGCACGGCGTGGTGGAAGTCGTCGGTGGACATGCCGGGGGTGTAGCCCATCCACTTGACATCGCCGTTCGCGAGCGGTTCGGCGGGGCGCTCGGTCCCGTCGTTCGCGACCGGCCGCACTCGCAGTTCGAAGCCGTTCGCGGCGGGGAGGATCTGTTCGTGCAGGTCGACGCCCTGGTGGTAGTCGACGCGGTCTGCGAGGCGCTCGCGCAGTCCGGCGAGCGGGGAGATGACGTGTTCGGGGAAGACGGTGGCCGATCCGCCGCCGAGGACGCGGGCGTCGGCGGCGGCCGGGCCGATGAGCGCGAGGCTGTGGAGGACGTCGCCGGCCAGGGGCAGCATCGGCGCTTCGTCACCTGCGGGGATGTCGTTCTTGACCAGTACGAAGGAGCGGCGGGCGGTCTCGCGGAGGAACTCGCGGGCGTCGTCGGGTCCGGCCGCCGGTTCGGTGACGGCCGGTTCGACGCCGCGGAGCGCGCCGACGCGGGCGGCGAGTCTGAGGACGCGGCGCACGGCGGCGTCGACGTCGGCTTCGGAGGCGCGGCCCTCGCGCACGGCCTCGGCTAGCGGCGGCCCGTAGACGGTGTGCGGGCCCGGCATGGCCAGGTCGAGGCCGGCTTCGATGTCCTCGACGGTGTGGCGGGCGGCGGACCAGTCCGAGACGTTGAACCCGTCGAAGCCGAATTCGTCGCGCAGGACGCGCATGAGCCGCCTGTGGGCGGTCATGGTGTGGCCGTTCACGGAGTTGTAGGCGGTCATGACGCCCCACGGGCGCACGGTTTCGGCGGTCATCTCGAAGGGCCGCAGGTAAAGCTCGCGGAGGGCGCGCTCGTCGATGATGTTGTCGACAGTGAACCGGTCGGTCTCGGCGTCGTTGGCGACGTAGTGCTTCATCGTGGTGCCGACGCCGCCTTCCTGCACGCCGGCCACGTAGGCCCGAGCGATGCTCCCGGTCAGGTACGGGTCCTCGGAGAACGCCTCGAAGTGCCTGCCGCCCAGCGGGGAACGGTGCAGGTTGATCGTCGGGGCGAGGAGCACGTCGACATGTTTGCGGCGGGCCTCGGCGGCGAGCAGGCGGCCGATTTCACGCACGAACTCGGGGTCCCAGGAGGCGGCCTGCGCAGTCGGGCTCGGGAGGGCCAGGGACGGATCGGCGACCGTCCAGAACCGGCCGCGCACGCCGATGGGGCCGTCGGAGACCGTCATCGACCGCAGCCCGATCTCGGGGATCTCCAGCAGTCGCCACATGTCGATGCCGGCGAGCAGAGCGGCCTTGGTGTCGAGGTCGAGACCTGCGAGCGCGGCCTCGACGGCGTCGTCGTACTCGGGGCGGTCGGCCGGGACCGTCCATTCGGCGTCACTCATGGCCTTGCCTTTCCGTGTGGATACGAGCAGTGTGGCATCGTCGCCGAATGACCGGTAGGACATGCAACCGAATTGTTATTCCCCAGTCTGTACCGTTGGAGCCCGCCCACCGTCAGAGAGCAGCCGATGCCACCAGCACCCGTATCGCACAATGGAGTCAGGCACGGAGCCCGAGGCCGGGCCCGCCGCGAGGAGATCGTGCGCGCCGCGATCGAAGTGATCGCCGAGCGCGGCTTCCGCGGCTCCAGCCTCGCCGCCGTGGCAGAGAAGGTCGGCCTCACCCAGCAGGGCCTGCTCCACTACTTCCCGACCAAGGACGAGCTGCTCATCGAGGTGCTGCGCCAAAGGGATGAGTGGGACAACGGCGGCTCTCCCGAAGCGGTCGAGAGCTCCTGGACCATGGCCGGCCTCGACACGCTCGTCCAGGCCAATGCCGCACGCCCCGAACTCATCCGGACCTTCTCGGCGCTCCTCGGCGAGTCCGTCACCGAAGACCACCCCGCCGGGGAGTACTTCCACGACCGCTACCGCCGCACCAGGAGGGGGATGGAATCGGTGCTCCGCCGCGAATGGGGCGATCGGCTCCCGTCCGGGCTCACCCCCGCCGAAGTCGCGCCCCTGCTCATCGCGATCATGGACGGCCTCCAGTTCCAGTGGCTCCACGAGCCCGACTCGGTCGACCTGGTCGCGTCCTACCGCGCCTTCGTACACCTGCTCGACCCCGAGGACGCCCGATGACGCTCCCCGCGCTCCACGCGCTCGCCTGCCCCAACTGCGGCCAGGCCCTCGATCAGACCGAACGTCGGCTCCACTGCCCCGACGGACACTCCTTCGACCTCGCCAAACAGGGCTACGCACCCTTGATCGCCCCCGGAGCCAACACCACCACCGGCGACACGGCCGACCAGATCGCGGCCCGAGAGGACTTCCTGTCCTTGGGCGCCTTCGACCCGCTCATCGACGCGACCGCGCGCGCCTGCCTCACCGACGCACCCGGCGTCCTCGTCGAACCGGGCTGCGGCACCGGCCACTACCTCGCCGCCGCCCTCGACGCCGACGAGCGGCGCGAAGGCATCGGCCTCGACACCTCCAAGTACGCGCTGCGCCGAACGGCGCGAAGAGTTCTGCGGCGAGCCGCCGGAACCCAAGGGCGACTCGCCGCAGTGCTCGCCGACGCGTGGACCCGACTGCCGGTACGCGACGGCGCCGCCGCCGCGGTCCTCAACGTCTTCGCCCCCCGCAACCCCGACGAGATCGCGCGAATCCTCCACCCGAGAGGATTGCTGGTGGTGCTGACCCCCCGGCAGGACCACCTGCGCGAACTCGTCGGCGCCTTGGAACTGTTGAGCGTCGACCCCGCGAAACCGCAGCGGACCGTCGACCAGCTCGGCACGGCGTTCACGGCCGAGCAGACCGACGAGCTTCGATATGTGATCGAACTCGGCCGTGACGACGCCCTGCGCCTCGTCGCGATGGGACCCAGCGCCCGGCACCACGATCCCGCCGCACTCGCCGCGGCGGTCGAGAAGTTGCCCGAGCCGATCCGCGCCACCGTCTCCGCGACCGTCACCCGGTGGCGCAAGCGAAGCTGAACGAACCCCCTGTCATCCAGTCGCCGCGCCACCGGGCTCCGGTCAATACCCCCGATGGTTGGCCTTGTCCTCATTTGTCATAGCCAGTACGGTACTGAGCAACACCTGAAAGCTCCTGGAGATGAGATCAGTGTTCGATCAGAAACGAGCCGCGGCACTCCTCGGCGCCGCCGCGCTGGCCGCCCTCGCCGGATGCGGCGCGCCCGCCGACGCCGAAGAGTCCGAGCCCGCCGAAGCCCCTGGCGTCCAACGACTCGGCGTCGAAGTCATCGACACCTTCGACCACGACCCCGCCGCGTTCACGCAGGGACTCGAACTGCGCGACGGCGTCTTCTACGAGAGCACCGGCCTCTACGGCTCTTCGGACATCCGCCTCGTCGACCCCGGCACCGGCGACGTCCTCGATTCCGAAGCGCTGCCCGGCGACGAATTCGCCGAGGGCCTCACCCTCACCGACGACGCCGTCTGGCAGATCACCTGGCAGGAAGGCGTCGCCTACCAAAGGGACCTCGAAACCCTCGGCGTCGTCGACACGGTCGAATACGAGGGCGAAGGCTGGGGGATCTGCCATGACGGCGGACGTCTCGTCATGAGCGACGGATCTGCCGAGCTCACCTTCCGCGACCCGGACACGTTCGCGGAACAGGGCACCGTCGAGGTCACCCTCGAAGGCGAACCGCTCCAGCGGATCAACGAGCTCGAATGTGTCGACGGCCAGGTGTGGGCGAACGTCTGGCAGACCGACGAGATCGTCCGCATCGACCCCTCCACCGGTGAAGTGGGCGCCGTCGTCGACGCCTCCGGAATGCTCACACAAGACGCAGCGGCGACCGCCGACGTCCTCAACGGCATCGCGGCCGCCGAAGAGGAGGACACCTTCTACATCACCGGGAAGCTCTGGCCGACGATGTTCCTGGTCCGGTTCGAATAGGCCGATATCCGATTGCGGACGCGGCCGCCGACCGATTAGCGTCTCGGCCCATGACCCCTACGCTGCGAACCGAGCGTCTGCTCCTCGAACCCTACGTCCCCGATGACGAGGAGGACTTCGTCGCCCTGTTCGGCGACACCCGGGTGTCGCAATGGATCGGCGACGGCCCCGTCCCCGAAGCGGAGGGCCGAGCACTGTTCGGCCGGATCTTCACCAAGGTCTACGACAGGAACGCATTCGACGTCTGGGCCGTGCGCAAGGACGGCCGCCTTATCGGGCACGCCGAGATCAAACCCACCGAGGTCTCCGGAGGCCACGAGCTCGTCTACGCGCTGACTCCGGCGAGCTGGGGCACCGGCCTCGGAACCGAGCTGGCGGCCGCGATCGCCCACTACGGCTTCGACGGCCTCGGACTCGACCAGGTGCACGCAACCGTGGCAGCGCCGAACACCGCCTCCCTCGCGGTCCTCGACAAGCTCGGCTTCACGCACGTCCGCGACAAATCCAACGACGACGGCACCGTGACCCGCGTGCTGACTCTGCAGAAACCGGTCGCGCGATGAAACCCCGGCCGCACCTGCACCTCCTCGCATTCGCGTAACGATCCGCAATTGCGTCGTACAGGCTCATGCGCCATGATGAGCTCATGGCCATGACACCCCTAGACCGATTGCTGGAATACAAAATGCACCTGCTGAAGGACTCCAGGCACCCTCGACTCTTCGCGACCTGGTGGCAGGACCTCACCACCGCCGCGTTCTCCGCCTGGTTCTTCGGCGGACTCCTCCTCGACGTCAACGCCCACGCCCGCGACTGGGTCGAAGACTTCTTCACCTGGTGGCACCTGGCCTTCTACACCGGCTTCTTCGCAACCGCGATCTGGATCGGCTACCTCCTCGTCCGCGCCCACCGGTCCGACGGCCGCACCGGCCTCGCCGCCGTCCCCCACGGCTACGGGCCCGCCATCGTCGGCGCCCCCCTGTTCATCGTCTCCGGTCTCGGCGACATGCTCTGGCACTCGATCCTCGGCGTCGAAGAGAGCCTCGACATCCTCTTCAGCCCTTCGCATCTGGGCCTGGCCCTCGGCGGCCTCCTCATCGTCCTCGCCCCCTGGCTGTCCGCCTGGCGCCGTTCAGCCCTCGACGCCGAACCCGAACCGATCCCCCCGTACCTGCGCTTCGCCGCCCCCGCACTCGCCCTCGGCTACGCGTTCTCGGCGCTCGTGCTCTTCCTCAGCTACGTCATCGCCTTCGCCCACCGGCCGACCGAAGTGGCCCTCGCCCTCCGCGGCCCCCACGAGTTCGCCTCGTTCCCGGTGGCGGGCATCATGTTCACCACTGTCCTCGTGCTCGGCACGGTCCTGCTCGCCACCGGCCGGTTCGGACTCCCGCCGGGCTTCTTCACCGTCGCGTTCCTCTACCCCGCCCTCATGGCAGGGGCCAACACCGGCTTCGACAACACGGGATTCGTCTGGTTGTTCCTCGCATCCGGCGCGCTGGCCGACCTGCTGACCTGGCTGGTGCGCCCGGACCTGCGTCGCCGCCGCGACTTGATCATCTTCGCGGCCGCGTGGTCGATCCTCACCTGGGGTGCCTACATGATCATCGCGGGCGCCACCGCCGGCCTCTGGCCGGTTCCCGAGATCGGCCTGGGGGCCCCGGTGGTGGCCGCGCTCGTGGGCACGGCCCTGATGCTGGTGGTCCAGCCCGACCGCCGGGAGCTCGGGCCGCCGAGGCCGACAGAGCCGTCCCCGTTCGACGACGTCATCGCCCGAGCCAAGGCCATGACCGAGAGCCGCGCCGACTAACCGCCGCAGGACCGCGAGGCTCTCGGCGAGGAGCGGCTCGTCGATGAACTCGGAGTGGGTGCCCTCTTTGCGGCAGGCGAAGGCCCCGGCGATGCGTCCGGCGTCGACCGCGCTCCCGAGGTCCTCGCCGCGGCGCCTCGCCCACAGGAAGCCCGAGACGAAGGCGTCGCCGGCGCCGTTGGAGTCGACCGGCCTCCAGCCGGCCCATTCGGGGAGCGCCCCGCTCAGCTCCGCGACCGGATCCAGGGCCGGGTAGGGCCAGACCGACCCGGCACGCTCCAGGACGTAACCTCCCCGCTCGCCGGCGGTCGCGACCACCAGCGACGCGCGGCCGTTGTCGATGATCCACCGCATCGCCTGCTCGTGCCGGCCACCGAGCTTGGCGACCGACAGGAAGACGGTGTCGGCGCGCAGCGCGTAGTCCTTGTGGTGGTCCGATTCGCCGTCCCAGGCGTGCAGGTCGGTCGAGACTGGCACGCCGTCGTCGAGGTCGGCGAGCATGGCGCGGGTGACGTTCGCGATCGAGATGTGGACGTGGGCCGCCTCGGCCAGGTGCGGCCTGTAGAAATCCGGTGGCAGGCGCAGGTCCGGGGCGTGCCGGAAGTCGTAGAAGGAGAAGCGCCGGCCCTCGTCGTCGACCAGGTTCACCGACCGGGAGGTGCCTCGCTCGGAGATCAGGTGGCGGAAGTCCAGGCCTTCCTCCTCGTAGCGGCGCAGGATCATCTCGCCCTGGGTGTCCTCGCCGATGTAGTCGATGAAGCGGGTCGCCAGCCTCAGGTGCAGGCAGCCGAGGGCCACCCCGTTGCCGGTGTGGGCGACGAAGTCCCGGATCGGTTCGACCCCCAGGTTGTCGCCCTCGAAGACCTTGATCTCGGGGACGCGGACGATCGTGTCGACGCCGACGCCGCCGGCCACGAGGATGTCGAGCATGTGGTCGCCTCTTCCGTCTGTGCCTTATGGGCTTCCGGATCTCCCTGCGAGGAGTAACCCTAGGATCGGGCGAGTCGGAAGGTCAAGGCCGGGGCTGCGCCGCCCTCCCCCTGTGAAGCGGACCGACTCCCACAGAAGGGGGAAGGATATCCCGAATCACGCCCGTATCTCTGTTATCTTGAGAACCGCCGTCTATGTGGTTTCGTGCCCTTTGAGGTGAATTCCGCAATGGATACAAAATGCGCGGTTCTCACAGCCGAAAAGATTCGGAAAGCTATCGGACAAAAGATCACGGGCCTATCACATATCGGATCGGGTGTGGTTACGGCACCTAGCGCGGGAGCCCCTGGGGCAATAGGGTGTAACTCGCATCACGTCAACCTCGGAACCGGTCAACGGATGCTCATCTCGAACACAACTAGGAGAAGACATGTCTCGCTTTCCCCGAGTACTGCTAGCAGCAGCGACAGCGGGTGCCACAGCATTCGCGCTCGCAGCCTGCGGCGGCGACGAGGACTCAGGAAGTTCGGACGCCGACTGCGGAATGAAAATCGGCACGATCCTGCCGCAGACCGGCTCGCTCGCCTTCCTCGGCCCGCCTGAATTCGCCGGGGTCAACCTTGCGATCGAGGAGATCAACGAGGCCGGGGGAGTGCTGGACGAATGTGTCGACGTCCTCCACGAGGACTCCGGCGACACGTCGACCGACATCGCCAGCCAGTCCGCGGACGCCTTGATCGCTCAGGATGTGGACGTCGTCATCGGCTCCGCCTCGTCCGGCGTGTCGTTCCAGTTCATCGACAAGCTCTACGAAGAGGGCATCGTCCAGGTCTCGCCGGCGAACACCTCTCCGGACTTCACGACCTATGAGCGCGGCGACTACTACTTCCGGACCGCGCCTTCGGACGTCCTCCAGGGCCGCGTGCTCGCCGACCAGGTCATCGCCGACGGACACGAGAAGGTCGCCATCCTGGCACTGCAGGACTCCTATGGCACCGGCCTGGCCGACGCGGTCGAGCAGAACGTCGTCGATTTCGGCGGCGAGGTGGTCATGAAGGAGATCTACGACCCGAACGCCACCGAGTTCTCCGCTGAAGTCTCCGCCCTCGCCGCGGCCGACGCCGACGCGGTCGTGCTGATCACCTTCAACGAGATCACCAACCTCGCGCCCGAGCTCGCCGAGTCGAACCTCAGCGCTCAGGACCTGGGCTGGTACTTCGTCGACGGCAACCTGTCCAACTACGGCGACGAGTTCCCCGAGGGCATGCTGGAAGGCACCAAGGGCACGCTGCCCGGCGCCGACCCGTCGGGCATCCAGGACCGCCTCCTGGAGATCGATCCCGATCTCGAGGACTTCTCGTACGCCGCCGAGTCCTACGACGCCACGATGCTCGTGGCCCTCGCCGCCGTCGCCGGCGGATCGTACGACTCCGACACCGTCAAGGACAACATGATCGACGTCTCCAGCGGAGGCACCCAGTGCAGCGACTTCGCCGAATGCGTGGAGCTGCTCGACGCCGGTGAGGACATCGACTACCAAGGCCAGTCCGGCCCGATCGAGTTCTCGCCCGAAGGCGACGTCACAGCCGCGACCATCGGGATCTACCAGTACGGTCCCGACAACACCTACGAGAACGTCGACTACGTCGAGCAGACGCTCGAGTAGAGCTCACGTTCGCCGATGATCATCGGGGCGGTTCCCACCGGGAACCGCCCCTTTCGTTCTCCGTCCCCGACCGGAACGAAAAGAACCGCCCTCGGGCCCGGCGGCACGCCGGGCCCGAGGGCGGTCCACTCTCCGCCTAGCGCGCCTTGCCCAGGGTGCCGAGGTAGAGCTCGACGACCTTCGGGTCGTCGATCAAGCCCGCACCCGGGCCCGTGTAGGCGCTCTTTCCCTGGTCCAGGACGTAACCCCGGTCGCAGATCTGGAGGCACCGCCGAGCGTTCTGCTCGACCATGACCACCGTGACACCGGTCGAATTGATCTGCTTCGTGTTGAAGAAGACCTCATCCTGCATCGCCGGCGACAGACCCGCCGACGGCTCGTCGAGCAGCAGCACCGACGGCTCCATCATCAACGCCCGGCCCATCGCCACCATCTGCCGCTCACCGCCTGACAGCGACCCGGCCCGCTGCGACCGCCGGTCGGCGAGCACCGGGAACAGGTCGGCGACGAAGTCGAACCGCTGCCTGAACTTCTTCGGACGCAGGAACACGCCCATCTCCAGGTTCTCCAGGACCGACAGCGTCGGGAACACGTTGTTCGACTGCGGCACGAAACCCACGCCTCGAGGCACCAACTGGTGCGCCTTGAGGTTCGTGATCTTCTCGCCGCGCAGCATCACCGTCCCCGAAGTGATGCTCACCAGCCCGAAGATCGCCTTCAGCAGCGTCGACTTGCCCGCCCCGTTCGGCCCGATGATCCCAACCAGCTCGCCCTCGTCGGCGTACAGATCGGTCCCGTTCAAGATCGACACGCCCGGGATGTACCCGGCGACCACCTCATCGGCGCGCAGCAGCGCATCGCCGGACGCGGCCAGATGGCCCTCGCGCGAATGCACCTCCGCGGACGACTCAGGCACCTCCGCCAGCGGCACGCCCGTCGGAGCGATGCCCCCGGCCAATTCATTGACTTCCTCGTCAGACATCCTGTGTCCCCCTAGTGAGCCGCTGCGTCGTGGTGGGCGCCGAGATAGGCGTCGATCACGCGCGGATCGGACGAGATCTGGTCCGGCGTGCCCTCGGTGATGAGCTGGCCCGCGGCCATGACCGCCACCCAGTCGGCGATCTCGTGGACCATGTCCATGTCGTGCTCCACGAACAGCACCGTCATCCCGTCCTCGCGCAATCCCTTGATGTGCTCGAGCAGCGTCTGCTTCAACGCCGGGTTCACCCCGGCCATCGGCTCGTCGAGCATGACCATCTTCGGCTCCAGCATGAGCGCACGCGCCATCTCCAGGAGCTTGCGCTGGCCGCCCGAGAGCTCCCCGGCGTAGTCCTCTCGCTTGTCGATGAGCTTGAACCGCTCCAGCAGCTCCATGGCCCGCTCGCGGTTGGCGGCCTCCTGGGCCTTCCACAGGCCGGGGATGAGGCCCGCCCACATGCGCTCGCCGAGCTGAGCGGACGCGGCGATGAGCATGTTGTCCATGACGGTCATGCGGGTGAGCGCCTTCGTCAGCTGGAAGGTCCGGACCATCCCGGCCCGCGCCACCTGGTACGACCGCAGTCGTTTGGCGCTCCTGCCGTCGAAGTCCCACTTGCCGCTGCTCGGCCGGTCGAAGCCGGTGAGCAGGTTGAACAGGGTCGTCTTCCCGGCGCCGTTAGGCCCGATGAGCGCGGTGATGGTGCCCCGCTGAACCTCGAGGTGGTCGACGTCGACGGCCACGAGGCCGCCGAAGGAGCGCCTGATGCCCGACGCGGTCAGGATCGGGTCCGGCTTCGCCACGCCCGGTTCGGGCTGGACGTCCGCGAGCGCGGCCAGCGCCGCCTGGTGCATCTCGCGGAACACTTCGGGCTCGCGCTCGAATTCGCTATCTGACATCGAGCATCAGCTCCCTTCTATTACCGAGGATGCCCTGCGGGCGGAAGATGAGCAACAGGACCATGCCCAGGCCCATCAGGAAGAACACCAGCGGGCCGACCTGGGTCGGCGCCAGCACCTCCCGTGGGATCAAATCGGAGCGGATGCCCTGGTTGAGCGTCAGCGACAGCAGGTTGAACAGGAACCAGAACAGGGCCGCGCCGAGGACGGGGCCGAACAGCCGGGCCGCGCCACCGAGGATCAACACCACGTAGAAGTAGAACGTGAAGTCGGTGCTGAAGGTGTCGGGCTGGACGTTCGCGCGGCTGAGCGCGAAGATGAACCCGGCCGCGGCGCCGATGATGCCGCCGATGACCAGTGCCTGCATCTTGTAGGCGAAGACGTTCTTGCCGAGGCTGCGCACGGCCTCCTCGTCCTCCCTGATGCCCTTGAGGACGCGGCCCCACGGGCTGTGGACGAGCAGGCCGACCACGACCAGGAAGATCGCCACGAGGATCCAGCCGACGGTCATGACCCACAGGTCGCGGCTGGAGTACTGGAAGTCGACGATTCCCAGGTCGACGATGAGCCGCCCGCCGTCCATCGATACGAACAGGACCGACCAGTTCGCGTCCGGGTTGTAGGGGCTCAGCTCGAAGAACGGCTCGCTGAAACCGCGCATGCCGTCGGAGCCGCCGGTGTACTCGGACCAGACGGTCGCGCGGGCCAGTCGCCGTACGATCTCGGCCGCGGCGATGGTGACGATCGCCAGATAGTCGGCGCGCAGCCGCAGTGTCGGGATGCCGAGCAGCAGCGCCATCACGATGGCGGCCCCGAATCCGATGAGGATGCCCCATCCGAACGGCAGCCCGAATGCGACGACCGCCAGGGCGAGCCCGTAGGCGCCCATGGCAGCGAAGGCGGCCTGGCCGAAGTTGAGCAGCCCGGTGTAACCGAACTGCACGTTGAGCCCGATCGCCGCGATGGCGTAGATGAGCATGGTCGGGCCGATGGCCTGTGTGAGGGCCTGGCTGAAGACGAAGTGCCAATCCATTGCAGTCTCCTAACCTCAGCCGATCCGCTCTCGGCGGCCCAGGATGCCCTGTGGTCGCGTGAGCATGACGATGATGAGTACGGCCAGCGCTCCGACGTATTTCAGCTCGGGCGCGATGACCAGCGTGGACATCTGAACGAAGATGCCGATGAGCATGGCGCCGATGAAGGCTCCGAACGCTGTGCCGAGGCCGCCGAGGACGACTGCGGCGAATACCAGGAGCAGCAGGTGCTGGCCCATGTCGAACTTGACGCCGTCGTTGACGGACAGGAACACGCCGGCGAGCGCGGCGAGCGCCCCGCCGATCGTCCAGACCAGCCGGATCACCCGGTTGACGTCGATGCCGGTCGACGACGCCAGCGAAGGGTTGTCGGCGACCGCGCGGGTCGCCTTGCCCAGTCGGGTGAACACGAGTGCCAGCCCCACCGCGGAGCAGACGAGTGCCGCGATCAGACCGGTGTAGACCTCCTTGGGCGTGATGACCAGCCACCCCAGATCCCAGGGCGTCTGACCGACGTATTCGTCGTAGCGGCGTCGTTCGCCGCCGACGAAGAACAGCGTGGCGAAGCGGATGAGGAGCGCGACACCGATGGAGATGATCATCATCGTGATCAGCCCCGTGCCGCGTTTGCGCAGGCGCGACCACAGGCCCCAGTCCTGGAGCCAGCCGAACAGGGCTCCGGCGGCGACGGCGCCGATGACGGCGGCCCAGACCGGCAGTCCGACGATGATGTTGAACATGAGGGCCATGACGCCGCCGAAGGTGACCAGGTCGCCGTGGGAGAAGTTGGTCAGCCCGGTGGTGCCGAAGACCATCGACAGCCCGACCGCGGCGAGCGCGATCATGAGCCCGAAGTGGATGCCGGAGAACAGGAGGCTGACGGCGCGGGTGGGGCCGGCGGCGCTCTCGATCTCAGGGTCGATCTCGTCCTCGGCCTCGACGGCGCCGGTGGTCTCCTCCTCGCCATCGCCGGTGGAATCGCTCCCGCCGGGAGCTTCGGTCTCCTGAGGCTGGGCGTTGGGGTCGAGCTGCGTGTCGAGTGGGAACAGGACGGTCCGTTCGGAGGCCCGCACTTCCACTTCGAGCTGCGGTCGCCCGTTGCGCACCAGCAGGCCGTTCGGAAGCGTCGACTCATCGAGAGCGACGAGGTACGTGCCGGGCGATTCCAGTGGGACGGACCAGGTGCCGTCCTCGGCGCTGGCGGTCGTCGCGATCTCATTGCCGTCGGCGTCGGAGACGGTGATCTCGACCTCGGAGATCAGATTGTCGTCTTGGTCCTTCAATGTACCTTTGACGCCGGTTTCTCCTTGTGCTTGGGCGGTGCTGCTCACCCCCAGCCCCAGAACCAGGCCGACCAGCACGGCCGACAGCACCATTACTGCACGTCTCAATGCGCCCCCTCGAAGGTTCGGGCACCGGGAGTGTCGTGCAATGTTCGAGAAACACCCCACGATGCGAGTGAGCCGAATCTTAAGGAGAGCCCGGCCACGGCTCCACATGTCGTTATGGAAACGTTGTGAAAGTAACTCAGATGTTATCGGCCAAACAGGGAATATGGGTCGGGTACTCCCATACCGACGTTTCCAAATGACTCGGCTTCTGTGAACATCATGCAACATAAGCAGAGGCCGCACCAGGTGATTGCCACCTTGTGACACTGTCGGGACCGACCTGCAATCCGGCCCCTCGGAACACCGCCGAGCCTGAAGGTATGAGAGGATACTGGTCGCTTGGGGCAGTAGCTCAGCTGGTCAGAGCAAACGACTCATAATCGTCAGGTCGCGGGTTCAAGTCCTGCCTGCCCCACAACGCGAAGGGCCCCGCCGAAGCGGGGCCCGTTCCGATTCCGGATACCGTCACCAGGGGACGACACCGTGGGTCACTCGTTGACATTGATCGGCGTGTCCCACGGCTCCTTGCCTTAGGAGGCGGAGCGCATGTTCAGCGCCGACTTCAGGCTCGCGCGCAGACTATTCGCCTCGGTACGGCAGTCCGCGGCCGACTCGAGGTCGCCCGCGCGCGCGTAGGCGTCGGCGAGGGCCAGCAGGCTCCTCGCCTGGCGCATCGGGTCGGGCATGGCCGCGAACACGTCGCAGGCCTGACGCCCCAGGCTGATCGCCCGTCGCGGGTCGCCGGCGCGCGTGTGGAGCTTGCAGAGCACGCGCGCTTTGATCGCGAGGGTCAGGGAAGTCTGGTACCGGTCGAACTCTGCGACGCGATCGAGCGCCTCGCGGGCACGGTCGATCTGGCCGGTGTCGACGAGCAGCTCGGCGAGCTGGTAGGTGTAAGCCAGCTGGTGGCGCCTGCTGTTGATCTCTTCGACCAGTTCGATGCCGCGCAGTAGCGCGGCCTCGGCGCGCACGAAGTCCTCGTCGGCGGAGTGGACCGCGGCCTGCCTGGAGTAGAGCCTGGCGCGGAAGAACTTCGAGGGGTGATCGTGCAGCATCTCGGCTATGCGGTGGCAGAGCTCCTCCGCGGCGGTCACGCGGCCCATGTCGATGTAGAGCTCGGCCAGTTGCAGCAGCGGATAGACCGATTCGCGCCCGTCGTCGATGGAGGCGTTGATGTCGCAGGCGCGCAGCAGGAGGGCCTCGGACTCGGCGAAGATCCCCATTCGCCCGAGGACCGACCCCAGCGAGGTGAGGACCTCGACTCGGACGTCGCTGTAGCCCGAGCGCTCGGCGGCGACGACGGCTTCGCGCAGCAGCGACACCGCCTCGCGGTATCGTCCCAGCTGCGTCAAGGTGGTTCCGAGGTCGTTGCGGGCCTTGCCGGTGCGGTCGCCTTCGGGGGTGCGTCGCAGCGCCTCGAGGGTCTTCTGCGCGTAGGCCATCGACTTGGCGAGTTCGCCCGAGGCGTAGGCGACGGCGTCCGCCAGCGCGTAGGCGCGGACCGCGTCCACCGGGTCGTCGGATCGTCTTCCGGTTTCGATGGCCTGTTCGGCGACGGACGCGAGTTCGGGCAGCTCGTAGACCGAGTCGGTCGGCTCGACGCGGTAGCCGGCGTCGGCGAACGCGATGAGCCGGTTGAGGAGCCGCGAGACGCTCGGGTGCCCGTTCCATTCGAGGAAGGTGGCGACGATGTTGCGGTACTCTCCGGTCGGCAGGAACGGGCCGGAGGTGGCGTACCAGTTGACGACCTGTTCGCGCAGCCGCTGGATCGCGGTCGGGTCGTACGCTTCCTCGGCCTTGCGGCGCGCGTATTCGCGCACTAGGTCGTGGAATCGGTAGCGGCCGGGCCGGTACTCCTCGATGCGGTGCGCGGCGACGAGTCGGGAGAGGATCCGTTCGGCCGCGTTCGGCTCCCATCTGGTGAGGGCGACGGCCAGGTCCTTGCCGAAGTCCGCGGCAGGCAGCAGCGACAAGTTGAGGTACAGCAGTTCCTCGTCGGGCTGGAGCGACTGATAGGAGAGGTCGAACGCCGCGGCGACGGTGGTGGTCGGGTCGCCTTCGACCGTGAGCCGGGCGAGCCGGTCGCGGTCGGACAGCGCTGCGGCGGTCTCGGTGAGTGTCGCGTCGGGTTGCCCGCCGAGGTTGGTGCCGATAATCCTGAGCGCCAAGGGCAGCCCTGAGCACATCTTCGCGAGCCGGAGCGCGGCCTCGGGTTCGGCGGCGACGCGGTCGGCGCGGATGAGGCTCGTGAGCAGCGCCACCGAGTCGTCGAGGTCGAGTGAGGCGACCGTGACCGGGAGGACGTCGTGGACGGTCGACAGTTCGGGCAGCCGGAACCGGCTGGTGACGACGGCGGTGCAGCCCACGGTGGCGGGCAGCAGCGGTTTGACCTGCTCGGAGCCGCGAGCGTTGTCGAGGATGACGAGGGTCCTGGTGTCGGCGAGGCGGGACCGGTAGAGGGCCGCGGCCTCGTCGGGGTCGGAGGGGATGGCCTCGGTGGGGACGCGAAGCGCCCGAAGGAACCCGGCGAGCGCGTCCAGCGGGGTGAGCGGCGGGGCCCGGTCGAAGCCGCGCAGATTGACGTAGAGCTGGCCGTCGGGGAACTGCTCGCGCACCCGGTGAGCCCAGTGAAGCGCGAGGGTGGTCTTGCCGGTGCCGCCGATACCGGACAGGACGGCGGTGCTCGGTCCGGGTCCGAGGAGCCGGTCGAGAACGGCGATGAGGTCGCTTCTACCGGTGAAGTGGACGCTGTCGGAAGGCAGCTGGGCCGGGGCGGGCAGTGGTTCGCGCTTCGGCGTGAACTCGGGGGTCTCCTTGGGGACGCCGAGCACGGGGTCGTCGCGCAGGATCGCGGTGTGGAGGTCCCGCAGGCGCTGGCCGGGGTCGATGCCGAGTTCGTCGGCGAGCCGGCGGCGCATCCGTTCGTACACCTCGAGCGCTTCGGCGACGCGTGCGTCGCGGTGCAGGGCGGTCATGAGCAGTTCGGCGGCGTGCTGCCGGTAGGGGTGGTCCTCGAGGACGCGCCGTAGGTCGGAGACGACAGGAGCGGAGGTGCGCAGCGCCAGCTCGAGTTCGGCGCGTTCCTCTTCGGCGGCGGCTCGATCCTCGTTCCACAGCCGCGCGCCGGCCTCGATGATCCTGCCCGACAGCCCGGCGAGCGCCGGTCCGCGCCACAGCGCGAGCGCTTCGCGCAGTCCGGTCAGGGCCGCTTCGGGTTCGGAGGCGGCGACCTGTTCGCGGGCGATGCGCACACTCGTCCGGAATCGGAGCGAGTCGAGCTTCTCGGGGCGCAGCCGCAGCCGATAGCCGTCGCCGACGGTCTCCAGTTCGGCCGCCTCGTAGTCGAACAGCCTGCCGCGGGCGGTGGCGACGGTGTTCTGTATCTGACGGCGGGCGGTCGCCGGCGGGCGGTCGTCCCAGAGTGCTTCGACGAGTTTCGCCGGGGGCACGACGTGTCCGGCTTCGAGGAGCAGCACGGCGATGAGCCGGGGCAGGATCCGTCCGGGCAGCGGGACGGGGGCGCCCGCCTTCGTCAACTGCAGGGGGCCGAGGATGCCGAACTCCATGGGCGACCTCCCTGGGCGGCGTGCCGACCGCGCCGGGCCCTGGCTGTTCGATGCGTCAGCACGCGGGGTGAAAAAGTGCGGATACCCATTGTAGGTGCATTCGGTGATCCATTGTTGAACGGTTGCATGGGCAATCGGTTCGGACTCGTGAAGAACTCATGAGTCTTCTGGCGGGCCGTCCCCGATGCTCGGTCTACCGAGACATCGAGGAGGAGACATGTTCACAAGACAGCGCCCCGAAGCGATGGTTCTGCCCGCCGACGCCCGAGCGAGGTTCCGCGGCGGGCTGGTCGCCCCCACGAGCGGCTGGTCGAAGGGGTATGTACAGGCCAATCTGGTCAGCGTGCCCCGCCGCCACGCCGTCGCCCTGCGCCGCTTCGCCGTCCGTAACCCCAGGGCGTGCCCGCTGCTCGAGATCGTCGGGCCAGGCCGGTTCACCACTTCGCTCGCCGAGGGCGTCGACCTCCGCCGCGACCTGCCCGCCTACCTGGTGTGGCGGAACGGGTCGTTGGTCGACTGGAGGACCGACGCGACCTCGGTGTGGGGCGACGACCTGGTGACGCTCCTGATCGGATGCAGCTTCACGTTCGAGCCGCTGCTGGAGAGCGAAGGGATCCCGTTGCGCCACCTCGAACAGGGCAGCAACGTGCCGATGTACCGTACGGGCCTGCCGTGCCTGTCGGCCGGGCGGTTCCGCTCGCGCATCGTGGTGTCCATGCGGCCGATGCCCCCGCACCTGGTGGCGAGGGCGGCGATGGTCACGGCGCGGATGCCGTACGCACACGGTCTGCCGGTTCACGTGGGCGGCCCGGCCGCACTCGGCATCCGGGACCTGGGCCGGCCCGACTTCGGCGACCCGGTCGATCCGGCGCCCGGTGACGTCCCGGTGTTCTGGGCGTGCGGCGTGACGCTGCAGGAGGCGGTCGTCGCCGCGAAGCTGCCGTTCGCGATCACGCACGCGCCGGGGCACATGCTCATCACCGACCGCCGGGCCCGGCCGGCCGGCGTCGGCGGGGGCTTCGCCAAGGTCAGGCCGAAGGTCAAGCGGAACGTGATCTAGGGGTCTGGTGATCCCAGCCTCGGTATCACCGGACACCGCCTAGGTCAGGTCCCCGTCTATCCGGGAGGCCGCCGCGGGCTCGGGCAGCCGGAACATGCCGAGAAACCGCTCGGCCATGGCCTGGTCGCCCTGGACGGTGATGCGGCCGGCGTGCAGCGACACGTCGAGGCTGCGCCCGCCGAGGGTGAGGCGCTTGAGCGTCTCGGGGTCGGTGCGGATGACCGCGTGCGGGTGCTCGGGGCGGCCGGGGGCCAGGATGAGCGACGAGTCCAAGACCTCGGCGATGAACGGGCGGTCCTCGATCCACAGCTCGAAGGCCGCGTCGAAGCCCTGGGCGGCGACGGGCATGAACAGGCCCCGTAGCGAAAGGATGAGCGCGTCGGCGCCGATCGGCGTATCCAGCGGCATCCCGGCCGAGCGAGCGCCCCAGCGCAGCAGCCGCACGATAACGCCTTCGAGCTCGCGGCCCCATTCGGTCAGCTCGTACACCTTGGAGGCCGCCGGAGGCGGCAGGCGGCGCCTGGTGACGACGCCGTGCGATTCGAGCTCGCGCAGCCGCTGGGAGATGACGTTGGCGCTGGCGCCGTCGAGGCCGCCGCGGAGGTCGGTGAAGCGCTTCGGCCCGAGCAAGAGTTCGCGGACGATCAGGAGCGACCAGCGCTCGCCGACGAGGTCGAGGGCGTGTGCGGCAGGGCAGCCGTCGCCGTAGGTGCGCACTGATTCCTCCAGGTCAGACTGGTGAAGTTGGCGTAAGGGCATCATAGGATATGACTTCGAGACTCCTTCATCCTGATTCAGAACTAACATGTCACGAATCTATAACGACGAGTTTGTAAAACGTCTGTGTCCCTGAGCAGGTTCCCCTTGCGTCGGTGTGTTCGCCTCCGGCACTATTCAGGGGTGCCAGAGATGACCGCAACCTCGCTCATGGAGAACCACCGCGCCGCCTCGACGCTGGTCGACCTGCTCGACGGCAACGGCCGATTCGTCGCCGGCGAACCCCGATACAGGCGGGACATCGTCGCAGCCCGAACCGCCGCCCCCGACCAGCAGCCCTCCGCGGCGGTGTTCACCTGCATCGATTCGCGGGTGACCGCCGAATCCGTGTTCGACTGCGACTTCGGCCAGCTGCTCGTCGTGCGAACCGCCGGGCACGTCCCCGACCGGGCCGCGGTCGGCTCCCTCGAATTCGCCGCCGCCGAACTGGGCGTGTCCCTGGTCGTGGTGCTCGGCCACGAGCGGTGCGGCGCGATCAACGCCGCCCTGCACGCCGTAGAGGAAGAGTCGCACGACCCGCGCAGCGGCTACCTCGTCGAGCAGTTGTGGCAGCCCGCCTCGCAAGCCCTCGCCGAGTCCGGTGAGGAACCGAACACCGCCTCTCACGCGATGCGGCTCCAAGTCCGCCGCACCGTCGCCGACCTCGGCAGGCGCGCCTCCCTCGACGGCGTCCTCGTCGTCGGCGCCGTCTACGACCTGGACACCGGAGTCGTCTCGCTCGTCGACGAGAGCTGACACAATCGAGGTATGAGCGACCAACCGATGACCGAAGCAGAGATCGAGCTCGCGCTGTCCGAACTGCCTGGCTGGCACCATGAACGTGACCGCCTGGAGCGGTCCTGGACGTTCGACGGGCACCTCGCCGCAGTCTCGGCGGCGTCCGCTGTCGGCTGGCTCCAAGAGCAGCGGAACCACCACGCGGACCTGACGATCCGCTACAACAAGCTCACCGTCTCCACCACAACGCACTCCGCCGGCCACAAAGTCTCCGAAAAGGACACCGAACTGGCGCGGGCGGTCACGGATCTCCTCGACTGAGCCGCGTGAAGCGAGGTGTGCGGGGAATCCCTTTCTCTGTCATGATTGAGACAGAGCAGGTGGGGAGGGTGCCATGGACGCCTATGCATCTCGCGCTTCGAAGACCGACAAGCGGATCACACTGAACCGACTCGCCGTCGCCCGCCGCCGCGGCAGGATCGACGCGCAGGAGTACCGGCTGCGCCGCCAGCTGGCGCGCCGGGCCGAGAGCCTCGAAGACCTCCAGGCGCTCCTGTGGGACCTCGACGATCTCACTCCCGGCCGCGACCACTGGCGCTACGGCCGCTGGAGGGGTCCGGTCAGGGAAGGGCGCGAACTGGAGGTCCAGCGGTTCGTCGGTGTCGTGTTCCTGATCATCGGCATCGTCGTCGTCGTGGCCGTCGTCTACGCGACGATCACCGCGCTCAACATGTGGACGTGAGCGCGGCCAACGTACCGCGCAGCCCCTCGAGCGCGTCGGCGATCCACGGCAACCCCACAGGATCGTCCGAGACCAGCGCAGCCAGACGCTCGGAGTCCGACGATCCGTACAGCCCCGGAACCGCCACCCGCACCGTCAGCGACTCCATTTCGTCGCCGAACGCCGAACCCGGCAGCACCCCGACGCCGAACTCGTCGAGCAGTACCCGCGCGAGGTCCGCGCCGGTCTTCACCGACCAGCGCGCCTCCAGCAGTTCCCGCAGGGGCGCGAAGTCGGGCCACACGTAGAACCCGCCCTGCGGCCGGAGCACCTCGCAGCCGACGTCCGCGAACGCCTCGGCGACCGACCGCGCCACCGAGCCGTGCAGGCGTCTCGCGGCCACGAGCCGGTCGACCAACTCCACCGGATCCGACCAGGCGTAGGCCGCGGCGTGCTGCATCGGCATCGGCGTGGACGACCACACCTCGGAGGCGATGCCCCGGACCGCTTCCCTGAGCTGTTCGCCCATCTGCGAATCGGGGAACCGAGCCGCGCCGATACGCCACCCGCCGAGCGCGTAGTTCTTCGACAGCGCGGTCGTCGTCACCGTCCGCTCCGGCGCCCAGGTCGCCGGCGAGGGGAAGTCCCCGTCGTCGAAGACCAGGTCCCGGTAGATCTCGTCGGCCAGGACCACCAGGTCCAGCGCTCGGGCCGCCTCGCACATCTCCTTGACCGCGCGCTCGGAGGCGAGCCGCCCGGTCGGGTTGTCCGGCAGTGTGGCGACCACGATCCGCGGATCGCGGCCCTCGGCCCGCGCCGCCCGCACCGCCGCGTCAAGCGCGTCGGCGTCCGGTACGCCGCCCTCGCCCTCCGGCCCCGGCACGCGGATCGGCGTACGGCCGATGAGCTCCGCCTGCGCCGCATAGGAGACCCACGCGGGCCGGGGGATGACCGCGTCGCCGCCGACCGCGCGCAGGACCGCGAACAGCAGGGGCTTCGAACCCGGCCCGAGCACCACCTGACCCGACTCTGTGGTCAGACCCCGCCGCGACCAGTACCCCGCGGCGGCCTCGCGGGCCGGGCGGATCCCCGCGACCGGGCCGTACGAGGTCTGCGCCGCGGCCTTCGCCAGTCGCTGTCCCAGCAAGGGGTGAACCGGGATTCCCGCCTCTCCGAAGGCGAGCGCGAGCACCTCCTGTCCGGCGGCTCGACGGGCGGCGATCGTCTCGCTGGCGGCGAGGGTGGCTGAGACTGTCACTGGTGTCTCCTTCATGGATGTTACCTGTAACGCTAAGAGTGGTATGAACAGAGCATCAATGCAAGTATCTCTAGCTTTTGCCGAGAGTAAGATTTACTTATGCTGGATGTCCGCCGCCTGCGCCTCCTCTACGAATTCGCCGCCCACGGATCGATAGTCGCCACTGCCTTGGCGACCGGCCAGACCGCCTCGGCCGTCTCGCAGCAGTTGGCCGCTCTGGAGAAGGAGACCGGTGTCGCCCTGCTGGAACGCACCGCCAGATCGGCGCAGCTGACCGACGCGGGACGCCGTCTCGTGGAGCACACCGGCTCGATCCTCGACGCGATCGACGCCGCCGAGACCGATCTGGCCGCCGACGCCGCCGAACCGAGGGGCCGGGTCATCATCACCGCCTTCCCGACCGTCGCGGTCGCCCTCGCCGGCCCGATCGTGCGGCGCCTGCGCCGCTACCCCGAGCTGACCATGGTGCTCCGCCAGCAGCACACGGTGACCGAGAGCCTCAGCCGCGTCCGCTCAGGTGAGATCGACCTGGCCCTCATCGACGACTGGTCGGGGATCCGCCGCCCGCCGACGATCGGCCCGCTCACCTACCATCACCTCGTCTCCGACCCGCTCGTCGCGGTCCTGCCGTCCCGGCACCCGCTGGCGTCCGAACGGAAGCTCTCTGCGCATGCGCTCGCCGACGAGTCCTGGATCGCCTCGCCCGAAGGCGAGCCGTCGCGGATGGCCCTGGACCGGCTGTGGCGCGCCGAGGGCATCACGGCGCCGGTCTCGGAGTTCGAGGGCCTGGACACGATCCTGACGCTGGTGGCGAAGGGCCTCGGAGTGACCGTCGCGCCGTGGATGGCCGCGGCCGAGCGCCGCGACGTGGCGGTGCGCCGTGTCGCCGAGCCGCTGTCGGGTCGCGACGTCTACGCCGTGCACCGCACCGCCTCGACCGGCCGTCCGGCGGTCATGACGGTGCTCCATGCGCTGCACCAGGCCGCGAGGAAGCTCATGGCCGCGGCCGAGCAGTTCTGATAAGCGCAGGTGCGACGGAGGATAAGGCGAATCATCCTCGCCCCAGTTGTCGCTCGGCTCCGGGTCCGGCTTCGGCCGCTTTCGCTCCTTCGGCTGCTTCTCCTTCGGCGGTTCCCTCCTGGCCAGCGCCGCGGCCAGCCAGGTCGTTATCGGCACGGCGGCGATGAGGCCGAGCGTGCCGACGACCGACCTGGTGATCTCGGTGGCGATCGTCTGGCTGGTCAGGATCTGGCCCAGTGGACGATTGGCGGCGGAGATGAGCACCAGCAGCGGCAGCGAGGCGCCCGCGTAGGCGAGCACGAGGGTGTTGATCACGCTGGTGAGGTGGTCGCGTCCGACGCGCATCCCCGAGCTGAACAGCCTGGCGCGCCCCCACCTCGGGTTCGCCTTGGCGACCTCGTCGACGGTGGCGGCCTGGGAGACGGTGACGTCGTCGATGACGCCGAGCGCGCCGATGAGGATACCGGCCAGCAGCAGACCGGACATGTCGATCGGGTACTGCATCGCCAGCGTCGTGGTCTCCTCGTCGAGCACGCCGTTGAGGTAGGCCAGGTGTACGGCGCCCTGGGCGAGCGCGCCGGTGAGCACCAGCGAGGCGAGCGTCCCGAGCACGGCCACGGTCGTCGTCCGGTTCCAGCCGTGCGACAGGTAGAGCGAGACGAGCATGATCGCCGCCGATCCGACGATCGCGACGAGCATCGGCGAGCGCCCGTCGAGGATCGCCGGGACGATGAACAGCAGCACCACGCCGAAGGTGATGCCGAGGCTCACCAGGGATCGCAGGCCCTTCCAGCGTCCGAAGGCGACGACGGCGAGCGCGAAGGCGATCACCAGCGCCCACAGCGCACTGGACCGCTCGTGGTCGATGATGTGGTACTGCTGCTCCGAGACCGAGTCGGGCGTGTAGATGAGGACCACGTCCTGTCCTGCGGCGACCTCGATGGCGCCGGGCCCGGCCGGGATGTCGACCAGGATCTCGCTGCCCGCGTCGGGTCCGGAGGCGAGCCGGACCAGGACGTCGCCGCAGCGGTCGGCCTGGAGCTGTTCTGACAGCTCGTCCTGCTCGGGGTCGCATTCGGTCTCGTGGACGGAGATGACGTAGCCTTCGACCTCGGTGCCGAATCCCTGGTCGTCGGCCTCTTCGACGCCGAACGGCCACAGCAGGGCGAGGCCTGCGAGGGTGGCGATCGCGGCGGGGAGGAGGATCCACAGGGCCGCGCGCGGGACGGCGTCAGTCGGCGCGAGATGCTCTCGGTTCACCCCCGAAAGGATACGGGCAGCGCCGCGCCGTCCACGGGCACCGACCCGCGGGTCCTCATTCGGTGTCGCTTTCTGTAGTGCTCTAGTGGCTAAGCGTCCACCGGGTCGACCCACCGCACGGCCGAGTAGTTGCGCCACAGTTGCAGCAGTGCCGGGTCGCCGCTCACCGTGAGATCGTCGAAGGGCAGCCGGTTCCACAGCGCCAGGTACAGCAGTTCCACGGGGCCCTCGATCGTGCAGTGAGGCGACTCGACCTCGTTGAACGTCACCAGCGGGCCGGTGTCGGTCGGGTGGATGTACCAGTCGCCGCGGCCGGGGGTCAGGTCGATCGCGTGGATGTGCAGGACCGAGGGGCGCAGGGCCCGGACGCGGCTGGAGGGCCGCCCGTGGAAGCCCAGGAGCAACTCGTCGATGCCGTCGGCGGCGAAGTCCCGCTTGATCGGTGAGATCTCGTCGCCTCTGGCCTGCTCGGCGTCGACTCGGTGGATGGTGGTCTCGTGTGCCTGGCGCCGCACCCAGAAGCGCTTTGAGGACTCGGAGGAGAACACCTGCCAGCACTGGAGGTCGTCGGGTGCGTTCTCGAGTGTCGAGGCGAGGTGGCTGAGTCCAACTCGGACCCAGTCGACCAGCAGTTCGTCGTGCGGCATCGGGCCGACGACATGCTGGAACTCGCGTTGACGGGGGTCGTAGGGCAGGGCACCTGCGACTATGGCCGTAGCCCAGCGGTGGACCGTACCTATGTGGGTCAACAGGTCCTTGACGGTCCAACCGGGGCAAGTCGGCACAGCGGCGTTGAGCGCGAGTTCTCCTCCCGCGATGGCGATCCGCTCCCCCTCGGTACGCAGCACATTGATTTGATCGCCGATATTCATCTCCAGCAGTCTCGCACCTGTGTCATGAATTACGCAAGTTCGGACAAGGATCCGATACGGAAGTGTTAAATCGGTCGACCCAGCGTGCGCGTGATCTAACGCGCAAATCCGATAGGCTCGCCTCTCATGGCCAGCCTGCAACACCGGCTCGTTGTCGTCACAGACGGCAACGGGTACCCCAGAACACTTGTCGCGCACGTCGATCGTGCCCTGCAGGGAGGTCCATTCTCACTGCTCTTTCGGGAGAAGCACCTCGATTGGTCCGAGCGGCGGAGTCTGGCCGCGCGCTTGGAGGTCGTCCTTTCGGCCTCGGGCGGCGAACTGGTGGTCGCCGACCCGCGCGAGACGGTGCCCGCGGCGCATCTGTCGGCGCTCTTCCCGATGCCGGTCCCACGCCCCGAATGCGTGGGCCGGTCCGTCCACGTCGGAGAGCCGATCGACGAGGAGCTGGACTACGTCACGTACTCGCCGATCTGGCCCACCGCCTCCAAACCCGGCTACGGGCCGGCGATCGGGCTGGAAGGCCTCGCCGAGCGCGTGGCGACGAGCCCGGTGCCGGTGTACGCGCTCGGGGGCGTCACCGGCCCCGAGCGGGCCCGCGCCGCACGGGAGGCGGGTGCGGCGGGTGTCGCGGTCATGGGCGCGGTCATGGGCGCCGAGGCGCCCGAGCGAGTCGTGGCGGCACTGCGGGCCGCGCTGGAACCGGTCTAGTCCAGTTCGAGGCCGTTCGCGGCGATGACGTCGGAGTAGAACTTCGCCGAGGCCTTCGGAATGCGCCGCTGGGTGGCGTAGTCGACGTAGACCAGGCCGAAGCGCTTGTCGTAGCCGAATGCCCACTCGAAGTTGTCCATGAGCGACCAGGCGGTGTAGCCGCGCACGTCCACGCCCGCCCCGATGGCGTCGTGGACCGCCCCGATGTGCGAGCGCAGGTACTCGATCCGCTCGGTGTCGACGACCTCGCCGGCCTCATTCGGGCCGGTCGGGTAGGCGGCGCCGTTCTCGGTGACCATGACCGGCACGCCGTAGTCCTTGTGGATGCGCACGAGCAGGTCGAACAGGCCGCTTGCGTCGATCGGCCAGCCCATGTCGGTCACCGGGAGTTCCTCGGGGGTCCATCCTTCGATGCCGGCCGAGCCGGGGAACACGTCGATTTCGGGCGCGCCGGCCTTCGAACGCAGCCAGGTGGGCGTGTAGTAGTTGACGCCCAGCAAATCGATCGGCTGGCTGATCGTCTCCAGGTCCCCGTCCTGGACGAAGCCCCAGTCGGTGTGGGACCGCGTGTTGGCGACGACGTCCTCGGGGTAGGCGCCCTTGAGCAACGGGTCGAAGAAGATCCGGTTGGCGACCCCGTCGACGACCTGCACGGCGTCCTCGTCGCCGCGGCAATGCGAGGGGTTGAGCACGATCGAGACCTGCTCGGCGCCCGCGGCGCGCAGCGCCTGGGTCGCCAGGCCGTGCCCGAGCAGCAGGTGGTGGACGGCGGCCAGGGCCGCGCCCGGCTCGGTGCGGCCCGGCGCATGGTGGCCGTTGGCGTAGCCGAGGTAGGCCGAGCACCACGGCTCGTTGAGCGTCCACCACGTCTCGACCCGGTCGACCAGGCGGGAGGCGACGATCGCGGCGTATTCGCCGAAGCGCTCGGCGGTGTCGCGCACGGGCCATCCGCCGAGATTCTCCAGGGTCAGCGGCAGGTCCCAGTGATAGAGCGTCGGCATGGGCTTGATGCCCGCTGCGACGAGCTTGTCGACCAGGCGGTCGTAGAAGTCGAGGCCCGCGGGATTGGCCGGGCCCGAGCCGTCGGGCTGGATCCGCGGCCAGGCGATGGAGAAGCGGTAGGTGTCGACGCCCATCGACCGCATCAGGTCGATGTCCTCGTCGACGCGGTGGTAGTGATCGCATGCGACACGCCCGGACTGGCCGCGCCAAGTCTTGCCCGGAATATCAGAGAATCTGTCCCAGATGGACTGTCCGCGGCCATCCTCGGCGGCGGCGCCCTCGATCTGGTAGGAGGCGGTCGCGGTGCCCCAGAGGAAGCCTTCCGGGAAATGGAACTGCTGCATGAGGGGCACCTTTCAGGTCAAGAGGAGGCTGAGATGTCGTGTCCTCGAAGTTTCCGACGATAGCGATGATACTTTCATGTCACCGCTCCCACGCATCTGGCCCGTCAAGGATATCGGCATCAGGCCGTCAAAGATATCGATAGTGTCGCCATGAGTAACGATTCGGTAATTTAGCCTTGACATGTAGTGTAATCCAGCGCACGATTTCGGCGTCGTCCCCAACGGCGAGTGAGGCGGTTCCGCAAGGAACACGCAGTGCGTGAGCACGGTGTGGATCCGACCGGAAAATGGGAGGCAGTCGGACTCGCCGGGCGACCATCAGCTGCATAGAGAGGGAATCCCGATGAGCAAGACCCGACGACTGATGTGCCTAGCGGCTGCCACCAGCGCCCTCGCGCTCGCGGCCGCGGCCTGCGGCGCACCCGAAGAAGAGGAATCCCGGGGCGAGGTCCCCGCGGAGGCCGAGGACTGCGCCAACTACGAGCAGTACGGCTCCTTCGACGGTGAAACCGTTTCCATTCTCGGTTCCATCCGCGACGCCGAGGCCGACGAGATGGTAGAGGCCTGGAGCTTCTTCGAAGAGTGCACCGGCATCACCATCGACTACGAGGGCTCAGGCGAGTTCGAATCCGACATGAAGGTCCGCGTCGACGGCGGCAACGCCCCCGACATCGCGCTGTTCCCGCAGCCGGGCCTGATGGAGAACTTCGCCGACGACCTCGTTCCCGCGTCAGACGAGGTCAACTCGCTGGCCACCGAGGGCTGGAGTGAGGACTGGCTCCAGTACGGCACCATCGACGACACCTTCTACGCGCCGCCGAACTCCGGCAACGCCAAGTCGTTCATCTGGTACTCGCCCTCGTTCTTCGCCGACGCCGGCTACGAGGTCCCGGCCACCTGGGACGAACTGATCAGCCTGTCCGACCAGATCGCCGCCGACGGCGTCATGCCCTGGTGCGTCGGCTTCGAGTCCGGCGGCGCCACCGGCTGGCCCGGCACGGACTGGATCGAGGACATCGTCCTTCGCGAAGGCACCGACCTGTACGACCAGTGGGTCAACCACGAGATCCCGTTCAACGACCCGCAGATCGTCGCCGCCATCGAAAAGGCCGGCGAGGTCCTGCTCAACGAGGACTACATCTACGGAGGCACCGACACGATCAGCTCGACTCCCTTCCAGGAGGGCGGCTACGCGATCCTCGACGGTGAATGCGCCATGCATCGCCAGGCGTCCTTCTACGGCGCCATGTGGCCCGGCGGCACCACCGTCGCCGAGGACGGCGACGTGTTCGCGTTCCGCTTCCCCGAGTCCAACGAGGGCGACAACACCATGCTGGTCGGCGGCGAGTTCGTGGCGGCCTTCAACGACTCGGAGGCGGTCGAGGCCACCCGCCAGTTCCTGGCCTCTGAGCTCTACCACAACACCCGGCTCCAGACCGGCCCGTGGAGCACCGCCCACCAGGGCGTGGACCCGGCCAACGCCACCACGCCGATCAACGAGTTCGCCACCGAGATCCTGACCGACCCGGCCGTCACCGTCCGCTTCGACGGATCGGACCTCATGCCCGGCGAGGTCGGCGCCTCCTCCTTCTGGACCGGCATGGTCCAGTGGGTCGATGGCGAGAAGACCAGCGAGCAGGTCGCCGACGACATCGAGAACTCCTGGCCGAACTAGCAGTACGACGATCAACCGAATGACGACGCCGAGCGGGGTCCCGACGGCCCCGCTCGGCACATCGCCCGAACATCTGGAGCGCGCTGGATCGTGAACGTCTCCCAACTCACCGACCGCTTCGGGCTGCTGGCCGTCGGCCTCATCGCCTTCGTAGTGGTCATGCTCGCCCTCTACGGGCTCGCGGAACTCGCCTCAAGACGCAACCGCAGTCGCCTGGTGGCCTCGGTCTTCCTCTTCCCGGCCGTCCTCTTCCTGCTCCTCGGCCTCGTGTACCCGGCCGTCCGCACCATCGTGATGTCGTTCTACAGCTCGGACGGCTCACGATTCGTCTGGCTGGACAACTACGGGTGGGCCCTGTCCGACCCCGACGCCGTCCAGACCCTGATCAACACCGCCCTGTGGATCATCATCGTCCCGGCGCTGTCGACCGCCCTCGGCCTGGTCTACGCCGTCCTCATCGACGGCAGAAGAGGCGAGCGGACCTACAAGGCCCTCGTCTTCCTGCCGATGGGCATCTCCTTCGTCGGCGCCTCCATCATCTGGAAGTTCATCTACCAGTACAAGGCCACAGGCAACCAGATCGGCCTGATGAACCAGGTCGTGGTCTGGTTCGGCGCCAGCCCGATCAACTGGCTCAACACCTTCCCGATGAACAACCTCCTGCTGATGGTCGTCCTCATCTGGATCGAGGTCGGCTTCGCCACCGTGGTCCTGTCGGCCGCCCTCAAGGGCGTCCCCCTGGAGATCATCGAGGCCGCCCGAATCGACGGCGCCAGCCCTGCCCAGATCTTCTGGAGGGTCACCGTCCCCTCGATCCGTTCCGCCATCGTCGTCGTCGCCGTGACCGTCTTCATCGCCACGCTCAAGCTCTTCGACATCGTCCGGGCCATGACCGGCGGCCACCACGGCACCGACGTCCTCGCCCACAACATGTGGGACCAGGCGTTCCGACTCGGCAACGACGGACGCGGCGCGACCATGGCGGTGCTGTTGTTCCTCCTGGTCGTCCCCGTCGTCATCTACCAGGTGCGCAACATGCGCCGCCAGGAACTGGAGGCTCGATGAGCGTCAAGACCGAGCCCGAGGCCGTCTCCACCATCGGTGAGAGTCGCGGCGAGCGCATCCGGCGCCTGCTCTCCAGCAGGCTCGCCAGCGCCTTCGCCGTCGGCATCGCCCTGATCTGGACGATCCCGACCGCGGGGCTGTTCATCTCGTCGCTCCGCCCCGAGGACGACATCCGCGCCACCGGCTGGTGGACCTTCTTCGGCGACCCGAGCTTCACGCTCGAAACCTACAACTACGTGCTGTACAGCACCTCTCAGGGCGGCGGTCTCATCCGCAACCTGATCAACACCGTCGTCATCACCATTCCAGGCGTGATCATCCCGGTCACCTTCGCCGCCTTGGCCGCGTACGCGCTCTCCTGGATCCAATTCAAAGGGCGCAACCTGCTCTACATCGGGATCTTCACGCTGCAGGTGGTGCCGCTCCAGATGGCGCTGATCCCGCTCTTGTCGTTCTTCAGCAAGGGACTGGCCATCGGCCCGCTGACGCTCATGCCCGCCTGGCAGCTGACCGGCGTGCAGACGATCGTCCAGGTGTGGATCGCCCACTCGATCTTCGGTCTGCCGCTGGCGATCTACCTGCTGCACAACTTCATGAGGGAACTGCCCACTGACGTGATGGAGGCGGCGCGCATCGACGGCGCCAGCCATTCGCAGATCTTCCGCAAGGTCGTCCTGCCGCTGGTGACGCCGGCGCTGGCCTCGATCGGCATCTTCCAGTTCCTGTGGGTGTGGAACGACTTCCTGGTCGGGCGCACCTTCGGCGGCGGCGAGGCCACGCGGCCGCTGACCGCGGTGCTCGGCGACATGGCCGGCACCTGGGGCTTCGGCTGGACGCGTCTGCCCGCGGCGGCGTTCGTCGCGATCATCGTCCCGCTGCTCGTGTTCCTGCTGCTCCAGAGGTACTTCGTCCGAGGTCTGCTCGCCGGCTCCGTCAAGGGCTAGCTCCATCGGCGAAGCCTGCGAGCCGTAATCGGGCACTGCCTCTCCACAACCTCTTGAAGTAGTCCGTGTAGACGCCGGCGACGGTCTTGCCTCCCACCCGGAGCAGGTTGTCGTCGGCGTTCTTCATGCTGTTCTTGTTGAGGTTGTGCGTGCCGGTGTAGACGAGCTGACGCGCCTTCCCGTTGAACTCGGCGTCGAGGACGATGAACTTGTCGCGCAGCGAGGAGTGGACGCGGACGCTCCCGCCGCCGGTCGCCTTCGCGATCCAGCTCGGGCTGTTGGTGTCCTTGTCCAGGACCACGACCTTGACGTCGCATCCGAGCCGCTTGATCCGGCCGAGCTGCTCGCGCACCGCCGGCCGGTTGGGTTGGAAGTTCGCGTGCGCGACCCACACCCGGTCGCCCTTGGCGCAGCCGGTGACCTGCTTCAGCTGCGAGGCGATCGGATCGGCCGAGCGCGGGAAGACCCACGCGTGGGTGCCGTTGCCCGGGGTGTCCTTGTGCCGCTCACCCCAGCCCTTCCATGATCCTTTATAGAGCCGCTGCCAGTACCTGTTGTAGAACCCGTGCAGAGACCGGTCGCCGTGCACCGCGATGAGGTTGTGCGCCTGGGTGGTGTGGAAGCGGGTGAAGTTGAAGCTGGTGGTGATCACCGTCGGCCTGTCATCGCGTTCGATGAGGAAGAAGCGGTTGTGGTTGGGGCCCTTCGTCCGGCCCGCCGGATTGGGCAGGCAGGCGCCCTTGCACTGCTTGACGGCGATGCCGGCGTCCTTGAACTCGGCGATGACCGCGTTGTTCGCTGCCGGCGCGCTGCCGCGCCGGCCGATGACGACCTTGACGTCGACGCCGCGCCGCTTCGCCTTGATCAGGCTCTCGGCCACGGGTCTCACGGGCCGCTCGAGCGTCCACTGGTAGACCGACGCTCGGACGGTGTCGCCGCGGCCGGTTCGGTCGATCTGGCGCACGATCTCCTTGACGATGGAGGTGTCGGAACCGCCGCGCGGGTCGGTGCGGCAGACGGTGTGCCCGTTGAGCTGGACGCAGCCGGTCGACCCCGCCGCCTGCGCGGTGCCTCCGCCGGTGACGGTGGCCGCGGCGATCGCCGCGGTCGTGGCGGCGGCGACGGCCGCGGTCCGGAATCTCATGAATGTCATTCGCTCACCCCGTTTGTGCTGGTTCAGTTCGTCCGAAGATGGCACGCCTAGGGGCGATTGTCGGGCCAACGGCGAGGCAGGGGACGGTATTGGCTGCTGACGGGGCTGACGGGCCTGTAATTCCATTAGTGCGGGATCGACGCCTGCGTCAGAGAGATTCTCGGAAAACACAGTCGGATAACTGACGATTCTTCAAGAATCAAGGGAAGCAGGTTTCGCCGCACCCACCAGCGATTCAGGAGGCGCCATGTGTCCCCATCCCACCGAGGAACTGCCGGAGGAGCCCCACCATACGGTCCCAGGGCAGGTCAACGAGCATCTCGCCGAGCACTCCGATCCGGAGGTGCTCGGCGACGAGATTCCGGTCCCCGCGGACACGGTCGGCAACGGCTGGCTGCTGCTGGGCATATTCCTACTGCTCACCGTGGGCGTGCTGATGCTGCTCATCTTCGCCTCAGGAGGGAACGCGGAATCGTCGATGATTCTGTAGGGGCCTCTGGTGGTCCCGGCCGGGACCACCAGAGGCCCCTAGCGGCGGCGACCACTGCGCGCCTCGTCCGTTGGGCGGACCGGGCCCGGCAGTGAGAAGATCGTCCCCGTGGAAACCTGGCGTGGAATAGACGCAACCCCTGACGGCTGGCCCGCCTCGGTGGTCGCGATCGGCGTATTCGACGGCGTTCACCGCGGTCACGCCGCCCTCATCCGAACCGCTGTCAAGGCGGCGGCCGAGCGCGATGCCCGCTGCGTCGTCGTCACCTTCGATCCGCACCCGACTGCCGTGGTCGCCCCTAATGCAGTCCCGCCCCAGCTCACCAGTGTCGAGCGGCGCGTCGAACTGCTCGGTGCGCTCGGTGTCGACGGGGTCTGCGTCCTGCCGTTCACCAAGGAGCTCTCGCAGCGCAGCCCCGAGGAATTCGTCCGGGGCGTCCTTGTCGATCGACTGCACGCGGTCGGCGTCGTCGTCGGCGAGAACTTCCGCTTCGGCCACAAGGCAGCCGGTGACGTGAAACATCTGGCCGAACTCGGCGCCGACCTCGGCTTCGAGGTCCTTGCCCAGGGCCTGAGCGCCGACATCGAAGCCTTCTCCTCGACCCGCGTCCGCGCCAGCCTCGCCCAAGGGGACGTCGAAGGGGCCTCCGCGATCCTCGGCCGCGACTTCGGCGTCGAAGGCACCGTCGTCCACGGCCACGCGCGCGGTGCCGACCTCGGCTTCCCGACCGCGAACCTCCGGCCGCTGCCGGGCTTCGCGATTCCCTCCGACGGCATATACACCGGCTGGTTTCACATGGACTCACGCCGCCTCCCGGCGGCGATCAGCATCGGCACCAACCCCACCTTCGGCGACGAGGAGCGCTCGGTCGAGGCGTTCTTGCTCGACTTCTCCGGCAACCTGTACGACGCCGAGGTCCGGCTCGACTTCGTCTCGCGCCTGCGCGGCCAGATCGCGTTCGGCGACGTCGACGACCTGGTCAAACAGATCGAGACGGACGTCGCACAGACCCGTGCGGCCTTGGGGCTCGACCGAGGCCGCTGATAGCCTGATCGGGTTCGCGCGGACTGGACTGGTCCGAGCGGCCCGACCGACCTACACGACGCCGTGGGTCACGCCGGTTCATCCACCCAAGAGGGAGTTGCAAATGGCGCTCGAAGCCACGAAGAAGGCTGACATCATCAAGGAGTACGCCACCCACGAGGGCGACTCGGGTTCGACCGAGGTCCAGGTGGCGCTGCTGACGGCCCGCATCAAAGAGCTGACCACTCACGTCCAGGAGCACAAGCACGACCACCACTCGCGTCGTGGCCTGCTCCTCCTGGTCGGCAAGCGTCGCCGTCTGCTCAAGTACCTCAAGAACGAGGACATCACCCGCTACCGTTCGCTCATCGAGCGCCTCGGAATCCGCGGTTAGACGACTCGTCAGCCGGGCCTGTTCAGGGCCCGCAAGCTCCGCCGAGAGGGAGCAGCCGACCGGCTGCTCCCTCTCGCGTATTCCGCGCCACCTTCCGTGCCCGTTTCGCTTCGCGGCTGCCGTCGCCTCGGCCGGATAACGTAGGCTGGGCGAAGAGCACAAGCTCTGCCACAGTGCCTTCAGACGAGGCACGGCGCGACTCGCCAGAGACCGCCGGTCCTCGGTAGTGGCACCCGGACCGTCCCGCCATAGGCTCGGGACGCCGATCCGTGTGCTTCGATCGAAGACCGGCCCCAACATGGCAAGGCGCGCTCCGAACTACAAATGAGGAGTCAGATACTCAATGTCCGAAGCAACCGAACGGACACCCGAGGCCCACAACCTGGGGGAGCATCACGCCACCGCCGTCATCGACAACGGTGAGTTCGGCACTCGCGAGATCGTCTTCAGCACCGGTCGCCTCGCCAAGCTGGCGCCGGGCTCGGCCATCGTGCAGATGGACGACACCGTGGTCCTCTCGACCACCGCCGCTTCGAAGAGCCCGAGGGAGCACCTCGACTTCTTCCCGCTGACCGTCGACATCGAGGAGCGGATGTACGCCGCCGGGCGCATTCCCGGCTCGTTCTTCCGCCGTGAGGGCCGTCCCAGCGAGAACGCCATCCTGACCTGCCGCCTGATCGACCGCGGCCTGCGCCCCTCGTTCGTGAGCGGTCTGCGCAACGAGGTCCAGGTCATCGGCACGATCCTCGCCGTCGACGAGCGCGACGAGTACGACGTGGTCGCCATGAACGGCGCCTCCATGTCGACCCAGCTCTCCGGACTGCCGTTCTCCGGGCCCCTCGGGTCCACCCGCGCCGTCCTCATCGACGGGCAGTGGGTGTGCTTCCCGACGCTCGAGCAGATCGAGAAGGCCACCTTCGACATGATCGTGACCGGCCGCGTCCTCGAATCGGGCGACGTCGCGATCATGATGGTCGAGGCTGAGGCCACGGAGAACACCGTCGCGCTCATCGCCGGCGGCGCGCAGAAGCCCACCGAGGAGGTCGTCGCCGGCGGCCTCGAAGCGGTCAAGCCGGTCATCTCCGAGCTGGTCCGCGCCCAGGCCGAACTGGCGGCGGTCGCCGCCAAGCCCGTGGCGGAGTACCCGCGCTTCCCCGACTACCTCGACGACGCGTTCGCGGCCGTCGAGTCGGCGGTCGGCCCGGAACTCGACCAGGCGCTCGTCATCGCCGACAAGCAGGAGCGAGGCACCGAGCTCGACCGCGTCAAGGCGGTCATGCTCGAAAAGCTCGGCGCTGACTTCGAGGGTCGCGAAGGCGAGCTCTCGGCCTCGCTGCGGTCCCTGACCAAGAAGCTGGTCCGCAAGCGCGTCATCGCCGAGGGCGTCCGCATCGACGGCCGCACCCCGGTCGACATCCGGCCGCTCGCGGCCGAGGTCGCGGTGCTGCCGCGCGTCCACGGCTCGGCGATCTTCGAGCGCGGCGAGACCCAGATCATGGGTGTCACCACGCTGAACATGCTGCGCATGGAGCAGGCCATCGACACGCTGTCGCCGGTGAGCAAGAAGCGCTACATGCACAACTACAACTTCCCGCCGTACTCGACCGGTGAGACCGGCCGCGTCGGCTCGCCGAAGCGCCGCGAGATCGGCCACGGCGCGCTCGCCGAGCGCGCCCTGGTTCCGGTCCTGCCGGGCCGCGAGGAGTTCCCGTACGCGATCCGGCAGGTCTCGGAGGCGCTGGGCTCGAACGGCTCGACGTCGATGGGCTCGGTCTGCGCGTCGACCATGGCGCTGATGAACGCCGGCGTGCCGATCAAGGCACCGGTCGCGGGCATCGCGATGGGCCTGATCAGCGAGGAGGTCGACGGCGAGACCAAGTACGTCACGCTGACCGACATCCTCGGCGCCGAGGACGCTTATGGCGACATGGACTTCAAGGTCGCCGGCACGCCCGAGTTCGTGACGGCGCTCCAGCTGGACACCAAGCTCGACGGCCTCCCCTCAGAGGTCCTGGCGCAGGCGCTCCAGCAGGCCAACGACGCCCGCCACGCGATTCTCGACGTCATGGGCGAGGCCATCTCGGAGCCCGGCGAGCTCGCCGCGACCGCTCCGCGGATCACCACGCTGAAGATCCCGGTCGACAAGATCGGCGCGATCATCGGGCCGAAGGGCCAGACGATCAACCAGATCCAGGACGACACCGGCGCCGACATCACCGTCGAGGACGACGGCACCATCTATGTGTCGGCCGAGAGCGGCGACGCCGCGGCCGCCGCGGTGGAGACCATCAACGGGATCGCCAACCCGACCCTGCCGAACGTGGGCGACCGCTTCCTCGGCACCGTCGTGAAGACAACCGACTTCGGTGCCTTCATCTCGCTGACGCCGGGCCGCGACGGCCTGCTGCACATCTCGAAGGTGGGCGACGGCAAGCGCGTCGACCGCGTCGAGGACGTGCTGGGCGTCGGCGACAAGATCGAGGTCGAGATCGGCGACATCGACAACCGCGGCAAGATCTACCTCGACAAGGTCTACCCGGAGGGCGAGGAGCCGGAGGGCTACAAGAAGGGCCGTCCGGAGCGCCGCGAGGGCGACCGCGGACGCAGTGGCGACCGGGGCGACCGGGGCGACCGCGGCCCGCGGCGTGAGGGCGGCTCGCGCCGCTCGGACGACGAGCGTCCCCGCCGTTCGGACGACGAGCGCGGCGGCGGCGAGCGCCGTCGGCGCCGGACCCGCCGCACCGATGACGCCGGAGGCTCTGAAGAGTAAATGAGTCGTCCCCTGACTCGAACGCTCATTGACGACAACCCGCTGGGCGGCACGGTGCAACGCACGGTGCTGCCCAGCGGGTTGCGCGTGGTGACCGAGTCCATCCCCGTGATGCGCTCGGCCTCGGTCGGCGCCTGGATCGGCGTCGGCTCCCGCGATGAGACCCCCGAGATGTCGGGGGCGTCGCACTTCCTGGAGCACCTGCTGTTCAAAGGCACGGCCAAGCGAACGGCCGCCGAGATCTCCGAGGCCGTCGAGGCCGTCGGCGGCGAATCGAACGCCTACACCGCCCGCGACCACACCTGCTTCTACGAACGCGTCCTCGCCGACGACCTGCCCCTTGCGCTGGACGTGCTGGGCGATGCCGTGTCGGCCTCGCTCATCGCCGACCGGGACGTCGAAGTCGAGCGCGGCGTGATCCTGGAGGAGATCGCCTCCTCCGCCGACGACCCCGCCGAGGTCGTCCACGAGCACTTCAACAGGGCGCTGTTCGGCGACAGCCCGATCGGGCGCGACATCGCCGGGACCGCCGAATCGGTCCGGGCCATCACCGCCGAGCAGATCCGCGGCTTCTACCGCCGCCACTACCTGCCGTCGAACCTGCTCGTGTGCGCCGCCGGGGGAGTGGACCACGAAGAGGTCGTCAAGCTCGCCCGCGAGGCCTTCGCCCCGCTCCAGGGCGGTACCGAGGTGCCCGCCCAGCGCCTCCCGAGCGACGGCGTCCCCAGGCTCCCGAGCCTGCTCACGGTGACCAACGAGGACATCGAGCAGGCCAACCTCGTCATCGGCTGCCGCACCATGTCCAGGAAGGACGAGCGCGCCTACGCGCTCGGCGTGCTCAACAGCGTCCTCGGCGGCGGCTCGTCCTCTCGGCTGTTCCAGTCGATCCGCGAGGAACGCGGCCTGGCCTACTCGGTGAGCTCCTCGACCGCCCACTTCGGCGGGACCGGCTCGTTCAGCGTCTACGCGGGATGCAGCCCCGACAAGGCCCGCGAAGTCCGCGACCTCGTCGTCGCCGAAATAGCGCGCGTCGTCAACGACGGCATCACCGAAGAGGAACTGCGCCGGGGCAAGAAGATGTACGAGGTCGGCGTGATCCTCGCGATGGAGGACTCCGGTTCGCGCATGGAGTGGCTCGGCCGCGACGAGACGCTGTACGGCGAGCTGATCAGCGTGGAGCAGGACTTGGCGCGCAACGAGGCGGTGACCATGGCCCAGGTACGGGCCGTGGCGGCCGATATCCTGTCGCAGCCGATGACGACCGCGGCCGTGGGGCCGTTCGACCAAGGAGAGTTCGAATGATCAATGTGGGTGTGCTGGGCGCGCGTGGCCGGATGGGCCAGGCCGTCTGCGAGGCCGTGGCCGAAGCCGACGACATGAAGCTGGCCGCGGCGGTCGACCACGACGAACCCCTGGAGACGCTCACCGAGGCCGGGGTCGATGTGGTCGTGGACTTCACCCTGCCCGGCGTGGTCATGGACAACCTGGCCTGGTGCATCGACCATGGCCTGCACACCGTGGTCGGGACCTCCGGGTTCGATCAGGCCCGGCTCGACCGGGTCGGCGAGATGCTCGGCGACGACCCGGAGGTCGGCTCGATCATCGCCCCGAACTTCGGGATCGGCGCGGTCCTAATGATGCAGTTCGCCGCGAAGGCCGCGAAGCACTTCGCCTCGGCGGAGATCATCGAGACACACCACCCGCGCAAGGTCGACGCCCCCTCGGGCACGGCCGTCCACACCGCGCGGCTGATCGCGGCGGCAAGGGCCGAGGCCGACCTGCCCGAGATGCCGGACGCGACCGCCGAGGACGCGACCGGCGCCCGCGGCGGCGAGGTCGACGGCGTCCATGTCCACGCGATCCGCTCGGCCGGCTACGTAGCGAGCCAGGAGGTCCGCTTCGGCGGCCCCGGCGAGCGCTTCACGATCAGCCACGACTCACTCGACCGCGCCTCCTTCATGCCCGGTGTGCTCCTGGCGGTCCGGGCGGTGCCCTCGCTCCCCGGCCTCACCATCGGCATCGACGACCTCCTCGACTGAGGAGGTCGGGGTCGGGGTTCCCGCGGCTCACGTCGCTCAGAGCGAGTACTTCCGGAGCCGGCTCCACTGCCACAGCCACAGCAGCGCCAGCACGACCACGAGCGAACCGGCGCCGACTGCCAGCCACGCCCGGCCGTTGTACTGCTCGGCTTCGGCGCGCAGCTCGTAATCCTCGCCCGGCGACATAGTCCAGGTGACGGTGCGCCCGTCCAGTTCGCCGTTGTGGTCGGTGACGGCGGCGGGGAAGTTGACACTGATGACGATCTCGGCGTCCTCCAGGTTCTCGATGTCGAGGAACTCGTCGATCCTGAGGTCCCAGTAGCCGTCGAGGAGGTAGCGGCGGTCCTCGTGCGTGATCCGCAGGTACCCCCACTCGTCGCCGCCGAGGTCGGCGAACTCGGCCAAGGGCCGCCCGGTGAAGCTCGCGCTCTGTCCGATGTAGCCTTCGGCGTGGTAGGCGCTGCGATCGGCGTCCGGCACGCCCTCCAGCAGCGCTTCGAGAAACGCATCCAATTCAGACTGATCGATGGCGTCATCGCCGGAGCGGACCTCGTCGAGGAACTCCTCGCTCCAGGCGGCGGTGAAGGTCCCGTCGACCGAGTCGTCCGGCCGCACTTCGAGTTCCAGGTCGAGTCTGAGACAGCCGGAAGTGGCGATCAGGACGCCGACTGCGGCGCCCGCGGCCAGTGCCCGGCGCGTGGCCCGCTTCGTAAGTGCCAGCATGTTCCGAGCCTAGGCGTGCCGGCGGGGTGAACCGGCGCTTTCATCCAGATCGGCGGGCACGGGATACGCTGTGAGACGGGAGGAACCGTGTGCGCAGTTGATGAAGCGACCCTTGAACGAAGCGAGACTCGCCAGAGCGTGATGTCGCGCTGGACGACGTCGCTGCTCGCGCGGCCCTGGCTGGCGCCGGTGGCACTGCTGGCCTGCTTCGCGGCGGCGGCCGGCGGGGTGGTGGCGGCGAATCCGACGGACGACACCGGCCCGACGACGTGCCTGTTCAAGATGACCACGGGCTTCGACTGCCCCGGCTGCGGCGGCACCCGCGCGTTCTACTACCTGGTGACGGCGAATCTGCCCGAGGCAGCCCGGCACCACGCCATCGCCGTGTTCGCGGCCCCGTTCATCGTCTGGATGTACCTGGCCTGGGCGCTGCCGCGGATGGCGCCGAAGGTGAGGTGGCGTCTGCCGACGTTCCACCTCACCCCAAATGTACTGACGTCGTTCCTGATCGCCTGGGGCGTCTTCTTCCTCGCCCGCAATCTGCCCTGGGAGCCGTTCACCTACTTCTACGTGTAGGCGTTCGCCCGGTGCAGGTAGATGTCCCCGGAGACGGACCGGGCACGCACTTCCAGGCTCGTGCCCTCATCGGCCGACGGCGCGGGCGAGGTGTCGCCCGCGGCGAGCTCCGAGGTGACGGTCCCGGCCTTGGCGTCCAGGTCCATCCACACGTCGGTGCCGGCGACGACCCCGAGACTGATGCGCCCGGAAACGGTGTTCGCGCGGCAGACCCCCGACTTGAGCGCGCCCAGCTCGATGCCGCCGGAAAGCGTGTTGACGCGGGCCGAGCCGTCCACCCTCTCGGCGATGACCGCGCCGGCGACGGTCTTGGCCGTGAGGTCCCCTCCTACGTGGTCCGCCCGGACCTGGCCCGATGCGGTGTTCGCGCGGAACTCGTCGATGGCGTCGATGACGCTGATCGAGCCCGACACGGTGTTGGCGCGCACGCTAGTGGCCTGCTCGACGGTGGCCGAGCCGGCGACGGTGTTGATCGAGACGGGCCCGAGCTTGCCGTGCAGGCTGATCGGGGCCGAGGTCGACTTGACCGCGACGTCGGAGCCCACCGGGACCTTCACCGAGACATGGACGCCGATCTGCTTCTTGAACAGCCAGTTCTGTGGTTTCTCCGGCGCGACGACGCGCAGGTGGCCGTTCTCGAACTCGACGCGGGCCAGGTCGGCGGCGTCGTTGTCGCCCTCGATCTTTCGCTGCGCGGGCTTGATCTCGACCAGGACCTGGTCGGACTCGTGGGCGGTGACGGTGGCGGATCCTTCGGCGAGGGTGATCGACGCGGTGATCGGTCCGTCGTGGGTGAATTCCGTGTACTCGTTCATGAGTTCGACGCTCTCCTATGCCCGGGCGTAGCCGGTGATGCGTTGGCTGTATCGCGCGCCGCTGGTCGGGCTTGAAGTGCGCGAAGAGTGAACGGCGGTGTTGATGGCCCGCACGAGCCAGGCGTTGACCGAGGCGCCGTCAGCGGAGGCGGCCTTCTCGACGTCCTCCTTGAGCGACTCTGGCAGGCGCAGCGTGATGCGGGCGACGTCGTCGTCGACCGGCGGGGCCGGCGGCGGCGTGGTCTCGGACGCTTCGACGTCGGTGACGCGGAGGTCGACCTCCTTGCCTCGCACCCGCAGGTCGACTGACGCGGACGACCCGGCCTGGTCGAGTCCGGCGGTGATCTCGGCGGCGGCCTCGGAGAGTGCCTCCATGAGCGCGAGTCGCGCCCCGGCGTCGAGCGCCTCTGACAGCAGTTCTGCGGTCCGCGCGGCGTCTTCGCCGGCCGGTGCGGCGGCGGCGGTGAGGCTTCGGCGGAGCGATTCGATATACGGCGTCAAGTCCATGACACCATAGTGACATCACTGTTGATGTCTGTCAAGTCGATCTGATGCTCTGCCGCGCACCATTATGCCGCGATGCGGGAAAACCGCTGGTCAGACTGAGTGGTCGCCGTGTAGAGATGACCTGGCGGCATTCGTGGGCGCGGTCAAGGCCACAACCGTCGCCCGAGTACGCTCATAGAGCTATAACCAGCTGTAAGCAAATCGATCACGAGGGGGAGCGGGGCATGCCCGAAATCGTACCGATGGACGTCCGACTCATCGCCTGGACGCACTTCGAGGCCCCGGCCGACATCCCTTGGAACACCGACGCCGACGGCGGCGAAGGGCTCGCCGAGTTCGCCGGTCGCGCCTGCTACCAGTCCTGGAAGAAGCCCAACCCCAAGACCGCCACGAACGCCGGCTACCTCGACCACATCCTCCAGGTCGGGCACCTGTCGGTCCTCGAGCACGGCAGCGTCACCTTCTACCTCTCCGGTATCTCGCGCTCGCTCACGCACGAGCTCATCCGCCACCGCCACTTCTCCTACTCCCAGCTGTCGCAGCGCTACGTACCCGAGCGCGACGCGGCCATGGTCGAGCCGGAGGTCATCGCGGGGGACCCCGAGCTCCACGAACGCTTCCTGGCCGCCTCCGAGGCCGCCCAGAGCGCCTACAACGACCTCCTGGAAGGCCTCCAGAAGAAGTTCGCCGACGTGGCGAACCCCACGCTGCGTCGAAAGCAGGCGCGCCAGGCGGCGCGATCAGTACTGCCCAACGCCACCGAGACCCGCATCGTCGTCACCGGGAACTACCGCGCATGGCGCCACTTCATCGCCATGCGCGCCTCCGAACACGCCGATGTCGAGATCCGCGCGTTGGCCGTCGAATGCCTGCGGCAGCTCCAAGAGAAGGCCGCGAACGTCTTCGCCGACTTCACCATCGCCTCGCTCGACGACGGCACTGAAGTCGCGCACAGCCCCTACGTCACCGAGGGCTGAGGGCACCGAAGACCCCGAAGCCGTCCGAGACGGCGCCGAAACTTGAGACAGTGAAACGAACGAGCGACCGGGCGACGCCCCCGGACCGCCTCAATTCAGTATTGGTGAAAGCACATGCGCAACGTGAACCGCCCATTCGGGCGCACTCTGGCGGCCATGATCACGCCGTTCACGCCGTCGGGGGAGCTCGACGTGCCCGGAGCCGGCGAACTGGCCCGCTACCTCGTCGATGAGCAGGGGTGCGACGGACTCGTCCTCAACGGCACCACTGGTGAGTCGCCCACGACCACCGACGCCGAGAAGTCTCAGCTCATCGAAACCGTGGTCGAAGCCGTCGGCGACCGTGCCCACATCGTCGCCGGGGCCTCCACCTACGACACGCGCCACTCCGTCCGACTCGCCCAAGAGGCCGAGAAGGCGGGGGCGCGGGGCCTGCTGCTGGTCACGCCCTACTACTCGCGGCCGCCGCAGGACGGGATCGAGGCGCACTTCAACGCCATCGCCGACGCGACCGAGCTGCCGTGCATGCTCTACGACATCCCGCCGCGGTCGAGCGTGCCCATCACCGAGTCCTCCTACCTCCGCCTGGCCGAGCACCCGCGCATCATCGCCTGCAAGGACGCCACGGCCGACCTCTCGGCCACTCAACGCATCCGCGTAGCCACCGGGCTGACGTTCTACTGCGGTGTCGACGCGCTCAACCTCGCCGCCTACGCCACGGGGCAGGTCGGCGTCGTCTCCGTCATCGCCCACCTCGTGGGCAAGCAGATCAACGCCATGTTCGATGCCTTCGACGACGGCGACGTCGAGCGGGCCTCCGCGATCAACGACGCCCTGCTGCCCGCCATGCGCGCGCTCCAGGGCCCGGCGCAGGGGGTCACGGCCGTCAAGTGCGCGCTCGCCCAGCGCGGGCTCCCGGCAGGCGAGCCGAGGCTGCCGCTCACGCCCGCCGACGCGCTGATCGCGGACTTCATCGCCGAGAACCTCGCGACCGTCAAGGAGGTCTGATGAGCTTGACCCGACCCGACAATCTCAGAGAACCCGGCGAACTACCCGAAGGCGGCCTGCGCGTCGTCCCCCTCGGGGGACTGGGCGCGATCGGCCGCAACATGACTCTGTTCGAGTACGAGGGACGGCTCCTCATCGTCGACTGCGGGGTGCTCTTCCCCGACGTAGAGCAGCCGGGTGTCGACCTGATCCTGCCGGACTTCACGCCCATTCTCGACCGCCTCGACGACATCGAGGCCATCGTCATCACCCACGGGCACGAGGACCACATCGGCGGGATCCCGTTCCTGCTGGAGCACAAGCACGACATCCCGCTGGTCGGCTCCAAGTTCTCCGTCGCGCTCGTCGAGGCGAAGCTGCGTGAACGGCGCATCAGGCCGGTCTCCACGGTCGTCGCCGAGAGCGACACCGTCGAGCTGGGCCCGTTCGGGCTGGAGTTCCTCGCCGTCAACCACTCGATCCCCGATGCGCTCGCGGTCGCCATCCGCACCGGCGCGGGCCTGGTCCTGCACACCGGCGACTTCAAGATGGACCAGCTGCCCCTCGACGGGCGCATCACCGACCTCGCCGGCTTCGGCCGACTCGGCGACCAGGGCGTCGACCTGCTCCTGTCGGACTCGACGAACGCCGAAATCCCCGGATTCGTCACCTCCGAGCGAGAGATCGGCCCGGTCCTCGACAAGCTGTTCGAGGACGTCAAGGGCCGTATCATCGTCGCCTCCTTCGCCAGCCACGTCCACCGCGTCCAGCAGGTCCTGGACGCGGCCTGGGCGCACGGCCGCAGGGTCGCGTTCGTCGGCCGCTCCATGGTCCGCAACATGTCGATCGCCCGAGACCTCGGCCTCATGAAGATCCCCGAGGGCCTGCTGGTCAACATGGACGAGGCCGTCCGGCTGCCCAACGATGAGATCGTCTACATGTCCACCGGCTCCCAGGGCGAGCCGATGAGCGCTCTGGGCCGCATGGCGTCGGGCGACCACCGCCACATCACCGTCGAGCCCGACGACACCGTCATCCTCGCTTCCTCGCTGGTGCCGGGCAACGAGACCGCCGTCTACGGCGTCATCAACCGCCTCGCCCGCACCGGCGCCACGGTGATCCACAAGGACGTAGCGAAGGTCCACGTCTCGGGGCACGCGCCCGCCGGAGAACTGCTGTATGTGCTCAACAGCGTCAAGCCCTCCAACATGATCCCGGTCCACGGTGAGGCCAGGCACCTCCAGGCGCACGCGCGGCTCGCCATCGACTCCGGGGTCCCGGCCGACCAGGTCATCGTCATCGAGAACGGTGACGTCGTCGACCTCGTCGACGGCCGCGCCCGCCTCGTCGGCCACATCCCGAACAACCTGGTCTACGTCGACGGGCTCACCGTCGGCGATGTCGGCGAGCCGGTCCTCAGCGAGCGCAGAATGCTCGGCGACGGCGGCTTCATCGCGGCCACGGTCGTCATCGACTCCGAGAACGGCAAGGTCGTCGGCGGTCCCACCGTCTCGGCCCGCGGCTTCTCGGACGACCCGAAGGCGTTCGATGGCGTCCTGCCGCTTATCGACGAGGCGATGGAGCGGGCCGCCGCAGACGGCGTGGCCGAACCGCACCAGCTCCAGCAGATCATGCGGCGCACCGTCGGCAAATGGGTCAACGACACCTACCGCCGACGCCCGATGATCGTCCCGCACGTCCTCGAGGTCTGAGAACTCGCTGTTCTTCCGGGACCGCGTGGGCGTGGCGAAGCCGCGCCCACGCAGGAACGCTGTGTCCGGGTGGCCTGTCGGCGTCCCGATGGTGTCGGGGTGGGCTTCAAACGGGGCAGCGACGAAAATAGCCGAGTCGAGGCCGGGGCCGGTTGTCGGCCACGGAGGTTCCTGGGATGTAGCAGCGGATGAGTCGGCGGTGGTTGGCGGGGGTTCGCCTGAGGAGTCCGGCAATGGCCGCGCGTGCGTGGGCGGGAGCAGTGTGGCGGATGGTCGCTCTGCGCCAAGGGCGGCGGCGATGACGAGGTGGAGGGTTGGGCGGGGCGGTGTCTTCGGTTCCCCGGTGCCTCTCACTTACGCTTCAATCGATCAGCGACGAAAGAGCTGGGTGGAGTCCGGGGCGGGTTGTCGGCCACGGAGGCCGGTCGTGGGGGCAGGGCAGGGAGCGTGACTTTCGGGTCCGGTTCGGCGGCGGTGGCGGGGTTGTGGCGGTGTCGGTTTCGGGGGCTGTCGCATCTGGTTCGGTGGGCTGCGGGGGCGTCGGGTCGGGCGGCCGGAGGGCGGAGTCTCGGGCCGCTCGGGTGTGGAGACTT
>NZ_JAKZEW010000015.1:0-528 GCF_022548875.1 Glycomyces sp. L485 | reverse complement strand
GCACCGGAATCAGCGGTTCGTTCGTCTTCGGGTGCACCAGACGCATCGCCGCGACCGGTGCGGCCGGTACGGCCGCTGCGTCAGTCGGCGGTGGTGTGGGGGCGGGCTCGTCTTCGGGGCGGAAGCGTCCGCCCGGTCCGGAGCCCGGTCCGGAGCCCTGTTCGGAGTCTCGCTCGGGTCCGGTTCCCGTTCGGGGGCCGTGTTCGGGTCCGGTGTTCGGTTCGGTCTCGGCCTGCGAAGCTGGAGTCGGTGTGGGTTTGGGTGCGGCGTATTTCTTGCGCAGCTTGGCTCGTGCTTTCCGGAGTTCGGTGTTGAGGCGTTCTTGTTCGAGGGCTTCGGCGATGCGGTCGAGGTCTTCGCGCAGTCCGGGCCCGTACTCGTCGGGGTAGAGGCCGGTGGGGAAGATGTCGGCGATGTCGTCGGCGAAGTCGATCTCGAGGTCTTCATCGGTCCGCCAGTCCGCGCACCCGCACTTCAGATCAAGGTCAGAATCGTCGTGGCCTTCGTGGTGGACGATCAGCGCCTTGC
>NZ_JAKZEW010000111.1 GCF_022548875.1 Glycomyces sp. L485 | reverse complement strand
TCGATGTCGACTGTCACGTTGAGCGTGCAGGTGTGTCCGTGCCGGGTGGCCGCGTCGGGGTCGGTTCCGTAGACCGAGAGCATGTGGTGCAGCGCCTCGGCGTTGCGGTTCGCCGCCGGAGGCAGCACCCCGTCGGCGTCGACCTCGTCCTGCCTCGGCGGCGGGACCGCGGTCTGCAACAGCTTGGCGAACATCCGGCCGGTCTCGGAGGCGAGCTCCCCGGACAGCGACCACATCCCGTTGTCGAGCCCGGTCACCTCCAGACGCTGCAGGGACTGCTGCGACAGGCCGTCGAACAACTCGGCTGATTCGGCGAGGGAGGCGGCCAGTTCGGCGAGGTG
>NZ_JAKZEW010000002.1:897-251480 GCF_022548875.1 Glycomyces sp. L485 | reverse complement strand
CGGGCCCCGGACCGCCTGCCGCGCAACACAACACGAGCAGAGCTCACCCGCCAAGGTCGCCCCGCCCGGCACGCGCCCGACCCCCGCAACGCATCCTCGAACATCCCTCCACCTCCCCGTCGCTGCCGCCCTTGGCGCACAACAACCCCCCACGTGAAAGATGCCGCCAGCGCCCGAAGGGCCATTTCCGGGCTCACCGGGCATTTATCGATTATCTTCGATCCCAAATGAGAAAACCTGGACCAGGGGTCGAATCAAAGCCGTTCTCAGCCATAGACTCTCACCATGGAACCCTCGCCCCACACCCCTGCCGTGGGCATCGACCTGGGATCTTCGACGACCACGGTCTCGATCCGGCACGGCGACGAGCATCCCGAGACCCGGGTGTTCGACCACCTCTCAGATCACCAGCCGATCGACCACGGCGACGCAGTCAACGCCGCCACCGTTCCGGCCTCCTGGAACACCCGGCAGCGCGCCTCCCGCATCGAGGCCGCCACCAGCGCCGGCTTCGACAACGCCTTCCTGGTGCCCGAACCGGAGGCCGCCGCCCGCCATCTTGCGGCCACCCGAGGCGATGAGCTCGCGCCCGGCAAGTCCCTCGTCGTCTACAACCTCGGTGCGTCCTCCTGCGAGATCGGCATCGTCAGCCTTCGCGGCGACCAGTACGTCGTCGAAGGCGCCGCGGGCACCGAGCGGGTCTGCGGCCGCGAGTTCGACCTTCTCCTGCTCGATTACCTGGCCATCCGGCACCGCCATGCCCATCCCGAGTTCTGGCAGTGGATCGAGGATCCCGACGAGGCCGCCCTCCGAGCGAAGCTGCTCGACGAGATCCGGCTCGCCAGGGAGCGGCTCACCGATGCCGAATCCGCCGACGTTCCCCTGCCCTCCACCGGCCTCAAGGTCCGTATCACCCGCGAGGAGGCGGAGCACTGCATCGCTCCGCCCATCGCTCAGAGCGTCACCATGATCGAGAACGCCATGAGTGCCGCGGCGCTCACCTCTGAGCGGACCGCGGGGCTGCTCATGGTCGGCGGGGCCTGCCAGACCCCCTTGGTGGCGTCCATGATCCGCGAACGCATCGGCCTCGAACCGATCCTGCCCGAGATGCCGGAGCTCGCCTTGGCCGAAGGCGCTGCACTGGCCGCGCTCGCCGCGACCCCCGAGGCCGCGCGGCCTCCCACCGTTGTGGACCGACTTCGCTCGGCGCACCACATCCGCCTGCTGGCGGTGCTCCTCGTGCTCTTCATCGCGGCCACGGCGATCGTCGCGCTCAGGCTGATCGGCGGCGCAGTGTCGACCGACGAGATCGGCGCCGACGCCACCGCCGGCTTCCCCACCGTTCCGGACGCCTCCGACCAGTCGAGTCCCAGCGAGGCGGAAACCGGCGGGGAGGGCGGGCAGCAGCCGGAGGACGCACCGCCATCGTCGCCGCCCGACGAGGAATCGAGCGACCCTGCACCCACACCGGACCCGACTCCGTCCGAGTCGAGTCCCGCAGCGCCCGCGACCGAGTCGAAGTCGTCTGCGACCACGACCGTCCCGAACGTGACCGGCGGCTCGCTGTCGGAGGCCGAAGCGGAACTCGCCGAAGCTGGTTTCACCAATGTGGATGCTCAGGGGAGCCAGCGCGGCAACCAGGGCCCAGACTATGCCGAATGCGAGGTCACGGCCCAGAGTCCGCCGGGCGGCACCGAGAGCGACCCCGGCGAGCCGATCACCGTCACCTACGTCTACGTCGGCCAAGACACCTGCTGAGCGCGCCGGAACAAATGAACGCAAGGTAGATCAAAGCCTGTCGATCGGAGTCCATAGACTCCCTCTATGCAGCAGCACACCCCCAAGGCGGCCGCAGTCGGGGTCGAGCTCGGCACCTCGACCGCCACCGTCTTGATCAGCTCCGGTGACCAGGAGCCCGAGGTCCGGCGCATGGAGGGTTCTCCCGGCGTCGACGCGGTACTCGGACAGGTCCGCGCCGACCGCAAGGAGACCCCCGCCGCCCCGGTCGGGCTCGCCGTCCCCTCCTCGTGGGACCCGGCGCGCCGACGTGAACTCGCCGATGCCGCCGCGCAGGCCGGGCTCGGCGAGGCGGTGGTCGTCTCCCGGCCCAAGGCGGCCGCGGTGTATTTCACCGAGGCGCTCGGCCGCGAAGTCCAGACCGGCACCGTGCTCGTCGTCTACAGCCTCGGTTCGTCGTCGTGCGAGGTCGGCATCGTCAAGTCGGAGGGCGACCGGCTCACCGTCGAGATGGCCTCGAGCACCGACGAGGTGGGCGGCTTCGAGTTCGACCAGTTGTTGCTCGCCTACCTCTCGGGGCGGCATCGGGACACCGATCCGGGATTCTGGGAGAGGGTTGACGATCCGGGTGACGCCGACGATGAGGCGCTGCGGTCGCGCCTGCTCGACGCGATCCGCCGGGCCCGTGAGCTGCTGTCCGAGGCCCCCGGCGCTGACATCGCGCCTGTCGCGGGCCTCGAACTGCGGTTGACCCGCCAGGAGCTGGAGTCGTGCGTCGGCGAGCTCGTGGAGCAGACGGTCGATCTGGCGGCGGCCGCGTTGGGCGAGGCGGGTGTCGAGACCGGGCGGGTCGCGGGGATCGTGCTGACCGGCGGGGCGAGTCGGACGCCGCTGGTGGCCGCCAGGTTGAGAGAGCGGATCGGCCTCGATCCGGTCCTGCCCGACTTTCCCGAGCTGGTGCCCGCCGAGGGCGCCCGGCTCGTCGCGCTCGCGGCGGGTGGAGCGGGGGTTCACGGCGCCATGCGGTTGTGGACCGGTCGGCGGGTCGCCGTCCTGGCCGCGGTGCTGGCGCCCTTGATGATCGCGGCTGTCACCGTGTTCGGCTCCGACCTCGGCACCGGGCGGAGCCCGGAGGCGACCACGGCCGAATCGAGCGCTGCCCCCGACGAGGAGCCGGCGCCGGAGACCGACGCGCCGTCCGACGGCCACGGCGGCGGTGGCGGCGAGGGCGCGGCCCCACCGGTGGAGCTGCGGACGCCCGAGCCGGACGACGACCCGACCGGCGGCACTCCTCCGGCGCCGGAGCCCGTTGAGGACGATCCGACGGCAGATGAGGAGGATCGCGAGGAGAGCGTCACCGCGGGGACCGTGCCGGAGGTCACCGGGGTGTCGTCGCAGGAGGCGAGGCGGACGCTCGCCGACGCCGGTTTCACCGATGTGGAGTTTCAAGGCGAGCAGGAGCCGCTGTTCGGCCCCTGGTACGACGAGTGCGAGGTCATCGATCAGGACCCGGCCGCGGGGCAGCAGCACGCTTTCGACGAGAAGGTCACGATCACCTACTCGTACGGTGACTCCGACCCGGAGGCGTGCGAGACGCCGTGACCGGCACCGCCGGGGTGTGACCGCCGTGACCCGTGAGAGCCGTGTGCCTTGCGACGTGTCGGCGCAGGTCACTTCACCTGCGTCGCAAAACACACCATACATACCGACCTGATAACAAATTCGGTCCATTTCGGGAGTGGCGGCATCAGAATTCATTTTCACAGGCGAATATCCAGGTATGCCATCCGAATCGAACCGGTCTTCGACCGCGCGCCGAAGCGCGAACATACGGGACCGAGGAGTGACCGTCCGTGACGATGCTGTTGTCAAACAGCTCATCACGCCGCTGCGCCGCTACATCCCCGTCAACTGGTTCGATTGGGAACCGTACGGGAAGCGTCCGGCGAGCTGGTGGCCGGACCTGTGGCTGTTCCTCGGGTTCTTGGCCATCGCCTCCCTGCTGACGTTCCCCTCACCTCTGGTCACGATGGACTGGGAGATCCGCGAGTGGGTCTGGCGCCACAAGGTCGACTGGGTCGTGCACGCCGCGCGCGTCGCCACCGAACTCGGCCAGGCCCGCACCGTCGCCACCATCACGCTGTTCCTGGCGATCTGGTGCGCCCTGCGCTCCCGCAGCATCCGGCCGCTGCTGATGTACGTGCTGTCGTTCATCACCCTGGCGGTCATCCTCGGCATGAAGCACCTGCTGGGCCGTCCGCTCTCGCAGCACCTGTGGCAGCTCCACGACGTCTCGCCCGAGGGCTCCATGCTGTTCACCTACTACACCGAGGGCGGCGGCGGCAACATCCCCGACGCCACGGCCTTCCCCTCCGGGCACGCGGTCAACACGATCCTGCTGTTCGGCCTCATCGTCATGCTCGTCGGCGGACTGCTGCCCGCCTGGGCGCGCTGGAGCCTCGTGCTCGTCCCGCCGATCGCGGTGTTCCTCTCGCAGGTCTACATAGGGCATCACTGGTTCTGGGACGAGCCCGCCGGTCTCCTGCTGGGACTCATCATCATCCGCAGCGCCAGGCGCGTGGCCTGGCACGAGGTCCCGCTCGGACCGCTCGAAGTGTTCGAGCCGGCGACGCGCAAGACCATCCTGATCTCGACGCTGCTCATTCTCGGCGTCATGATCACGCCGACGCTCCCGCTGGTGCAGGCGCTGATCTCGGCGGCGATCCTGCCTGCGCTCGGTCTGATCTGGCTCGCCGTGCGGCTGCGCGCCGTCAAGAGGGGCGGCTCCGAGGAGCCGGTGCCTAAGCAGCCTTCCGATAGCTCCCGGTGAGTTTGACGCCGTCGTCGCCTTCGGTGACCTCGCCGATCGTCCACGCCTCGATGTGGCGGGCCGTCAGCACGGCGAGCGAGCGGTCGACCTGGTCGGGGGCGACGACGGCGACCATGCCGATCCCCATGTTGAAGGTCCGCTCCATCTCCTCGTCGCTGATGCCGCCGGTTCGCTGCACGAGGTCGAACACCGGGTTCGGCGTCCACGTCGAGCGGTCGACCGTGACGCTCATCCCGTCGGGGATCGAGCGCACGAGGTTTCCCGCGATGCCGCCGCCGGTGATGTGCGCGAAGGCGTGGACGTCGCACTCCTTGGCCAGCTCCAGGCAGTCCTTGGCGTAGATGTGGGTCGGCGTCATCAGCTCTTCGCCGAGGGTGCGCTGGCGGCCGAATTCGGGCACCTCGGTGGCCAGGTCCAGCTTGCCGACGCCGAACAGGGCCTCGCGCACCAGCGAGAAGCCGTTGGAGTGGACGCCCGAGGCGCGCATGGCGATCGCGACGTCGCCGGCCTTGACGCGCTCGGGGCCGAGCAGCTGGTCGGCCTCGACGACGCCGACGCCGGTGGCGGAGATGTCGTAGTCGTCGGCCTTCATCACCCCGGGGTGCTCGGCGATCTCGCCGCCGATGAGCGAGCAGCCCGCGTAGCGGCAGCCGTCGGCGATCCCGGCGCCGATGTCGGCGATCCGCTCCGGAACGACCTGGCCGGTGGCGATGTAGTCGAGCAGGAACAGCGGCTCGGCGCCGCACACCACGAGGTCGTCCACGACCATCGCGACCAGGTCGATCCCGACCGTGTCGTGGATGTCGAGCTTCTGGGCGATGACGAGCTTGGTGCCGACTCCGTCGGTCGACGACGCCAGCAGAGGCTTGGAGTACTTCTCGACGTCGAGCGCGAACAGCCCGGCGAAACCGCCGATGCCGCCGACGACCTCGGGCCTGGCGGTCTTGCGGATCGAGGGCTTCAGGGCCTCGACGGCCCGGTCGCCCGCGTTGATGTCGACGCCCGACGAGGCGTAGGAGATGGTCCTCTGAGTGGTGGTGCCGCTGCTCACGCTGTGGTCCCTTCACGCACTGACGTGCTCGCTGACTCGGCTGTTGTTGGCGGTTCGAGGAGATGCTTGCCGATGAGGTCGGCGGCGGGGAGTTCGATCGGGTACTCGCCGGTGAAGCAGGCGCTGCACAGGCGGCTCGCGGGCTGCTCGGTGGCGCGGACCAGCCCGTCGTGGGAGACGTAGGCGAGGCTGTCGGCGCCGATCTGGGCGCGGATGCCGTCGACGTCGAGGCTTCCGGCGATGAGCTCGGCCCTGGTGGCGAAGTCGATGCCGTAGAAGCACGGCCACTTGACCGGCGGCGCGGAGATGCGGATGTGGACCTCGACGGCCCCGGCCTCGCGCAGCATCCGCACCAGCGCCCGCTGCGTGTTGCCGCGCACGATCGTGTCATCGACGACGACGAGGCGTTTGCCCTTGATCTGGTCGACCAGCGGGTTGAGCTTGAGACGGATGCCGAGCTCGCGCAGCGACTGGGACGGCTGGATGAAGGTCCGCCCTACGTAGGAGTTCTTGGTGAAGCCCTGCCCGTAGGGGATGCCGGACTCTTCGGCGTAGCCGATCGCGGCGGGGATGCCCGACTCGGGGACTCCGATGACCAGGTCGGCCTCGACGGGGTTCTCGCGGGCGAGCGTGCGGCCGACCTCGACGCGGGTGGCGTAGACGTTGCGCCCGGCCAGCTTCGTGTCGGGGCGGGCGAGGTAGACGTACTCGAACAGGCAGTTCTTCGGCTCGGGATTCGCGAAGCGCGTCGAGCGCAGCCCGTACTCGTCGACGGTGATGAGCTCGCCGGGCTCGACCTCGCGAACGAACGTGGCGCCGATGGTGTCGAGCGCGGCGGTCTCGGAGGCGACGGCCCAACCGCTCGCGAGCCGGCCGAGGACCAGCGGGTGGACGCCCTGCGGGTCGCGGGCGGCGTACAGCGAGTTCTCGTCCATGAACACCAGGCAGAACGCGCCGCGCAACTTCGGGAGGACCCGCTCGGCGGCGGCCGCGACGGACTCGTCGGGGTGGGCCGAGAGCAGCGCGGTGATCAGGTGCGTGTCCGAGGTGGTGGTGCCCATGTCGATGCCGAGACTGTCGACCTCTTTGAGGAGGTCGGCGGTGTTGACCAGGTTCCCGTTGTGCGCCAGCGCGATCGCGGTGCCCGTCGAGGTGGACCTGATGGTCGGCTGGGAGTTCTCCCAGGTGGGCGCGCCGGTCGTGGAGTACCGGGCGTGGCCGATGGCCAGATGCCCCTGGAGCGGGGCGAGCGTGGACTCGTCGAAGACCTGCGCCACCAGGCCGAGGTCCTTGTACACGACGGTTCGGGAGCCGTCGGAGACGGCGATCCCGGCGGCCTCCTGGCCGCGGTGCTGCAGCGCGTACAGCCCGAAGTAGGTGAGTTTCGAGACCTCTTCCCCGGGGGCCCAGACGCCGACGACGCCGCAGGCGTCGCGGGGGCCGGGTTGGTCGGGATCGAGTTCCGTGGTGAGTCGACCGTCACCTCGGGTCACTGCAACTCCTCAGAAAGTAAGGCTCGGCGGGAGGCGCCTTGTCGCAAGTCTATCCGACCCCGAGCCCGGGGCAATCCTCCAGATCCGGCGACTGTGCGCCGTCACCAATGGCGTCGGTCACCACGAGCGGGGGCGGTCGTCCCATTCGCCCCAGCCGCGGCGCTCCTCGTCCTCGCGGCGGCGCGAGTTCGGCGAGGGCTCGCCTTCGGTCTGGTCGGCGGCGTACGGCGACGGCGGCAGGTTGCCGCCCGCGCCGCCCTGCGGCATCGCCTGGGTCGGCTGCGGCGCGTACGGGTCGGCAGGCGGGGCGCTCGGCGGCTGCGGCGGCGCGCTCGGCGGCGCGGACGGTGGGGCGTACGGGTCGCGGCCCATTCCGCCGTGGCCCGGCTGGTACGGCTGCGTGGCACCCGGTTCGGAGTAGCTGGTCCGAGGCGGCTGCGACGGCTGCGGTGCGTACGGGTCGCGCGAGACCGGCGGCGGAGGCGGCGTCGGCGACTGGTACGGCTGCGTCGCGCCCGGGTCGGAGAACGTCGGCTGCTGCGGGCGTGAGGACATGTTCGCCTGCGGCATCACCTGGGTGGCGTCGCTCATCGGCGGGGGCGAGGCGCTGCCGGGCCGGTCGAGGCCCTTGACCGTCGACAGGATCTGGGTGTCGCCCGGGCCCACCGGGGGCGGCGGTGCGGGCGCGCCGGCCTGCGGCATCACCTGGGTCGAGTCGTCGCCCGGCCCGTAGGCGGGGCCGAAGCCGGAGGTGGGGGCCCCGTAGGCGCCGACCTCCTGGTCGGCGAGGAGCGGCCCGTTGTGAATCATGGTGGGCGCGTCCTGGCCGGGAGCGGGGCCGGCCTGGTAGACGCCGGGGGTGCCGACCTGCGCCGCGGTGGGCTGGTGGTCCGGCGAGGCGTCCGGGAAGCTCTCGGCCTCGTCGTCGTTGTCGTTGTCCTTGCCGCCGCGCAGCAGGAACACGATGCCGACGATGCCGCCGACGACGAGCAGGCCGCCGATGACGATGAGGAAGACGAGCGTGCCTGAGATGCCGCCGGAGTCCTCGGTGGCGACCGGGGTCGGCGAGGGCTCCTCGGCGGCCTCGGTGGTGGGCTGCGCCTCGGTGGTCTCGTTCTCGACCGGCTCGGCGACCATGGTGACGTTCTGAGTGAACCGCGAGCCCTCGGCGACGGAGATGCCCTCCTTGACGAGCTCCTCGAAGCCGTCCTTTGTGACCGTGAGTGTCATCTCACCGGGCGCGATGAAGGTGCCCTGGTCGCTGCCCTCGAACTTGAAGTTGCCGCTGGAGTCGGTGGTGGCCTCGTGGTTCTTGCCGTCGCCGTCGGTCAGAACGACCTTGGCGCCGTCGACGGGTTGGGCGTTCGAGGTGACGGTGCCGGAGACTTCGGAGACCGACTTCGGTCCCGCGTTGGCGTGCCCGGCGACGGTGACGCTCGTCTTCTGTTCGCCGTTCCCGCGTCCGCCGGCATTGATCTTGAGCTCGCCGGTCTTGGTCTCGCCCTCCGGCAGCTCGGACTCGGAGGCCGGGGCAAGGATGAACTGCACCTGGCGCTGCTCGTTCGGCTGCATGCCGGCGCAAGTGGCCTGGCCGGCGCCGGTACGCGTGCAGGTGCCTTCCTGAACGTCGACGGAGGCGAGATTGTTCAGGCCCGAAAGGTTCGCGGTGAGGACGACATCCTGTGGGCCCGGGCCCCCGTAGGTGGCCTTGACTTCGACGGTGATGGTCGCCGGCGCGCCGCCGACGTCGACGTACGGGTCGAAGCCGCCGGAGATCCAGTGCTCGAAGTCCGCCGCCTGGGCGGCGGCCGGGAAGGCGAGCGCGCCGAGGAGGACGCCGAAGGCCGCGGCGAGCCCCGCAAGCCGCGTGCGCAGGCGACCCCGTGGCCCCCGCCGGGACCGCGAGACGTTAGTCTTGGTCCGGCTCGGTCCGGCCGCTACGGTCATCTACATCCCCTCCTGGGCATGCCTTGCTGTGCCACTGTTGGCTCGTGATCGCCATGACTGGGCACGACTCACCCACAGTCGCGGGCTGTCGTCGCCACTATGCCTGGTCTCGTTCAGATAACAGGATCCAGGGTGTCAGGACGGAGACGCGCGCGGGTCCGCACGACGCCATCTGGCGCAGTCTAACCTGCTTTGAAGGAATCGCTATGGACGCTGTGGCCGACACCATTGCCGCGCTCGAAGACGGCGAGGTCCCCGACCGCGACACGCTGAAGGCGGCGGTGCGCGGACTGCTGCGGTCTCTCGCGGAGAAAGCCCCTGGTCACTCCGTAGAGGTGCGGGTGCCGCCGGTCGGCGCGGTGCAGTGCGTCGAGGGTCCTCGGCATCGGAGGGGCACTCCCCCGAACGTCATCGAATGCGAGCCGATCGTCTTCTTCGAAATCGCCACCGGGCGCCTCGGCTTCGCCGACGCCGTCGCCGCCGGCAAGGTCACCGCGTCGGGCCAGCGCGCAGACCTGTCCGAGTACCTGCCGATCGCGCACGAATAAGGCCCGCCTCCAGCGGAGACGGGCCTTCGCGGTGCGCTATTCGCCGAGCTTCGCGCCGATGCGGCCCTTCCAGGCCGCCTCGATCTCGGCTCGCCCGATGTCGAAGTGGTCCCGCAGGTGCAGGCCGTCGGTCTTCGCGTCGGCCACGCCGAGCGGCGTGATCGGCAGGCCGCGCTGCTCGCACGCCGACCGCACCGCCAGCTCCTGGCCGCGCGGGATAACGATGAGCACCCGGCCGGTGGACTCGCTGAACAGGTACGTGAACGGGTCGGCGCCCTCGGGCAGCAGGATCTGCGCGCCCATCCCCGAGTTGCTGATCGCCTCGACCAGGGTCTGGGCGAGGCCGCCCTCGGACAGGTCGTGGGCGGCGGCGATCTGCTCGTTGGCCGCTAGGCGCGAGAGCAGGTCGGCCAGCTTCATCTCGTGGTCGAGATCGACCTTGGGCGGGACGCCGCCGAGGTGGCGGTGCGTCGCCCACGCCCACTCCGAACCGGACAGCTCCTCGCCGGTGGTGCCGATGACCGCGATGGTGTCGCCGGTCTGGCCCAGCCCCAGCGGGATGCGGCGGGCGACGTCGTCGATGACGCCCAGGACGCCGATGACCGGCGTCGGGTGGATCGCCTCGCGACCGGTCTGGTTGTAGAAGGACACGTTCCCGCCGGTGACGGGGATGCCCAGCTGCTGGCAGCCGTCGGCGATGCCGGTGACGGCCCGCTCGAACTGCCACATGACGTGCGGGTCCTCCGGGGAGCCGAAGTTGAGGCAGTCGGTGACGGCGATCGGCGTGGCGCCGGTGACGGCGACGTTCCGGTAGGCCTCGGCGAGCGCCAGCTGCGCGCCGGCGTACGGGTCGAGGCGCGCGTAGCGGCCGTTGCCGTCGAGCGAGATGGCGATGCCGACGCCGGTGCTCTCGTCCAGGCGGATGACGCCCGCGTCGTGCGGGGTCGCGAGGACGGTGTTGCCGAACACCGAAGAGTCGTACTGTTCGGTGATCCACGACTTGTCGCACAGGTTGGGACTGGCGGCCATGTCGAGGACCGTCCGGCGGATGTCCTCGTCGGCGGTCGGGCGCGGCAGCGTCTCGGCCCGGTCGACGGCGACGAGCGCCAGGTCGTTCGGCTCGGCGATGGGCCGGTTGTAGACCGGGCCCTCGTCGGCGAGGCTCGCCGGCGGGACGTCGACGACGGTCTGCCCGTGGTAGTCGATGACGAGGCGGCCGGTGTCGGTGACGGTGCCGATCGCGGTGGCCAGCAGGCCCCAGCGGTGGGCGCGGGCGAGGACGTTCTCGACGTTCGCCGGGTCGACGATGAGGAGCATCCGCTCCTGCGACTCGGAGGCGAGGATGTCGTGCGGCTCCATGCCCTTGGCGCGCAGCGGGACCAGTTCGAGGTCGACGTGCATACCGCCGTCGCCGGCGGCGGCGGTCTCCGAGAGCGCGCAGGTGAGCCCGGCGCCGCCGAGGTCCTGCACTCCGACGACCAGGCCGGTGTCGAACAGCTCCAGGCAGCACTCGATGAGCAGCTTCTCCTCGAACGGGTCGCCGACCTGCACGCTCGGGCGCGAGTCGGAGTCGTCGTCCTCGGAGAACGTGGCGCTGGCGAGCACGGAGACGCCGCCGATGCCGTCGCGGCCGGTCTTGGCGCCGAGCAGGATCACGACGTTGCCGACGCCGCTGGCCTGCATGGACTGGAGGCGCTCTCTGGGCATGACGCCGACGCTGAGCGCGTTGACCAGCGGGTTGCCCTGGTAGCAGGGGTCGAAGTAGGTCTCGCCGCCGATGTTGGGCAGGCCGACGCAGTTGCCGTAGTGGCCGACGCCGTCGACGACGCCCGGGAGGACCCGGGCGGTGTCGGGGTGGTCGATGTCGCCGAAGCGAAGGGAGTCCATGACGGCGATCGGGCGGGCGCCCATGGCGATGATGTCGCGGATGATGCCGCCGACGCCGGTGGCCGCGCCCTGCTTCGGTTCCACGTACGACGGGTGGTTGTGGGACTCGACCTTGAACGTCACCGCGAGGTTCTCGTCGATGGCGACCACGCCGGCGTTCTCGCCGATCCCGGCCAGCAGGCGCGGGGTCTTCGGGTTCTTCTGGCCGAACTGGCGCAGGTGGACCCTGCTGGACTTGTACGAGCAGTGCTCGGACCACATGATCGAGTACATCGCCAGCTCGGACTGGGTGGGGCGGCGCTCCAGGATCTCGCGGATCCGGGAGTACTCGTCCTCGGCCAGGCCGAGTTCGGCGTGCGGCTGCTTCTCATCGGGCGTGGCGGCGGCGACGCCGACCGTGTCCACAACGGGATTGAGCATCTGCTTTGTCATCTCGCGGCTCCCTCACTCAGGTGGGCCAGGACCGAGGCGACGATGCCGAGCCCGTCGGTGGACGGGCCGGTGAGCGCCTCGACGGCGTGCTCGGGGTGGGGCATGAGGCCGACGACGTTCCCGGCCTCGTTGGCGACCCCGGCGATGTCGCGCATCGCGCCGTTGGGGTTGTCGAGGTAGCGGAAGACGACCTGTCCGTTCGCCTCGATGCGGTCGAGGGTGGCCTCGTCGGCGACGTAGCGTCCCTCGCCGTGCTTGGCGGGGAGGACGACCTCCGCGTCGGGCGCGAAGGCGGCCGTCCACGCGGTGCGGTTCGTCTCGACCCGCAGGCGGGCCGGGCGGTTGCGGTAGCGGAGGTGGGCGTTGCGCACCAGCGCGCCGGGCAGCAGGTGCGATTCGCACAGGACCTGGAAGCCGTTGCACACGCCGAGGACCGGCATGCCGCGGTCGGCCGCGTCGCGGACCAGTCCCATCACTTCGGAGAATCGGGCGATGGCGCCGCAGCGCAGGTAGTCGCCGTAGGAGAACCCGCCGGGCAGGAAGACGGCGTCGACGCTCTTGAGCACCGCGTCGTCGTGCCACAGCGCCACCGGCTCGGCACCGCCGAGGCGCACGGCGCGGGCCGCGTCGCGGTCGTCGAGCGAGCCGGGGAAGGTGACGATGCCGATGCGGGCACTCATACGGCGTCCTCGTCGAGCACCGAGACGGTGAAGTTCTCGATCACGGGGTTCGCCAGAAGCTTGTCGGCGATGATCTGCGACTGCTCCTCGACGTTCTGGACGGCATCATCGAATTCGATCTCGACGCGCTTGCCGATTCGCACCGATGTCACATCGTTGACACCGAGGCGGGGCAGGGCCCCGAGCACGGCCTCGCCCTGCGGGTCGAGAATCTCGGACTTCAGCATCACGTCGACCACTACACGGGCCACGGTCGCACTCCTGTCGGTCACATGGACGGAACAGCTCCAAGCTTATTCACGCGTTCTGACCAGGGCCAGTAGCGCGCTCAGGGTGTCGGTGCCACGTCACAACAACTCACAGGATGTTTCCGGGCCGATATGAGGCGGCCTCAGGGTGCGATTTCGCGGCCGCGGCCGCCTTCTCAGCGATCCTGTCCACCTGATCTCCCGCCGCCCCAATGAATTCACCCGTGTCGGCCACCAGGGCGTCCAGTGCGGCGCGGTCCATCGGGAGGCGCTCGTCGGCGGCGAGCCGGTCGAACAGGTCGTTCTCTCGCAGTCCCGATTCACGCATGTCGCGGGCCACGGCGACGGCGTGCTCCTTGATGGCCTCGTGCGCGTCCTCGCGTCCGGCGCCGCGCTTGACGGCCTCCATGAGGACCTTTGTCGAGGTCAGGAAAGGCAGGTAGCGGTCGAGCTCGGCGCCGACGACGGCCGGGTAGGCCCCGAAGTTGTCGAGCACCGTGAGAAAGGTCTCAAAGAGGCCGTCGACGGCGTAGAAGAGGTCGGGCAGGGCGACGCGGCGGACCACCGAGCACGAGACGTCCCCTTCGTTCCACTGGTCGCCGGCGAGCTCGCCGAGCATCGCAGCGCAGCCGCGGGCGACGACCGCGAGGCCGTTGATCCGCTCGGACGAGCGCGTGTTCATCTTGTGCGGCATGGCCGAAGAGCCGACCTGGCCCGGCATGAATCCCTCGGTGGCCAGTTCGGCTCCGGCCATGAGCCGGATCGTCAGCGCCGCGCTCGAAGGCCCGGCGACGGCCTGGACGAGAGCAGAGGCGACCTCGTAGTCGAGCGAGCGCGGGTAGACCTGCCCGACCGAGTCCATGACGCGCTCGAAACCCAGGTGGGAGGCTACGCGCCGCTCCAGCTCGGCGAGCTTGGACACATCGCCGCCGAACAGGTCGAGCATGTCCTGCGCGGTCCCGACCGGGCCCTTGACCCCGCGCAGCGGGTAGCGCCCGAGCAGCTCCTCGATCCGCTCGTAGGCGACGAGCAGCTCCTCGGCCCAGGACGCGAACCGCTTCCCGAGCGTTGTGGCCTGTGCGGGCACATTGTGGCTCCGACCGGCCATGACCAGGTCCCGGTACTGCTCGGCGCGCGCCGCGACGCGCACGAGGGCGGCGACGAGGCGGTCGCGGACGAGTTCGAGCGACTGCCTCACCAGCATCTGCTCGACGTTCTCGGTCAGGTCGCGGCTGGTCATGCCCTTGTGGATGTGCTGGTGCCCGGCGAGGTCCGAGAACTCCTCGATGCGGGCCTTGACGTCGTGCTTGGTGACGCGCTCGCGCTCGGTGATCGACTCCAGGTCGACGGTGTCGACAACCCGCTCGTAGTCGGCGATCACTCCGTCGGGCACGGTCACACCCAGATCGTGCTGGGCCTTGAGCACGGCGAGCCACAGCCGCCGCTCGGCCTTGATCTTCCCGACCGGGTCCCAGATGTCGCACATCTGCTTCGAGGCGTATCGCTCGGCGAGCACATTCGGAGTCACGCCGCAATGATGACACCCGCAGCAGGTCACCGGTTCGGGACATCGCATGACGCTCGCCATCGACCGGCGAAACACGAGATCGCACGGCGGCCGACATGGTCCGAGACCCGAGCGGATTCCACTGCCGCACCGAGTTCGTGGCCGGAATCGTGATGTGCGCGACGCCGCCTCTCGATCCCCGGATGAGGGCGATGCCCGTCGCCGCGATCCGGGAGAGTGCTGACGACTATCCGGCGCGCCTGTTAACCAGCACGTCTCCAACCCGTAAACTGACCGTGTGCGAGTACTCCTGATCGGTTCCGGCGGCCGCGAGCATGCCCTTGCGGCGTCCCTGGCCGCCGACGAAACCGTAGACACGCTCATCTGCGCCCCCGGCAACCCGGGCATGGCGCGGCTCGGCGAATGCGTCCCGGTGAACGCGAACGACCCCGCGTCGGTCGCGTCCCTGGCGGTCACCTCGGCCGCCGACCTCGTCATCGTCGGGCCCGAGGCCCCGCTGGTCGCGGGCGTGGCCGACGCGGTGCGCGCCAAGGGCATCCCTGTCTACGGGCCGGGCCGCGAGGCCGCCCGCATCGAGGGCTCGAAGGCGTTCGCCAAGGAGGTCATGGCCGCCGCGGGCGTCCCGACCGCCGCGGCCCGCGCCTGCAGGAACGCCGAGGAGATCGAGGCGGCGCTCGACGAGTTCGGGTCGCCGTACGTCGTCAAGGACGACGGGCTCGCCGCGGGCAAGGGCGTCATCGTCACCGAGGACCGCGAGGCGGCCCTTGCGCACGCGCTCGAATGCGAGCGCGTGGTCATCGAGGAGTACCTCGACGGGCCCGAGGTCTCGCTGTTCGTCGTCGCCGACGGCACGACGGCCCGCCCGATGCTGCCGGCGCAGGACTTCAAGCGCATCGGCGAGGGTGGGACCGGCCCGAACACCGGCGGCATGGGCGCCTACACGCCGCTGCCGTGGGCGCCGGACGACCTGGTCGAGGAGATCATGGCGAGGGTCGCCGAGCCGACGCTCGCCGAGCTCGCCGGACGCGGCACCCCGTTCATCGGGACCCTGTACTGCGGCCTGGCGCTGACCTCGAAGGGCCTGAAGGTCGTCGAGTTCAACGCCCGCTTCGGGGACCCGGAGATCCAGCCGATCCTCGCGCTGCTGGAGACGCCGCTGGGCGGGCTGCTGCACGCCGCCGCCACAGGCACTCTGGCCGACTTCGGCCCGCTGTGGTGGAAGGAGGGCGCAGCCGTGTGCGTCGTGATCGCCAATGAGGGCTACCCGGAGAAGACCGTCGCCGGCCGGCCCCTGTACGGCGCCGACGAGGCCGGGGTGCTCCACGCGGGCACCGCTCGCGACGCGTCAGGGCAGCTCATCGCCACCGGCGGGCGCGTGCTCGACTGCGTGGGGACGGGCGCCTCGGTGGCGCAGGCCCGCCAGGAGGCCTACGTCCTCGCCGAAGGCGTCAAGCTCGAAGGCGGCTACTTCCGCCGCGATATCGCCGCGAACATCTGAGCCGAGACCGAGGCCGCATCCGCAGGGCGCCTCGGTCGACTCGGGTTTTCGCGCACCGGCGGGACCTTCACAGTCTCGAATCGTCAAGCGCTCGTGCGCGCGCTCCGCGCCTCGCGGCCCTGCCGCCAAGTCTCCACCAGCAGAGTCGCCTGCACGTTGATCAACTTCGCGAGGCCGTAGAGCAGCGCGGCGGCTCCGAACCCGCCGATCCCCAGTCCGAAGGTGCCGTTGACGACTCCGCCGCCGATCCCGACCACCAGCGTCAGGGCCGCCAGGACGGTCAGAATGACCGCCGCCGTCTCCGCCCGGTTGACGGTCTTCTCGATTCGTTCATCGAAGTTCTCCATGTGCCCTACCTGATCGCTTTCCGTATCAATCGATGTGTTCGTCCGGGGAACAATGTCGGCGCAATGGGCCGGACGAGTCGTCGCGGGTCGCTGTCGACGCAGAGGCACCCTCTTCGGCCGGCTCGCACCGGCATCTTGGAGCGGCGTTGGCCCAGAGCGCCTCCGGCGGCGCGGGGAGCCGCGACCGATGACCGAGCCGGCGCAACCCGCGGTTGCTCCCCTCCGGACGATCGGCTCAGCGCTCGCGCCCCCTGCGTGCCGGGGAAGAGTAAGAGGAAGGGACCCCGCGCAGATGCTAACATGCGAAACCCTCTCTTATGGGTACACAATTCTGAGTTCGCATCAGATTTACCAGGCAGCGCTTGTCAAGGCATTCGTGTTGCGCCGCGAGGAGATCGGCGAGGCGCGACCCGGCGTCGGGACGTGCCGGGTCGGCTCTACATCCGGTCGCGCTCGATCGGGCAGGACATGCAGCGGGGCCCGCCGCGCCCCGATCCGAGCTCTGAGCCCGGGATCGTCATGGTCTTGATCCCGGCCCGCTCCAACCTCGCGTTGGTGACCGCGTTGCGCTCGTAAGCGACCGCGACGCCCGGGGACAGGGCGAGGGTGTTGTTGCCGTCGTCCCACTGCTCGCGTTCGGCCGTGACCACGTCGCGCTCTCCGGTGTGGATGATCTCGACGGCTTCGACGCCGATCGCCTCGGCCGCGGCCTCGATGAAGCGGCGCGGCCCCTCGATCGCGAGGTCGTCCCCGTCCGGGCGCAGCGTGTAAGCCTCCAGGCGCCGCTCGGCGGGCGCGTACATGACGATGCGTTCGGCGTCCACCATCGTGCAGAGCGTGTCGAGGTGCATCGTGGCACGGCGCTGCGCGATCGGGACCACGAGGACGGTGTGGACGGTGCCGCGCTCGAAGACGCGGCGGGCCAGGCGCTCCGCGCCGGCCGGGGTGGTGCGCTCGCCGACACCGACGGCGAGCACGCCGGGCGCCAAGGCGAGGACGTCGCCGCCTTCGAGGTGCTCCAGCGACGGATCGTAGATCTTGGGGACGTCGGCGAAGCGCTGGTGGTGGCGGTAGACGGCGCCGGTCAGCGCCGTCTCGCGGCGCCGGGCGGGCATCGCGAGGCTGGTCACGGCCACCGCGTCGCCGATCCACACCGAGGAGTCCCTGGTGAACATCATGTTCGGCAGCGGGTCGATGACGAAGTCCGTGCCGCGCATGAGCCTGTGGCGCAGGCTGTGCGAGTCGCCGAACTCCTCCTTGGTGAGCCCCTCGATGAGGACCGAGGCGAGCCGGTCGGGGTCGAGGTCGGACAGGTAGGCCCGCAGCTCGCCGCCGAGGATCTGGCCCAGGCGCGGATCGGCCGAGACCGAGGCGATGACCTCCTCGCGGGCCTCGGACAGGTAGAGGCACTCGGTGAGCAGCGCCCCGACGTAGAGGACCTCGACGCCGTGGTCGAGGAGGGTCCGGGCGAACCTGTCGTGCTCGGCTTGGGCGCGCTCGACCCACGGGATGCCGTCGAACAGCAGCGCGCCGTTGTTGCGCGGAGTGAGGCGGCGGAGCTCCCCGCCGGGACGGTGCAGCATGACGCTGCGCAGGCGACCCACTTCCGAATCGACCCCGTACGACGAATGCTCGCTCGAACTCATGATCCAGACAATAGAGGCACTGGCACCGAAGATCAACTTTTCTCTGTTAACGTGAATCGACTGAGCGTGACGACTACCCCCGGGATACCCATGACGCAACTCGAATTGGTCATCCCGCTTCGCGCAACGGCACCCGGCACCGATGGCAGACACCTACATCCAGGCTTGGTCCCGTGGCGCGCCGCGGTATGCGCTAGCACCGACGCGTGCCTGCTGTTGTCGGCGGAGACGCGGATCATCGCGATCTCGCAGGCGGGCAGCGACATGCTCGGGCTGCCGGTCGACGTCGACCACACTCGGCCGCGCTTCCTCGGCTCGGGCCTGCGCTTCCTCGATTTCACCGCCGGGGCCGAGCCGCTGCACGACGCCGAGCTGGCGCGGCTCGCGCCGATCCAGACCCTCCAGACCGACGCGCTGGAACGCAGCCTCATGCGCCTCGAGCTCAGGGGCGTGCGGCGCACCTTCGACGTGGTGGCGTCCCCGCTCCACTCGCCGCCGCAGCTGGACGCGATCGGGGCCCTGGCGTTCTTCACCCCGGTCGGCCCCGCCTGAAGCGCCCGCTCAGTGGGCCTCGGGGTCCCCTATGTCGTAGACGACCGCGCGCTCGGTGCGTTCCACCTCGACGCCGAACGGGTCGGTCTCGTGGTCCAGGCCGTCCCACGCGCTGCCCGGCAGCCACGACGGGATCACCACGACAGTCTCGATGCCGGCCTCCCGGAGCGCCTCGATCGAGTCCGGGCTCGGGAACGACTCCGACATCTGCCGGATCCCCGCCTGCTCGTCGGGCGTGAACGCCGCGATCCCGTTGGCCGTCTCCGGGAAGCCGTCGACGCTCCAGTACTGCACCCGCGTGTCCCGCCCGTCCGAGGGCAGGAACAGCGCCGGTCCGTCCAACGCGGACATGTCGACCGGTGCCTGTTCCGGCTCCCGGTTCTCGGCGACCGTCAAGCCCTCCAGCAGTACCAGCGCGATCGGCAGGACCAGCAGGGCGTGGACCGCCCTCGGCGCGCGCACCGTCAGCCGCCGGTCCACCCGGGCCTCGTGCGCCACCGAGTCCGCCGCGTCCGCGATCCGCGTCAAGGTACCGGCCGCGAGGACCGCCAGGAGCAACGTCATGTAGAGGACGGTCCTGCCCGGCGTGCGGATCGCGTCGAACCCCGGAACGTAGTCGTACAGCGGCTTCCACGCCCACGCGCCGTCGTCGAGGAAGTTCGGGCCCATCGCCAGCGCCATGGTGACGAACACTCCCAGCGCCAGCCAGAACCGCTGCCAGCGACTCCACGAGGACCACAGCAGGCCCGCCAGCGCGAGCGACAGCAGCGTGAACCCGACCAGCAGGGCCTGTTCCGGCGGCCACGTCAGGTCTGCGCGCGCCGCCTCGTGCGCCGCGCCCCACAGCCGCGATTCCTCCGGGGCGATGATGAAGCTCTGCCACGTCGGACTGAACCAGCCGATGTACTCGTAGTCCCGCGCCGCCTCGGGATAGGCGCGCGCCACGACCGCGTGCTTGTCGGCGATCCACAGCACCCCGAGGCTGAAGACGACGCCGCCCAGTCCGTTGGCCGCGAACGTCTGCCAGCGCAGTTTCGGGCGCTTGACCAGCCAGAAGCAGCCGACTACGACGCCGATCGCGAGCAGCAGGTACACGAACGGGACACCGAGTCCGGCGCCGATGCTGAACTGCCACAGTGCGACCAGCCATCCGGCGAGGATCCAGCCGGGTCGCTGCCGTTCCGGTTTGAAGCCGCCCCTGAGGGACCAGCCGTGGCCGCGGGCGAGCATCGCCAAAGCGAGGACGATTCCGCCGCACGAAAGGACCTGGAGGTGGCCGGCCTGACCGAGCTTCCAGGGGGCGTATGCGAATGCGGCCGCGGCGACGGCCGAGCCGGCGGCGCGCGCGCCGAGCTGGCGCAGCAGGGCGTACGCGCCGAGGAAGGCGAGCGCGAACGTTCCCATGTAGAGGACGTTGTAGACGATGAGCGCACTGGTCGTGTCGGTGGCCAGGAGTGCGGCGGGCGCGTAGCCGAGGAGCGTGTCGGTGAACAGGTAGGAGTCGGTGGTCGGCCAGAAGCTGTTGGTGTCCCAGATGTCTGCCGGGTTCTCGCGCAGGGAGTGCCCGACCCAGCCGAGGATGTAGGTCAGCAGGAGGGGGTCGCCGGTGTCGTGGGGGATGACCTTGTGGACGTCGCGGGCGAGCGGCCAGGTCATGGCGACCGAGAGGAGGGCGCCGGCGAGCGCGGCGAGAGTCCATTCGCTTGTGGCGGCGCGGCGGCCGAGGCGGGCGATGCGCCGCAGTTTGCCGACGCGGTGGTGTTCGGTGGCCTCGTCCTCGGCGCCGTCGTTCTCGGCGAAGCGCCGCCAGCGGTCCTCCTCGGCGCGTTCGGGCACGTCGGACTCCGTCTCGGACTCCGTTCCGCGCTCGGGCCCGTCCTCTGCTTCAGGTGTCGTGTCGGTGATCGCCATGGGAGAGGGTTCTCGCCGCCTCGGGTAGTCGTGTCATGCCACATCCTACGGACCGGCCCGATTCGGAGGCCATGAGCCGTCACCTATCCGCTGCTCGCTCGTTGAACGAGGTTGAGACCTGATTCGGGGCAACCCCACTAGACCAGTTCGCAAACGGAATCGCAGTTGGAGAGTCACAGGCATGGGAAGACACACCACGAAGCTCGGGGCGCCCTCACGAGCCGAAACGCGTCCGCCCCTGCCCTATCCGGTGCGCGACCGGCGCGTCCCGCCGGGCGTGCGGGCGGCGATGGAGCGCCGCGCGCAGCGGCGCAAGTCGCGGCTGGCGGCGCTCTCGGCGGCCTCGATGCTCGCGGTGGGCGGCGCGGCGGGCATGAGCATCGCGATGGCCGATGAGCCGGAGGCCTCGGGCGGCGACACGATCGTCTTCAGCGGAAACTGCGGCGCGCTCGACCTGCTCTCGGCCACCTCCAGACCCGACGTCTCTGAGGTCACCGTGACGGAGGGCTCGCAGGTGCGCTACACGAACGAGCTCGGCACGGGCGCCGAACTGCACGTCGGCACCGAGGCCTACGAAATCGGCGCGGGCTCGACCCAGGTGTTCGTCATGAATCAGTCCGCCGAGGTCGCGATGGTGCCCGACTGCCACGGCCTGTTCGCGCAGTATGACTTCGCGCAGGTCGACGTGGTGGAAGCGCCGGCTTCCGAGGCGAAGGACTCGCCGGACGACTCCGGTTCCGGCACCGGGCAGCTGCCGTCGGCGGGTTCGGACTCCGGATCGGATTCGGGCGGAGACCCGGACACGCGGTCCGACGCCTCCGAGACCGACGAGGGCTCCACCGGCTCCAGCGGTTCCACCGGTTCCAGTGGTTCCACCGACTTCAGTGGCTCCTCTTGGCAGGGTGCCGGTGCGGGCTCCCGTGGCGAGGACGACACCGCCGAGGCCGAGTCGACCGACGCCGAGGCCGCCGAAACCGAGGCCGAGGAGGAGGAAGTGAACTCCTTCGGCTCGGACAACGACGGGGGCTGGGACGACTCGGAGTTCAGCCCCGCCGGCAGCGACGAGGTGGTGGCGGTCGACCCCGAGGCGGTCTCCGACGGGGCGAGCGGGCTGCTCGCGCTCGTCGCGATCGTCTGCCTCGTGGGTGTGAGCGCGGCGGTGATGCGCGCCATCCTCAAGCAACGGGCGACGGCTTGATCGCCCCGCAAGCCGCCCGCGTCGGCGCCGGTTCGATGACCGAAGCGGGCGATCGACTCGGGTCGGGCTCTGCCCGGCCCGGGACGTCACACGGTGGAGTCTCCGTGAGGCACTGAGTTCGAGTAGTCGCTTGTGGTCTTTCCTCCCCAGGTTCCACTTCGATCGCTCAGGTCAGTGCCTCACGGCCCATTTCAGGATCGTGACCTGGACCTCTACCGGCGCAACGTTATGCAAGTGTTACTTTATTGCGTTCTATCCGGCTTGTCATCTGATGGGCGGCTGCTCTAGCGTGGGCCGGAGTCCCGTAGCAGTGCTACCCCAGCCTTACCGTCAGGTACCCCAAGTGACCTCGAAGCCGAACACTTCGCGCCGGCTCTGGCCCTATCTCGCCGTACCGGCTCTCGCCGTGGCCGTGGCCGCCACCATCTACGTAGGCGATTTCAGCGCAGAGGACGCCGGCCTCGGGGGCTCCTCCGACGAGCAACTGCCCGGTTCCCAGATCGATGAGACGACCCTGAGCGATTCCGAGCTCCAGCCCGACCCGGCCGAGCAGCACGCGGCGGCCGAGGCGAAGCTCCAGGGAATGCTGGCCGAGGCCGTCGACGCCCACCTGGCCGAGCTCGACGACGAGAACCTCTACGCGTCGGTCGCCGTCAGCGACGGCGAATTCGATCTGGACTACAGCGGCGCCGAGCAGCACGACACGGCCTCGATCGTGAAGGTCGAGATCCTGGGGATGCTCCTGCTCGAATACGAATCGGTCGAGGAGATCCCCGGCTGGGCCGTCGGCGACGCCGCGAAGATGATCAAGAAGTCGGACAACGACGCCACCAACGACATCCTTTTCGGGCTCCTCGACGGTCACGCGACCATGCGCGAGGCGCACGAGGTCTTCGGCCTCGACGGCACCGAGCCCGGCCAGGGCGAGCGGTGGGGACTGACGCAGACCACGGCGTCCGACCAGCTCACCCTGCTCGAAGGCGTGCTGTACGAAGGCGTGCTCAACGCGGACCAGGCCGAGCTGGCGCGCTCGCTCATGGGAGACCTGGCCGACTTCCAGCAGTGGGGCGTCAGCTCCGCGGCCGAGGACGGCGAGACCGTGTGGATGAAGAACGGCTGGGACACCCGCAACGATCTCGGCGGCGAATGGGTCGTGAATTCGATCGGTGTGATCGGCGGCGACTCCGAGGAGCCGATCATGATGTCGATCCTCACCGGCGGCTCGGCCTCCGAGGAGGAGGGCATCGCACTCGCCGAAGCGCTCGCCCAGATCGCCCGTGACGTCGTCGACACCGATCCCTACGCCTAGGCTTGGGAAGCGAAAGCCCGACCGACCGCCACACCCTATACTATATATCCTATAGGATATAGGATTTTCAATGACTGATCTGCATTCCGCGCTCACCGACGCGGGCGTCACCGCCGTCTTCGACGGCGACATCATCGCCGCTCACTCTGTCGACCACGCTCGCCTCGTCGAACCCGGTCGCGCCGCCGCGCTGGTCCGGGCCCGCTCGACCGAGGAGGTGTCCGCGGTCCTGCGACTGGCCAGCGAACTGCGGGTGCCCGTGGTGCCGCAGGGGGCGCGCACCGGCCTGGCCGGCTCGGCCACCGCCGTCGACGGCGCGATCCTCCTCGACGTCTCCGGAATGGACGCGATCGTCTCGCTCGACCCGGTCGACCGCACCGCGGTATGCCAGCCGGGCGTCCGCAACGCCGCGATCTCCAAGGCCGCCGCCGAGTACCGGCTGCGCTACGCGCCCGACCCGGGCTCGTGGGAGACCTCGACCATCGGCGGCAACATCGCCACCGCCGCCGGCGGCATGTGCTGCGTCAAGTACGGCGTCACCGCCGAGTACGTCCTCGGCCTCGAAGTCGTGCTCGCCTCCGGGGAGGTCATGCGCTGCGGGCGCCGCACGGCGAAGGGCGTGGCCGGCTACGACCTCGCCAGGCTGTTCTGCGGTTCGGAAGGCACGCTCGGAGTCATCACAGAGGCGACCTTGAAGCTCTCGCCGATCCCGGCCGACCGGCTCACCCTCGCCGCGGTCTTCGACACCACCGCCGCTGCCGGGCGCGCGGTCACCGCGATCATGTCCTCCGGCGCCCAGCCGAGCCTGCTCGAACTCATCGACAACGTCCACCTGCGAGCCCTCGAAGACCTGCGGCCCATGGGCCTGCCGGTCGACGCCGCAGCGCTGCTGCTGGTCGCGGCCGACACCGATCCCGTCGCCGAACTGGCCGAGATCGAGCGGCTCTGCGAGGACGCCGGCGCCGCCGAGGTCTACCGGGCGACCGACGCGGCCGAGGCCGACGCGCTGCTGGAGTCGCGCCGCTCCGCCTACCACGCCATGGAGCGGATGGGCACGGTCCTGGTGGACGACGTGGCCGTCCCGCGCTCGCGCCTGGCCGAGGCACTCGACGGCGTCGCGGCCTCGGCGGAGCGACACGGCGTGGTGATCGGCGTGATCGCCCACGCCGGCGACGGCAACCTGCACCCGAACATCGTGGTCCACCCCGAGGACGAGGCGTCGGTGGCGGCCGGGAGGGCGGCGTTCGACGAGATCCTGGAGATGGCGCTGGCGATGGGCGGGACCATCACCGGCGAGCACGGGGTGGGACTGCTCAAGCGTGATTGGCTGGAGCGGGAAGTGGACCCGGTGAACCTGGCCGTGCAGCGCCGCATCAAGCACGCGCTCGATCCACTGGGGATTCTCAACCCCGGCAAGGTCCTCGCCGGCTGAGACTCGCGGCACCGGTCGTCGCCAAGAGAGCGGCCCGGCTGCGGCTTCGGTCGCCGGGATGCCGATTCGTGTCGGCCCTGTGACACGTTAATGGGGCCGCAGCGCTTGCCCATTCGCTGCGGCCCCGATAAAGTGGAGGAGCTCCACTTTTCATTGGCACCGGTCGAGCTGTGCCCGATTGCCCTGACCGGTTATGTGCCCCCGGATTGTTCCGTGCCTCCCAGAAGACTGCCCATGTCCCTCTGTTCGGCTTGTCGGCGTGACCGGAACGATTATTACTATGAGGACCGTCTCTGAGCGTGGCCTGTGGCGAGGCTGAGAGAAGCCTGGGAAACGATGCGAAACCGTTACGAAGGCACCTCGAATCCCGCGAGTTTTTCCAGCTCAGCAGTGATGTCAGGTCGCTGAGCGACACTCTGATCGTCAATAGAAGTGATAAACGCCACACCTCGGACCGACGAGGTCAGCCAGATCCCCTCCGCCTTCACCAGGTCCTCGACCGCGATCAGCCGCTCGGCCGTCCGCAGACCGATCCGCTCGGCGTTGCCCAGCAGGAACGCGCTCGTCGTCCCCGGCAGGATCCCCGTCGACACAGGCGTCGTGCAGAGCGTGTCCCCGTCGAGCCACACCAGCGACGACGTCGGACCCTCCAGTGCGTAGCCGTCCGCCGAGACCCACAGGGCATCGTCCGCTCCCTGCGACTTCGCCCAGCGCAAGACCGACATCATCGAGGCGTACGACAAGGCCTTCACCCCGCCTAGAAGCCACGGGGCCCTCCCCCGCGCATCGGCATCCACGCCCAACGAGGCCGTCACGAGCCGCAGGCCGTCGCGCCTGGGCAGGATCCGCGCTCTCGGAACAGGGTCGATAGTCGCGAACACCGTCAGCGGCCCGCCGTGCTCTCGCCCGCGCGTGGCGACCAGGCGCAGCGCGGCCTCGCCGGTCCCGCGCTCGCGCCACGCCGCCAGCGCCTGCTCGGCGAGCTCGGCCATCTCGGCCCGGTCGGGCAGCTCGAACTCCATGCGCAGGGCCGAGTTCGCCATGCGAGCCAGGTGCTCGTCGAGGAGGAACGCCTTCCCCTGGCGCACGTTGATCGTCTCGAACACGCCGTCGCCCCGGAGCACCCCGAGGTCGTCGGCGCACAGGATCGGCTCGTCGGAGTCGACGACGCCTCGATGCAGTACCGCAGTCACTGTTGCCATGAGGTCATTCTGCTCCCGATGGGAAGTACGATGCAGACATGCCCACCGAAGCCGAGTCACAGACGCAACTGGCGGCGGTGCTGCGCTCCAAAGGCATGCGCATGACCGCGCAGCGCCAGCTCGTGCTCGAAGCGGTGCGCGAGCTCGGACACGCCACGCCAGAACAGATCCACGAACGCATCAGAGACCGCGTCGAAGGCGTGAACATCACCACCGTCTACCGCACGCTGGACCTCCTCGAAGAGCTCCAGCTCGTCTCCCACACCCACCTCTCCCACGGCGCCCCCACCTACCACCTCGCCGGCGACCGGGGGCACGCCCATCTGGTGTGCCACCGGTGCGGGCGGATCACCGAAGTCGAACCAGCGGTGTTCGCGGACGCGCGCAAGGAGGTGGCCGACCGGACCGGATTCGTCCTCGACGTCGGCCACGTCGCCGTGTTCGGAACCTGCGCCGAATGCTTGGAGAAGCGATGACCGACATAGCCGCGTCCCCCCTGCTGGATCTGCCCGGAGCGGTCGCGAACGAAGGCGGAAGGGTCGCCTGGCACTACGGCGGCCCGCTCACCGAGCAGCGGGCGGCGGCCGAGCGCGGAGCGGTCTTCGACCGCTCCGACCGCGAAGTCATAGCCGTCACCGGGGCGGCGCGCCTCGAATGGCTGCACTCCCTGTCGACCCAGCACCTGACGAGCCTGCGCCCGAACGAGGGCACCGAGACGCTGTTCCTGTCGCCGACCGGGCGGGTCGAGCATCACGCGAACGTCTTCGACGACGGCGAGACCGTCTGGCTCGACACTGAGCCCGGCGACGGTGAAGGACTGCTCAAGTTCTTGGAGCTCATGAAGTTCCGCACCGAGGTCGACATCCGCGACGCCTCCGGGGCGTGGGCGCTGTTCACCTACACCGCGGCAGAGAGCGAAGGCGACGGTCCGGTGAAGCAGCCGGTGCCGATGGCCAAGTTCGCCGCCAAGGACCTCCAGGCGGTCCCGACGGCCGTCTACCCCGGCAAGGCCGTCGGGGGCGGCGGATGGGTCCGCCGCACCGACACGCTCACGACCGGCACCTTCGACCGGCTCGTCCGGCGCGACGAGATCGCCGCCATCCGAGAAGAGGACCCGGACGCCGCCGTGGCCGGCTCGTGGGCGTTCGACGCGCTGCGCGTCGCGGCCGCATGGCCGCGATTCGGCGTCGACACCGACGAGCGCACCGTCCCCCACGAGGTGCCGTACTGGCTCACCGCCGCAATCCATCTCGACAAGGGCTGCTACCGCGGCCAGGAGACGGTCGCGAAGGTCCACCACCTGGGGCAGCCGCCGCGGCGACTGGTCCGGCTCCACTTGGACGGCACCGACGAGCACCCTCCCGCGACCGGGACCCCGGTGACTTCGGACGGCAAGGAGGTCGGCTTCATCGGCACAGCCGCCCAGCACTTCGAGGAGGGCCAGATCGCCCTCGCGATGCTCAGGCGAAACGTTGCCGCAGAGGCGGATGCGCGTCTCATCGTGGGAGATCAGGCAGCGCACCAGTGAATCCGGCGTTAGTCTCCGCGGTATGACTTCTGCCTACCGCGGCGGCGAACCCGTCGCAGAACTCGTCCGATCCGGCTTCGCCGAGAGCTTCCACCGGGGCTCCGTGGCCGTGACCGATCCCGACGGGCGGGTGCTCGCCTCCATCGGCGACGTCACCGCGCCGGTGTTCGCGCGCTCCTCGGCCAAGCCGCTCCAGGCGCTCGCGATGATGCGCGCCGGATGGAAGCCCGACACGGACGCCGACCTCGCGATCGCCTCGGCCAGCCACAAGGGCGAGCCGATGCACATCGCGCAGGTCGACTCAGTGCTCAGGCACGCCGGCCTGGGCGAGGACCAGCTCCAGTGCCCGCCCGACCTGCCCGGCGACCCGGCCTCGCGGCGCGCGGTCATCGCAATGGGCGGGGGCGCGCGCCGGGTGTACATGAGCTGCTCGGGCAAGCACTCGGCGATGCTCGCGACGTGCGCCGCGAACGACTGGGACCCCGCGACGTACCGGGAGCCACTGCACCCGCTGCAGGAGCAGATCTCGGCGACCGTCGAGGAGATGTGCGGCGAGCCGGTCGCGGCGACCGGCGTCGACGGCTGCGGCGCACCCGTGCTGGCCGTGCCCCTGAGAGGGCTGGCCGTGGCGTACGCACGCCTGGTCGCGGCCAAGGCCGGGACAATGGAGCGGACGGTGGCGGACGCGATGCGCGCCCACCCGCGGCTGGTCGACGGCACGGAGGGCTCGGACTCGCGTTCGATGCTGGCCGTACCGGGGCTGCTCGCAAAGGTCGGGGCCGAAGGACTGCACGCGGTGGCCGTCCCAGGCGTGGGCGCGGTCGCGGTGAAGATCGACGACGGCGCGGGCCGGGCCTCGATGCCGGTGGCGTTGCGGGCGCTTCAGACCATGGCCGGGTACACGTTCCCCGAAGAGGCCCAGACCATGATCGAAGAACTGGTGTGGCCCGAGGTCTACGGCGGCGGCATGCCGGTCGGCAGGCTCCGCACGCTGCTGTGAGTGGCGCAGCGCTCAGCGAGGGCAATACCCTGTCGCTGTCTGGAGACCGGGCAGGGTAGTATCGTCGCGTCGGCTTCGCCGACACACTCACGCGAGTGGCACCTGTGCTTCAGATTCCGCCGCTCGCGAGCGCGAGTGGCGGAATGGCAGACGCGCTGGCTTCAGGTGCCAGTGTCCGAAAGGACGTGTGGGTTCAACTCCCACCTCGCGCACGTAGGGTTCATTGTTTGAACCCATGGGTTTTTGAAAACCGTTTTCAGTGGCGGCGTTGTTCTCCGGAGCGGCGCCGCTTCTGGCTTTCCGGGGCCTGGCCAGCTTCAGCAGCGGTTCGACGACGGAGCCGTGCTCGCTCCGTTCGATGCGCGGGCCGTGGGTGCCGCGGTCGAGGTAGAGCCCGGCGAAGCAGATCTGGTTGAGGACCTTCCTGTCGGCATCGGCCACGCGCCGGTAGACCGCCTTCGGGTCGGCGAGGAACTCCAGGAGTATCTCGACCGTCTCGCGGGCCTGGACCAGCTCGGCGGCGTCGGATCGGTCGAGTTGTTCGTCGATGGCGGTCTTCTTGAGTCGCAGGTCGCGGATCTTGGCGGTGAGTTTGTCGGCGGGCCAGTCCGGGTGCCCGACCAGCTCCACGTACTGGTCCTCCTGCGCTTCGAGGCGGCCTCGCTCGCGTGTCAGCTGGTCGCGCATGGCCTTGGAGGTGCGTTCCTCGGCTTCGAGCACGGCGGCCAGATGGGACCGGACCTCATCAGCCTCGGCCGAAGTGAGGGCGATGGTGGCCCAGTGGACCGCGACGTGGTCCTCGACGGCGGTCACCGGGAGCCTGGGCAGGTCGCATTCGCCGTGGGCGCGACCCAGGCACAGGTAGTAGAAGTAGAACCGCCCGGTCTTGGACTTTCCCCGCTCGATGGTCAGGCGCTGCTTGCAGCGGGGGCAGCGGACCAGACCTTTGAGGAAGTGGTCCCATTTGCGCTCGCGCACCCCCGCCTGGCGCTGCTGGTAGAGCACCTCTTGGACCCGGTTGAACAGCTCGGCGGTCACCAACGGCTCGTGCCGCCCGTCGTACTCGCGTCCTTTATAGGGAACCTTGCCGAGGTAGTAGCGGTCCCGCAGGATCCGGCCCAGGGTGTGCATCGAGACGGGTGTCCCGGCAGGATAACGCTTGGTCGGTCGGGTGCGCAGTCCGGCGGTGGTGGCGGCCTCGCGCAGCTGCGCGAAGGTGTATTGCCCCGTCGCGTACCGCTCGAACAGCATCCGCACCAGCGGCGCTCGCTCCGGGTCGGGCACGACGGTGCGCACGGACCGTCCTTCGATGGTCTCGACCGAGTTGAGGTAGCCCAGTCTGGTGCGGTTCGGCGTCCCGCCGCGCTGGGCCATGGCCTCCATCTTGTAGGCGATGTCGTCTCCGGCGGCCTTCGACTGAAACTCGTTGACCACGTCGAGGATGCCGGCGAGCATCTCCCCGGAGATGGTCTCGGCGGTCGGATCCTTGACCGACAGGAGCGATACTCCCAGCCCTTTCAGCTCCCGGCGGGTCAGTGCGGCGTCGGTTGCGTTGCGGAAGATCCGGCTGCGCATGTAGATGAGGATGACGTCGACGTCGCCGCGGGTGCGGACGCGTTCCATCATCGCGCCGAAGGCCGGTCGGCGGTCGATGGCCTTAGCCGAGCGGCCCGGCTCGACGTACTCGTCGACCACAGTCAGCCCCAGATCGGCCGCCAGGGCAGCGCAGGCCTTGCGCTGGGCGGGGATCGAGTTGCCCTCGGGGTCGTAGTCGGTGTTGACCTGCTTGGGGTCGGAGACCCGCAGATACAGCACCGCCCTCCCCGCGTGCCAAGCGCCGCTGCTCGCCTTGCTGTTCGGTCCTCTCATCGCTGCCCCTCCGTACCCGGTTCACTGTCGCGGTCGATCACGCCCTGCGGCTCACGCCCGTGGTTTTCGGGCTCGCGGTCACGGATGGCGATGCGCACCAGCGCTTTGGCCAGGCGGCGGGTGTCGATGTGCCGCCGCCGTTCCCCGGTGACCCGGATCGAGTGGTCCCGGCCAGTCATCGCGACTACCGGCCCGTACAGGCGCCGACGAGGACGTGGCATGTGAAGGTAGCTCCGCTCCGGCGGCCCATCAAGCCAGGCGGAGTCGGCCGCGGGTTCGGCAGTGGAGCAGCTGCGGTGACGCCAGAAGAGTTGCCCAGAGCAGGCAGCTCAGCGTCGGGTGATGAGAAGATATACGGCAAGGCGGGCGTCCCACCGAGCATCGAGCGATCCAGGCAGCCATAAATTATACTCGCAGCATCACCGTGAGTCAATATTTCGATACAGTTTTTTGTGCCCAGCGGTTACTGCGCGCGCTCAGACTAGGAGGGTGCGCGCACCCTCCCGGTTACCTACGCCCACCCTCAGCTCAGCAACCAGGGTGGGTAACCAGCCGAGGTTCGGGAGTTATATCACCGTCCATGCCTGTTCGTGAAGGTAACCGGGGCTGAGGGCAGCCAGGTGACCGCAGGGTGGGCCCACCCTCTGTCGCGACGGTCGGATACTCGGTGCGCTTTCCGAGTCGAGACGTTCTCGTCTCCCACCATCGGCGACTACCCCTCGATTTCCACTTCCGCAGCGCGATTACCGGGGGCGGTCCGCTAAGCCCGCGCAGAGCCGTCCTTACGATCGCCTCCCCCTGTTCTCGGCACGCGCACCTCGGTAGCGGCCATGCACGGCCGCCTGTCGCCGCACACGGACCGTTAAAGCCGCTGCTGAGGACAGGTGTAGGAAGTCGCCTCGATAAGCCCCTACGGGGGCTGTCATGGCCGACTATCGCACCCGCGGAAAATATCGCCGCGCGGGGAGAGGAGGAGAGACCTCTATGCACGAATATAAAGAGGTCGGACCGGCGGGTGACCGGCCATTCCGGCCCCTGCCTGCGGAGACACCGACCACCTTGAGTACCAGAGGACTCGGGGTCAGCAGCGGGCCGCGACTCGGGCTCAGCATCGGGAGCAGCATCAGAGCGGAACCGCGGTCACCCTGCACCGGCTAACGGCGATCCTTGGGAACGAACGGCAATTGAGCAAGCGTCCGGAAGTGCCCCGGTGGATCACCGGCGACCTGCCAGATCGCATCGAGCGGGTCGGCGCTGCGACCGGTCGTGGCCGTGGCGATGGTGAACTTGAACCCGCTCTGGGAGAGCGCGGCATGCAGGTTGGCCTCACGACCGGGCTTGGTCAGCTCGATCAGCAGCGCCTGCCTCCAGTCGACGCGATCGACCACCTTGTTCCAGCTGGTCGCCCCGTTGTACCAAGCGGCCTTCTGCGCCAATGCAGCAAGGGTCTCGGTGCCGGTATCGTGCTCGAACCAGAAGACCCGCTCCTCACCGGATACATCAGCAAGGGCGCCACCGTCAGGACGCAGGACTGAGGCCTTCATGAGCCCGGTGGCCTCAGGCTCTCCGTACCAGCGGAGCAACTAGACCTCAGGGTGAGTCTTGACGGAGGCGGCAAAGCGGGAGTAGAAGTCGTTGACCGCCTCCAAGTGGGCACGCATCGGATTGGCGATCAAGCGGGCGATCAGCGCCTCGGCGGCCGGACGACTCGGCTGCGGCCGGGGCTTGGCCCCGCCTTCTCGGAGATATTCGGGCAGAGCAAGGCGGGCGTCTTCGACGGCGGCATGATGGAGCCGAAGCCCGTTCCACGCCAGCACCCACCGGTAAGCGGCCCGATTCGAAGGCCGGAACCGGTCGACCACACCCAGCTCGTACAGGGTGGTCAGGCGATCTCGGGCCGAAGACAGCGACGTGAAGTGCGCCCGAGCGATCTGCTCCAGGGTCAGCACCCGCAGATGCCCCAGATCCTCGATGATCGCCCGGTCCCGATCGGTCAACCGGTAAGCCAACTCGGTCAGGTTGACCGCCTTCGCAGCCGGTGTCCGCCACGAACCCAACAACCCCACCTCCCGCATCGACCGATCAGGCAAGCATTATCGCCTTCCCGACCTCGTCGCGGCTGAGAATGGAATCCTGATCATCGCTCGGGAGCAGTACTTCAGACAGAATTCAGGCGCTCAGCACCCGGCTACGGCTGACCTACCACGATCAAGGCGCCACACGACCTTCCCAAGACTCCACACTCACGAGGCGCGGACATGCTCTCGTCTATGCAGGTCACCGCCCGAATCACGGTCCCGCCCTGAACCCGACGACATAGACATGTCCGAGCGGGCACGAGAATCGAGGCGGCCGAAGCGGGCCGACTCCGCTCCGCTACTTGAACAGCCCGGCTACCACTCCGATCGCCGAGACCACCAGTGCGCAGGTGGCGATCTGCTGCGGTGCGCCGGTGAACCAGCCTCGGCACACTGTGCGGAACGGCTCCAACCGCACCAACCCGCGGAACCGCTGCCACTTGTGCTGGCGGACCTGCCTGCAACCGCCGAGCAACCCGGAGGTGTTGTTGCGGCAGTACCCTTCACTGCGGTTCTTTGCTCCGCACCACGTCGGCGCCGCAAGCAGCAGCCACAGGAAGCACAGCGCGAACGCCCCCGAGACGGCCAGTGGCCCGATATCGCGCGCGAACAGCAGTACCACCGCCCCGGCCAGCAGCAGATAACCCCAGTTGCGGTAGAGCGTCGACTTCTTCTTCGCCATGCAACGGAAAGTAACGAACCGAGTAAACCCCGTGAAGACAGTTGTCGGCTTTCGGACATCACCATCGGAGCGCAAGCCGCACTTGCCGAAGTTCGATGACCCGCGGCGAACATGTCACTTCCCCACTCCATTAGATTATGCCAGGTATTCACATTCGGTACACTCACAGTCACATTTCCTTCGGTCCTTGCAGGTGATGTCCCTCTGCTCTTCCTCTCGCGACCCCCACTCCGACGTCATCCGGTACTGACGCGATGTGGAGATCTTTGAACCGCAGCGCATCCCGAGACCGAACCCCAGGCAGTACGTCTACGACGTCGTCGAAGGGAAGCCACTGCCGTGGGAGGGCGATGAACCGTTGCGCCGCCGCAACCCCAAACGGGGTGAGCAGTGGCGGTACACGGTCTACTGCGGTGTCTTCTCGCTCGACGCCACCTGTTCGAGGTGCTCAAGCGCTACTGCGGCGAGGACGGCGACGTCTACGACACACGAGGCTGCGCCGGCAGGCTTCAAAGATGCTCTAGGCCACCCCCAGTGAACAATCACTTCACCGACCTGAAGAACCAGCTCAACCTCGCGTACGAGGGCGACTCGCACGACCTGTCGGAGCAGTTGTGCCCTGGCGATGCGCTTGCTCATCGGTCTTGACCGACTACTGGGCGTCGGCTGTGCCAGGAGGCACGCGCGGCGCCCACGGCCCGGCATGAGGAGGTCACACCCAGATCGTCCTTCAGCTTGGCGACCGCGCCGTCGAGCACCTCGGCCAGCGCCTTCCTCACCGTCTGGCCGCCGTCTCCATGCCCGGCCACGGCATTCACGAGATAAGCACATTTGGAGCTCTTGTTTGATGTGGGCGATGCCGAGGATTTCTAGCGGTTTGGTGTAAGGATGGCTGCCGATATGATCGCGGCAGGCGGTGATGCCCTTGCCGCCCAAACGGGTCAGGATCGCGATGGCAGCGGCTCGGAGGCTGGCAAGGTTGGCGGTCAGGTTTCCGGCCGTCGCAGTGGACCGGTCCTCGTCGAAGACGACATCCTTCACCCAGTGCCACGATTCGACGCCCCAATGGTTCCGGACGGCCTCGGCGAACTCGACCGGTCGCAACGCGGTAGCGTCCCTGCTGGTCGGGTAAAATATGACATGGTGGACGACCTCGCCGGTGGCCTCATCGCGGGTCCAGCGGCGGACCCGGGCGATCTGGGCCACGCCGGGGAAGGACAGGCGCACCGCTCCGCCGACAGCGAGGATCTTCACCGTGCGGGTCTCGCTGCGCCCGTGCCCGGTCTCGCGAGTCTCGACGGCGTTGTCGATCTCGCTCCACGGCAAGGCCTTCGCCGCCGCGTAGAGGCTCGGGTGGTTCCCCTTCAACGCCAGGCAGTAATCAGCCCCCGCCTCCACGATCGCCGCTGCGGTGTCCTCGTTGCAGTGCAACGCGTCCGCGGACACCAGCGCTCCCTCGGCATCGAGGCGTCCGCACACCGCTCGGAGCGCGCCGATCTCGTCACCGTCGTCGACGCATACCTGGTCGGCCATGCGGCCGTCGGGGCCCAACGCGCCCACCAGGATCAGTTTCGAACCGTCGCCGGTGACGCGCCCGGCCGTCACCGGACGCTTGCCGTCGATGCGCACCTGCCGGGTCTTGCTCGCGCTCGCCTCTTCCTCCGCGGGGACGATCCGGGCGGCGAAGCGGGCCAGCTCGTCCGGATCAAGTCCGGACAGCACCTCGATCAGACGGTTGTAGGACGGCAGCGACCACCAGGCCGCACCGCCGACCTCCAGGCCGATCCCACCGAGGGCCCGCACGACCGCGTCCGGTGCGTCAGCGGCCCACCTGGCCCACTGCGCCGGAGTGTTCCTGCCGCACAACAACCCCGCCAACGCGACCGCCACGAACACGGCAAGGGGATAGCAGCGCCCCTGCGCACCGCGAGGGTCAGACAACTCGGCGACACACTCCTCAAACCGCGCGATACCAAACGATTCGGTCATGCCCTTGCCAGACAAGGGCTTCCTCCATCAAGACGCATCGTGTACGAACATCTCAACGACCGAACCCGCCATCATGTAACGGCTTCACCAGGCGAAACACACAACCGACTACTTCTCGTGAAAGCCGTGATGCCCGGCGTAGAGCTGTTCACTCAGGTTCGCCGCCGCGCAGAAGCGCACCTACTCAGCTTGGTCATGTCCTGAGCTGGGAACGTCCGGCGCTAGGAGTTCCTTCCAGCACCCAGCCCGAAGAACCGATCGAAGAACTGGCTCAACGCTTCGACCACACGCTTCTTCTTTTCACTGTGGCCGGCCTCGCGATTGAAACGAGACACGGGAGGCAAGATCCTCGTGATCTCCGTACCTGTCGTTCGGATCTGCCCGTCGCGGAACGCGGCATCGATGAACTCCCGTGTCTGCTCAGGCTTGAGCTTCTGCTCGTCGATGATCGCCTCGAGCTCCGCATCACGCTTCGCATCCACATACGCCTGCCACTGATCATCCACAGCGCCGTCCACAGACAACGAGTTCACGAAGTCCTCCACGAGGTCGCGCTTACTGCGCAGGCTCGGACTCGCGTCGACGGCGTGCGAGATCTGGGCGCGGATCTCCTTGTCATCGCCGTCCCCGCGTTCGGCACGCATCTTCTCGACGAGCATCAGGATGTAGTCGACGTTGATCTCGACCTGCTTGACCAGTTCGATCTCGAAGACGACATCCTCGTTGATACGCTCCTTCTCCACTGCGGTATCCGCGCGGAACTCGGCGTACAGGTTGAGGTAGACGCTGCGGTAATCCTGGTGCTGGCGCTCGGTCAACAGGTCCTTGCCGGCGAAGTCGTCGAACTCTGTCAGAATGTTGTGCAGCCGCAGCACAGCGCCGAAAAGGTTGATGAAGGCCTTCTGCGCTTCCTCCCCCAGGATCGGGGCGCCCAGTGGGAAGGTCTGCAGCAGCTCGGTGACCTTCCCGGCATACTTGCTGTAGTACTCGCCGTAAGACGGCACGATGACGATGCCTTTGGCATCCTTGTTCCCGAACAGCTCAAGCGCCGCGTTCGTCTCCTCCTCAAGGTCGCGGAAGACCACGATGTTGCCGTGGCGCTTGACGGAGTTGAGAATCCGGTTGGTGCGCGAGTACGCCTGGATCAGGCCGTGCATCCTCAGGTTCTTGTCCACGAACAGCGTGTTGAGCGTGGTCGCATCGAAGCCCGTCAGGAACATGTTCACCACGATGACCAGATCGATCTCGCGGTTCTTCATCCGCAGCGAAAGGTCCTTGTAGTAGTTCTGGAACTTGTCCGCACTGGTGTCGTAGCTGGTGCCGAACATCTCGTTGTAGTCCTGGATCGCCTCCTCCAGGAACGTGCGTGCGTCGCCGCCGAGCCCATCGGTGTCGAATGCCTCATCATCGAGGATGCCGTCGTCGGTGGCTTCGTTCGCACCGTACGAGAAGATGATGCCCACTTTCAGGCGCCGATCGGGCGCGAGCGCTTCCTGCTGGAGCTTGAACTCCAGGTAGTAGCGTTGCGCCGCCTCGATCGAGGCGGTGGCGAACAGGGCGTTGAATCCGCGCACGCGTTTCTTCGCACGAAGCGCTTCGGCCCGGCGCCTCGTCCGGATCGACTCCGCGACGTTGGAGACGACCGAGTGCTCGTAGCTCGTCTGCCGCTTCGTCTTCTGGTCGAAGTGCTCCAAGATGTACGCCGTGATCTCACGAATCCGGCGGCCGTCCAGCAGGGCGCGCTCACGGTCGATCGCCGAGACCTGCTTGTCCTCGGGGTCGTCGACCTTGATCGTGTTGATGTAGTCGATCCGGAACGGCAGGACGTTCCTGTCCCTGATCGCGTCCATGATCGTGTACGTGTGCAGCTTCTCGCCGAACGCCTGCTCGGTGGTCTTCAGGAGCGGGTTCCCGCCGCTCGCCGCGTTGGACGGGAAGATGGGCGTGCCGGTGAAGCCGAACAGGTTGTACCGCTTGAACGCCCGCGTGATGTCGGTATGCATGTCGCCGAACTGCGAGCGGTGGCACTCATCGAAGATGATCACGGCATGGCCGGAGAACACCTCGTGGCCCTTGTTGGCCTTGACGAAGGCCGACAGTTTCTGGATCGTCGTGATGATGATGCTCGCGTTCGGATCCTCCAGCTGCTTCTTCAGGATCGCCGTCGAGGCGTTCGAGTTGGCGGCGCCCTTCTCGAACCTGTCGTACTCGCGCATCGTCTGATAGTCGAGGTCCTTGCGGTCGACCACGAACAGCACTTTGGCGACATCGGGCAGCTTCGATGCCAGTTGCGCGGCCTTGAACGATGTCAGCGTCTTGCCCGATCCGGTCGTGTGCCAGACGTATCCGCCGGCTTCGACGGTGCCGAGCACCCTGCGGTTGGTCGAGCACTCGATCTTCCGCAGGATCCGCTCGGTCGCCACAATCTGGTAAGGGCGCATCACCAGCAGCTCGCGATCGGCCGTCAGCACGCAGTACTTCGTCAGCACGTTCAGCAGCGAGTGCTTGGCAAAGAACGTCTTGACGAAAGCCGACAGCTCCGCGATCGGCTCGTTCTGCGCATCTGCCCACCACGACGTGAACTCGAACGAGTTGCCCGACTTCTTGCCCTTGACGGTTCCGGCGGCTTTCTGGTTGTCCTTCAGGTGCTTCGCGCGGGTGCTGTTGGAGTAGTACTTGGTCAGCGTGCCATTGCTGATCACGAACACCTGCACGTACTCGAACAGACCGGAGCCCGCCCAGAAGCTGTCACGCTGGTAACGGTCGATCTGGTTGAACGCCTCCCGGATGTCCACACCCCGGCGCTTCAGCTCGACGTGGACCATCGGCAGACCGTTGACCAGCACCGTTACGTCGTACCGGTTCGCGAAGGTCGCGCCGCCCTCGCCCCGGCCGACCTCGTACTGGTTGATGACCTGCAGGCGGTTGTTGTGGACGTTCTTCTTGTCGATCAGCGTGATGTTCTTCGTCGAGCCATCGTCACGCTGCAGGATCTGGACGTGGTCCTCCTGGATGCGGATCGTCTTCTCGACGATGCCCTCGTTCTGCCCGGCGATCCTGGTGGAGAAGAACGTCTCCCACTCGGCGTCTGAGAACGACACGTGGTTCAGCGCCTCCAGCTGGGTTCGCAGGTTCGCGACCAGTTGCGCCTCAGAGGTGATCGGCAGGTAATCGTACGCCTGCGACTCCAGCAGGCCGATCATCTCCCACTCCAGAGCCGCCTCCGACTGGTAAGAGGTCTCCTGCTTCGGATCCGGGACGTACTCGGCGATGACCGTGCTCTCGGCGGAGACAGCGATCGGGTCGAACCTGCGCGATGATACTTCGTTCATGCCGCAGCCTCCTTGAACGTAAAAAGCCTGTCCCGGTAGTGCTCGTACTGCTTGCGACGGGCGCCAAGTTCGGCTGGAAGGCCTATACTCAAGTCGTTCACGAGGGCATCAAAGTTATCGAGAAGCCGCACGATACGTCGTTGCTCCTCCAAGGGCGGCAATGGAATTGGGTAATTCTTGACCTTCTTCGCATTCAGGTTGGACTGCGAGCCTTCCCCTAGAGATTTCAAGCTCTCGTACTCACAAGAAATCCAGTGGAACACGTAGCGGAACTCAGATTGAGCAGGATTGATCTCAAGGTTGCAACAAGCCTGATTGGTTGTGACTGGAATTGAGTTTATGGCCACCTTGGCCGCTGTGGCTCCGTACATTGCGACAATCACACTGTTCGCTGGGATCCACTTCGCCGAGGAGTTCTTTAGCCCAATTTCAGTGATAGTCTTCTCAGTCGTGGTAATGTACCCGAAATCGACCTCTTGCGTGCGGACCCATGGAATATTGCCTCCGTAGTAGTCCGAACGACCAGTAGGCGGTGTCCCTCCCGATGATACTCGTGAACTTATCTCACCCAAAGTCGACCATTTGACATCACTGCGAGATTCGAAGGAGAATATCTTGCGACGGTAATGGTCGTACTGGCACCTTCGAGCCTCCAGTTCCGCCTCCAGTTCCGCCTTGAGCTCCGCCTCCAGCTGAGTGAACTGATCCAAGATTGCCACAATTTCCCACTGCACTTCCATGGGCGGGACAGGGATTCGGATTTTCGAAAGCGACTGTCCAGATATACGACGGACCTTTGTGCCCGAGATGAAGCGACGCTTTTGGTCTTGGAATGACGTCGAATTGAAAAAATACGCGACGTACTTCGGGTCAAGCTCGTGACGATAAATGTAGGCATCCCCGCTCAGAACCGTCTCCGCCTCGCCCAGCCAAGCGGTTGCCTTCGCAACAGCATTGTCGTCTTCGCTGGTGGTCGCGATCAAGAGGTCACCCGGCCTAGCGTGGCGAAGTTTGGCAGCGATCGCCTCGTCGGTAAAAGACTTCGTCTCAGTCGCCCACACCCCATAGAACGTATGGATCTGGCCGTAGTGCACTGCCGGAACACCGTCATTGCGCAAATCTGCCTTCTGCAACCCGTGCCCACGGATGAATTCTCCGACTTGCCCAAGCGTTCTGTGCTCAACCCCGGCGGGACAAAGATGTTCGACCATTTCGTCTACATTATTCATGAGATGCCTTCATCTGTGATTGCGCTGAGGTTCTCGACGTTCCAGCCCAGCTCTTCAATCGCTCGCGCATATTCGTTGTCTCGATTGACTTCGTTAACGACACCTAGTACCAACTCGCGACATGGCTTGTACTTCTGGAGCGCCTCTTCTTCGCTTGACTCTCCATGAATAACCTTGCTCAGCTCACTAAACAGCTTGTAGCCGTTACTCGAGAAACGTTGTGGAATGATCTTGCGGGCTTCGTTGACCTCCTTCAGTACATCATAAAATGGGCGCTTCTTTCCGTTAGGCTTCTTGGTCTCGATTTTGGCGATCTCCGCTACTTCGAATGTGATGCGCTCGAAGATCGTACGAAGATAGACGATCGATCCGGCACCAAGCTGGTTCTCGTATGCAATCTGCGATCGCTTGACCAGATCCGAGAACGGTCCTCGATGGCTGCCAACCCGGTCGGCTCGGTCGCGAAGATTGACCATGTATCGCTCGATACGCACCTCCGGTGCGACACCGGAAACATCGCCGCTACTGCCGATGAGAAACCAGATCTCCACGGACGACCGACATCCAACGCATTGCAGTGTGACATCGATACTGATCTGATTGTCACCGAGACCCAAACAAGACAGTTCTTCTCCTGACTTGAAGTCTCGATGGGCTCGACAGGCGCGGCAATGGAAATTGCGGATTACATTGCCGACCTTGACCTTCTTATGTTTGCCCCACTTGAGTACGCGCCCGTCGAGGAAGCCATCGACCTGCATAGTTGCCCCTGCAGGGGCATCGGAGAGGAGTTTAGACAGGCGCATTTCCCCCCTCTTCCAGCTCAAGAACAATCGCGTCGATCGACGTGCGCAGCTCCGCTTGGCGGGCCACGATGCGAGCGATCTCGGCATTCAGCTCGACGATATCGACCTCTTCACGAGTGTCTTCTGCCTCGACGTAACTGGACACGGCGATGTTATAATCGTTCGCCGCGATGTCCTCGTTATTGACGAGCGCGGCGAAGTGCTCCTCCGGCTCGCGTGCGGTGAACGCTTTGAGAATCCTCGTCTGGTGCTCCGCAAGCAGCTTGTTCTTGTTGCCGATGCGCTTGAACTCGGCAGAAGCATCGATGAACAGCACGTCATTGGTCTTCTTCGACTTCTTCAGCACGAGGATGCAGGTGGCGATCGTGGTGCCGAAGAAGAGATCTGGCGGGAGCTGGACGACCGCGTCAACATAGTTGTTGTCGATGAGGTACCTGCGGATCTTCCTTTCCGCTCCCCCTCGATACATCACTCCCGGGAACTCGACGATGGCGGCCGTGCCATCAACGGCGAGCCAGCTGAGCATGTGCATTGTGAAGGCCAGGTCGGCCTTGGACTTCGGCGCCAACACACCCGCCGGTGCGAACCGCTCATCATTGATCAGCAGCGGGTTCGCGTCGCCCTCCCACCTGATGGAGTACGGCGGGTTGGAGACGATCGCCTCGAACGGCTCATAATCCCAGTGCTGCGGATCGATCAGGGTATCACCGTGCGCGAGGCTGAAATCGGAGTAGTTCACATCATGCAGGAACATGTTGATCCGCGCGAGGTTGTACGTGGTCAGGTTGATCTCCTGACCGTAGAAGCCCTGGCGGACGTTGTTCTTGCCGAGCACCTTGGCGAACTTCAGCAGCAGCGAGCCCGATCCGACCGCCGGGTCATAGACCCGGTTGACCTGCTTCTTGCCGACGACCGTGATGTGCGCCAGCAGCTCGGAGACCTCCTGCGGCGTGTAGTACTCGCCACCGGACTTACCCGCGTTGGCCGCGTACATCTGCATCAGGTACTCGTACGCGTCGCCGAACAGGTCGATCGAGTTGTCCTCGAAGCGCCCCAGCGGCAGATCGCCGATGGCGTCGAGGAGCTTCACAAGCTTCTGGTTGCGCTTGGCGACCGTTGCTCCGAGCTTGTTGCTGTTGACGTCCAGATCGTCAAACAACCCTTTCAGGTCGTCCTCGCTCTCGGTGCCCAGTGCTGAGCCCTCGATGTTCTTGAAGACCTGCGAGAGAGTCTCGTTCAGGTTCTCGTTCTGCGCGGCCCCCTTTCGGACGTTGGCGAACAGCTCCGACGGCAGGATGAAGAATCCCTTCTCCGCCACCACCTCAGCGCGGGCGAACTCGGCGTGTTCATCGGGAATCAGCGCGTAGTCGAAGGATTCATCGCCCGCTTCGTGCTCGCCGTGGTTGATGTACGCCGTCAGGTTCTCGGAGATGAAACGGTAGAAGAGCATGCCCAGTACGTAGCTCTTGAAGTCCCAGCCGTCGACGCTGCCGCGCAGGTCGTTCGCGATGCGCCAAATCGTCTTGTGCAGCTCTGTCCGCTGCGCTTCCTTGGTGGTCGGTGCCATGTTGCAGTTGTTCTCCTCCGCGCCACGGCGCAACTACGTTCCCCTTGAAATGCGCTCCCAGGGTACCGGCGGCGACCGCCGACACCGCACGGGCGCGGCATAGAGCGACCCCAGCCCCGTTGTTCGAAGCTGCGCGGTGTGCTCGACGGCATTGCCCTCCGGATGCGACGAGGGTTCGCGAGCGACACAGGTTGATCAGGGGCCTCGGACCGCCGCGGGAATCGGTCGGCCCGCATCCTCTCGTCTTCGTCGCGGGGCACCGCGACCGGCTCGGCGCTCGCGTCTCGGCTGTCCGGTCGCGAATGCTGCAAACGGGGTGCGGTGCGCGTTGCCCGTTCGTAAATGTCCTCTATATGAGGATATGGTCGACTAGATCGAATCTCGTAGCGCCGTCGCCCCCGATTGGACCGTGGTGGATCCAGCGAAGGGCGATGCAACTGGACGTCCAACCTGGTGGTATTTGTAATGGGTTGATCACTCAATCTAGAATCCATTGGCATGGTGGACATCGAGGAAGAAGGCGGCCCGCCCGCGCCGCCGCCGTTGCAGGAACTCGGGCGCCAGCTCGAAGTCGAGCGAGTTCGGCCCCGGCCGCGGCTCCCCAAGGGCTATAAGAAGAGCGAGGTTCCGCGCGACATCTGCTCTGAGAAGACCCTGAGCCGCGGATGATCGAACGAACCACCAGGTTTTCGTACATCGGTGAAATCGACTGGGACGAAAGCCTGGAGTTCCGGATGGAGCGCCGCCAACGCTGGATCGATTCTGAACGCCCGGCCCTGATCGTCATGGGTGAAGAGGCCCTTTCCAGGCGGCTCGGGCACGACCGTGAAGCTGTCCTGGCCGATCTCAAGCAAGTCGCAGCGTTGCCCTTCGCCGATGTGCGAGTAATCCCGCTCGCTGCGGGGCGGTATGACCTCCAGCCGTGGCAGCTGAATCTATTCGAGTACGACAACGGCCAGGAAACGGTGATCAACGTCGAGACGGTACGCGGTGGGGGCTTCGTCCCTGCCGACTCGACGCGAGGTAAGTTCTTGGCAGACGCATTCAAAGAAGCGTCACGAATCTCGATCGCTCTGGAGGATTTCATTCAATGAGCATGACTGGTCCCTGGCGCAAGTCAAGCCGGAGTGGTGCCAACCAGGACAACAGCTGCGTCGAGGTACGTCTCAACGGCGATTCCGCGCAGGTCTCGGACTCCAAGCTCCCTGAGGACCGACCCATCGTCACCGTCACGCCCGCCTCCTACAACGGGCTGCTGTCCTGGGTGAAAGACCACGGCTGATGGCTGTCCGCGAGCACCCGCTCAAAGGCCGGTTCGACGCCGCCGCCGCACGCTGGGTCCACCCCGACGCCGACGACGGCGCTCCCGGCGAGCTGGAGATCGGGTTCGCCGCTGACGGCCTGGTCGCCATGCGCCGCTTCGACGCCCCGGAGGGGACGATCCTGATCTACACCCCCGAGGAGTGGGCGGCGTTCGTCGAAGGCGTCAAGGACGGGGAGCTGGATCTCTCCGTCCTCATCGAGGACGCCAGGCAGGCGGGCGAATAGCCTCGACAACAGCAGGACTCAGACGCGCCGACGGGACACCACGGCGCGTCTTTTTGTCTGCTCTGGACGCCCGACTCGTTCTCACGGCCGCATAGTCCAGCATGCCTCGCCCGTCAGAGTCGATCATGGCGTGAGTGTCGTCGCAGCTCATAGGCTCGGTCTCATGAGCAGAGGCGAGACAGCGAACCAAGATGGGGCCGGGTTGGACCGGGGGCGGTTCACCTACGGCAGCATGACCTTCACCGTCCGGGCCTCCGGTCCCGACGCCCCGGACTCGTTCCAGGTGTACGCGAATGGGAACCCGGCCGACATCGTGCTCATCGTCTCCGGGCTGAACGCCTGGAACCTCCGCGCGACATGGGGCCACGGCTGGCGGTCCTGGGGCGAGGACTGGAAGCTCCAATTCAAGGAGCATGCATTCATGGTCTTCTACAACGGGCAGACGCCTCCGCCCGGGAAGGTCCGGGTGTGCAATGAATGAGGTCTTCCTCGGCGAGTTCCGGCGCGGCCCCGCGAACTTCCTCGTCTACCGCACCGGACGGGGCGCCTACCGCGTTGACTGCCGCGACAGCCCGAACGCCGAGCCGAGCGAGGTCTGCCGGTTCACCGCCGGCGGTGAACCGGTGTGGCACGGCGCCTGGGACGGCGACCAGTGGTGCGACTGGATAGAAGCTCAGACCCGCAAGTTGATCGGCGTCGTCTGAAAATCCGCTCCCCTGCCCGCGCGACTGAGCCTCGGGGCGGATCGGGGAGCCTCTCGGGCCGGCCGGTCTCGGTGGGGAAACCGGTCGGCCTCCCCATATTCCCGCTCTTGTCGCACAGCAACGCGACCAGCGCGGCTCTCATATCTCCGCGATTCGGGCTCGCATTCCGCTAATGAGCCCGATGCGCGTTGCTCGTTCGCGAGTGTCCCCTGTATGCCGATATAGTTTGCAAGATCGAACCGTCGAGAGGTACGCCTTGGCACTCACCACTTCCCTGGCAGGTCGGGTCCGGAACACGAGTCTGCCGAAAAGTCATGCCCTCCTGCCGCTGCTGGAGGCGATCGTCAACGGGGTGCAGGCTATTGACGACCGTTTCAGCGATGATGTCGGGCAAGGACATCTTCATGTCAGAATCTTGCGCGGACCGCAGGACGAATTGGACTTCGGCCCCTCCGGGCCGGGTCGCACGGCATTGAACCCGATCGTCGGATTCAGCGTCGAGGACAATGGCACAGGTTTCAACTCGGAGAACATGAAGTCATTCCTGACTTTGGATAGTGACTTCAAGGCAGGGCTCGGATGCCGAGGCGTGGGCCGCCTGCTCTGGCTCAAGGCGTTCGACAAAGTCTCGATCCGCAGTGCCTACCAGGACGAGGCGGGAGACCTTCAGGGGCGTGAGTTCAGGTTCTCGGTAAGGGGGGAAATCGAGCAGTTGGGGAAGCCCAACGGTTTCGACGAGCCCGGTACGACTGTGAGCCTGGATGGATTTAAGGCCGCGTTCCAGCAGAACGCGCCGAAGACCGTCGAATCCATCGCTCGTGAAGTGTTCGAGCACTGCATCTGGTACTTCCTCCGACCCGGCGGCGCGCCTGAGGTGACGGTGACCGATGATGATGAGTCCATCTCGCTCAACGCGCTGGTTGAGGACTTCGTGTTCTCCAAGATGCCGACGACGACGGTCAACGTCAAAGGCGAGGAGTTCACGATGGTCAACCTCCGCCTCAAGTCCTCCGCACGCAGCGCCGTGCCGCGGCTGAACTGGTGCGCCGCAAATCGCGTGGTGCTAGAGGAGAACCTCACCGGAAAAGTGCCCGGCCTGTCGGGAAGATTGAAGGACGAGACCTCCGCCGAATTCACCTATGCCTGCTATCTGTCCTCCGGCTTTCTCGACGACCGCGTTCGAGCGGACCGCGTCGCCTTCGACATCGTCGACGAATCGGCCTCGGGCATGTTCGCGGCGAACGAGATCGCACTGGAGGATATCCGTAGAGGCGTGCTGGAAGAGGTTGAGAAGCTCCTCGACGCCCCGCTCCAGGCCGCCCGTGAGGAGAGCAAGGAACGGGTCAATAACTTCGTCAGCCGCCGCGCGCCGAGATACCGGCCCGTCCTGTCGCGGCTCGAATCCCTCGGCGTGACCGTCGACCCGTCGATCAAGGACCAGGACCTTGAGCTTGTACTGCATCGGGCTCTGCAGCAGCTCGAAGCCGATGCCATCGCCGAAGGCCAAGAGATCTTCGCCGAGACCGGCTCCGCGCAGTCCGAGGGCTACCGGGAACGGCTCAACCGGTATCTCGACAAGATCAGCGACATCAACCAGTCCGACTTGGCGGCCTACGTCTCACGGCGACGAGCCGTTCTGGACATCCTGGCCGGATTGATCCGGTCCGACGATCACGGTAAGTACAGCCGAGAGGACGCCATCCACTCCCTGCTCATCCCGATGCGGACCGATTCGAACGAGATCGGCACGGACGCATCGAACCTGTGGATCATCGACGAGAGGCTCGCGTTCCACGACTACCTCGCCTCCGACAAGCCGCTCAAGAGCATGCCGGTCACCGGAGACGGTTCGACGAAGGAACCCGACATACTCGCGACGAGGCTCGTCGAGGCCCCGAATGCCCCGGTGCTGGCGGCAGCGGGCGAGAAGCTCCCGCTGCCGTCGATCGTCGTCATCGAGCTCAAGCGGCCGATGCGCGGCGACGCGTCGGAAGGGGACAACCCGATCGAGCAGTGCCTCGACTACGCGATGCGCGTACGAGAAGGTGGCGTCCGGACCGCCTCCGGGCGTCCGATCCCGAAATCCGAAGAGTCCCCCGCCTTCTGCTACATCGTGGCCGATCTGACGAAGCGCATGGTGAAAAGATGCGAGATGGCGAACCTCCGTGCGACCCATGACGGACTGGGTTACTTCGGTTTCAACGAACCCGCCAAGGCGTATATCGAAGTGATGAGCTTCGACCGTCTCGTCAACGTGGCCACGGAACGGAACCGGGCGTTCTTCGACAAGCTCGGCCTGCCCTCAAGTTAGCGCCGAAGCAGCACGGCTCCCGAAGACGACGGGTCAGCATGACGAGGCGAGGTCGGCTAGGAGTTCGGTGATGAGGGATTCCTCCATGACGGCTCTTTTCCTGCGGACCATCGCGTCGGAGAGTTCCGGGTCCCAGGGGGCGAAGGCGCGCGATCCGGCAAGGACGATGCCGCGGCGCTGTTCGCACTCGGCGCGTTCGGCTTTGCGGTCGCGCGGCGCTGAGCCGATGACCTGTGTAATCGCATCGTGCAGCGACAGACCGTAGGTGGCTTCGAGATACTCGGCAAGACCGGCCAGTTCGAGTATGGCGAGACCAGTCTCCGTGCGTCGGTAGACACCGGTGACGGCGATGATGAGCTTGCGTTTAACATCGTCGGGATGGCGGATGGAGACACACCGGTGGCCTTTCTCACGCTACGTTTGTCACCCTTGAGAAGAATTATCCATTTGGTCCTTAATTCGTCCACACTGCTGCCTCTGCAGGGATACGGCGGGCCTCGTGGGAACCGAGCAGACTCGGGAAGATCCCGTCAAGGTCGTATCCGAGGAAGGCGCTGCGCCTAGCACGGCGGCGACGGCGGTAGGTCGACGTGGGACGAGGGGTGTCGCCATGGGGGTGGCCTTTCCGCAGGCGCGCGGTTACCGCAGTGTCCGTCCGATCCAACGATACAGTCAAACAACCGGGCCCACTGCCCCGTGCATGTCATCGGCCGTCATGGTCGCGGAGCACTCGCTGGACACTGCTGACGCTGATGCCGAACTTGCCCGCCAGGTCCTTTTGCCGGGCACCGGCCCTACGGTCTCGGACCATGACTTCGATGTCGCCGGGCGCCAGCCGGTCGTAGAGCCGCCACGGGCGAGCCGGTCCCGTGCAATGGTCAGGAACAAGTTCGCCTGTGGGCTCGGAGTCATCGGCCGGAGTCCCGCCGCGCCCGGATACGGCCGGTTCGGCCGCCGGGGCGGCCAATACGGCCGAAAGGCGCGAAACCAGGGACCTGACCTGCGGCGACGGGTTCAGATACGCCGCCACAACGTGCACAGTCAGAATCCCAGGTCATCACCCGATGGCCTGGGATTCTTGCTTTCACCGTGCGCCGAGATCTCGGCGCCCGCAGCCGTGCTCGGTCACCGTTTGCGGCAGCCGTCCCAGCCGTCGGGGCTAATCCGGCCCCACGCGACGCGGGAGGTGTGCAGGAGCGCGCCGATCGTGTCGACGCCGTGCTCCCGCTGCTCGGCCACGAGGACCCCGGCGGCGGCCCGGGCGTCGGCTTCGGCCCTGTGGTGGTCGCTCAGTGAGACTCCGGCCAGCTCCGCGATGCGGGGCAGCGTGTAGGAGCGGAGGCCTTTCCAAGTCCGCCTTGCGATCACGACCGTGCAGGCGTAGCGGAGTTCCGGCCAAGGCAGGCCGTCGGCGCTGTTCGCCTCGCGGATCACTCCGGTGTCGAACGCCGCGTTGTGGGCCACCAGCGGGGATCCGTCGATGAACTCGCTCATTTGGGCCCAGACCTTGCGCCACGGCGGTGCACCGGCCACTTGGGACTCGGTGATGCCGTGAATACCGACATTGCGGGGTTCGAACCACGAGTATCGTTCCGGCGGCTTGATGAGCGTCTCGAAGACCTCTTCGACCTTGCCGTCCGTGACGCGCACCATCGCCACCGAGCATGGGCTCGCGCGGTGCGCGTTCGCGGTCTCGAAGTCGATCGCCACCCATGAGTCCATCGGCGTCCTCTGGTCGGAGCATCCAGTTCGTACGCTGGCTCCGGTCAGGCTATCGAACCCGTCCGCGTCGAACGTCCCGGACAGGCCCCGCGGCCCGAGGGTGGGGCCTTTCTGTATGTTCATCCTCTCTCTCACGTCTTCGAGCACCTCGGCGGGAAGATCGCTCGAGTCGACCGCGTTAGGCTCGGAGGAGAGGGAGCAGACCCAACCTGAGACGACTGTGGGGAAACGTCAAGACGATGAGCGAAGAGCAGAAGAAGCCGCAGCCCGACGAGTACCAGGAGCACGAGTCCGACGACGAACTCCTCATCGTCGACGCCGAAGGCAACCCCATCTCGGCCGACGAGGCGCGGAAGCAGCTGGAGGCGGCCGCCGACGGGGTCACTGAAACCGACCCGTCCAAGCTGGTCGCCGAGCCCGCCAAGGTCATGCGCGTGGGCTCCATGATCAAGCAGCTCCTTGAGGAGGTGCGCGCCGCCGACCTCGACGACAAGGGCCGCCAGCGCCTGGCCGACATCCACGCCCGCTCCATCGCCGAACTCGAATCGGGACTGGCCCCGGAGCTGCGCGACGAGCTCGAACGCCTCTCGCTGCCGTTCAGCGCCGACGAGATCCCGACCGAAGCCGAGCTGCGCATCGCGCAGGCCCAGCTCGTCGGCTGGCTCGAAGGTCTCTTCCACGGGATCCAGGCCGCGCTTGTGGCGCAACAGATGGCAGCCCGTCTCCAGCTCGACCAGATGCGTTCGGGCGACATGCGGGCACTGCCCGCCGGCGCCGGTGGCGACCTCCCACCCCAGTTGAGGGCGGTAATGGCGGAACGCGCCGCGCGCGGTGACGATCACGATCACCATCCCGGCCAGTACCTGTAGCCGCCCCATATGCCATAGACTCACCGTGCCCGGATCCTTCCCGCCGGCCGGCGTGAGACCACTGGAGAGCTGAACACGGTGCTGTACAAGACGCTGCAATGGACGGCCGCCCCGACGATCAAACTCGTCTGGCGGCCGTGGATCGACGGCAGGGAGAACATCCCCGAGACCGGTCCGGTCATCCTGGCGTCCAATCACCTCTCCGTGGCCGACCACTACTTCCTCGGCCTGACCACGAAGCGGCACATCGCGACCATGGCGAAGATCGAGTACTTCACCGGCGCGGGCGTCAAGGGCAAGCTCATCTCCAAGACGGTCAAGGCGCTCGGCCAGGTCGCCGTCGACCGCTCCGGCGGCCGCAAGAGCGCGGCCTCGCTGGAGCCGTCCATGAAGGTCCTCGAAAAGGGCCGGGTGTTCGCGATCTTCCCCGAGGGCACGCGCTCTCCCGACGGTCGCCTCTACCGCGGCAAGCCCGGCGTCGCCCGCCTCGCGCTGGCCACGGGCGCACCGGTCGTCCCGGTGGGCATGATCGGGACCGAGAAGGTCCTGCCGATCGGCGAGTCGCGTCCGCGCGTGGCGCCTGTGGGCGTGCGCATCGGCAAGCTCCTCGACTTCAGCCGCTACGAGGGCATGGAGAACGACCGGGTCATCATCCGGGCGGTCACCGACGAGATCATGGATTCGATCCGGCAGCTCACCGGCCAGGAGTACGTCGACAAGTACGCCAAGCGCGACCGGTCCGGTAAGGAAGAGTCGGACTAGGGCGCCCTAGTTCTCCGAGGTCGCCGGGGGCGACAGTTCGGTCGAGGGTGTCTCGGTGGCCGGAGTGGTCGGCGTCTGTCCGCCGGTCTCGGGTGCGCCGTTGTCGCCGGTCGGCAGGTCCGATTCCTCGAGGATCGTGATGCCGTAGACGGTGACCGGCTGGGGCGGTGCGCCGTCGTAGGCGATCGTATCGGGCAGGGCCGCGATGGCGTCGAGCACTTCGTAGCCGTCGATGATCCCGCCGATGATGCTGACCCCGGCGGTCGGGACGGCTTCGCCGCGGATGAGCGTGAAGGCGCTGCCGGCTCTGCCGCTCTCGTCGGTGACGAGCGCGAGGACGTCCTGGACGTCGACGCCTTCCATCCCGACCTCTGTCTGGTAGCGCCAGCCGGGGCCGAACGACTCGGTCGCCTCGGGTTCGGCGCCGGGGCTGCCGCAGTGCAGGATCGCGGTGGGCATGACCTCCTGCGTGGTGAGCCGGTCGCAGTCGTGGTTCGAGTAGTACCCGGCCCCAGCGAGGTGCAGGAAGGCCTCGACGCCGCAGGGGGCGACGTCGCCCCACAGCATGACGTCGAGACTGCCGTGGCTCGTCTCGATCGTGGCGATGGTGCGGTCGGCCGGCGTGCCGAGCCTCGGCGCGTCCACGGTCGGCTCGGCGTCGTCGGCCTCGGTGACGGTGCACCGCTCGAAGATGACGTCGCCGGCCACGCTGTCTTCAACGCCGGTGTCGCGGAAGGCGAGCCAGGAGACGCCGACGATCGATCCGACGGTGAGGATGAGTGCTCCGACGCCTGCCAGGCCGCGTTTCCAGCCGCCTCCGCGCTGCCACGGTGGCGTGCCGCCGAAGGGGTTGGCGGCTACTGGCTCGTGCTCGGTCTCGGCTCGGGTGCCGCTTGGCTCCATGCCTGTGAATCGTACGGGGCATCGTCACGGGCGAGATAGGCGTATCCCACACATATCAGTCCGTAAGAGATCGCAACGGCCGCAAGAGTCTTCGGTGCGTAGCCGTCGACGGGGACGACGAACGCGGCGGCGAACAGGCCCGCGAGGTACCCGACGTTGTAGATGGTGTCGTTGACGCTGAAGACGCGGCCGCGGTATTCGTCTTCGACGCCGCGCTGGATGCTCGTGTCGACGGTGATCTTGATGCCTTGCGAGGCGATGTTCACCAGCAGCACCGCGACTGCGAACATCACCGGCTGCATCGTCCCCGAGAGGGCGCCGATGACCACGGCGCACAACGACATGAGCACGACGACCCAGTTCTTCGGGCCCCACACGCGCGTCGCCCGGGGCGTGGCGACGGCCGCGGCGAGCACGCCTACGTTGCCGAGGACGGCGAGGACCAGCAGCCAGCTGATCGTGTTGCTCCCCTGCGGGTCGGACTCGACGTCCCAGAAGAAGCCCATGAACAGGGCGATCGCAACGATGAACACGATGCCGTACAGGAAGCGGTGGAAGCCCTGGACGGCCATGACGAGCGCGGGGCCGCGGCGCCGTCCCAGGTGCTTGAGGCCTTCGACCATGCCGGCCGTGGTCGCGGCGAGGCCCGCCCACAGGCCGCCGGAAGCGGTGGATTCGCAGTCGGGGCCGAGGTCGGCGGTCTTGAAGGCGGCTGAGGCGATGACGGCGGAGACGAGGTAGCCGCCTCCGGCGGCGAGCGCCAGCATCGAATAGGAGACGCCGGAGTCGAGGAGCCTGGCGATGCCGGTGGTGGCCAGGCCGAGGCCGTAGGCGAGCGCGCCGAGCGTCGAGGCGAGGGAGTTCGCGGTGACCAGCTCTGGCGGGTCGACGACGTGGGGGTGGGCGGCGCCGAGGCCGGCGAGGACGAAGCGGTTGGCGGCGAGGACCACCATGGCGCACACCACCCATGTCCAGTCCAGTCCGGTCTGGATGGTGAAGGCGATGATGACGACCAGGGCGGCGCGCAGGACGTTCGCGGCGCCGATGAGGTTGCGGCGGCTGAACCGGTCGAGGACGACGCCGACGTAGGGCCCGAGCAGTGAGTAGGGCCCGAGGAGGAGCGCGACGGCGGCGGCGTAGCGGAACGGGTCGCCGGCATCGCCGAGGGCGGGGTTGAAGAAGACGCTCAGAGCGAGGGACGCCTGGAACATCCCGTCCGCGGCCTGCGAAGTCAGGCGGACGGCCAGGAGCTTGCGGAACCCGCTGCTCGAGGCGAGGGTCCGGACGTGCCCGTCGGTGCGCATTGTCCGAGGATAACTCTGGGGACGCCGAAGGGAGACCCTCTTTTCGGTGCATGGAGGGCCTCCCTTCGGACGGTACGGCTACTTGCCTTCGATGAAGGCGTCCACCGAGAGGCGGGCCTCCTCGTCGGAGAACTGCTTCGGCGGCGACTTCATGAAGTAGCTCGACGCGCTGAGGACGGGGCCGCCCTCGCCGCGGTCCTTGGCGATCTTGGCGGCGCGGACGGCGTCGATGATGACGCCGGCCGAGTTCGGCGAGTCCCAGACTTCGAGCTTGAGCTCGGCGTTGAGCGGCACGTCGCCGAAGGTGGTGCCTTCGAGGCGGATGTAGGCCCACTTGCGGTCGGTCAGCCACGGCACGTGGTCCGACGGACCGATGTGGACGTCGGCGCCGCGCATCTCGTGCGGGATCTGCGAGGTGACCGACTGGGTCTTCGAGATCTTCTTCGAGACCAGGCGCGTGCGCTCCAGCATGTTCATGAAGTCCATGTTGCCGCCGAAGTTCAGCTGGTAGGTCCGGTCGAGGCGAACCCCGCGGTCCTCGAACAGCTTCGCCAGCACGCGGTGGACGATAGTGGCGCCGACCTGCGACTTGATGTCGTCTCCGACGATCGGCAGACCCGCGTCGACGAACTTCTGGGCCCACTCGGGGTCGGAAGCGATGAACACGGGCAAGGCGTTGACGAAGGCGCAGCCCGCGTCGATGGACGCCTGCGCGTAGAACTTCGCCGCTTCCTCGGAGCCCACCGGCAGGTAGCAGACGACGACGTCGGCCTGCGCGTCGCGGAGCGCCTGGGCCACGTCGACCGGCTGTTCGGACGACTCGGTCACCATCTCGTCGTAGTACTGCCCCAGGCCGTCGAGCGTCGGACCGCGCTGGACCGTCACACCGGTGAGCGGCACCTCGGCGAATTGAATCGTGTTGTTCTCCGAGGCGTTGATGGCGCTGGAGAGATCCTGCCCGACCTTCTTGGCGTCGACGTCGAACGCCGCCACGAACTCGATGTCGCGCACGTGGTAGTCGCCGAACTGCACATGCATGAGACCGGGGACCCGGTCCTCGACAGCGGCGTCGCGGTAGTACTCGACACCTTGGACGAGTGACGACGCACAGTTCCCTACGCCGACAATGGCCACGCGGAGATTACCCATCGCGCATGCCTCCTTCATCTTGTTTACTTTGTTCTTCATCCTCCGTGGCGGTCCAGGCGGACCGTCCCGGGTCGGCGAGCCGGTCGCCGAAGTCACTTCGCTGCGGGGCCTGGCTCTGCTCGGTGGCGATGAGCTCGTTGAGCCAGCGCACCTCGCGCTCGGCGGTCTCGAGTCCGTGCCGCTGCAGTTCGAGCCCGTAGGAGTCGAGCCGCTCGGCGGTGCGGGCGAGGGCCTCGCGGATACGTTCACGGCGCTCTTCGACCCTGCGGCGGCGGGCTTCGAGGATGCGGAGCCTCGTCGCCGGGTCGGTGCGGGAGAAGAACGCGAAATGCACCCCGAAGAGGGCCTCGTCGGCGGATTCGGGACCGGCCTCGGCCATGAGCTGCGCGAAGTGTTCCTTGCCCTCGGGTGTGAGCCGGTAGACCTTGCGGGCCCGGCGCCCGGTGAGCAGCGGCTTCTCGGCCGTTCCCTCGCCCGGGACCTCTTCGGCGATGAGTCCACGCTGACGCATGCGTTTGAGGGTGGGGTAGAGAGAGCCGTAACTGAAGGCCGCCCGGATCGCGCCCAAGAGGGAGAGCAGGCGTTTACGCAGCTCATATCCGTGCATGGGGGATTCGTGCAGGAGCCCCAGAATGGCCAGTTCGAGCATCGCTCCCCCTTTCCCTCTCGGCACCGGCGACGCTTGACAGAACATCGCGCGTCGATCTGACGCTGCGATGTATCGGAACGATACATCTGACAACACCATAGCCTCGTGCGCAAATCACGTCAACCTGGGCTTCGCGAGACTGTTCAGCCGGACACTCATCCGATAAGCTCGCTTGGATCAAGTGATCTAGCAGAGTTCTCTCAGATTCGGTGTGCGAAACTGCGAGACGACCGAGGCCACCAATTCGGCGATGAACGCGGCCAGACGCTTCGCACGGCCGTTCAACACCACCGGTGACGGCGGCCTCCGATCGAGAAACGCCGCTGCGACCGGGCACCCCACGCCGGAAGCGGACCCAGGCGAAGCCGACCTGAGGCTCGCGAGCGCCTGCGGCCATACCCTGGCCCCTCGGCAGATATGCGAGCCCCAAGCCGGTACAGCATCACGTGGATGGTTGAGCATGAGCGACTACGGTTATCGTCCGGCCCCGCCCCCGGAGGACGGACGTTCCTTCGGTGACGCCGAGCATTCGGGCGCAGCCCGCGGGAGCGCCTCCCCGGGCAACGCCGCGCACGGCAGTGCTCCCAGCAACCCACCGAACGGCAACGACTACGGATGGGGCGGCTCCGGGAGCCAACACCAGGGCACCGGGTCGTACGGCGGCAGCGCCGCGCCCCCGCCCAGGCCCGGCTCCTACGGCACGCCTGCCTCCGGCAGCGCCTCGGTCGGCCGCGCCTCGGGCAGCGCCTCAGTAGGCAGCGCGTCCGTGGGCGGCGGCTCCGGCAGGGCCTCCGTGGGCAGCGCCTCGGTCGGATCGGCGTCGGTCGGCTCCGCGTCGGTCGGATCGGCGTCGGTCGGATCGGCGTCGGTCGGATCGGCATCCGTCGGCTCCGCTTCAGTCGGCTCCGTATCGGTGGGCAGCGCCAGGCCGGTCAGCCCCGCCGGGCCCGGACGCACCAGCGTCGCCGGCAAGCGCCGCGCCGGTCCCGACCCGCTCGACGAGGACGAGCTCGCCGAGCAGAAGAAGCTGAAGAAGAAGCACCTGCGCCGCAAGGTCTACGCCGGCCTGATCGCCATGGGCGTCCTGTTCGTCGCCGCGGTCACCGTGGTCGGCGCCTGGTTCTTCCAGGAGGTCGAGCTCCCCGCCGACCTGCGCCGCGAAGGCGAGTCAAGCACCTTCCTCTACGCCGACGGCTCGACCGAGGCCGGCGGGTACGGCGACCAGCTCAGGAAGCTCGTCGACTCCCGAGACGAGATCCCCGACACCGTCATCGAAGCCCTCGTGTCCTTGGAGGACCGGAACTTCTACGAACATGGCGGAGTCGACTACAAGGGCACCATGCGCGCCCTGGTCAACAACGTCTCCGGCGGCGACACCCAGGGCGCCTCGACGATCACCCAGCAGTACGCCGGCATGGTCGCCGCGATCCGCGACGACATCTCTTATGGCCGCAAGGCCAAGGAGGCGGTCATGGCGATGAAGCTGGAGCAGCAGTACACCAAGGACCAGATCGTCACCCACTACCTCAACCTGGCCTACTTCGGCCGGGGCGCCAACGGCATCGCCGCGGCGGCCGAAGTGTACTTCGATACGCCGCTGATGGACCTCACCTACGAACAGGCCGCCTTCATCGTCATGCAGGTGAAGTCCCCCAACGGCGCCTACGACGAGTTCTACGGCGGCGACCCGACCGGCCGCTGGAACGACGCGATGAGCGCCTTGCTCAGCGAGGGCTACATCGACCAGGCGTACTACGACGCGGCAGAGGTGCCCGAGCCGATCTCCGACTTCGAGAACCGCGGCTCATGGGGCGGCGACACCGCTGTCGGCTTCATCGTCAACGAGCAGGACGGCTACGTCTTCGAAGAGCTCGAACGGCGCTACGGCATCACCAAGGAGATGCTCCGCGGCGCGGAGGGCAGCGGCGGCGAAGGCGGCTACCAGATCACTCTGACCCTCGACTCGGAGATCCAGAAGGCGCTCGAGCGGACGAACTCGCGCGGCGACCTCAAGGCCGAGACGAACGACGACGGAGAGTACGTCGACGACGAGGGGACCGTGGTCGACTCCGCCAGCCAGGCCGACAAGATCCTCACCAACGAGGGCTACTGGCAGTTCGAGAACACGAACGACGAGGCGGCGCTCAAGGAGTACGAGCCCTATATGACCAGCGCCCAGGTCGCCATCGATCCGGCGACCGGCGGCGTCGTCGGCTACTACGGCGGTGACGACGGCTTCGGCATCGACAAGGCCGGTCCCGAATCGCCCCACCCGCCCTCCTCGACGTTCAAGCTGATCACGGCCGCCACCGCCGTCCAGAACGACGCGTCCATCGAATCGTGGTGGGACGCCAGCTCGCCACGGAAGTTCGACTCCCTCACCGACGACGAGGGCGAGACCTGCATCGGCGGTGGCGAGTACCCGGACTGCACCCTGCGCAACGGCAGCGCCGTGAACTCCAATCTCGACATGACCCTCACCGAATCGGTGGTCAAGTCGAAGAACACCCCGATGTACGCCATCTCCGAGAAGTACGGGGCGTCGGAGATTCTCAGGTACGCCGACGACATGGGCCTGAACCAGATGAGCCAGACCCGGCAGCTCACCGACGAGTGCGGCGAGCAGCACGACCGCAGTATCGTCTACAAGTTCCACGACGACGCGACCTACACCATGCACGGCGAGGCCGTCGACGCCGACGGCGACTGGATCGTCGACAGCCGGGAGTTCATCGCCAAGGAGACGCCGCTCAAGCTCGACGGCAACAACCCCGTCCTCGACTGCGACGGCCGGTTCTACGCCGACGAAGACGGCGAAGCCGACAAGCGCGACATCGGCGGCAGCGGCAACACCGATCCGTTCTACAACCACCTCGCGTTCGGCCAGTACCCGACGAGCGTCCGGGACATGGCCGCGATGTACGCGACGATCGCCAACAACGGCGTCCACAACGAGACCCACTTCGTCGCCAAGGTCGAGGACCGCGAAGGCGAACCGGTCCCCGAGCAGAATCCGCTGAAGCAGAAGAAGGCCCTCGACGTGGAGACGGCCAGGGACCTCCAGTTCGTCGCGTCGACGATCGCCGGCGAGTCGTCCTTCGAGGAATTCAGCCGGCCCTACTTCGGCAAGACCGGTACCTGGGAGGCCAGCGGCAAGAACAAGGACGGCGAAGACTACCCCTCGAGCTACAACGCCCACGCCTGGTACGTCGGCGCGATCCCGCAGGTGAGCATCGCCACCTGGGTCGGCAACGCCACCAAAGAATCGGACCCGATCGCCGATCCCAACGGCGACAAGGCCAACGTGTACGGCTCGAACACCGCCTATCCGGTCTGGCACGCGGCCATGAACCGGATCCTCGAGAGCAAGCAGGGCGACGACGGCTGGGGCAGCCAGGAGTGGGAAGGCCCGATCAAAAAGGGCTCGCCGATCACCGAGGACATCGAGAACGCCGACGGCACGATCGACCCCGACAGCGCCTACTGCCAGAAGAACCCCGACGACACCAAGTGCGGTGTCGAGGAAGAAGAGGAAGAGGACGAGAACGAGTCCTGCGAACAGAACGGCAACGGCAACGGCAACCAGTGCGAGAGCACGGATCCGACCCAGCCCGGCGAGGAGACGCCCACCGATCCGGTTCCCGGCGAGGAGGAGCCGACCTGCAACGAACTGTGGCCCGACGACTGCGACGAGCCCACCGATCCCGGCGAAGAGGACGGAGGCACGGGCGGTGAGGAGACCACCGAACCGACGGGACCGGAGGACGGCGGATAACCGGCCTCGACCGTTAAGACACCCGACGGCGGCATGGGACACAATGAGTCCCATGCCGTCGTCGCGTTCACCCAAGGCCACCCCCGTGGCCCCCTCCCTCCAGGACCGCTTCGCGCGGTTCGCCTCGGGATTCATCGGCGGGCCGTCCGGAGGCCACGCCGTCGACCCCCCGCGCCGCCGATTCTGGACCCCGGTGCGCGTCATCCTCTTCACCGGCCTGGTGTTCTTCGCGATCTCCTGGCTCCAGAAATACCCGTGCGCAAGCGGCGGCTGGCTCGACTGGAGCCAGTACACCAACGCCTGCTACACCGACATCCGCGCGCTGTGGGGCGTCGAGCGCCTCAACGAGGGCGCGATCCCCTACCGCGACCACCCCGTCGAATATCCGGTCCTGACCGGCTGGTTCATGGGCGTGCTCGGCCAGATCGCCTACCGGATCGGCAATATCGTCGGCGCCGACGGCGGCACGATCTTCTACCACCTCAACGCGGTCACCCTGTTCGCCTGCGGCATCGCCGCCATCGCCGTCCTGTACGCGATCCGGGCGGACAATCGCCGCACCGACCTGAGCGACCGCGAAGTCGAGGGAACGCCGCCCGACAGGCTGAGCCGGCCATGGGACGCGATGATGCTGGCCGCGGCGCCGATCATGCTCGTGACCGCCACCGTCAACTGGGACCTGTTCGCCGTCGCGCTCGCCATGCCGTTCTTCCTCTACTGGCAACGCGGCCGGCCCGTCATGGCGGGCCTGTTCCTCGGCCTGGCCGTGGCCGCCAAGTTCTACGCGCTGCTGTTCGCCGGACCGCTGCTCATCCTCGCGCTTCGCCGGCGACGCCTGACGCCGGCGCTGGCCGCCGTGGCCACCGCCGCGGTCACCTGGGGCGTGATCAACGCGCCGGTCGCCGCCCTATGGCCCGAGTCGTGGCTGCGGTTCTTCGAGCTCAACTCCGAGCGGCCCGTCGACTGGGGCACCGGCTGGTACGTGCTGCGCGGCGTCACCGAATGGGACGCGCTGTGGGACCACGAGTTCGTCAACGACGCCTACCTGGTGCTGTTCGCCCTCGCGTGCGTCGGCATCGCCGCACTCGGCTACTTCGCGCAACGCGGCGCGCTGCCCGAAGAGGACGTCGTGCCGCGCCTGGCGCAGCTGTGCTTCCTCGTGGTGGCCGCATTCCTGCTGTTCGGGAAGGTCTGGTCGCAGCAGTACGTGCTGTGGCTCGTCCCGCTCGCCGTACTCGCCCGCCCGAAGTGGGGGATGTTCCTGGTGTGGCAGATCGCCGAGCTCGGCTACTTCGCCGCGTTCTACGGCAAGATGCTCCAAGTGTCGGCCGAGGACGGGCGCGGCATCCCCGAGTGGCTGTTCCTCACGGCCGCCACTGGACGCTGGGTCGCCGTCGCGGCGATGTGCGCGCTGGTGGTCTCGGAGATCCTCAATCCGCGTCTCGACGCGGTACGAGGCCTTCCCGCTCGGCCCAGTCACGAAGCTCGGCCTCTGCCTCCTCGCGAGGCAGAGGACCCCGCTCCAGCCTGAGCTCCTTGAGGTGCTTCCAGGCCTTCCCGACCTCCGGGCCCGGCCCCAGTCCCAGCAGCTCCATGATCGCGTTGCCGTCCAGATCGGGCCTGACGGCTCGCAGGTCCTCCTCTTCGCGGATCCGCGCGATCCGGTCCTCAAAGGCGTCGTAGTCGCGACGCAGACGCTCGGCCTTGCGGCGGTTGCGGGTCGTGCAGTCGGAGCGGACGAGCTTGTGAAGCCGCTCGAGTTCGCCTTCGGCGTCGGTGACGTAGCGGCGTACCGCCGAGTCCGTCCAGCCGGTCTCGGCGCCGCGCGCAGACCGCCCATCGGCGCTGTCTCCGTAGCCGTAGAACCGCAGGTGCAGCGAGATCAGCAGCGAAACAGCTTGAATGTCGGATTTGGGGAACTTCAACTCCCGCATGCGCTTTCGCGCCATGCGCGCGCCGACGACGTCGTGGTGGTGGAAGGTGACGTTGCCGCCTGGGGTGACGCCCTTGGTCTCGGGCTTGCCGATGTCGTGCAGGAGCGCCGCGAGCCGCAAGATGAGGTCGGGGCCGTCGTCTTCGAGGTCGATCGCGTTGCGCAGCACCTGGAGCGAGTGCTCGTAGACGTCCTTGTGCTGGGCGTGCTCGTCGATCTCCATGCGCAGCGCCCCGAGTTCGGGCAGGAACTGCTCGGCCAAGCCCGTGCTCACCAGGACACGGAGCCCGACGACGGGGTCGGGCGAGGACAGGAGCTTGACGAACTCCTCGCGGACGCGTTCGGGAGTGATGCGGGCGAGCTGCTCGGACATGCGGGTCATCGCCTCACGGGCACCCGGTTCGATGTCGAAGCCGAGCTGCGCGGCGAAGCGGGCGGCGCGCAGCATCCGCAGCGGGTCGTCGGCGAAGGACGACTCGGGGCTCGCCGGGGTTCGGATCGTGCGCCGCGCGAGGTCCCCGATCCCGCCGAACGGATCGGCGAAGACGTGCCCGGGGACGGAGACGGCCATCGCGTTGATGGTGAAGTCGCGGCGTTCCAGGTCGTCGACGAGGCTGTCGCCGTAGCGGACGATCGGGTTGCGGCTGACACGGTCGTAGGCGTCGGCGCGGAACGTCGTCACCTCGACCTGGTGGCCGCGGAACATGCCGCCGACGGTCCCGAAATCGGCGCCCGTGGTCCACACCGTGGAACACGACGCGCGCAGGAGGCGCTCGGTGTCCTCAGGGCGCGCGTCGGTGGTGAAATCGAGGTCGTTGGTCGTCCTGCGCAGGACGGCGTCTCGTACTGAGCCACCGACCAGGTGCAGCTCGAAACCGGCGTCGGAGAAGACCCGACCCAGCTCGTCGGCTACGGGCGGGACTGTGATTTGGTTACCGCTACTGTTGTCAGACATCGCCGGGCAAGCTTATCGGAGAGAGCACGAATGGCCGAAAGTAGAGCGAGGCCGAGTAACGGCCCGCAGGCCCCGCACCCAGGCTCGAACTTCGACTCGCAGGTACCCCGGACGGGTTCGGGCTACGCCCCGACCGGGCCGGTGCCGAACGGAACGCCGCCGCTGGCCGAGGAGCCGGCGGCAAGCGCCAACAAGGGCGTGGCCCGCTCCAGCGTCCTCATGGGCGCCGGCTCGCTCGTCAGCCGCGTCACCGGTTTCGGCCGTACCGTCGTCATCAGCGCCGCGATCGGCGCCGGACTGCTCGGCAACTCGTACACGACCGCGCAGTACTTCCCGCAGATGATCTACGAGCTCGTCCTCGGCGGCGTGTTCGCCTCGATCATCCTGCCGCTGTTCGTCAAGGCTCACAAGAACGACTCCGACGGCGGCGACGCCTTCGCGCACCGCCTGCTCACGCTCGCGCTCCTCGTCCTCGGCGTCGCCGCGCTCGTCGTCACCCTCGCCGCCCCGCTCATCGCCAGGGCCATGGCCGAGCCCGTCCAGTACGACCTGGTCACGCAGCTGTCGTATCTGATGTTGCCGGCGCTGATGTTCTACGGCCTTTTCGCGGTCCTGTCGGGGGTGCTCAACTCCCGCGAACGCTTCGGCGCGCCGATGTGGGTGCCGATCATCAACAACCTCGTCGTCATCGCCGTCGGCGCGGCCTTCTACTTCGTCTACACGCGCGAGGCCGTCCCCGACGGCGAGGGACGCCTGTTCATCGAGGGCGACCAGATCTCGACCGGGATGCTGCTGCTCCTCGGCGGAGGCACGACTGCGGGCGTCGTCATCCAGGTCGCGTGCCTGTGGCCGGCGCTGCGGGCCGCCGGGTTCCGCTGGCGGCTGCGGTTCGACTTCCGAGCCCTGCCGCTGCGCGACATCCGCCGGATGGGCTCCTGGACGCTGTTGTTCGTCGCCGCCAACCAGGTCGCGGTCATGGCCGTCATCAAGATCGCCAACGCCGCCGTGGGGGACGCCGACCAGACCGACGTGTTCGTGCCCGGCACCACCGTCTACAACAACGCCTACCTCATGATGATGATGGCGCACGGCATCGTCGCGGTCTCGGTGATCACCGCGATCATGCCTCGCATGACGCGCGCCGCCGACGACAAGCGCTGGCCCGATCTCACCGACCATCTGTCCGGCGGCATCCGAATGGCCTCGTTCCTGCTGGTGCCGATCGCCGCGGCCTTCATCGCGCTGAACGAGCCGTTCGCGCGCGCGATCTTCCAGTGGGGCGCCTACAAGCCTGAAGAGGCCTACGCCACAGGCATCGCCTTGGCCGTGGTCGGGATCATCCTGCTGCCGTTCTCGATCAGCCAGCTGCAGATCTACGCGTTCTTCGCGCAGACGGACACGAAGGCCGTGGCGTTGTTCAACCTGCCGGTCATCGCGATCCGCATCGGCTGCTACCTGCTGGCGTTCACCCTGCTCCCGTTGGAGTGGGTGGTGGTCGGCCTCTTCGCCGCGAACGGCGTCTCCTACCTGGTCAGTCTGCTGCTGTCGATGTCGCTACTGCGCAAGCGGGTCGGGTTGCTCGGTATGAGAAGGGTCGCGCTGGGCCTACTGCGCACCGCCGCCGCCGCCGTCATCGCCGGCGGCGCGGCCTACCTCGGCTGGCTCGCCTGGCCCGACGTCTCCGGCGACGGGGCCGCGGCCAAGGCCGGGCAGCTCGGGGCCGCTGCGGTGCTGGGTACGGGCCTGGTGGCCGTCTACATCGCCGCGTGCCTGGTATTGCGGGTCCCCGAAGTAGCGTCGTTGAAGACAACGGTGCGCGCAAAGCTGCGACGATGAGGCAAGTACCATCCATACGTGTGCCGGCCCCCGGCTGGACACGACCCCTCGCCGGGTCGCTTTTAGAGGGGAGGACCCCGCATCATGAGTTCTGTCGAAGTGCCGTCCGTGGGTGACCTGCTCGCGGAAAGGTATCGGCTCGAAGAGCACGTCGGAGGCGCTGACGGCCACCGCCAGCTGTGGCGTGGCGTCGATGTGCTCCTGCACCGCAGCGTCGCCGTGGTGCTGCGCTCCCCCGGCGGCGACGACGCCGCCCCCACGATGACCGCAGCCGTCGCCGCCTCCCGCGCGCACGTCGACTCGATGGTCGACGTCTACGACGCGGTCGACGAGGGCCGGTTCGCCTACGTCGTCCGCGAATGGGTCAACGGCTCGTCGCTGCGGCACGTGCTCCAGCGGCAGCCGCTCCAGCCGACGCACGCGCTCGAACTGGTCGCCTCCGTCGCCGACGCGGTCGCCGCCCTCCACGAGGGCGGCGTCACCCATGGCGAGCTGCACCCCGGCTCAGTGCTGCTGTCCGAGGACGACCGCGTCATGGTCACCGAGCCGCGCAACGAGCCCGGGCACACGCCCGTCGGCGACGTCCGCGCCCTCGGCGCCACCCTCTACGCCTGCCTGACCGGCACCTGGCCGCGCGTCGTCCCCACCGAGGACACCGGCCTTCCGGATGCCGCGACCGACGAATGGGGGCGGCCGCTCGATGCGAGCGCCGTCACCACCGGCGTCCCCGCATCGCTGAGCCGCCTCACCGGCGATCTGCTCGACGCCGCCGAGGCCCCGCCGTCGGCCGCCGAACTCGCCGTAGAGCTGCGCGAACTCGCCGAGACCGGCGGCCACCACGTCGACGACGCGAAGGCCCCCTCGAAGCGGGGACCGCTCGAAGTCATGGGCGCCGGCGCCTCGGTCAAGCCCGAAGTGCCCCCCGCCGGGATGAAGCGCCTCGCGATCATCGCCGCGGCCTGCGCAGCGGTCATCTTCACCGGCGTCGTCACCAGTGCGCTGGTGTGGGGCGGCGGCGAGGACGGGCCCGATTCGACGAGCGAGGACTCGCTCGGTCTCACCGGCGACGACGTCGTCACCGAGGACTCGGAGAGCCCCGCGGACGAGGAGACCGAGGTCGCCGCCCCCACCGAGGCCGATCTCGGATCCGGTGACGTGCGCGTCATCGACCCCGGCGGCGACCGCACCGAACTCGAAGGCGTCGACGCCGTCGTCGACGGCAACGCCTCCACCGGCTGGTCGACCGACACGTACAACGCCCCGGAGTTCGGCAACATCTCGGGCAAGGACGGCATGGGCATCCTCGTCGACCTCGGCGAGGAGATGGAGGTCGCGTCCGTGCGCGTCCAGATGACCAGCGCGGGCGGCACGATCGGCCTGCTGGGCGGCGCCGAAGACCCCGGCGACAGTTCCGAAGGCGACCAGTCGATCGCCGAGAACTACTCGGTCCTGGCCGAACCGGTCGAGGACACAGACACGAACATCGAGCTCCAAGGACGCGGCGAGGCCACACGCTACGTCGTGGTGTGGGTGACGAAGCTGCCGCCGTCGTCAGGCGGATATAAGATCACGATCAGCGATATCAACGTCTTCGTCCGGTAGGAGCCATGCCCGCCGCCCCACGCCCGCCCGAACGCGGTTCGCCCTCGCCTGAGCCGAGCAGCGATCCCTCCGACGCCGAACTGCTGTCCCGCCACGCCGCAGGCGATCGGGACGCCTTCGGCGAGCTGTTCAGGCGCCACCGCGGGCGGCTTTGGGCCGTCGCCGTGCGCACCCTGGCGAACCCCGAGGACGCCGCCGAAGCGCTGCAGGACGCCATGGTCAAGGCCTACCAGGCCGCCGGTTCCTTCCGCGGGAACTCGGCGGTCACCACCTGGCTGCACCGCATCGTCGTCAACGCCTGCCTCGACCGGATCCGCGCCGCGGGGCGGCGCCCCACGGTTCCGCTGCCCGAGCAGGAGCCGCGCGCCGCCTCCGGAGCCGACCCCGAGGCGTCGGCGCTGAAGGTCAGCGTCCACCGCGCCCTGGCCGAGCTGCCGTTCGACCAGCGGGCCGTCCTCGTCTACATCGACATGCTCGGCTACCCCGTCGACGACGTCGCCGCGATCCTCAAGATCCGGCCGGGCACCGTCAAGTCCCGTGCCTCCAGAGGCCGCAGGCGCCTGGCCGCGATCCTCCCCGAGTTCGACCCGGCGGGCGCCGGTCCGCAGGCTGCACCGCGGGGCGGGAACCCGCCGACCCAGCCGGTCGTCGAACCAGGTACACCCAGTGAGCACAGACCGGTTCGAGAGGAGGGAGGCCGCTGATGAGCGGACGGCGCGAAGACGAGACCGATGCCGCCAGGCTGCTGCGGAGCGCATCTGCCGGGTACGGCGACCTCCCCGTGGACGTCGCCGACCGGCTCGACCGGGTGCTCGATCAGCTCCCCACCGCCGACACCCTCCACGCAGGCGAGGAGTCCGGCGCCGAGCGCTGGACGGACCGGCTGCGGCCCAAGCGGGTCCGGTATGCCATCGTGAGCGCCGCCGCGGCCCTGCTCGTCACGGTCGGCGGCGTGGCCCTCGCCGTCCAGGTGGTCACGGGCGCCGGCGGCGGCAGTGACGAGGCGGGCGCGCTCGCCGATCACAGCAGCGCCGGAGAGTCGGGCCTGGATGAAGGGCGCGCCGACGACGACGCCGACGCCGGCCCCGAGGCCGAGGAGTTCGACGCCGAAGAGGAGACGCAGGCTGAGAGCCCCGACGACTTCGAGGCGACCAGCGACGTCGAGACCTTCGCCAGCGGCACCGATTACAGCGCGAACACGGACCTCCTCGCCGCCTTGCGCCGGCTCGGCGAGGACACCACCGACGCGACCGTCCCCGAGGAGCTCGCCGAGCTCGCCGAAGGCGGTGAGCTGTGGCTGAACTGCCAGGAGGCCATCGCCCGGTACTACGACGGCCTGGTCGTCGCCGCCGACTTCGCCCGCTTCAGCACCGAGCCCGCAGTCGTGGCGCTCCTCGTGTCCGATTCGGGCGAGATCGCCGTCGCCGTCACGCCTCGGTGCGCCGAAGGGGTCATCGAGCAGCTCTTCACCCAGCAGTGAGCACCGCGCGAGGAACGTGAGACTGCACACGTTGGACGATTTCGCCTGTCACACGCGCGCCGCAGGCCTGTCCTGAGGAATTTCCTGTCAATAGGATGGCGTTGAAGCTGTCAGCCTCAAGGTCCGAGCACGATCCCCGGCATCGATCCAGACGCCTGCTCGTGGAAGGCCGCGAGAAACCGCCGAAACACCGCTGAGGAGCATATTCCGGTGAGCGAAATACGCAATGTCATCATCATCGGCTCGGGCCCGGCCGGCTACACCGCCGCGCTTTACACCGCCCGCGCCAACATGCGCCCACTGGTCTTCGAGGGCTCCCAGTTCGGCGGCGCGCTCATGCAGACCACCGAGGTCGAGAACTACCCCGGCTTCCCCGACGGCATCATGGGCCCGGACCTCATGGACAACTGGCGCAAGCAGGCCGAGCGCTTCGGCGCCGAACTCGTCGCCGACGACGTCACCAAGGTCGAGCTCACCGGCGACGTCAAGAAGGTGTGGGTCGGCGACCAGGAGTACCAGGCGCGCGCGGTCATCCTCGCCACCGGCTCGGCGTTCCGCCCCCTGAACGTCCCCGGCGAGACCGAGCTCATGGGCCGCGGCGTCTCCGCCTGCGCCACCTGCGACGGCTTCTTCTTCCGCGACCAGCACATCGCCGTCGTCGGCGGCGGCGACTCGGCCATGGAGGAGGCCACGTTCCTCACCAAGTTCGCTTCCAAGGTGTCGATCCTGCACCGCCGCAAGGAGTTCCGCGCCTCCCAGATCATGGCCGACCGGGCATTGGCGAACCCGAAGATCGAGGTCGAGTGGAACACCGTGGTCGAGGAGATCATCGGTGAGGGCGGCAAGGTCTCCGGCGTCGAAGTCGCCGACACCGAGACCGGCGAGCGGCGCGTCCTGCCCGTCACCGGCCTGTTCATCGCGATCGGCCACGACCCGCGCTCGGAGCTGGTCAAGGGCCAGGTCGACCTCGACGAGACCGGCTACGTCCGGGTCGCCTCGCCGAGCACCAGGACGAACCTCGAGGGCGTCTTCGCCTGCGGCGATCTCGTCGACCACACCTACCAGCAGGCCGTGACCGCCGCCGGCACCGGCTGCGCCGCCGCCCTCGACGCGGAGCGCTTCATCTCCAGCCTCGCCGACTAGAACTCACGAGCTCTGAACCCGAACAACAGGAGGATGCCCATGGGCGCCATCAAAGCAGTCAACGACACCGACTTCCAGTCCGAGGTGCTCGAGTCCGACAAGCCGGTCCTGGTCGACTTCTGGGCCGAATGGTGCGGGCCGTGCAAGAAGGTCGCCCCGGTGCTCGAAGAGATCGCCACCGAGTCCGACGCGATCGAGATTCGCAAGCTGGACATCGACGCGAACCCGGAGATCACCCGGAAGTTCCAGGTGATGAGCGTGCCGACCATGATCCTGTTCAAGGACGGTCAGCCCGCCGACCAGCTCATCGGCGCTCAGCCCAAGGCCGCCATCAAGCGGTTCCTGGCAAAGTAGGTACGAGCAGGGCACGAGGCGGGACCGCAGGTCTCGCCTCGTTTCACGTCCCCGGCCGCGGAACGCCCGGCCGGTCCGACCGCGGACGAACGATGCTCGGCTCCTCGAAGCCGGACCCGCTGAAGAACTGCTCAAGTTCGAAGTCGTCGAGTTCGAACCACTCGAGCGACTCCGGCAGCTCCAACTCGTCCGTGGCCTGCTCGGGCCGGTCGATCGACGGGCGCGTCTCCAACCGCAGCCGCGGATAGCGCGGATCCGAGCGCACCGTCTTGAACCCCACCGAACGGTAGAAGTCCGCCGGGACCAGGCATGCGTCGGACTCGCCTCGGGCGTCCCCGAACGCCTCGATCGCGAAGATCCCGCGGCGCGCCACGTCCGCCGCCACCGTCTGCACCAGTTGGCGGCCCAGGCCCGTGCCCGAATAGGCCGGCTTCACCAGCGCCGTCATCACCAGCACCGCGTCCGGCGACACCGGACCCGACGGGAACTCCATCGACCTCGGCACGAACTTCGGTGACGCGTACGTGATGTAACCCGCGACACGATCGCCTTCGTAGGCGACCCGGCCGCAGCCGCCCCACTCCAGCAGCGTTCGCGACAGCCACGCCTCCTTCTCCAGCTCGGCGTCGCCCTCGCCCGCGCAAAGCGGCGACAGCTCCCAGAACACACAGGAGCGGCAGCGCCGCGGAAGGGCGTCCAAGGAGTCGAGCGTGAGGTTGACCATGCGCCTATGCACCCCACCAGGTTACGACGGACGGGAGTTCACATGATGGAAAACACGCACGTGGCAGACACCGTGGGCCAGTAGAGTTGCCCGATCGGTGCGGGGTTCCCGTAGGCTGGTCATCAGCGCTTCGCACGCCACTGCGCGTCCGAAACGCGATCCGAACACTGATTTCCGTGCGCACAACAGACAGAAGGCCCGCGGGCGACGTCCACGGGCTATGAAGGCCCTTGAAGGAGGTCTCCGCGTGTCCGGTACAACACTCGACGATTACACCGGTCGGTACGCATCCCGGGTTCACGGGATGGCACAGTCGGAGATCCGCGCACTCTTCTCGGTCGCAAACCGCCCTGAAGTCGTCTCCCTCGCCGGAGGCAACCCCTACACCGCCGCGCTTCCCATGGGCGAACTCGGCGAGATGTTCACCCGGCTTCTCGATCAGAACGGCGCCCAGGCGCTCGGCTACTGCCCCGGCCAGGGCAGCACCGCGCTGCGCGAAGCCCTGTGCGGCGTCATGGACCTCTCCGGAGTACGCGCCTCGGCCGACGACCTCGTCCTCACCAACGGCGCGCAGCAGGGCCTCGACCTGCTCGCCCGCACCTTCCTCGACCCCGGCGACATCGTCCTCGCCGAAGGCCCGACCTACGTCGGCGCACTCGGCGTCTTCCAGGCCGCGCAGGCCGACGTCCGGCACTTGCCGATGGACGACGACGGGCTCGTCCCCGAAGGCCTCGAACACGCGCTGGTCGAACTGCAACGCGAAGGACGCCGCGCGAAGTTCCTCTACACCGTCCCCAGCTACCAGAACCCGACCGGAGTCACGCTCACCGAGGACCGCAGGGAGGCGATCCTGGCGATCGCCGAGCGGCACGGCCTGCTCATCATCGAGGACGACCCGTACAGCATGATCTCGTTCGACGAGGCGCCCCCGGCGTCGCTGCGGGCGCGCGCCGACCGCGGCGTCATCTACCTCGGCACCGTCTCCAAGATCTTCGCCGCGGGCCTCAGGCTCGGCTGGGTGCTGGCTCCGCCGGCCGTGCGCGACAAGCTGCTTCTCGCCGTCGAGGCGTCGATCCTGTGCCCCTCGGCGCTCATCCAGGAGGCCACGCTGCGGTTCTTCACCGAGATGGAATGGCGCCAGCAGGTCAAGGTCTTCACCACCCTCTACCGCGACCGGCGCGACGCGCTGCTCACCGCGCTGGGCGACTACATGCCCGAAGGCATGAGCTGGACGCGGCCCGGCGGCGGGCTGTTCGTGTGGGCCACTCTCCCCGAAGGACTCGATTCGAAGGCGATGCTCCCCCGCGCCCTGCAGGAACGCGTCGCCTACGTCCCGGGCACCGGCTTCTACGCCGATGGCAACGGCCGCAGGCAGATGCGCCTGAACTTCTCCACCCAGTCGTCCGACTCGATCCGCGAAGGCGTCCGGCGCCTCGCGGGCGTCGTCGCCGGCGACATCGAACTGCGAGACACCTTCGCAGGAGGGACCGTATGAAGGACAGCGCAGCCGCCTCGGACCTCCGCGTGCTGATCCTCGCCGGAGGCATGTCCTACGAGCACGAGATCTCCCTCAAGTCCGGCCGACGCGCCTCCGCGGCGCTCCAGAGGCAGGGCATGGTCTGCGAGATCCGCGACCTCGACAGCGACCTGCTCCCCGCGCTCCAAGAATTCCCGCCTGACGTCGTGCTGCCGCTGGTACACGGCTCTCCCGGCGAGGACGGCTCGCTGCGCGGGGTGCTCGAACTGTCCGACATCCCGTACGTCGGCACCGACTCCGTCGGCGCCCGGCGCGCGTGGAACAAGTCGACCGCGAAGGACCTGATGCGCTCGGTCGGTCTCCCCACGCCCGACTGGACGACGATGCCGCGCCAGGCATTCTCGGACTTCGGCGCGCGCACGCTCCTGGACCGGATCGCGACCAAGATGGGCCTGCCGCTGGTCGTCAAGCCCAACTCGGGAGGCTCCGGACTCGGCGTGCACGCGGTCCACAAGGAGGACGACTTCCCGTCCGCGATGATGGGCTGCTTCTCCTACAGCGACGACGCGCTCGTCGAATCCTTCGCCGAAGGCCGCGACATCGCCGTCGGCGTCGTCGATCTCGGCGACGGCCCGACGGCGCTGCCACCGGTTGAGATCACGCCGCTGCACGGCGACTACGACTACGCGGCCCGGTACAACCCGGGCGCGACCCGCTGGACGGTCCCGGCCGACATCGACGAGGACGTGGCGGCGCGCCTCGCCGAGATCGCGGTGAAGGTCCACCAGACCCTCGGTCTGCGCGACATGTCGCGGATCGACCTCATGGTGGACGACGCCGGCGGCATGCAGGTCCTCGAAGCGAACGTGGCACCGGGCATGACCGAGACATCACTGCTGCCGATGGCGATCGAGGCGGCGGGACTGGACTTCGGCGAGACTCTGGCGAAGATGGTGCGACTGGCACTGGCCCGGGCTTGATCCGGCACGACTCAGGTCGAGATGTTTCACGTGAAACATCTCGACCTTTTCAATCGTCGGCGAGCCAGGCGGCGATGTACTCGAGGTTCATGCGCCACTCGTGTTCTTCGACGGGCGGCAGGATCTCGTCCCACATGGTCATGAACGGCCCCCGCAGCTGAAGGTAGCCGTGGGGGCGCGCGAGGAACCACTGCTGCAAATGCGCAGTCCCGTCGCCCCAGCGGTTCACATGGACCTGGGCGACCGACTCGAGGTTCCGAATAGCGCGTTCGAGCCGCACAGTGAGCACACCGAGCTCGGCGGCGTGCATCGTAGAGAGGTCTCCGAGGTCGAGGTGTGCGCGCGGCTCCAGGATCACCACGACGGGCAGGCCGCTCGGCGCGGGCGGGCTCTTGAGTCGCCAACGCTCATTGCTCCACAGGTACGCGGAGTCCGGTGTATGGCAGGCGGAGCACTGCTCCTGGCGATCACCGCGCCTGGGTGGTTCGGCGCTGACAGGTTCCTGGAGGGGCTTGAGACGCATCTCTCCCTCGAACGGGAAGGCCGGCCAGGCGACGAAGGCGGGCAGATCGGATCGGGCGCCGCTCGCGCGCTGGTTTCCCTGCTGCGAGTTCGGTGTCGAATGATTTGACTGGGGGATTTGACCGGGGGTACTCGCTGATGCCACACCCGAAAGGTACCGCATGGGCGCGAGCCTGGAAAGCACCGGAATCGACCTCTTGGTGCAGCTTGCGAAGTCCTGACTATCACGAACTTCGATACGTGACCTATGCGTCGGGTTTGAATGGTGCAAATCATGGTCAGAGGAGCCGATTGGTGTCCGATAGTGACGTGCGCCCATATGGCGGGACGGGGGTGTCGGCGGGCCGAGGACTTAGGGCAAGCTGGTAGGCGTGCAAGCAACAGTGACTGATAGTTCCACGCCAGAGTTGTCGCCGGCCAACGGCGACGACATCTCGGTTCTGGTGGATCCGCCGGTCACCGCCGCGCTCGTCGATGAACTCAGCCACCTCTGGGTACAGGTCACGAACGCCGGCGGTTCCGTCGGGTTCGTCCCGCCGGTGAACATCGAAGAGGTTCGCCCTCACACCGTTTCCATTCTCGCGCGAGTGATCGACCAGACTGACACGCTGGTCGCTCTAAAGGAAGGAGCCGCCATTGTCGCTTGGTGTGTTCTCACATCAAACGACAGCCCGCCGAGGCAGGGATGGCGCACCATCCGCCACGTACAGGTCGACCCGGAGCGTCAGGGCAGCGGCCTTGGCGGCAAGCTCCTGAGTGCGGTCGATCGAGTGGCACGCGAGGAATTGAAATTGGAGGCGCTCAGCCTCAAGGTCCGCTCGGGGACCGGTGCCGATGCCTTCTACAGGCGGCACGGGTTCACCGAGGTCGGCCGTCTCCCGCGCGCTGTGCGCGTGGCCGACGACGATTACCGCGACGACATCATCATGTGGCGCGAACTGAACTAGCCGAGAACCGGATAGGCGAACCCGCAGCGGCGGGAACCGAATAGACCGATGAGAAGCCGGGGCCGATGTTTCACGTGAAACATCGGCCCCGGCGCTTTGTCCTCGACTCCCGGGTCCTCCGCCCGGTACGACCATCCGCCTGATCGAGACTCGTCCAAGATCGCGCCGAACCGACTCCGCATCTTCGCCGGGCATCCCAATGCATCCGAGCCCACGGCCGCTCTCACCTGATTCAGTGACACCGTGAACGGGCGAGTTGTCGCCCCTCCTGATTAGACTTAATACAAGGGGTCCCTTAGGGGCGACATTTCACTAAATTTCCGGTTTCATGTTCGGCGGCCGACCCGGATGATCGCCTCGGTTACTCGACGCCGATCTGCTCGACGATCCGGTCCAGATCCGCCAGTGAACCGAATTCGATGACGATCTTGCCTTTCTTGCGCCCCCACGTGACGCCGACCTTCGTCTCGAAATGATCGGAGAGACGGTCCTTCAGTTCGTCCAGCCCAGGTGCCTTGATCCGGTCTTTACTGGAAGCCCGAGCGGCGGCGCTCTTCGGCTCGTCGAGTTCCGGCGTCTCCTCCAGGCGGCATGCGGTCACAAGCTCCTCGGTGCTGCGCACCGACAGCCCTTCGCTGATGATCCGCTCGGCGATGTGCTCCTGTGTGTCATTGCTGTCAAGGCCGAGCAGCGCACGCGCATGACCCGCCGTCAGCACGCCGGCCGCCACCTTCGTCTGCACGGTCGGCGGCAAGCTCAGCAGACGGATCATATTGGAGATCTGCGGGCGGCTCCGGCCGATCCGCTTCGCGAGCTCCTCCTGTGTCACATTGAACTCTTCGAGGAGCTGCTGATAGGCCGCTCCCTCTTCAAGCGGATTCAGCTCCACGCGGTGAATGTTCTCCAGCAGCGCCTCGCGCAGGAGCTCGTCGTCAGAGGTCCGCCGGATGATCGCCGGAACGCTCTCCCAGCCGAGTGCGGTGGCGGCGCGGAGCCGGCGCTCGCCCATGACGAGTTCGAACTTGGATCCGTCGTCTGCGCCACCGAACGACTCGTCCTCCGCCCTCTCGCGGACCGCGATCGGCTGAAGCATGCCGACCTCGGTCAGCGAGGTCTGGAGTTCGACAAGATGCTCCTCGTCGAAGACCTGCCGCGGCTGCTTCGGGTTCATCGAGATCTCGTCGATCCGGATCAGCTGGAAGCTGGCCCCGGGGACCGGCACCAAGTCGGGAACCGTCGGCTCGGGCGCCGATGTTTCACGTGAAACATCAGCTCCCTCCACCGGTGGTGTTTCACGTGAAACATCGCGGGTGCTCGGGACATCCTGTCGTGGCGCCCCGTTCGATTTCGGAGCGGGCTCTTCGTCGACCTCATCGACTTCGGTGGTCGTGGTCTCGGCCAGTCCGGTCGGGATCAGTGCCCCGAGCCCGCGACCGAGCCCCCCACGTTTCGCCGCTGCCATCGACTAGTTCCTGCCCTTCTCATTCTTCTGAACTGATCGCCGCGAACTCAGCTTCGCGCCCCTGTGGGCGATCTCTTCGGCTGCTTCGAAATAGCTCGTCGCGCCCCGCGAGCCGGGATCGTACGTCATGATCGATTGGCCGTATCCGGGAGCCTCCGAGACTCGGACGCTTCGCGGCACTACCGAGTCGAGCACGATCTCGCTGAAGTGACCGCGCACCTCTTTCTCGACCTGATCGGCGAGCTTGGTGCGCTTGTCGTACATCGTCAGCAATATCGTCGAGACGCGCAGCCGCGAGTTCAGGTGAGCCTTGACGAGTTCGATGTTCCTCAGCAGCTGCCCCAGTCCCTCGAGCGCGTAGTACTCGCACTGGATCGGAATGAGCACTTCCTCAGCCGCGACAAGCGCGTTGACGGTCAGCAGGCCGAGCGACGGCGGACAGTCGATGAGGATGTAGTCGACTTCACCGCCATAGGCCGCGATGATCTTTTCCAGCCGCGCCTCGCGGGCGACGACGTTCACCAGCTCGACCTCGGCGCCTGCGAGGTCGATGGTCGCCGGGATGCAGTGGAGCGATGGAATTCCATCGACACGCTGTTCGATCTCTTCAAGCGGCATGGCGTCGACGAGCGCCTCGTACACGCTCGGCGTGCCGGCGCCGTGCTCGACACCGAGGCCGGTGGAGGCATTGCCTTGCGGGTCCAGGTCGATGACCATGACCCGGTTGCCGTGCAGGGCGAGCGCGACCGCGAGATTCACGGCGCTGGTGGTCTTGCCGACGCCGCCTTTCTGGTTCGCCACGGCGATCACGCGACGGCGCGGCGGCCGGGGCATGGTGACTTCGCCGGCCGGGTTCAGAACTCGAACGGCACGCTGCGCCTCTCGAGCGAGCGGCAGATCGTCCTCGAGCGGGTTGGACTGCTGCGGGATCTCGTCGCTGCGCTCCTCCACCAGCGGCATCGAATCACCTGAGGCATCGGCGATGCTGTCATAGCTGTTCGACTTCGAAGTCGTCTCGGTGTCGTGAGATTGTGAAGCTTTCGAGTCATTGCCCGGCTTGAGCCCAGCGCCGTCGGCCGTGGCCTCCGGCGCGGTGTGACGTCCGGACTTGCCTCGCTGCGATGTGGATCTGCGCATCCCGTCCCGTTCCCCGCTGTCGTTCGACAGATCGTTTTGACTGCGGAAGACCGGGTCCGTGGTTCCGGCCGTCTGGCCGGTCTTCCTAGGGACCGATTCTGGCCCAGCGGAACCGTAGCGCTGTGCTTCGCCACCCGGCGACTGTGAAGTTTCTCGATAGCGGCGTCGACGGGGAGTAGGTTCATCCTCGCTCACAGCGGCATCGAGAAGGTTCTTGATGCGGCGTTCAGCAGGGGTATCGCCGCCGAGAGAGCTCTGGTGTTCACGATCTTCTGAGGGAAGGGGGTCGCGCACATTCACCGCCACAGATTACGGGCCGAATGTTTCACGTGAAACATCGACCCCGTTCTTGAAGAAGCTTACGAGCCATACATTAGCCCAACAGAGTGAATCCTGCCGCGTTCGAAGAGTCGCCAACGCGGGCGACGATACTGAACGCCCTGCGCGGCAACACAATAGACGAGGACTTTACCTCTGCTGAGAGATCGAATACTCCAGGCTGGAAGTGACAGTGGATATCTCCCGACTTGTCCCTTCAGGGGACCCGTCGGGCTCCGGGCGTGCCTGCCGTGTGTGGCTTCACGGTCCGGGGCCGTCGCCGATCAGCTCGCCTTCTTCAGCGGGCCCTTTCGACCCTCACTACCGTAGTGGGCACGCCGAACACCGGATCGACCAACTTCTCCCGGCCGCACAGCCTCACTTCGGCTTTCCCGCCGCCTGCTCGCTTGAGATGCTTGGCATCGCGCTCGATCTCCTCCGCCGCGCTCTGTCCCTTGATCGCCAGCATCGCTCCGCCGACTCTCGCCAGCGGCAGGCACCAACGCGCCAGCTTCCCCAACGGCGCAACGGCCCGCGACACCACCGCGTCGGCCCGCCCTCTCGGCGCGACCTCATCGGCTCGGGCTCTCAGCACCTCTACGTTCGGTATGCCCAGCGTCCCGATGACTTCCTGAAGGAAGTCCACCCTCCGCTGCATCGGCTCGACGAGCGTCACCCACAGGTCCGGCCTCGCCAGCGCCAGCGGGATCCCCGGCAGGCCCGCCCCCGAGCCAACGTCGATCACGTCCGAGTCGCGGCCGATCAACTCGCCGACAACCGCGCTGTTGAGCACGTGGCGACCCCACAGCCGCGGCACTTCCCGCGGGCCGATAAGACCGCGCTCGATTCCCGCGGTCCGCAGCAGGCCCACATAGTCCTGTGCCTGTTGGATTCGCTCATCATCGTCCCCGAACACAGAGGCCAATGTTTCACGTGAAACATTGGCCTCGACGTCTTCGGAGCTCTCAGGCTCCTGGGTCATCAGTTCCTGCTACTCGGGCTTCACCACGACCCGGCGGCGCGGCTCGGCGCCTTCGGATTCGCTCTGCACGCCCGCCGTGGAGTTGATGACATCGTGGACGCACTTCCGCTCGAAGGCGCTCATCGGGTCGAGCTTGACGACCTCGCCGCCGTCGATGACCTTCTTCGCGGTCTTCTCGGCCAACTCGGCCAGCTTCTTGCGACGGCCCGCGCGGTAGCTGCCGATGTCCAGCATCAGCCGCGAGTGGTCACCGGTCTTGCGGTACACCGCAAGACGGCACAGCTCCTGCAATGCCTCCAGGGTCTGGCCCTTCGGGCCCACCAGGCCGCCGAGGTCCTCTCCCACGATCTCCACCTGCGGGCGGTCGCCGACCACCAGCTCGTCGATGTCGCCATCGAGGTCGAGGATGTCCAGCAGGCCTTCCATGTAGTCGGCCGCCACTTCACTCTGCTCGAACAGTTCGTCTTCGGAGGCCACCTCGTCCTCCCGCACCGTTGCTCCCATAATCGCTAACTATGTCCTATCGCTAGTTACAAGCCTAGTTTGCCCCATTGCGGCTAGCACTCGGTCGCTTACGCGGCCTGCGAGCCGCCCCCCTTGCCTTTTTTCTTCTTGCCGGCCTGCTGCGCGCCGCTGACCTTCTTGGCCCGGGCGATGCGCTCGGCCCGCGAGAGGTTCTTGCCCGAGCCGGGACCGCCCTGCTTGGCCTTGTCGGTCGGGTTCGAGCCGTCGTCCTTGTTCTGCGGAGCCTTCGGCTGCGGCGCCTTGGTCTGCTTCGGCTTCTGTCCCGGCTTGGGAGCCAGGGACTTCCTGCGTTCCTCGGCTTCGCGCTGGTCTTCGAGCATCTTCTCGTGAGCCTTCGAGCCGGGCTTCGGCGGCTTGTTCGCGGAGTTCTGCGCCGGTGGCGGGTACTTGTGCAGCACGTACTGCTGCTGCCCGAGCGAGAAGAGGTTGTTGATGGTCCAGTAGATGACCACGCCGATCGGGAAGATCGCGCCGGAGAAGATCATGATCACCGGGATGCCGTACAGCATCACCTTCTGGATCATGCGCTGGTTGGCGTCCTCGGACCAGCCGGTCTTGAGGATCATCTGGCGGGTGGTCAGGTAGGTCGTCAGGATCATGGCCGCGACGAGGATGCCCGCGACGATCTTGACGGTGACTTCGGAGGCGCCGACCTCCGCCAGGTCGGAGGCGGGCGTGCCGAAGGTACTCCAGAAGGGGGCGCCGAGCAGGCTCGCGTCGACGTAGGAGTTCCAATCGGAGCCCGGCCCGTCGTTGTAGCCCGTCCAGCCGTACAGGGTGGTGTTGAGCGTCTGGTGCGGGTCGGGGCGCCGCAGCACCCAGAACAGGCCCAGGAACACCGGCATCTGGAGCAGGATGGGAAGGCAGCCCATGAGCGGGTTGGCCTTCTCCTTGCGGTACAGCTCCATCATCTCGCGTTGGAGCGTCTCGCGGTCGCCCTTGTAGCGCTCCTGCAGCGCCTTGATCTCTGGCGCCAGCTTCTGCATCGCCCGCTGCGAGCGGATCTGCTTGACGAACAGGGGGAACAAGATGACCCGGATGGTGATGACCACGCCGACGATCGCGAGTACCCAGGCCCAGTCGGTCGCGAGGGCGTGTGCCCCGTTGAACACGCTGCTCCACAGGTCATGCCATCGCAGCAGCAGCCATGACACACCGATGTAGAACCAGTTCAAGTTCACTGGCGGACTCCAGTCGTCTCAATTCCAACAGTTGGCTCGGGTACGGCTCGCGGGGCATTCCGGTGAAGCTCGTGAGCCGTGTCTGAGCTTCCCCGCCGAGGGGGCACGGGGTCGTAGCCGCCCGGATGGAAGGGGTGACACCGTCCCAGTCGCCGCAAGCTCAACCATATGCCACGGACCAGTCCGTGTCGGGACAGCGCCTCGAGGGTATATGCACTGCAACTGGGGTAGAAGCGGCACCGGTCGGGTAGCGCCGGGCTTACCCACCGACGGTACGCGACAATCGGCAGACTCACCACTCGGGTGGCGGCGGCCGAGACCCGGCCGCTCATGGCCGATCCGTCTTCCGGGGCCTGCGGCTCTTGCCGCTGCGGGCGGCTTCGACGGCCTGGGCGAGGTCGCGGCTCAGCGCGGCGAAGTCGCGCTCGGCGGCTCTCGGTGTGGCCCGCACGACCACGTCGACGCCGTCGGGCCAGGAGCGCATCTGCTCGGCCGCGGCGTGGCGCAGCCGGCGCTTGACGGTATTGCGGACGACGGCGTTGCCGACGGCCTTGGATACGACAAAACCCGCCCGCGCCGCTTGGTGTTCGGCATCGGACGGTGTCGTGCTCGGTGTGGCCTGCGGATCGGGGGCCGGTGCCCAGTGGACCACCACGCCGCCGCGGGCCGCTCTGCTGCCCCGCTTCAGCGCGGAGCTGAAGTCACGGCTGCGGCGAATGCGTGCGTCGACTGGAAGCACCTGGATCACGTCCGTCCACGGCGAAGCCTGCGGGCCGTCTCCCGGCCCGGCGGCAAGCGCTCCGGGGTCGTTGAGCGCTCGACCGATCAGACGGTCAGCCTCTTGCGGCCCTTGTTGCGACGAGCGTTGACGATGGCGCGCCCGGCACGGGTGCGCATGCGCAGCCGGAAGCCGTGGGTGCGCTTGCGACGGCGGTTGTTCGGCTGGTAGGTGCGCTTGCTCACGTCGGATTTCTCCCATTACGAATCAAATGACTGCTGCGGACCGCGTATTACGGGACGCAGAAGTCAGCCTAGCAGGGCTTTCGTGTGCCGCTCCTGCCGCGGACAGCGGGTGTGGCATGTCCCTCCGGTCAGAGGGCAACTCGCTCATGTTACTCGCCGACGCGCGGGCGCGGCCACCGGTGGTCCGACTGTGACCGTACCGTTGCGCGGGCGGCGCCGAGGGAGGCGACGCGCGCCGTGACCTGCCTGTGGATAACTTCCCCCGATCGGTGGACGGTTTCAGTGTCCCCGCAAGACGATCACCGGACACTGAAAACAGAATCGCAGGTCATGACCGTTGCTTGTGAGGCAATGTCAGGAGAGGCGTATATACACAGGGCAGCTGAGAGCCTGTGGATAACCTGTGGAAAACTGCTTAGACGCGCTTTGGGCGAATGCCTGGTTCGGCGTGGATCGACCGGTCCGCGGGGCGAGGCGATGCGGGCCGCTGGAGTACAGCAGTCTAGCCCATCGCGTCGACGCTCGCGGAGACGTACATGAGCATGGGACGTTGACGCTCGCGTCGACGTCAATGAGTTTGGTGAAGGATGGCGAAGTTGACCGACCAAGATCTGGCGGCAGTCTGGTCGGCGGTGACCGCCGAGCTGACTGAGGCGTCGGTGCTGACCCGCCAGCAACAGGCGTGGATGCGGCTGACGCAGCCGGTGGTGGCGGTGAGCGGCACGTTCATCATCGCCGCCCCCAACAAGTTCGCCCGCGCGGCCTTCGAGTCGAAGCTGCGCGACCCGATCAGCGATTCGCTGTCGCGACGCCTGGGGCAGCCGACGCAGATCGCCGTGACCATGCAGGACAACGCCGCCGACGGCCCCGCCGAGCCTGCCCCGGCCCCGGCGCGTCCGGCCGAGGCGGACGACACGCTGATCTTCGAGATGCCGAAGATCGACCCGGTCCAACAGCCCCCGGGCCCCGTCCCCCACCAGGCTGCCCCGCCGAACCCGCCGAGCCTGTTCGACACCGACGCGTTCCGGGCCGGCGAGCGCCGCTCGAACGCCCGGGCGGCCGAAGCCGAGTACGAGGCGCAGGTCCACGACCAGCGTGCCGAAGCCGAGTACCCGGGCATCCCCCAGCAGCAGCCGCACAACGAGCCGTCCGAGGACGAGCGGTCGCAGCGGCCCGCCGAGTCGGGGACGTCCTCCCCGCCGATCGCCCCGCCGCCCTCCGACGACCCCGACCCCGAGCGGCGCGGCGGCGTCTCCAAGACCACGAAGGCCGCCCCGACGCCGAAGGCCGTCGACGGCGTCGGGCGGCTCAACCCCCGCTACAACTTCGACACGTTCGTGATCGGCTCGTCGAACAGGTTCGCCCACGCGGCCGCGTTCGCCGTGGCCGAGGCGCCGGCGAAGGCGTACAACCCGCTGTTCATCTACGGCGGCTCCGGGCTGGGCAAGACGCACCTGCTGCACGCGGTCGGGCACTACGCCCACGATCTCGGCACGGCCGCCTCCGTGCGGTACGTCACGACCGAGGAGTTCACGAACGACTTCATCAACTCGCTGTCGGACCGGCGTCAGCAGGCCTTCCAGCGCCGCTACCGGGACGTCGACATCCTCTTGATCGACGACATCCAGTTCCTCATGGACCGCGAGCGCACGCAGGAGGAGTTCTTCCACACCTTCAACGCGCTCCACAACGCCAACAAGCAGCTGGTGATCTCCTCGGACCGCTCGCCGAAGCAGCTCCAGACTCTGGAGGACCGCCTGCGGACCCGCTTCGAGTGGGGCCTGCTGGCCGACATCCAGCCGCCGGACCTGGAGACTCGGATCGCGATCCTGCGCAAGAAGGCCGTCCAGGACGACCTGAAGGTGCCCACCGACGCGGTCGAGTTCATCGCCTCGCAGATACACCACTCCATCCGCGAGCTGGAGGGCGCGCTCATCCGCGTCACCGCGTACGCGAGCCTCAACCGCAAGCCCGTGGACCTGGGGCTGGCCGAGGAGGTCCTGCACGACTTCATCCCCGAGGGCGGGCAGAATCCCGAGGTCACGGTCGACCAGATCATGCACGCCACCTCCGACTACTTCGGTGTCGCCACCGCCGATCTCAAGGGCAACTCGCGTTCGCGGGTGCTCGTCAACGCCCGCCAGGTCGCGATGTACCTGTGCCGGGAGCTGACCGACATGTCGCTGCCGCGGATCGGGCAGGCGTTCGGCGGCAGGGACCACACCACGGTCATGCATGCGAACAAGAAGATCCGCAAGCAGATGGCCGAGCGGCGGGCGCTGTACAACCAGATCGCCGAATTGACCAATCGTCTGAAACACACAGACGAATGAACCACCTGTGGACAACTCTGTGGAAAAGCTGTGGATAAACCGGGATTACTGTGGAAAGCCTGTGGACGGCGTGTGGAAAACAGTCGGAGGCGCGAATTCGCTTCGCGTTTTCCCTGTGCACAAGCCTGTGGAGAACCTGTGGAAAAGCTGTGGATACAGCTGTGGACGAGATGTGGAAAACTACCCGAGTCTCGGACGCTGTGGATAAACTGCCGATTCATCCACAGGTTCTCCACAGTCCGTCCACAACCCGAAATCGATGTCTAGCAGGGAAAAGACACGTTTTCCACAGTTTCCACAGCACCGACTACTACGACGACAGTTATATCTATAGAGAAACCATTAGTAATAGCGCTGTGAACAACCAGGCATCAGCCAGATGAGGAGCAACCTCGCCATGAAGTTCCAAGTTGATCGGGACACCTTCGCCGATGCGGTCTCGTGGACCGCCAAGAGCCTTCCGGCCCGACCGTCCGTCCCCGTGCTGGCCGGCGCCCGCCTGTCAGTCGACGAGGGCACCTTGACCATCTCCGGTTTCGACTATGAGATCTCCACCCGCGTCACCGTCGATGTCACCGGCGAATCCGCGGGCACCGCGCTGGTCTCTGGCAAGCTGCTGGCCGAGATCGTCAAAGCCCTGCCGAACAAGCCGGTGAACTTCACCGTCGACGGCCCGCACGCGGAGCTCACCTGCGGCTCGGCGCGTTTCACCCTGCCGACCATGCCGCTGGAGGACTACCCGAGCCTGCCGCAGATGCCCGAGGCCATCGGCACCATCGACGCCGACGAGTTCGCCAAGGCCGTCGCCCAGACCGCCATCGCCGCCGGCAAGGACGAGACCCTCCCGACGATGACCGGCGTCCAGATCGAGATGACCGGCGGCGGCATCGGCCTGCTCGCCACCGACCGCTACCGCATGGCCATCCGCGACTCCGCCTGGGAGCCCGGCGAATCCGATGTCGACGTCACCGTCCTCGTCCCCGCCAAGGCCCTCGCCGACACCGCCCGCACCTTCGGATCTTCCTCCGGCCCGGTCACTATCGCCGTGCCCTCCGGCACCGAGGGCGCTCCCGGCATGGTCGGCTTCATCGCCGGCGGCCGCCAGACCACCTCGCGGGTCCTCGACGGCCAGCTGCCGCCGCTGCGGAGCCTTCTGGCCACCGCCTACGCCACCGTGCTGCGCGTCAAGACCTCGGACCTGATCGAGGTCGCCCGCCGCGTCGCGCTCGTCGGCGACCGCAACTCGCCGATCCGGCTGTCCTTCGACGAGGACGGGCTCGTCGTCGAGGCCGGCGGCGCCGAGGACGCCAAGGCCTCCGAGGCCATGGACTGCACCTTCGAGGGCGAACCCGGCAAGATCGCGTTCAACCCGACCTACCTGCTCGACGGGCTCTCGGTCGTCGACTCGCCGATCACCGCGTTCAAGATGAACGAGCTCGGCAGGCCGGTCGTGATGACCGGGGAGGCCGCGCCCGAAGCTGAGGAGTCCGACACAAACTACGACGGCTACCTCTACATGCTGCAACCATTGCGTTGGGACGCCTGACAGGCGCTCTGCCGACCCATGGTTCGCATGGCGGCGTGCGTACCTCGGCGCGAACATCGCTCGAGCATGTGGAAGGGGGCGCGACATGCAACTCGGCATGATCGGGCTCGGCAAGATGGGCGGCAACATGAAGCTGCGGCTCCAACAGACCGGACACGAGGTCGTCGGATACGACCGCGACCCGGACAAGGCCGACGTCGGCTCGCTGTCCGAACTCGTCGACGCGCTTGACGCCCCCAGGGCGGTCTGGGTCATGGTCCCGGCCGGTGAGGCCACCCGCTCCACCGTCGCCGAGCTCGCCGGCCTGCTCTCCGAGGGCGACCTCGTCGTCGACGGCGGCAACTCCCGGTTCTCCGACGACGCCGAGCATGCCGCGACGCTCGCCGAACGCGGGATCGGCTACGTCGACGTCGGCGTCTCCGGCGGAGTATGGGGCTTCACCGAGGGCTACGCGCTCATGGTCGGCGGAGCCAAGGCCGACGTCGAACGGCTCATGCCGATCTTCAACGAGCTCAAACCCGAAGGCGAGCACGGCTTCGTCCACGCCGGCGGGGTCGGCGCCGGGCACTACGCAAAGATGGTTCACAACGGCATCGAGTACGCCATGATGGAGGCCTACGCCGAGGGCTACGAGCTCATGGAGGCCTCCGACCAAGTCGAGAACGTGGCCGAGGTCATCAAGTCCTGGCGCTCGGGCACCGTCATCCGCTCCTGGCTGCTCGACCTGCTCGACCGCGCGCTCGACGAGGACCCCGAACTGGCCGAGATCCGCGGCTGGGTCGAGGACTCCGGCGAGGGCCGATGGACGGTCGAGGAGGCCATCCGCCTGCGCGTGCCGCTTCCGGCGATCTCCGATTCGCTGTACGCCCGATTCGCCTCCCGCCAGGACGACTCCCCCGCCATGAAGGCCGTCGCCGCCCTGCGCAATCAATTCGGCGGGCACGCCGTGAGGCCGGAATAGCGGCGGGCGCGGGCCGCGAAGCGGTCGCGGCATCCGGTGCGCCCCGAGTAGTCCGAAGGCGGCACAATAGAGGCGTGCGAGTACGGCAGCTGCAACTCAACGACTTCAGGTCCTACGCGCACGCCCAGATAATGCTCGACGAGGGGCCCTCGATTCTGGTGGGCCCCAACGGGCACGGCAAGACGAACCTCGTCGAGTCGCTCGTCTACCTCGCGACGCTGCGCTCGCACCGGGTCGCGAACGACGCCCCGCTCGTGCGCGTCGGCGCCGAGGAGGCCGTCATCCGCGCCGAGATCCTCCACGACGCCCGCCGCCTCCTCGCCGAGCTCGCGATCGTGCCCGGCAAGTCCAACCGAGCGCGCCTCAACAAGAACGCCCTGACCCGCCCCCGCGACCTCCTGGGGGCGCTCAAGGCCGTCGCCTTCGCCCCCGAAGACCTCGCGCTCGTGCGCGGCGAACCGAGCGTGCGCCGCCGCTACCTCGACGAACTCCTGTGCTCGCGCTACCCGCGCTTCGCCGGAGTCAAGGCCGACTACGAGCGGGTCCTCAAACAGCGCAACACCCTCCTGCGCACCGCCTACCTCGCCAAGAAGACCGGCGGCCGCGGACCCGGCAGCGCCGAACTGGCCACCCTCGACGCCTGGGACGCCCACCTCGCCGAGCACGGCGCCGAGCTCCTCGCCGGACGGCTCGCGCTCGTCGCCGACCTGGCCGAACCCGTCGCCAAGGCCCACTCCCGCATCGCCGACGGCCGCAGCGAGGTCGCCCTCGCCTACACCTCCGAGCTCGGCGACGACCTCACCGACGACCGCGAACTGCTCACCGCGCGGCTCTCGGCGGCGCTGGCCGGCTCGCGCGCCAAGGAGGTCGAGCGCGGATCCACCCTCGTAGGGCCCCATCGCGACGACATCGACCTCGTCCTCGGGGACCTGCCGGTCAAGGGCTACGCCTCCCACGGCGAGACCTGGTCGGTGGCGCTCGCGCTCCGCCTGGGCGCGTTCGAACTGCTGCGCGCCGACGGCACCGCCCCGATCCTGATCCTCGACGATGTGTTCGCCGAGCTCGACACCACCAGGCGCGAACGCCTCGCCGAATACGCCGAGGCCGCGCCGCAGACCCTCATCACCTGCGCCGTCGCAGGCGACGTCCCCGATCGCCTCGCCGGCGCCCGGTTCGACGTCTGGGAAGGGGAGATCCGACGTGTCCTCTAGCGGCTACGACTACCGGCCCCGCCGCAGGCGGGGCCGCAGCGACGACCCCCGATTCCGCAAGGAGTGGTCCGGGCCGGGGCCCGACAAGCGCGACCCCGAGTCCCTCGGCTCGCTGCTGGGGCAGGTCGTGCGCAAGAAGGGCTGGACCGGGAAGGTCTCCAACGCCTCGGTGTTCGGCCGCTGGACCGAGATCGTCGGCCCCGAGATCGCCGGCCACTGCCGCCCCGAGCAGCTCGTCGACGGCGAGCTGCTGGTCGTCGCCGAGTCCACCGCCTGGGCCACTCAGCTGCGCCTGTTCTCGGCGCAGATCTACGCGAAGATCGGCGCCGCGCTCGGGCCCGGCGTAGTCAAACGATTGAAGATCGTAGGGCCCAGACAGCCGACACGTTCGTACGGTCCGAGGCGAGTACGATTTAATGGCTCTCGTGACACGTTCTGAAGCGATACGCCCCTAGGTCCGTAGGGGGGTTCATGTCCTCGTCTCCGGATGCGACTGTGACGACATCACGCCGTAGAGACAGGAAACTCAGGGCGCGACCGCAGTAGACTTGACATGTGATGCGGTCGGAGGCGCAGCGCTCCGACCGCTTCCCCTTTGACTCCGGTGAGCTGGGGACGCCCAGAGCGGGGCACTGCGGCCGAGACGGCCGAAAGTGTCACACCGACGGATTAGCTTTCTCACAGACCGTGAACGACGACAGAAGGAGTTGCCGGTGGCGGCGAAGAAGCAGGACGAGTACAGCGCCAGTTCGCTGACAGTCCTCGAAGGCCTCGAGGCGGTCAGGAAGCGCCCGGGCATGTACATCGGCTCGACCGGTGAACGTGGCCTTCACCACCTCATCTGGGAAGTCGTCGACAACTCGGTCGACGAGGCGCTCGCGGGCTTCTGCACCGACATCGACGTGACCCTCCTCTCCGACGGCGGCGTCCGCGTCACCGACAACGGTCGCGGCTTCCCCGTCGACCCCCACCCGAAGCTGAAGAAGCCGGGCGTCGAGGTCGCCTTGACGGTGCTCCACGCCGGCGGCAAGTTCGACTCCCAGAGCTACGCGGTCTCCGGCGGCCTGCACGGCGTGGGCGTCTCGGTCGTCAACGCCCTCTCGACCCAGCTGTCGGTCGAGATCCGCAAGCACGGGCACGTGTGGCGCCAGTTCTACAAGCACGCCCAGCCCGGGCCGCTGGAGAAGGGCGAGGTCACCGACACCACCGGTTCCATCGTCAGCTTCTGGCCCGACGGCGACATCTTCGAGACGCTCGAATTCGACTACAAGATGATCTACCGGCGCCTCCAGGAGTACGCCTTCCTGAACAAGAGCCTGGCGATCACCTTCCGCGACGAGCGCCCCGAGCACCTCGACGAGGAAGGCAACATCCGCGAGGTCACCTTCAAGTACGACGAGGGCATCGCCGACTTCGTGCGCCACCTCAACGCCTCCAAGACCTCCGTCCACCCCACCGTGGTCTCCTTCTCCGCCGAGGAGTCCGAGCAGTCCCTCGAAATCGCGATGCAGTGGAACGAGTCCTACGGCGAGTCGGTCTACACATTCGCGAACACCATCAACACCCACGAGGGCGGCACCCACGAGGAGGGCTTCCGCTCGGCGCTGACCAACGCGGTCAACCGGTACGGCCTCGACAAGAAGATCATCAAGAGCGAGAAGGACCGCCTCTCGGGCGACGACATCCGCGAGGGCCTGGCCGCGATCATCTCCGTCAAGCTGCGCGAGCCGCAGTTCGAGGGCCAGACCAAGACCAAGCTCGGCAACACCGAGGTCAGGGGCTTCGTGCAGCGCGTCTGCAACGAGTGGTTGCCCGACTGGCTCGACCGCCACCCCAAGGAAGCCAGGATCATCGTCCAGAAGGCATCCTCGGCGGCCCAGGCCCGCAAGGCCGCGCAGCAGGCCCGCAAGCTGGCCCGCCGCAAGAGCCTTCTGGAGACCTCCTCGATGCCCGGCAAGCTGGCCGACTGCCAGTCGACCAGCCCCGAAGAGTGCGAGATGTTCGTCGTCGAGGGCGACTCGGCCGGCGGCTCGGCCAAGCAGGGCCGCAACCCGCGCACGCAGGCGATCATGCCCATCCGCGGCAAGATCCTCAACGTGGAGAAGGCCCGCCTCGACAAGATCCTCAAGAACAACGAGGTCCAGGGCATGATCACCGCCCTCGGCACCGGCATCCACGAAGAGTTCGACATCGAGCGGCTCAGGTACCACAAGGTCATCCTGATGTCCGACGCCGACGTCGACGGCCACCACATCAACACGCTGCTGCTGACGCTCCTGTTCCGGTTCATGCGCCCGCTCGTCGAGCTCGGACACGTCTACATGAGCCAGCCGCCGCTTTACAAGATCAAGTGGAACAAGAAGGGCGACCTGGTCTCCTACGCCTACTCCGACGCCGAGCGCGACCGGCTCATCGAGGAGGGCGTCGCCCAGGGCAAGGCCGATCCGCGCCGCTCGGACGGCGTCCAGCGCTACAAGGGCCTCGGTGAGATGAACTACACCGAGCTGTGGGAGACGACCATGGACCCTGCCAGCCGCAATCTCCTCCAAGTCCAACTCGACGACGCGGCAACCGCCGACGAGCTCTTCAGCGTCCTCATGGGTGAGGACGTGGAGAGTCGCCGCCGCTTCATCCAGGAGAACGCCAAGGACGTCCGCTTCTTGGATATCTAGCCTGGACATTTGATGAGCGAGCGGAGCTCGCCACGATCCGCCTTACAGAGCAAGGAAGCACTGGTGCCTGAGAACAACCAAGACCAGCTGGAACTGCCGGAGGGCCACGGCCGCATCGATCCGGTCGGCATCGAAGTGGAGATGTCGCGCTCTTATCTCGACTACGCCATGAGCGTCATCGTCGGGCGCGCCCTGCCCGATGTGCGCGACGGCCTCAAGCCGGTCCACCGCAAGATCCTCTACGGGATGTACGACGGCGGTTACCGCTCCGACCGGGGCTACGTCAAATGCTCCCGTGTCATCGGTGACGTCATGGGGCAGTACCACCCGCACGGCGACTCGGCCATCTACGACTCCCTGGTCCGCATGGCCCAGCCTTGGAGCCTGCGGTACCCGCTCATCGACGGCCAGGGGAACTTCGGATCCCCGGGCAACGACCCGGCCGCCGCGATGCGGTACACCGAGTCGCGGCTCGACCCGCTCGCGATGGAGATGCTGCGCGACATCGACGAGGAGTCGGTGGAGTTCGAGCCGAACTACGACGGCAAGACCACCGAGCCGACGATCCTGCCCTCGCGGATCCCGAACCTGCTCATCAACGGCTCCGAAGGGATCGCGGTCGGCATGGCCACCAAGATCCCGCCGCACAACCTGCGCGAGATCGCCGCCGCCGTCAACTGGTGCCTCGACCACCCCGAGGCCACCGAGGAGGAGGCCCTGGAGGCCCTGCTCGGCATCGTCACCGGCCCCGACTTCCCGACCGGCGCGACGGTCCTCGGCCGCGCCGCCATCGAGGACGCCTACCGCACCGGACGCGGCTCGATCAAGATGCGCGCCGTCGTCGAGGTCGAAGAGGACTCCAAGGGCCGCGCCTGCCTCGTCGTCACCGAGCTGCCCTACCAGGTCAACCCGGACAATCTCGCCGAGCGCATCGCCGAGCTGGTCAAGGACGGCAAGCTCACCGGCATCGCCGACATCCGCGACGAGTCCTCCGGCCGCACCGGCATGCGGATCGTCATCGTGCTCAAGCGCGACGCCGTCCCGAAGGTCGTGCTGAACAACCTGTACAAGCACACGCAGCTGCAGGAGACGTTCGGCGCCAACATGCTCTCGCTGGTCGACGGGGTGCCGCGCACCCTGAACATCGCGCAGATGGTGCGTTACTACGTGGCCCACCAGATCGAGGTCATCGTCCGCCGCACCCGGTATCGGCTGCGCAAGGCCGAGGAGCGCGCCCACATCCTGCGTGGTCTGGCCAAGGCCCTCGACCTGCTCGACGAGACGATCGCGCTCATCCGGCGCTCGCCTTCGGCGGAGGAGTCCAAGTCCGGCCTGATGAGCCTCCTCGACGTCGACGAGATCCAGGCCACCGCGATCCTCGACATGCAGCTGCGGCGCCTGGCCGCCCTGGAGCGCCAGCGGATCATCGACGAGCTCGTCGAGATCGAGACCAAGATCGCCGACTTCGAGGACATCCTCGCCAAGCCCGAGCGCCAGAGGGCGATCGTCCGCGACGAGCTCGCGACGGTCGTGCAGCGCTGGGGCGACGAGCGGCGCACGCAGATCCTGCCCGACGCCGGCGAGGTCTCCATGGAGGACCTCATCGCCCGCGAAGACATTGTGGTCACCATCACGCACGGTGGCTATGTCAAGCGCACCAAGACCGATTCCTTCCGCTCGCAGAAGCGCGGCGGCAAGGGCGTCCAGGGCGCGCAGCTGAAGCAGGACGACATCGTCAGCCACTTCTTCGTCTGCACCACGCACGACTGGATCCTGTTCTTCACGAACAAGGGTCGCGTCTACCGAGCCAAGGCCTACGAGCTGCCCGAGGCGAGCCGCACCGCCCGCGGCCAGCACGTGGCGAACGTCCTGGCCTTCCAGCCTGACGAGACGATCGCCCAGGTCATCCAGCTCGGGTCCTACGACGCCGCCCCTCACCTGGTGCTGGCCACAAGGAACGGCCTGGTCAAGAAGAGCCGCCTGGGCGACTTCGACTCGCCGCGCACCGGCGGCATCGTCGGCATCAACCTGCGCGACGGCGACGAACTCGTCGGCGCGGCGCTCATCGATCCCGCCGACGACCTGCTGCTCGTCTCCCGTAAGGCCCAGGCGATCCGCTTCCAGGCCTCGGACGATTCCCTGCGTCCCATGGGCCGCGCCACCAGCGGTGTGATCGGCATGCGTTTCGTCGGAGACGACGAACTGCTCACGATGATCGTGCTGCGCGATAACATGGACATCCTCGTGGCAACCAGCCGCGGATATGCGAAGCGGACTCCGGTCGACGCATACCCGCCGCAGGGCCGCGGGGGCAAGGGCGTCCTGACAGCGAAGATCACGGAACGACGCGGCGACTTGGTGGGGGCGCTGTCCGTGACGCCGGACGACGAGCTGTTCGCGATCACTTCGGAGGGAGGCGTCATCAGGACTCCGGTCAAGCCGGTCCGCAAGACCACGGACCGCAACACCATGGGCGTCAAACTGATCGACCTCCCCGACGAGGTCTCGCTGCTCGCCATCACCAAGAGCGCCGAAGAACCCGATGATGGGCAGGACGAGTAGATGACGGAAGCGAAGGCTACCGCTGCGGAGACGGAGCGCGAGGACGCCGAGGCCACGCCTGATCCGGACGAGGAGTCGAAAGCGGACGGCGGCGACTCGCCGTCGTCGGAGCCGTCCGCGGAGGATCAGGACAAGACCCTGACGATCCGCCGCCCGCCGGGGATGACTCCGCCGCCGGTCACGCCCGAGGCGGTCTCGCAGATGCAGGGCGCACCCGCCGCACCGAACACGGGCGTAGCCAGCTCCGCGCGCGTGGCCGACGCGGTCCGCGCCGCGAGGGCGGCCGTCTCGCAGGCCGCGGCCCGCGGCCCTAGGCGCGCCAAGCTGCGGCTCAAGCGGATCGACCCGTGGTCGGTCATGAAGTTCTCCTTCGCCGTGTCGATCGTGCTGTTCATCGTCATGGTCGTCGCCACCACCGTGCTCTACATCGCGCTCGACGCGATGGGCGTCTTCGACACCGTCAACGACATGCTGGCGATGCTCATGGGCACCAACGGCGAAGCCGGCGTCGACACCGAGAGCATCCGGATCACCGCAAAGGGCGTCATCGGCGCCGCGGCCCTGCTCGGCGTGGTGAACATGGTGCTGTTCACCGCCCTGGCGACGCTGGGCTCGTTCATCTACAACGTGTGCGCCGACCTGGTCGGCGGCGTCGAGGTCACCCTCGCCGAACGCGACTGAACGCGAGGAGCGGCCCGCGATCCCGATGGGGATCGCGGGCCGTTTCGCGTTCGACGACGGGACCGGACGGCCGTAGACTCGGAAGGCGAAGGAGGCCAGTGACGCCGGTCCCTTCCCGCCGGGGGTCGAGTCAACACCGCTTCGCCTGGTGAGGTAACCTTTCTCAGCGTTGCCGGACAGGCGACGAGGACACCTGATCAGGGCGTATAGCTCAGGTGGTTAGAGCGCAGAGCTGATAACTCTGAGGTCCCAAGTTCGAGTCTTGGTACGCCCACCGATAACCCGCCGCGAGACGGCGGGTTTTTTCATATCCCGCCGGTCTTGCGACGGGTATCACAGATCTGGGATCTGATCCGGCCCTCGGCCTGGACATCCCGACCTCGACCGCGACCTATCCGACACGCCCGGATCACCCCTTTGACGCCTCCCGCAAGCTGGCCGCAAGTCCGAGCGAGGCGGTGTTCGCTATGCTGAACGGCATCGCGCGATGTCGATCCTGACGTCGCCGTACGGAGCAAGCTCTGGATGCAGGGGGCCTGGGTTCATGTGGAAGAAACTTTTGATCGTCGCGGGTGTCGCGACCGTCGCCGTCGTAGTGGCCAAGAAGGTCAAGTCCATCAACGACGAGCGCACCCTGTGGCACGAGGCCACCACATCCGCGGAAGAAGTGCGCTAGAAGGCGTTAGCCACCTCACTGCGCTCCGGGTATCCTCGCTGGTGCGATGAGCGCGGCGGGGATACTCGTACTGTTCGCAGCACTCCTCACGGGGTACCGGGGCTATAGCTCAATTGGCAGAGCACCTGCTTTGCAAGCAGGAGGTTAGGGGTTCGATTCCCCTTGGCTCCACAATAAGGCCTGGTCTTGGACCCAGGGCCATGTGAATATCGTCGACGTCAGCGGCACCGGCCTCCGGGCAGGTGCCGCTTTCGCGTGCCTACTGATGCTGTACTTCTGCGCGAGCGTCTTCCGGGTTGCGCCTGCTTGGTGGTCGCCGACGATGGCGGCGCGGTCTGTGCTGGCGCGAGAGCGGTCATCATGTTGATGGTTGCCATCGCCCCGCCGGGCTGGCCGCTGTTGGGAGTAATCGTCTACACATGCTATGGATGTGTGTACACTTATTCCCATGAAGGGGAATCGCGGACAAGCCCGAGCGCGGCTGCAAGAGCTGCCTCCCGTCTTCACCTACCGTATGGCCACTGAAGCGGGCGTCGCGAAATCGACCCTGTACCGCTTGCGAGACCAAGGGTTCATCGAGGCGATCGGGCGTGGCCGGTTCCGGATCGCCGATGCCGATCTCCCCGCGGACCTTGAGCTCCACGAGATCGTCCAGCGGGCGCCGCAAGCCACGATCTGCCTGGTCTCGGCACTGAGCCGCCATGACCTGACCGACCAGATCCCGCCCGTCATAGACATGGCGGTCCCGCGAGGCCACCGCCGCCCCGTCACCGAATCGCCGGTCGCCTGGCATTCCTTCGATCCAGCAACCTTCACCGTCGGCCGCACCGAACTGCAGCTCGATGAGGCGACCACGATCGGTCTGTACGGACCCGAGCGGAGCATCATCGACGCATTTCGCCTCCGACACCTCGAAGGTCACGAACTCGCTGTCGAGGCCTTGAAACGATGGCTGCGTCGCCCTGGATCATCCCCAGCCGCCATCCTTGCCATGTCCCGCGACTTCCCGAATGCGCGCCCCGCGCTGCAGAACGCCTTGGAGATCCTGCTGTGACCGAGCGACCGACCCGAGCGACCACAGCCGGCCGCGCCTATCTCGATCTGCAGAATCTCGCCCGCCGCGACCGGCGGCCGACCGATGAGCTGCTCCAGATTTACGCGCTCGAAGGATTCCTCGCCCGTTTGGCGGTCTCCGAGCACGCCGACCGGCTGGTCCTCAAAGGCGGCGTGCTCCTGGCCGCCTTCGACACCCGCCGTCCGACCCGCGACATCGATTTTCAGGGCCAGCGGATCCCGGGCGATGAGACGTACCTCCGGGACGTCGTTCTCGGCATTGCCGACATCGAACTCGACGATGGGCTGGATTTCGACTACGACGATGTCGCGGTTGAGACGATCCGCGACGAGGAGACCTACAGTGGCGTCCGGATCATCTTCAGCGCCCGCCTCTCGGTTGCGAGGCTCCGGCTCCATGTCGACATCAATGTCGGAGACCCTGTCTGGCCCGGACCACGGCCGGTACCCCTTCCGCGACTGCTCGGTGGACACATCGATCTCGTCGGGTACCCGCTCACTATGGTGTTCGCCGAGAAACTCGTCACCGCGATCCAGCGCGGCACCGCCAACACTCGCTGGCGCGACTTCGCCGACATCTACCTGCTTTTCCGCCGCCATGATGTCAACGGTGTCGAACTGGCCGAGGCAGTCGGCCGCGTCGCCGCCCACCGCCAAGCGCTGCTCGCGCCACTGAGCGAAGCCCTCGACGGTTTCGCCGGAATCGCGCAAGCGCGGTGGCGGGCGTGGCGGCGCAAGCAACGGCTCGACGGCCGACTGCCGGAGCAGTTCAGCGAGCTTTTGGACGCCGTGACCGGTTTCGCCGATCCCGTCGTCAGCGGCACGGTCAACGGTTGGACCTGGAGTGCCGCCGAGCAACAGTGGCAATCACACTGAAACCGAGCAGCGTTTCAGCTCCGACGGCTATCCGTATTCCCCAGTGGAGTGTCAGTGGGTTCAAGTAGGTCGTTGCCAGGTCCACAGAAACAGACATACAGAAAATGAGGGACCATCATGCTGATGGTCCCTCATTTCTTGCCTGATGTCGGTCCCCGACGCACCTACCGCTTCCCGCCGCAGGCGGCGCGGTCACTGCCAGCGGTAGCGGCGCTCCGGGCGGCCCCGTCCCGAGTAGTTGAGGGTGACCTCGGCCTTGCCTCTCTCGGTGAGGTGTTCCAGGTAGCGGCGGGCGCTGACCCGGGAGACGCCGATGCGCTCGGCGCATTCGGCGGCCGAGAGCGACCCGTCTGCCTCGCGCAGCGCGGCCTCCACCAACGCGGCGGTCTCCGGACTGAAGCCCTTCGGCATGCTCACCGCGGGCGCTGTCGCGCGGGAGAAGACCTTGTCGACATCGGCCTGGTCGCGCACCGCGGCGGCCTTCAGCCCCGCCCGCTGGGCGGCGTATTGCTCCATGCGGTCGCGGAAGTCGTTGAAGCCGAAGGGTTTCAGCAGGTAGCTGACGGCGCCGTTGCGGACCGCGGCGCGCACGGCGTCGGCTTCGCGGGCCGCGGTGATCACCATGATGTCGCAGTCGTGCCCCTCGGCGCGCAGCTTGGTGACCAGGTCGAGCCCGAACGCGTCGGGCAGGTACAGGTCGAGCAGGACCAGGTCGGGCCGCAGTTCGGCGGCGGCCCGCAGCGCCTCTTCGCCGTTCGCGGCGGTCCCGACGACCTGGAAACCGGGGGTCCGCTTCACGAAGCCCCGGTGGATGGCGGCGACTCTGAAGTCGTCGTCGACTACGAGCACATCGATCATGTCAGTTCCTCACTGGCCGGACCGGCCAGTCGCGCGGGCGCTTCGTGTACGGGGTGCGAGAGGGGGAGCCTCGCGGTGAACCGAGCGCCGTCGGCGGTGTTCGCCACGGTGACGCCGCCTCCGCGATGCTCGCACACGAGTTTCGTGAGCGCAAGGCCGATGCCGTGGTCGCCGGACTCGGCCGCTTTCGTGGTGAATCCGTGCGTGAACACTTCTTGCGCGGTTTCCGGTGGAACGCCGGGGCCGGAGTCGGAGACGACGATCTCGACGTCGGCCTCGCGCTGGCGGATCTCGACCGAGACCCAGGCTTCCGGGCTGCCGGTCGCCGCCTCGACGGCGTTGTCGACGAGGTTGCCGACAACGGTGCCGATGTCGGCCGAGTCCTCGGGGTGCAGCGAGGCGAGCGCGGTCCCCTCTGCGACGTCGAGCCGCACCTGCCGTTCGGATGCCTGCGCGGACTTGGCCATGAGCAGCGCCGCTATCGCCTTGTCGCGGACGGGCCCGGTGATCGACAGGTCGAGCGACCGGCGGTGCCGGTTGAGCGCGTCGATGTAGCCGACGACTTCGTCGTACTCGCCGATCTGGATGAGCCCGGAGATGGTGTGCAGCTTGTTGTCGAACTCGTGGGCCTGCGCCCGGAGCGCTTCGGCGGTGGAGCGGAACGAGCCGAGGTCGCGCTCGAGCTGCGCGAGCTCGGTGCGGTCGCGGAGGGTCGCGACGGCGCCGAGGTTCCGGCCGTCCTTCTCGACGTGCATGCGGTTGACGACCAGCACCCGGTTGGCTTGGAGCACCACCTGGTCGGAGCCGGTGACGACGCCGGTCAGGACGTCGCGGAGCCGCTCGCCGACCTCGAGTTCGGCCAGGGACTTCCCGACCGAGTCGTCCGGGAGCCCGAGCAGTCGCCGGCCCACGTCGTTGGCGAGGGTGATCCGCTGCTGGTCGTCGATGGCGACCACGCCTTCGGCGATGCCGTAGAGCATCGCCTCGCGGTGCTCGGCGAGACCGGCGATCTCCCGGGGCTCCATGCCGAGGGTCTGTCGTTTGATGCGCCTGGCCAGAAGCCACGACCCGGCGACGCCGAGGGCGCTGGCGACGCCGAGGTAGAGCAGCAGGTTCGGGGTGGCGTCGACCAGGCGCTCCCACGGGGTCGGGGAGGACTGGCCGATCATGACGATCCCGAGCAGGTCGCCCAGGTTGGAGGACTCGGCGCCGATGACGGGAATCTGGGCGGTGAGCTGCCGGTCTTCGCCGACGTCGAGTTCGCCTCTCCAGCCGCGGCCGTCGAACACGGCCGCGTCGCCGACCGGCAGCTCGTCGCCGACGAGCAGCGGGTTGGTGGAGACGACGACGCGGCCGTCGGCGTCGGCGATCGTCACGGACGCGACCTGCGACTGCGTCAGGGTGCTCTGCACCAGCGGCGCGAGGGTCTGCTCGGGGGCGGGCCGGGTGACGCGGGCGCGCACGAGGTCGTTCGAGGCGAGTCGCTCCGCCAGCTGGGTGACGCGCCTGCCCTGCTCGGCGTTGAACGTCGCCGCGGACTGCGCGAGCGACAGGCCGGCGACCGCCGCGAGCACGATCAGGATGATCGTGAGCTGGAAGGCGAGCAGCTGGCCCGCCAATGTCGGGCGTGGTGAGAGCTTGAACACAATGAACTCAATTTTCGTTACGGACACAATGCTGACGCCGGGCAAGCGCAGGGGTGACCATCGTCTCTCGAACATTCCTCGAAATGAAAGAGCAACGACCATGAAATTCCCCAGGAGAGCCTTCCTCAGCGCTGCGGCGGCCGTACCGGTGGCCGCGGCCGCCTCCGCTTGCGGAGCGACCGCCGAAGGCGGATCCTCCGACGGCGGTCCCCTCACCGGCCTCCAGATCATGGTGCCCAACAGCCCCGGCGGCGGCTACGACACGACCGCCCGCGCGATCGCCCGCGTCATGGAGGACGAGGACATCGCCAGCGGCATCGAGGTGTTCAACCTCTCGGGCGCCGGCGGGACCGTCGGCCTCCAGCGGACCGTGAACGAGTCCGGCAACGGCGAGCTGGCCATGCAGATGGGCCTCGGCGTCGTCGGCGCCTCCTACACCCAGAACTCCGAAGCCAAGCTGACCCAGACCACGCCGCTGGCCAAGCTCGTCGAAGAGCCCGGCGCGATCGTGGTGCCCGCCGCCTCCCCCTACCAGACCATCGACGACCTGGTGTCGGCCTGGTCGGCGGACCCGTCCGGAGTGGTCGTCGGCGGCGGCTCCTCCCCCGGCGGCCCCGACCACCTGCTGCCGATGCAGCTGGCGAACGCCGTCAGCATCGACCCGACCGCGGTCAACTACGTCACCTACGACGGCGGCGGCGAACTGCTGCCCGCGCTGCTCGGCGAGAAGATCGCCTTCGGCGCCAGCGGCGTCGGCGAGTTCATCGACCAGATCGAAGCCGGGCAGCTGCGGGTGCTGGCCGTCTCCTCGGAGGAGAGCTCGACGCTCCTGCCCGACGCGCCGACATTCGTCGGCTCGGGCGTCGACCTGGTGTTCACCAACTGGCGCGGCTGGGTCGCTCCCCCCGAGATCTCCGACGAGGACCGCGAGGCGTGGATCGGCGCTCTGACCGCGATGCACGACTCCCAGGCGTGGCAGGACGAGCTGGAGAAGCAGGGCTGGACCGACGCGTTCGTCACCGGCGACGAGTTCGGCGAGTTCCTGACCCAGCAGGACACCGGTGTCGCCGACATCCTCTCGGAGCTCGGTCTCGTATGACGCGGGCCGAATCGACCGAGCAACGCCAGGACGGCCGGGCGGCGCGCACCCCGCGCGACCGCGCGCAGTACTGGGTCTGCGCCTTCCTGGCGCTGCTGGGAGTCCTGGTCATCGTCGACGCGTCGCAGATTCCCGCGTTCACCGCCTCGAACGACCCGATCGGGCCGAAACCCGTGCCGATCATCCTCGGCGCGCTCTGCATCGTCTTGGCCGCGTTCTACGCCCTCGACGTGGCCAGGGGCGGGCGCGGCGAGGCGGAGGGCGGCGAGGCCGCGGATCCGGACGCGGGCTTCGACTGGAGGACCATCGGCCTGCTGTGCGCCGTGTTCATCGCGAACGCGCTGGTCATCGACTGGCTGGGCTGGGTGATCGCGGGCTCGCTGCTGTTCTACGGTTCGGCGCTCATTCTGGGCAGCAAGCGTTACGTCCTCGCGCTGGCGGCCGCGGTGGCGCTGTCGCTGGCGACCTTCTACGGCTTCGCGATCGGCATGGGCGTCGGGCTGCCCGCCGGTGTGCTCCAAGGGATCTTGTAAATGGACAACCTCAACGCCCTCCTCGAGGGATTCGCTTCGATCCTGACCCCGGGCAACCTGCTCATCGCCCTCATCGGCGTCACCGTCGGAACCGCGGTGGGCGTACTGCCGGGCCTGGGCCCGGCGATGACGATCGCGCTGCTGCTGCCGATCACGTACGGAATGGAGCCGACGCAGGCGTTCATCATGTTCGCCGGGATCTTCTACGGCGGCATGTACGGCGGTTCGACCACGTCGATCCTGCTGAACACTCCGGGGCAGGCGTCGTCGGCGGTGACCGTGCTCGAAGGCTTCAAGATGGCCAAGAACGGCCGCGCCGGGCAGGCACTGGCGACCGCCGCGATCGGCTCGTTCGTCGCCGGCACCATCGCGACGCTGGCGCTGGTGTTCGTGACTCCCGCGACGGTGGCGTTCGCGATCAGCCTGGGCGCCCCGGACTACCTGGCGATCATGCTGCTGGCCTTCGTCGCGACCGCCTCGGTGCTCGGCTCCTCACGCATCCGGGGCTTCACCTCCCTGCTGGTGGGCCTGGTCATCGGCGTCGTCGGCATCGACGCCGTGACCGGGCAGCAGCGGTTGACCTACGGCGTCCCGCAGCTGGCCGACGGCCTCGACATCGTGGTGGTGACGGTGGGCCTGTTCGCCGTCTGCGAGGCGCTGTGGCTGGCCGGGCGCGCTCGCGGGGGCCGCGACGAGCTGTTCCCGGTCGGCCGGGTGTGGATGGGCCGCAAGGACTGGAAGCGCTCGTTGGGGCCGTGGATGCGCGGCACCGCGATCGGGTTCCCGTTCGGCGCGATTCCGGCCGGGGGCGCGGACTTCACGACGTTCCTGTCCTACATCACCGAGCGGCGCGTCTCGAAGCACAAGGACGAGTTCGGCAAGGGCGCGATCGAGGGCGTCGCGGGACCGGAGGCGGCCAACAACGCCTCGGCCGCCGGGGCGCTGGTGCCGATGCTGGCGCTGGGCCTGCCGGTGAACGCGACGGCGGCGATCATGCTGGCCGCGTTCCAGAGCTACGGGATCCAGCCTGGACCGCTGCTGTTCGAGCGTGAGTCCGCGCTGGTGTGGACGCTGATCGCGAGCCTGTTCATCGGCAACCTGCTGCTGCTGGTGCTGAACCTGCCGCTGATCCCGATATGGGTCAAGCTGCTGCGCATCCCCAAGCCGTACCTGTTCGCCGGCATCCTGTTCTTCGCCTCGATGGGCGCCTACGCGGTCAACGCCCAGCCGTTCGACCTGTTCGTGCTGCTGGTGTTCGGCCTGGTCGGACTCGCCATGCGCCGCTTCGGGATCCCGGTGCTGCCGTTGATCGTCGGCGTCATCCTCGGCCCGATCGCGGAGCGGCAGGCGCGCATGAGCCTCCAGCTCTCCGGCGGGGACTTGTCGGGGCTCGTCGGCGGACCGGTGTCGTGGGCGATCTACGGAATCCTCGCGGTGATCCTGGCGTGGCCGCTGGTCATGCTGGCCCGGCGTCGGCTCTCAAGGCACAGGGAGACGGTCGACGCCTGAGCGGTGCGGGCCGGACTGGTTCCCCGGCCCGCACCGCCGTTCACTGCTCGGGCAGCTCGGGCAGGCCCGCGGCCCGGCGCGCCTGGATGATGTGGTCGCGGTGGCGCTGCGGGTTCTCGGTGTTGTCCTCGTTGTAGTACCTGAGGCGCTCCAGCCACCACCGGCCCCAGTCGGCCTCCTCGGGCGTCATGCCCGGAGGGCGGTTGAACGGCAGCCGGTTCGGGCCGCGGAAGTCGCGTTCGAGCTCGATGCCCTGCTGGGTCCGCTGCACGAATTCGGCCCAGTTGTCCTGGGTGTCGAGCAGCACCGGGCCGCCGTTGGGGCCTCGGCCGTAGTCGAGGCCCGTGCCGCGGGTGTCGGTCGAGCGGAGCAGCGCCCACCAGCCGAAGCCGATCGCGAACATGACGAGCAGACACCCCAGGCCCGTCCACTGCCACCATTCCATCTCGTCAGCGTACGAGAGGCTGGAGACGGTCAGGCGGATCCGACGGGATGTCGGCGACCTGCGGTAGCGTCCCCGCATGAGCACTGATCTGCCGGATCGTCTGCGCCGGATCTGCTCGGCGCTGCCGGAGGTGACCGAGCGGCCCAGCCACGGCACACCGACCTGGTTCGTTCGCGACAAGAAGATGTTCGTGATGCTGTGGCACCAGGGCCACCACGACCAGGACTTCGCGCACCTGTGGTGCGCCGCTCCCCTCGGTGCGCTGGAGGAGGCGATCGCGATGGCGCCGGACCGCTTCTTCAAGCCGCCGTATGTCGGTCATCGCGGTTGGCTGGGAGTGCGTCTCGACGGCGTGAACGACTGGGACGAGATCGCGGGGTTGTGCGAGGACGCCTACCGGGTCGTCGCGCCGCCGAAGCTCGTCGCCCTCCTCGACGCGGAGGGCGACTGAGCACGGTCAGCGGATGAGGGTCTTCTGGAGCATCTCGGCCGGACCGGTTGCGAAGCGCCTCAGCCAAAGACGCGCGCCGACGACGAGGACGGCGCTGATCGCGAGCCACAGCGCGGCACCGAACCACGCCGAGTTGCCGAAGCGGGCCGCGAGCCCCAGGCCCCAGCCGTAGCAGACCGCCGAGGCAAGCAGGTTCTGCAGGATGTAGCCGCTCAGGGCGGTGCGGCCGAGGCTCGAAAGCCCTGCCATGAGCGGGCCGGGCCTGAAGCGGTCCACCAGCCACCCGGTCAGTCCGATGTAGCCGAGCGCGAGGACCGGCGCGGCCACATAGCGTTCGAGGAAGAACAGCTCCTCCGGTCCGGCCATCAGGGCGATGGTGACCGGTGCGCCGACGCCCAGTCCCCACCGCAGCAGGCGGGATCGGACCGAGCGGGCCCGCTCGTCGGCACCGAAGGCCCCGGCCCGGAACAGTTCGACGCCGAGCAGGAACAGGAACGTCATCAGCGGGAAGGCCACGATCGGCTCGATGCGGAACGCGAGCGCGTTGTCGAGCCGGAACTGGACCTGCTCGATCCAAGAGCCCGAGGCGTAGAGCGCCTCGACCGACGGCTCGCGCTGCGGGTCGATGCCGGGGCCGGTGAACATGGCGTTCGTGATCAGCCCCATGAGCGCCAGGTGAAGGGTGAGGCTCGTCCACATCGCGGCGCGCCGGAACGTACGCGATCTCGTCAGCATCCAGGCGACGGCGATCGCGGTGACGGCGTATCCCATGAGGACGTCCCAGGCGAACACCAGTGTGAAGTGAACCGCGCCCTCGACGAACAGGAACAGGGTCCGCCAGTGGTAGCGGCCGGGCCATCGTCTGCCTCGCTTCGCAGCGGACCGGTGCTGGATGGCCAGGCCGACGCCGAACAGCATCGTCAGCATCGCGATGAACTTGCCGTTGGCCAGGAATTCGAAGGCGGCTCCCAAGACCGTCGCGTCGGTGGCCGCCCATCCGAGGAGCGGTCCGGCCTCGCCGTGCGGGGCGGTGAAGATCCAGACGTTGGTGCCGAGGGTGCCGAGGATGGCGACGCCGCGAAGGACGTCGAGCAGCGGCAGCCGTTTCGAGGCGGCTTCGCCCGGCGAGGCAGGGGCATCGGTCGTGGTGGCGGTGTGCATGGGTCCAAGGCTGTCCGCGCCTGTGCCGCAATGAATCCTCCTGCGGGACGGACTTTCTCCCGGTCCGAACGGTGGAGTGGCGCGGCCCGGCTGCGACCAAAGTCGCAGCCGGGCCACCGGCCGTTCTCCTGTTCCGGTTCAGGCGGTCACTCCGTTGCGGGACTGCGGTCGGCGGCTGTTCTGCGTGTGAGGCCGGATTCCGGTAACGTGTCGTACGCTGACCGCTTATGGCGCAGTGTCATTGAGTGTTCGGCCGACTTGCACCCCCAATCACTGGAGAGGCCCGTCCCACGTGGCATCCATCGATGAAGTGATCAGCTCGATCGACGCGAACACGCAAGCGGTGAGCGAGATCGGGGCCCAGATCGAGAGCAGCAAGCAGCAGGCCGAGGAAGTCCTCACGGCGTTGCAGCAGCTGGGGATCGAGGCCGCCGGGCACGCGTTGAGTGCGGCCAAGGATCAGTTGGAGGAGTGCCTGACTCAGAATGCGGCGCTCGCGCAGAAGCTTGAGCAGGCGCGCGGCGCTGCCGAAGCCTCTAAGCACGCTTGAGCGGTCTCGGATGACGAGTGCCCACGAGTTGGCCGGGAAGATAGAGGCCGACAAGGAGCAGGTGGCGCAGATCGCCGGGCAGTTCGCGGCGGCGAAGCAGGCCGCCGAGGAGGCTGCCGCGAAGATGCGCGAGCTCGGCGCGGAGGGCATGGCGGTGAGCATGGAGCAGGCCGTGACCGAACTCGAAGAGGCCGAGAGTGGAAGGGCCACGCTCGAAGGCAGTCTGGAGAAGGCCCGCTGGCAGGTCATGGCGGCCATTCACGGGATCGGTCCGGGAGCGCCGAAGGCACCGAGCCAGGAGAAGATGGATGAGCGCCTCGGAGGCTTGGATGTCATGCCGCCGCATGAGAGGCATGGCAGGAACCCGACCGGCGATGAGCTCATGGGAATCGACTCGAGCGTCGGCCCGTTCCAGAAGGAGCACGAGAACGCGAACGCCGATCGGAACCTGAATCCTTTCGCCAGAGGGGCGCGGAGTGCCGTCCGGAACAGTGGTGACTTCAAGCAGGCCGTTGAAGAGCTCAGCAAGCCGGCCTTCACCACGATGAAGAACGGCTGGAAGCCGCCGACTGACACCTACCCAACGGTTGGTGTAGCTGAGCCTGCTGCAACCTTTACCGCGCCTCAACAGGTGCAGGCCGATTTCCAGAACCCGATGGGTAATCTCGTGGTTGTGGCAGTGCTAGTGACCGATTGGGCTGCTAGGGGCATCAGAAACTGGAGAGGCAAATCATGACCGGAAACCCTCTGTTCCGCGAGACAATTCGCGCTGCCTCCTTGGGGAACGCAGACGAAGCAAGTCGTCTCTATGACCAGATCCCGAAATCAGATCTCAACGAATACCACATGTTCGTGGTGGCGTTCTTCGCCGCTGCTCTGGGCGTCCGGTTCCAGGAGGACCAGAGCTTGTCCGAGATCAAGCGGTTCGCCGATGAGATGCGGTATGACTACCGCGATGCACAGCCGCCTGTAAAGCAGCTGGTAGTCGAAGGTCTCATTCGCGGAATGTTGGGCGAGGAGCAGATGTTCGATGAGATCAGCCCACAGGAGCAATACCGAACTCAACTGCTCGCAATCCGAAAAATCGTCGGGCAGTCACCCGAAATGCAGGCTCGGATGGATGACTATCTGACTGACGCTGAAACGCTTGCGACCCAGTGGCAAAGCGGGGAGTGACGAGGCTCTCGATCAGCCTTATCTCTTGTGGGGCAGGCCCTTTGGGTCTGTCCTGCTTGCATTCCCATCTGGATTTGTTGACGGGCTTGACCTGATGGTTGACATTGCTTTGATCTTGGTTCATCATCAAACGCACTGGTCTGCGAAAGGACAACCCGCACAAGGGTTTACGTCTAGAACAGATCTTCTTACGATCTATGCGGATCGTATCAATACAATTCAATAGGTCAGAATGTAAACGCCGCCCGGTGGTTGTCAGCTACCAACTACACGTCCACCGGGCGGCCCCACACAGAGAGGAAGCCTCCTGTGCTGCCTACGACCATACGCTATTCGACGCTGCCTGAAAACAGCCAGTCGTTTGACTTCGAAGCTCCTGCGGACCAATACCCGCACCCGGACAACCCCGGCCTCACCGAGGTCCCAGGGCGCGGCTATTACGACTGGGCGAACCGTCGCCTCTTCCTTCCCGACGGCTCACCTGATCCGGCGACGCCTGGTGCGTACCGGTATCAAACGCGTCCGGACCTGTGCGATGTTGAAGCGCCGGATTCGGATCCGGCTTCGCCGCGTTACGAGCCGCCGCACCTGCGGCACCAGCCGGGTGATACCTGGATCATTGATGCCAACCGCCCCCATGACCCGGAGGACACGGGCCCGTACGGGACGCCGGGTTGGCGTCAGGACCGGCGTACCGGCCGCCATCGTCGCGGGGAGTTGCCCGATCCGATTCCCCCGTGGGAGAAAGAGCCCGATCCGGTCGCCGAGGCAAGGCCGAGCCCGGCCCCGAGCCGTCGCTGGGTCTTGAGCGAAGAAGACTCCGGCGGCGAAGAGCCGTACCGGTTCTCGAACCTGCGCGAGGATGCCTGGGACCGGTGGCTGGTCGACTCCGAGCCGCTAGCCGCCGCCCATACGTCCACATTTTCGGCGACCGAACGCGAATGCGGGCGCACGATCGCGGCCCTGCTCCGTCTCGTCCGGTGGATCGTCGTGGTACTCAAGGGGCCAGAGGCAGCAGCACCCTCAGATTCGCCGGCCAACACGAACCCGGTCGACATGCGGCACGTCCCGGCCAACAGGCCCAGCCCGCACCCCAGGTCCGAAGCGCCCTACGTCCTCCAGTGGGAGCGGCACTTCGACCAACTCCACCCGGCAGTCGGAGGTACGTCGCTGTGAACCGTTACGCGCCCTCGCGCATTCGCGCCGCCTACGGCCGGGCGCTGAATCGCACACCGATCCCGGCTCAAGCCGTCGTGGCGCCCGATCCGGCAGGTCTCACCGTGCTCGGATCGGCGAACGTCGCGGGTCGAGCGGTCGACTTCGGAGTGTGCGCCGACGCCCCGCGTTTGTGGGTCACCTTCGGCGACACTGAACCGGCGCTGCTCGGCTTCCTCTCCGGCCTGGTCCTGGGCGAACCCGACCTGTGGGTCTGCGAGTCCGCGCACCTGGCCTGGGCCGGCACCAACGCACCGGGCATCAAACAGGCCGCCGCCGACATCTGGTTCGACTGCCAGAAGCATTGCGAGGGATAGTGAATGGACAAGCACGAGCGGAGAGCCCTCTTCCGTGAACATGCCGTCGCAATGATCCGGGACGACCAGCCGACGGCGTCGCGGGCGCACCGCCTGATCTACCCCGACCAGATGATCGCCCACACCATCTTCGTCTTCGCCCTGTTCGCCACCGTCCTCATCGAACACTTCGGCGACGAGCTCGACCGGGACGAACTCTCCCGGACCATGGCGGCGCTCCGCGCCGAGCGAAGCGGGTTCGCCTCACTCAAGGCCGAGGCGCTCGTCCGGGTCGTATACGGCGAAAGCCAGTTGTACGTGGAGATCCCGCAGGCCGAGCACGGCTTCTACATGTGGGCGGTGATCACGCACCTGATCGGTCCCGATCGGACCGAGGACCATCTCACGGAGTTGTTCGGGCACGTAGACCTGCTGGCCAAGGGCTTCGTGGAGTCGGTCTTCGAGTCGAGCGCGCTCGCCGCCTTCTACGACGGGCCCGATCCGATCCCGAGCAACGGATCGGAGCAGCGATGACGCCCGAGCAACTTCAACGGGCACATGTCAAAGCCCTCGCCGCAGGCGATCTGGAGACGGCCGCCGAGCTTCGCAAGCAGTTCGGCAAATACGGCGACAAGGGCGCCTTCGACTACCTGCGCGCCGTCGTCGCGATACTCATCGGTGGTCGCTTCGGCGCGGGCGCGGGCATCGACGCGGAACGGATCGACCACGTCGAACTCGGCCGGTTCATGGCCGAGCTGCGTCACGACACACGTTCGGCCGAACCGCCGCTCAACCACCTCGCGGTGGAGGGCGCCATCCGCTCCCTCTACGGCGAGGAGTACCTGCTCGATCAGATCGGGCTGCGGGAGAGCCGCCACGGCTTCTACGTCGTCCTTCGGCACATGGTCCGACTGCAACCGCAGATCCAGGACAACCTTGACGAGGTGATCACCGAAGCCCAGAAGATCATGCGCTACTGGCTCCTGGGCCCGTGACTCGCGAGGGGTCGGCCCGAACGGGCCGACCCCTCAAGAGCGGCGGAAGCCCGGATACAGGCATGTTGCTCTGCATGAACTCTCGTTGCGAGTCCCTATACCGTCCGCAGCCGCAATCCGGGATAACGGAAGACGTACGGGCCGCGATACTTCGCGTGGCTCTGGTCTCCGGAGAGCTCTGCCTCGCCTCCGAGCATCAACTCGTCCACTGCCCGCACGCCTGCGGCTTCGGCGGTCTTCACGATGAGCTCGGCCGCCGCGGCTGCCTTCACGGCGCCGGGACCGCCGGCGTCGAAATGCCACGGGGACTCGAAGTGCTCGACCTCGGTTGCGCCCCTGAGGTTCTGCTGGTCGGTGGGCCTCCATCCGAGAGAGGCGGGATCGGCCGAGTCGGGCCCGTCATAGCCGATATGCAGGCGATCGAAGCATCTGATGTCGAAAAGCAGCGGACTGTCGCTCGTCCCGTCCTCGAAGTGGATGCGTCCGAACAGCGGCAGACTCAATGACACTCCAAGGGCCAGCGTCTCCGCCGGCAGATTGGCCAGAAGATCGACCAAGCCATCGGTGAACTCGTCCCAGTCGTTCGCCGGTGAGAACTTCGCGCGTTGGATGCGGTCGGGGCCGGCGACCGCGCCGACGAAGCCGGTGGGTTTGCGCGCCATCGAGTACCGGTACGCGTCCTCCCAGCTGTCGGTGTAGTCGGATACCAGTTCGGGCCCTGATTCTCCGGCGCGCAGCTCGACTGTCGTGTACTTGCCGCGCCAACGCAGATACGGTGTGCCCCGATCAGGCCGGTCGCCGCGACTGTCAGGCGAGCGGTTCCCGAAGAAGGACGCCGGGTTGATGGCGTCCTGCACGACATCGGCCACGCGCCGGAACTCCTCAGCCTGCGTCACCGCATCATCGGCGACCCGGGAGACCGGCACGACGACGCCGTCGGTGCCGTAATAGGCGAATCGGATCCGTTCCGTGCCGTCGACCGACGCCGTGCAGGCCACTCCGCGCAGCGATCCGTCGGCCGCGCGGGGCCACTCGACGTCCTCGGTCGGCTGCCACCCGATGTCGGCGGCCAGCTTCCGCATGCCGCTCTCGGTGCGTTCGTAGAACGGCTCGATACCGTCGATCCTGCTTGCCAAAGCATCGATCTCACGTGTGTTCATCCGCTCGTCGTGCTCCATGTACACCACTCCGTCGTGCTCGATGCGATCTCGTTGTTCGCCAAGTAGACCCACGTTAATTGAGGCCGTCAAAGCCGGCGATCCCGTTGTGGAGTCCCGTCACCGTGTGGACCTGTGTCTCTGGCTGACAGTCGATGTCAGATTTCGGACTTTTGACACGCGGATGAGTTCCAGTGGATCGGATGGGGCGCTCTGTAACTTCATGACATGGCGAAGATCCCCCATGAAGCGCTGCATCGCATCTTCCGCGACAGCCCAGCTCTGTTCACCGGGACTCTCCGGCGGGTGTTCGAGACCGACTTTCCAGACATCGTTGAGGTCAGCGTCATCGACACCGACCTGACCGAGACGGAGGCCCTAGAACGACGTGCCGACACGATCCTGAAGGCGGAGACCTCACAAGGCGCTCATCTGCTGGTCATCGAGACGCAGACCAAGGAGGACCGCCAGAAGATCCGAAGCTGGGCTTACTACCTGAGTTTCCTGGAGAACAAGTACGAACTGCCCGCAACGCTGCTGGTGATCTCACCCAAAGAGGCGACCACCCGCTGGGCGCGCGGACCGCTCACGCTCGGGCCGCCGCAGCGCCCGTCCATGAGGCTGCTCCCCTACGTGTGCGGGCCGGACAACATGCCGTTCATCACCGAACCGGAGGTAGCGGTCGAGGACGTGGTCTTCACCGTCTTCGCCGCTCTCACCCACCGACTGAATCCGGACATCGAGAAGGCGCTGCGGCCGCTGGCCGACGCGCTGGATTCTCTGGAACCCGAGACGGCCGCCTACTGGGCCGAGTTCACCGAAGGCGGTCTCGGCAAAGGTTGCGCCAAAGAAACCTGGAGGAAGATAATGAAGACCATGTCGTACCGATACGTCTCCGAAATCCGCCGCGAGGCCGTTGCTGAGGCCACTGTCGAGACGCTCGTCAAGGCGATCTTCGCGCTCTTGGATGAGCGCGGAGTGGAGGTCGGCGAAGCCGATCGGGGGCGCATTGTCGAAAGCACTGATCCCGAGACCCTCATGCGCTGGCTGGTGCGCGCCTCGTCCGTGGATAGCGCGGCCGAGTTGTTCGAGGGCTAGCGAAACCCGATGTCATACCGCTACGTCTCTGAGATCCGCCGCGAGGCTCGCGCCGAGGCTCGTGCGGAGGCTCGTGCTGAGGCCACTGTCGAGACGCTCGTCAAGGCGATCTTCGCGTTCCTGGATGAGCGTGGAGTGGAGATCAGTGAAGATGACCGGGCGCGCATCGCCGAATGCGCCGACATCGCACAACTCGGGCGCTGGATGATGCGCGCTCCGTATGCGGGCAGCGCGGCCGAGTTGTTCGAGGGCTAGCGAACCACGTTGTGAGGCCAAGTCCGGCGGGTACCGGCCGGCAGCCGACTTCGCAGCGCGAGGTTCGGTGAGTGAACGAACACCGGCCACAAGTACATTCGTACCGTGCCAGACGAGCAGGGCCCCCGACTGAGCCAGGTGTTGCGAGCGACACCGGGCTCCGCGCTGCTGGCCGTGTCCATCGGCGGCGCGATCGGCGCGCTCGCCCGCTACTCGCTCACCGTCGCCTTCCCGATGGAGCCCGGCTCGTTCGACATCGCCACGTTCACCGCCAACGTCGCAGGCGGGCTGCTCATCGGCGTCCTCATGGTGATCATCACCGAAGTCGCGCCCGGGACGCGCCTGGTACGGCCGTTCCTCGGCGTCGGCGTCCTCGGCGGCTTCACAACGTTCTCGACCTACATCCTCGACATCGGGCAGGCCGCCAACGCCGGGGCGACATTCCTCGCGCTCACCTTCGCGTTCGCCACGATGGCCGCGGCGCTGCTCTCGGCCGCGGTCGGCATGTACGCGGCCAGACGGCTCCTGGTGCGCCACCGCCGAAAGGAGACCGAGTGACGCTCCTGCTCGTGGCCGCCGGCGCCGCCGTCGGCGCACCCATGCGGTTCCTGACCGACCTGGTCCTCGCCCACTACGCGGGCCGCCACCTGCCTTGGGGCACGCTCGTCGTCAACGTCGCCGGCTCCGGGCTCGCCGCCTTCCTCGCCGTAGCCATCGCCGACTCCAACCTGGCGGCACTGCTCATCATCGGCTTCTGCGGGGCGCTCACCACCTACTCCACGCTCTCGTACGAGACGCTGCGGCTCGTCGAGGACGGGCGCTGGCACCACGCGCTGGCCAATGTGGCCGCCAACCTCGGCGGCGGGCTCGCCGCGGGCCTGCTCGGCTTCGGCGTCGCGCACCTCTTCTTCGTCTGAGCCGACACGCCGGGCCCGCGTCCGCCGATCACCTGCCCCGGTACCCGAATATCAGGTTCCTGCCGCCGATCGAGAGGACCCCGATGCCGGGCCACCGCTCCCTGCCGCTCGCCGCCGCCGCGGTGCTGTTGCCGCTGTTCACCGCATTGCCCGCGCACGCAGAAGGGCCCCAGGACGTCTGGCTCGTCGAGCTCGACGCCGGCGTCAGCGCCGAGACGCTCGAAGCCGCCGCGCACGACCTCGACTTCACGCTCCGCCACGACTTCGAGCGCGTGTGGAACGGCGTCTCGGTCGGCGCCGACGCCGCCACCGCCCGCAGACTCGAATCGCTCGGTGTCGTCGAGCGCGTCTGGTCCGACGTGGAGTTCACCGGCCCGGCGATGCCCGATCGCCGCGCCGAGCTCGCGCTCGCCACTAAGACCACCAACGCCGTCGACGCCCACGCGCGCGGCATCGACGGCTCGGGCGTCAAGGTCGGCGTCATCGACACCGGCATCGACTACACACACCCCGACCTCGGCGGCTGCTTCGGCCCCGGCTGCCGAGTGGTCACCGGCACCGACTTCGTCGGCGACGATTTCGACTCCGAAGACCCCGACAACGACGTACCCGCACCCGATGACGATCCGACCGACTGCGGCGGCCACGGCACCCACGTCGCCGGGATCGTCGGAGCCGACGGCGAGGTCACCGGTGCCGCGCCCGGCGTCGAGTTCGGCGCCTACAAGGTATTCGGCTGCGAGGGATCCACCAGCGCCGAGGTCATCATGCTGGCGTTGGAAGCGAGCCTCGCCGACGGCATGGACGTCGTCAACCTCTCACTGGGTCAGGCGTTCCAATGGCCCGGCTACCCGACCTCCGAGGCCGCGAACGCCCTCACCGCGGAGGGCGTCGCCGTCGTCGCCTCCATCGGCAACTCGGGCGAGTCCGGCGTGTACTCGGCTTCGGCCCCGGGTGTCGGAGCCGACGTCATCGGCGTCGCCTCGACCGACAATCCGGCGCAGCGCATGAGCGCCGCCCGTGTGGAGGCGCTCGAGCGGCGCATCGGATACAAGCCGATCGCCGAGGCCGTCGAGCCCGAGCCGGGGACTGTCACCGACCCGCTCGCCTGGTTCGGGCGCGCCTGCGATGACGACGAACCCGAAAACGACGTCGACGGCAAGACCGCGCTCATCGTGCGCGGGCAGTGCACGTTCAAGGAGAAGTACGAGCGCGCGGTCGAGGCGGGCGCGAGCGCCGTCGTCGTCTACAACGACCGGCCCGGCCCGTTCGGCGGCACCGGCGCCGAGGACCTCGACGTGCCGCTCGTCGGCATCGCCGACACCGACGGTCAGGACCTGCGCGACCTCGCCGAGATCGGCGCCGATCCGGTCATCGAGTTCACCGGCGGCACCGTCCTGGTCGACCTGCCGCGCGGCGGGCTCGCGTCCTCGTTCACCGCTTACGGTCCAGCGCCCGACCTGTCGTTCAAGCCCGACGTGGCCGCGCCGGGCGGCGGCATCTGGTCGACCGTCCCGGTCGAGGACGACTCCTACGACTCCCTTTCGGGCACTTCGATGTCCGCGCCGCACGTCGCGGGCGTCGCGGCGCTGCTGCTCCAGGTCCGGCCCGACCTCGAACCGGCGCAGGTGCGCACGCGACTGGCCAACACTGCCAGGCCCGTCAAGTGGGGCGAGAACCCGGAGCTGGGCTACCTGGAGGCGACGCACCGGCAGGGCACCGGGGTCGTCGACGCGATCCGCACGCTCGACGCCGGGGGCACCTTGACCCCCAGCGGCGTCAACGTCGGCGACGGCACCGGCCCGAGGACGTTCGAGCTGGAGCTCACCTCGGAGTCGTGGCGGACCGAGACCTACCGGCTGCGCCACCAGAGCGCGATCGCGACCACCGGCGACATCCGCGACACCGGCTTCCACGTCGCCAAGCCCGCCGTGACGTTCGAACCGAAGACCGTCGAGGTCGGCGTCGGCCGTGCCGCGACCGTGAAGGTCACCGTCGAGCCGAACGCGAAACTGCCCGAAGGGAGCGTCTTCGGCGGCCGGATCGTCGCGAAGCCGGTGGACGGCGGGGTGCCGCTCGCCGCCGCGTACTCCGGCTACATGGGCGACTACCTCGACAACCCCGTGCTCGCCCACCCGGACTACCCGAAGCTGGCCCTCGCGATCGACGCCGACGCGGAGACCGGCGACGTCGACTACCGCGACATCGAGGACGGCGAGACGTTCGGCATCGGTGGACGGCTGCCCACGGCGCTCGTCCACCTGGGGCACCATCCGGCGGCGATGGAGGTCGCCTTCGAGAGCGCCCGCACCGGCGAGGTCCACGAGTGGGAACGCAAGGAGTTCCTCCAGCGCTCACCCGGGCCTGACGACACGCTCGTCATAGACCTGGCGCAGTTCTCCGAAGACGTCCCCGGCGCGCTCGAACCCGGCCGGTGGCGGATCCACGTCCGGGTGCTCAAGGCCCTCGGTGACGAGGCGAACCCGGACCACTGGGAGCAGTGGGCCTCGCCCGAGTTCACGCTGGACTAATCGGCGGAGCGGTGGACGATCCCGGGGCCGATCTGGTCCCGGGGCATCACCGTGATCTGGTCGATGTTGACATGCGGCGGGCGGGTCGCCACCCAGGCCACCGTCTCGGCGACGTCCTCGGCGGTCAGCGGCGTCATGCCCGCGTAGACCGCGTCGGCCTTGGCCCGGTCGCCTTCGAATCGGACGAGGCTGAACTCGGTCTCGACCATGCCCGGGTCGATCTCGCAGACCCGCACCGGCTGGCCGAGCAGCTCGATGCGCAGGACGCGGGTGATCGCGGCCTCGGCGTGCTTGGCGGCGTTGTAACCGGCCCCGCCCTGGTAGGGGACGCGGGCGGCGATCGAGCCGATCGTGACGACCTGGCCGTCGCCCGAGGCGACGAGCAGCGGCAGCAGCGCTTTGGTGATGCGGGCCGTGCCGAGGACGTTCACGTCGTACATCCGCTGCCAGGCATCCAGGTCGGCCTCGGCCGACGTGTCGAGGCCGAACGCGCCGCCCGCGTTGTTGACGAGCAGGTCGCAGCGGCCGATCTCGAAGACGAACGCGGCCACCGACGCCTCGTCGGTGACGTCGAGCGGCAACGCGGTCCCGCCGCATTCGGCCGCGACCTCGGACAGGCGCTCCGTGCGCCTGGCGCCGAGGACCACGTCGAATCCGGCCGCGGCCAGCGCCTTCGCGGAAGCGGCGCCGATACCGCTGCTGGCCCCGGTGACGACGGCGATCTTGCGAGTGTCCATGGCAGTTCACGGTACCTGTCCCACACTGCGGCCGAGCCCGTCCCGGATCTCTGTGGGCGGCCGTACCATCGACAGCGACGCCGGTTCCGGAGCAGCGGCACGCTGCCCCGGCTAAGAGGGAACCTGGTGGGAATCCAGGACTGCCCCGCAGCGGTGAGCGGGAACGAAAGCCGTCATGAGCACTTGGCCGAGACCCTTTCCGATCGGAAACGGTGTGGAAGCCTGGGAAGCGACGGCCGGTAGGCGCCGGACGAACATCCGGCGGGCCCGCGAGTCCGAATACCTGCCGACGTACCGCGCGTTCCGCGCGGTCCACGCTGTCGCAAGTTCGAGGGAACTGACACATGAACGATGAGAAGAAGACCGTGCACGCCACCGTGCTCGGATACCCGCGCATCGGCGCGAACCGGGACCTCAAGCGCGCCCTCGAGGCGCACTGGTCCGGGCGGCTCGACGAGGCCGGCCTGGACGCGGCGGCCGCCGCGATCCGCTCCCAGATGCTCGACGATCTCGCCTCGGCGGGACTGGACTCGGTTCCGACCGGCGTGTTCTCGCTGTACGACCACGTGCTCGACACGATCGTCGCCGTCGACGCGATCGCTCCCCGGCACCGCCGCGGCACCGAGACCGCCACGTACTTCGCCGCAGCCCGCGGCGACCACGAGGCGGTGCCGCTGGAGATGACGAAGTGGTTCGACACCAACTACCACTACCTCGTGCCCGAGATCGGGCCCGGGACCGCGTTCGAGGCCAGGCCCGAGAAGGCTCTCGCCGAGTTCGACGAGGCGCGCCAGCGCGGCTTGGCCGCCCGCCCGGTCCTGCTCGGTCCGGCGTCGTTCCTGCTGCTCGCCAAGGCCTCCGACGACGCGCCGACCGGTTTCGACCCGTTCGACAAGCTCGGCGAGCTCACCGCCGTCTACGAGCGGCTGCTGTCGGCGCTCGTGGAGGCGGGCGCCGACTGGGTCCAGCTCGACGAACCGGCGCTGTGCGCCGACCGCAACGAGAGCGAACTCGAGGCAGTGGGCGCCGCCTACCGGCGCCTGACCCCGCTCGTCGACGTGATGGTCACGGGCGGCTATGGGCCCCTTGGGGAGTCGCTGCCGGTGCTGGTGGAGGCCGGTGTCCACGGCATCGCGCTCGACCTCGTCCGGGGGCGCGGCGATATCGCAATGCTCGAGTCCCTGAACGTTTCACGTGAAACATCGATCGCGGCCGGCGTGGTCGACGGGCGCAACATCTGGCGCACCGACCTGCTCGCGGCCGCCGCCGATCTCGAACGACTGCACCGGATCACCGACCGGCTCGCCGTGTCGTCCTCGTGCTCGCTGCTGCACGTCCCGGTCGATCTGGAAGCCGAGAGCGAGCTGCCGTCCTCGCTGACCGACCGGCTCGCCTTCGCCCGCCAGAAACTCCGGGAGGTCGCGAGTCTCGCCGACTCTGCCGCTCCGCGCCTGCAGCGCCCGGCCGCCCCCGAGCACTGGCGCAACGAGACCGTCCGCTCCCGCCTCCACGCCCTCCCCGCTGGCGCCGACCGCCGCGCCGACTACGCCGAGCGCGTCGCGGCGCAACCGGAGCTGCCCCTGCTGCCGACCACCACCATCGGCTCCTTCCCACAGACCGCCGAACTGCGCCGGGCCCGCGCCGCCCACCGGCGCGGACTGATGATCGACGCCGACTACCACGCCCGCATGCGGGCCGAGATCGCCGCCGTCATCGCCGAGCAGGAGAAACTGGGTCTGGACGTGCTGGTGCACGGCGAGCCGGAGCGCAACGACATGGTCCAGTACTTCGCCGAGCAGCTCACCGGCTTCGCCACCACCGCCGCCGGATGGGTCCAGTCCTACGGCTCGCGGTGCGTGCGCCCGCCGATCCTGTACGCCGACGTCGCCAGGCCCGAGCCGATGACCGTCGAGTGGACCTCCTACGCCCAATCGCTCACCGACAAACCGGTCAAGGGCATGCTCACCGGCCCGGTCACGATCCTGGCCTGGTCGTTCGTGCGCGACGACCAGCCGCTGGCCGACACCGCCGACCAGGTGGCGCTCGCGCTGCGCGACGAGGTCGCCGACCTCGAAGCCGCCGGGACCGCGATCATCCAGGTCGACGAGCCGGCGCTGCGCGAGCTGCTGCCGCTGCGATCGGACCGGCGCGAGCACTACCGGCGGTGGGCGACGCGGGCGTTCCGCATCGCCACGGCCGGGGTGAAGACCCAGACCCAGATCCACACGCACCTTTGCTACTCGGAGTTCGGGGACGTCATCGACGCGATCGCCGACCTCGACGCCGACGTCACCTCGATCGAGGCGTCGCGGTCGAAGATGGAGGTCCTCGCCGACCTCGACCGCGCCGACTACCGGCGCGGGGTGGGTCCGGGTGTGTGGGACATCCACTCGCCGCGCGTGCCGTCGACCGGGGAGATGGCCGCCTCGCTGCGGCTCGCGGTCGCCGCCGTCGACCCCGGGCGGGTCTGGGTGAACCCCGACTGCGGGCTGAAGACGCGCCGGTATGAAGAGGTGCGCCCGGCGCTGGCGAATCTGGTCGCCGCCGCCCGGACCGTCCGCGGCGAGCTCGAGTAAAGGACCCGTGCGTGCCCGATCGGCCGCGTCGAGCTCGGCTTGCAAGCCGTTCCGAGGTTCGCCGATCGGGCACGTAATCTTGAATGCGTGGCGATTGACAACTACCGCATCGTGTCTGAGCCGGTATCGGGAGATATGTCCGGGCTGGCGAAGGCGAGCATGGACTGGCGGCGGCTCGCGCACAACGTCGAGACGCTGGCCGGCCTCACCGACGCGCCGCTGATGGCGATGGTCAAGGCCGACGGCTACGGGCACGGCACCGTCCCGACTTCGCGCGTCAGCGTCGAGGCCGGGGCCGCGCGGCTCGGCGTCGCGACGCTCCGCGAGGCGTGGCGTCTGCGGCGCCTGCCCGACCTGGCCGATGTGCCGGTGCTCGCGTTCCTCTACACGCCCGAGCAGCCGGGCCTGGCCGAGACGATCGAGGCCGGGGCCGAGCTCGGGATCTCGTCGCAGGCGCAGCTGGCCGCGGTCGCCGCGGCCGCAGAACGCGCCGGCGCGACCGCCCGGGTCCACCTCAAGGGCGACACCGGGATCTCCCGGGGCGGCGTCGCCGAGTCAGACTGGGGGGCCTTCGCCGAGGCCGCCGCGAAGCACCAGGCCGCCGGGGCGGTCGAAGTCGTCGGCGCCTGGAGTCACCTGGCCTGCGCCGACGCGGTCGAGCATCCGGCCAACGCCGAGCAGAAGGCCGCATTCGGGCGCTTCCTCGCCGCCGTCGGGGCCGCCGGGCTCGAACCGGCCGTGCGCCATCTCGCCAACTCGGCCGCGCTCATCGCCGACCCCGAGACGCACTACGACCTCGTGCGGCCCGGCATCTCGCTCTACGGCTACAACCCGGTGCCGCACATCCGCGTCGACCTCAAACCTGTGATGGAGCTGCGCAGCCAGGTCGCCACCGTCAAACGCCTCCCGGCGGGCACCGGCATCTCCTACGGCCACACCCACCACCTGGAGCGCGACACGAACGTCGCGCTCGTGCCGCTCGGCTACGCCGACGGGATCCCGCGGGCCGCCTCGGGGCGCGCCGAGGTGTACCTCGCCGGGCGCCGCCGCCGGGTGCTCGGCCGGATCTGCATGGACCAGTTCGTGGTCGAACTCGGCGACGACACCGTCGCGCCCGGCGAGCCGGTCGTCCTCATCGGCGCAGGCGCCCACCACCCGGACGCCGACGACTGGTCGGCGTGGGCCGGGACCATCCCGAACGAGATACTCACCGGCATCGGCGATCGCGTGCCGCGCTACTGGAACCGGGGGGCGGAGTGACCCGTCGCAACGGCCTGCGCGGCCTGGCGCTCGCGGGCGGGGTCGCAGGCGGGGTGGCCGCCGGGGCCGCCATCGCCGTCGGGGTCCCCCGCTACCTCGCCCGCCGTGCCCGCTCGGAGGCGAGCGACCCGTACGCGCACGAGCCGTTCGAGCTGCCGCCGACGAACTCGGTGCGGACCGTGATCAGCCATGACGGCGTGCCGGTCCACGTGGAGACCGTCGGCGCCGAGGACGCCGACCTCACGATCGTGTTCGCCCACGGCTACCTCCAGGACTCCTCTACGTTCTATTTCCAGCGCAAGGCGATCGCGAAGGCCGCCGAGGAGGGCGCCTCGCTGCGGGCGGTGTTCTACGACCAGCCCGGGCACGGGCGCTCGGGGCCGCTGCCGATCACCGAGTACTCGATCGAGGACCTCGCCGAGACCCTCTTCGACGTCATCGAGACCGTCGCGCCGAAGGGCCCGCTGATCCTCGTCGGGCATTCGATGGGCGGCATGACGATCCAGGCGTTCGCGCGCATCAGGTCCGAGGTCTTCGACGAACGGGTGAAGGGCGTCGCGTTCTTCTCGACGAGCCCGGCGGGGCTCGACACCGTCGAGACCAAGCCGATGCGGGCGCTGCGGCGCATGCGGCGCACGGTCCTGCCGATGCTCCAGCAGATCACCGGTTGGACGCCGCAGCTGATCGACCGGGCCCGGCTCCTGTCGGGCGACATCGGCTATCTCGTCACCCGGCGCAACGCCTTCGCCAGCGCCGATCCGCCGCATTCCCTGGTCAGCCTCGTCGAACGCATGAACCGTCACACGCCCGTGCAGAGCGTCGTCGGCTATGTGCGCGCTATTCTCGACCACGATGAGATGAAGACGTTGCCGCAGTTCAAGGACGTTCCGGTGCTCGTCACGGTGGGCGACAGCGACCTGTTGACGCCGCCGCAGCACTCGCGGCGGCTCGCGGACGCCATCGCCGGGTCCCGTTTCGTGCTCATAGCCGAGGCGGCCCACTCACCGCAACTCGAGTACCCTGGTGAGATCTCACAACTGTTGTTGGAGATGATCGACAAAGTCGCGGTCGAGATCGACTCGGTGGGCACCACTGCGGCAGACTCTGGGCGGACCGGCACCGTTCCGCACCAGCGCCGCCGTTGGTCTCCTTTCACCAGACACGACCAGCGCCGCGTCGAAAGCGGAACACGAACGCAGACTGAGGAGTGACATCGTGAGGCTTACCATGCCGACGGCCGCAGACACCCAGGAGTTCGGGCAGCGCCTCGCAGGGCTGCTGCGCGCCGGAGACCTCGTGATCCTCACCGGCCCGCTCGGCGCCGGCAAGACCGCCCTCACTCAGGGCATCGGCGCCGGTCTCGGCGTCGACGGCCGCATCACCAGCCCCACCTTCGTCATCGCCCGCACCCACCGGGGCGGAACGGCGGGCCTGCCGCTCGTCCACGTCGACGCCTACCGCCTCGAAAGCCTCGACGAGCTCGACGACCTGGACCTCGACACCGACGTCGCCGACTCGGTGACCGTCGTCGAATGGGGCGCCGGGCTCGCCGACCGCCTCGCCGAGTCGCACCTGGAGATCGCGATCGAGCGAGACGCCGACGAGACCCGCTCGCTGTCGCTCCACGCTCGCGGCGGCGACTGGGCGAGCCGCCTCGAAGCGCTCGGGCAGCCGGTGGGCGCGGTCGCATGCTGACACTCGTCGTCGACACCGCCACCAGCGCCGTCCAGGCCGCGCTCGTCGAGATCGAGGACGACGAGCTGTTCCTGTCCGCCTTCCGCCGCGAGATCGACAGCCGTGGGCACGTCGAGCGGCTCACCCCGTTCATCGAGGAGTGCCTGGCCGACGCCGGGCGCACCAGCGCCGATGTCGGCGCGGTCGTCGCCGGGGTCGGACCCGGCCCGTTCACCGGGCTGCGCGTGGGCATGGTCACCGCCGCGGCGTTCGCCGACGGGCGCGGCATCCCCGTCTACGGAGTCTGCTCGCTCGACGGGATCGGCGGCAACACCAGGGGCCGGGCGCTCGTGGCGACCGACGCGCGGCGCAAGGAGATCTACTGGGCCGTGTACGAGAACGGCGCGCGCGTCGGCGAGCCGCAGGTCGGCAAGCCCGCCGAGCTGGGCGAGCTCGACGCGGACTACGCGATTGGCGAGGGCGCGAGCAAGTACGCCGACGAGCTGCGCATCCCGGCGGAGGCCGTCGCGGCCTACCCGGACCCGGTGAAGCTCGCCGAGCTGGCGGCCGGGCGGGTCCGATCGGGCGCGCCGACCGAGAAGCTCACGCCCCTGTACCTGCGCCGCCCTGACGCGCAGGCGGCGAAGCCGTGATCGTGGTGGCGGGCGCCGCGCCGTGGTAGACCTGGGATGATGAACGGCGACTTGCATATGGGCCGGCTGCGCTGGTGGCATCTGCCGGTGGTGGCGAGGATGGAGCGGGCGGTCTTCGGGCCCGAGGCCTGGAGCGAAGGTCTCTTGTGGACTGAGTTGGCGGCCGGGCACGACTACCGGGCCGTGCTCTCCGGCGAGTTCGTCCTCGGCTACGCCGGGGTGGCGCTGACCGGCCATGAGGCGTGGATCAACAACATCGCCGTCGACCCGTCCATGCGCCGCCGCGGCATCGCGACGATGCTCATGGACGACCTCATCGCCCGTGCGCGCGCGGGCGGCGCGAAGGCGGTGTTCCTGGAGGTCGCGGTCGACAACGGCCCGGCCCAGCGGCTGTACGACCGGTACGGTTTCTACGGCATCGGAGTGCGCAAGAACTACTACCAGTTCACCGGCACCGATGCCGCGGTTATGAGGATGGATCTGTAGATGAGTGAACCCTTGGTGATGGGCATCGAGACCTCGTGCGACGAGACCGGTGTCGGGATCGTGCGCGGAACCGAGCTGCTGGCCGACGCCATAGCCTCCTCGGTCGAAGAGCAGGCCAGATTCGGCGGCGTGGTCCCCGAGGTGGCCTCGCGCGCGCACCTGGAGGCCATGGTGCCCACCGTGCAGCGCGCACTCGACGACGCCGGGGTCACCCTGGAGGACCTCGACGGCATCGCCGTCACCGCGGGCCCGGGCCTGGCCGGGGCGCTCATGGTCGGCGTCGGCGCGGCGAAGTCGTACTCGCTCGCCACCGGCGTCCCGCTGTACGGCGTCAACCACCTCAGCGCCCACATCGCGGTCGACACGCTCGAGAACGGCCCGATCCCCGAGCCGGCGATCGGCTTGCTCGTCTCCGGCGGGCACTCCACGATCATGATGGTCGAGGACCTGGCCGGAAAGGTGCATCAGCTCGGTGCGAGCATCGACGACGCGGCCGGCGAGGCGTTCGACAAGGTCGCGCGGCTGCTCGGACTGCCGTTCCCCGGCGGCCCCTACATCGACAAGGCCGCCGAAGAAGGCGACCGCGGCTATGTCGAGTTCCCGCGCGGCCTGAGCGCCGCGAAGGACATGGAGCGGCACCGCTACGACTTCTCGTTCTCCGGATTGAAGACCGCCGTCGCCCGCTGGATCGAGATGGAGAAGCGCGCGGGCAAGTCGATCCCGGTGAACCACGTCGCAGCGGCGTTCCAGGAGGCGGTCTGCGACGTGCTCACGCGCAAGGCGATCCTCGCGGCCAAGGAGCACGGCGTCGAGACGCTGCTACTCGGCGGCGGCGTGGCGGCCAACTCCAGGCTCCGGGCCATGGCGACCGAGCGGGCCGAGGACGCCGGTCTCACGCTGCGCTTCCCGCGCCCGAAGCTCTGCACCGACAACGGCGCGATGGTCGCGGCGCTCGGCTCGCACCTCGTCGCGGCCGGGGTCGCCCCGTCCGAGATGCACTTCCCGGCGAACTCCTCAATGGACGTGACGATCGTCAGCCTCGCCGACGCCCTCTGATCACCGAATGGAGCGCCACGGCTGAGTGAGCGGCCGCATCTCGGGAAACGAGCTCCGGTCAGTCTGGGCTCCTTCGGCATCCGGCTAGGCTTGCCGCATGAAGCGAACCCCTGACGGCCTCATCCACCGACGTGCCGCGCGGGTCCTCATCGTCGATGAGGACGACCGCGCGCTCCTATTCTTCGGCGCCGGACTGGTCCGGCAGGACGCCGACTACTACTTCACCGTCGGCGGCCGCGTCGAAGACGGCGAGAGCCTCGCCGAGGCCGCCGCACGCGAGACGTTCGAAGAGACCGGCCTGCACGTGACGCCCGAAGAACTCGGCAACCTCGTCGCCCACACCGAAGGCGCCTGGACCACACACGACGGGGTCCGCTTCTACTCCGACGACAACTTCTTCTTCCTGCGCACCGAGCACTTCGAAGTCAATCTCGACGGACTCGAGGACGGCGAGGAGAAGGAGATCAGCCGCCACGAATGGCTCAGCCTCGACGACCTGAAGGCCACCGACGCGTACGTCTTCCCCATCGGCCTCGCCGGGATCCTCAAGCGGCTCATCGCGGGCGAATCCTTCACCGAGCCGTTCGAACTGCCCTGGGTGGACACGTCGGCCGAACCACCGGCGCCGCAATAGAATACGGTTGCCAAACTGCGTGACGACAAGGATACTCACTGCATGACGAACGAGATCTCACCCGAAGTGCGCCACTGCGCCCGCGTGCTCATCGCCGACGAACGCGACAACGTCCTCCTGCTGCACAGCTCCGGTTACGTCACACCGGAATCGGAGTACTACGTGACCGTCGGCGGCGGCGTCGAAGAGGGCGAGAGCCTCGCCGAGGCCGCCGCACGCGAGGCGTTCGAGGAGACCGGGCTTCGTGTGGCACCGGCCGACCTCGGCCCGGTCGTGGCCCGCACCGAGGGCGTATGGCACGCGGGACACCAGGACCACTCCTACTTCTTCCTGCGCACCGAACGCTTCGACGTGAGCTTCGCGAACCTCGAACCGATCGAAGCCGCCGACCTCAACGGCTTGGCCTGGCTCTCCATCGACCAGCTCCAGGCCGCAGACGAAGCCGTCTTCCCCGTCCCGATCGCCTCCCTGGTCAAACGCCTCCTCAGCGGTGAGACTCCGCCCGAACCCGTCGAACTGGAATGGGCGAACTGGCGCGGCGACAACAAGCGCTGCCCGCTCCCCTAGACCGCGTTTTCGAACCGTGGTTCGGCCCGTACTCCTACCGCCACCGGCAGGACTCACGCCTCCACGGTCGTGCGGGTTCCCTTGAAGAGGAGCCACAGCATCAGCACGACTTCGCCGACGAACGTGAACAGGACCACCTGCAGCGAGTAGTCGCTGACCAGGACCATGCCGAAGCTGTCGACCAAGTACCCGAGTCCGGCGACGACGAGCAGGACCCCGACGACCTTCGCCATGAAGCTCGCCCGGTACGCGAGCCAACCGAGCAGCACCAGGTACACCCCGAAGACCAGGAGCCCGAGGTTCCAGATGATCTCGAACGCTTCGATCGAAGCCAGCACCTGCTCGGGGTGGTCGAGCCGCGTCACCGCCAAGACGAGCTGGGAGATCGCCACCAGGTAGACCGCCGCGAAGGCGACCCTGAACCAGGCCGTGAGCATCGACACGGCGCGGTTCACCGTCTCGAACACGACGTACAGCGACGCGGCCAGGACGAGGTCGAGCATCGCCACCACGGCCAGGCAGGCGATGCCCCAGCGGAACAGGGTCTCAGAGGCGGCGATGTCGGCGGCGGTCTGCGCGGCGTCGCCCGGGGTCACCAGGGCGTCGACGGCGCCGAACGCTCCGAAGAACGCCAGTCCGATCACGAAGAAGAGCGAGATTCCGGCGGTGAGGCTGGCGGGTCGCAGTGACCGGGTAGGGGCTTCGGCGAGGGTCATCGACTGACTCATTTCTCGAGGGGGAAGGATTCCTCTTACAATGTAAGGCAAGATTGAACGGAGGTCAAGCATTCTAGACTTACAAGGTAAGATAATGACGGATCGCCGGCTGAGGCGACACGGAGCGCAAGCCGCCCGGGGCCGGCCACCAGCGCCGCGCATGCGCGAAGCGCGAGCGTCGAAAGCGGTTGGACTGCGGTGGGCCGCCCCGGGATACTTGGACGGTGAGCGCGATCGACCAGACACCCCAGATCAACCGGCGCGGCGCACGCGGCATCGTCATCGACGAACATGACCACGTCCTGTTCATCGGCGGACCTGCGACGCCCGACCGCGCGGCCCACTGGATCCTCCCCGGCGGCGGCATCGACCCCGGAGAGACCATGACCGAGGCCGCGATCCGCGAGCTGTACGAGGAGACCGGACTGCGCCTCACGCCCGAGCGCCTCATCGGCCCGGTCGCCCGGCAGCTGTACCTGGGAATCCGCGACGACCGCCCGTGGGTGCAGGAGAACAACTTCTTCCTCACCCGCGCCCAGCGCTTCGAACCGCGCGTCACCGGCGGCGACGCCTACGAGCAGGACTTCGAGTTCAACTGGGTCGCCGTCGGCGACTTCCTCTCCACCGACGGCTTCCGCCAGATCGAACCGCTGCTCGGCCTCATCAAGCGGCTCATCGGCGGCGAGGTCCCCGCCGAACCGATCGAACTCGAACCGATCGGCCCGCGCACGGCCCCCGGTGCGGCGATTCGCGCATGAGCATCGAATCCGAGACCGGGGCCGTCTTCCGCGCCGCCGCGAGAGTCATCCTCCTCGACGAGCACGACACCGTCCTCCACATCGGAGGAGGCCAGTGCCTCGACGGACTCACCCACTGGTTCATCCCCGGCGGCGGCATCGAGGCCGGGGAATCGCCCGCGGACGCCGCCGTCCGAGAACTGGCAGAGGAGACCGGCCTGCGCATCGACCCCGACCACCTGGTCGGACCGGTCGCACACGGCACCTTCGCCGCATTCCCCCACGGGCGACTGCTCGTCCAGAAGAACCGGTACTACTTCCACCGAGTCCGGCGCTTCGAGCCGCGCATACACAGCGACGTCGGCTACGAGCAGCACCTAGGGTTCACCTGGCGCCCGATCGAGGAATGCGGCGCGAGCGACGGCATGCTCAATCCCGGACTCCTGGTCTCGCTGGTCAAACGGCTGCGCGACGGCAATGTGCCGCCCGCACCGATCGACGTCGGCGGCTCCTACAGTCCCCGATTCGGCGACTGAGAGACGCAAGAGCGGCCCGGGCAGAGCCCGGGCCGCCTCTCTTGACCAGTGGCGCTTAGAGTTCGGTCTCCGAACGGTCGCCGGACCACTCGGTGTGGAACACGCCGTCGCGGTCGACCCGCTTGTAGGTGTGCGCGCCGAAGAAGTCCCGCTGGCCCTGGATCAGGGCCGCCGGGAGCCGCTTCGAACGCAGCCCGTCGTAATAGGCCAGCGCCGAGGAGAAGCCCGGCGTCGGGATCCCGGCCTGCACCGCGGCGGCCACCACGCGGCGCCACGCGTCCTGGGCGTCCGAGACGATCTTGGTGAACTCGGGCGCGGCCAGCAGCGTCGGCAGACCCGGGTTGTCGCGCCAGGCGGCGGTGATCTTGTCGAGGAAACGCGCCCGGATGATGCAGCCGGCGCGCCACATCGCCGCGCACGAGCCGAGGTCGATGTCCCAGTCGTATTCGGCGCTGGCGGCGGCGATCTGGTCGAAGCCCTGGGCGTAGGCGACGATCTTCGAGGCGTACAGGGCCTGGCGGACGTCGTCGACGAAGCTCTCGGGCAGGTCGATCTTGCCGTTCGGGCCGGCGAGGACGCCGACGGCGCCTTCGCGTTGCTTGGTGCCGCTGGACAGGGCCCGTGCGAACGTGGCTTCGGCGATGCCGGTGACCGGGACGCCGAGGTCGAGGGCGATCTGGACGGTCCAGCGTCCGGTGCCCTTCTGGCCGGCCTGGTCGAGGACGACGTCGACGAACGGCTTGCCGGTCTCGGCGTCGGTGTGGCCGAGGACTTCGGCGGTGATCTCGATGAGGTAGGAGTCGAGGTCGCCGGTGTTCCACTCGGAGAAGATCTTGGCCAGCTCGGTCGGCTCGATGTCGGCGCCGCGCCGAAGCAGGTCGTAGGCCTCGCCGATGAGCTGCATGTCGGAGTACTCGATGCCGTTGTGCACCATCTTGACGAAGTGCCCGGCGCCGTCGGGGCCGAGGCGCGTGCAGCAGGGGGTGCCGTCGGGGGCCTTGGCGGCGATGGCCTCCAGGATCGGGCCGAGGCTCTCGTAGGACTCCTCGGAACCGCCGGGCATGATCGCCGGGCCGAGCAGTGCGCCCTCCTCGCCGCCGGAGACGCCGGTGCCGACGAAGTGGATGCCCCGCTCGCGCAGGGCGGCCTCGCGGCGCCGCGTGTTCTCGAAGTGGGCGTTGCCGCCGTCGATGATCATGTCGCCGGGTTCCATGAGGTCGGCGAGGGCCTCGATGACGGCGTCGGTGGCCTTGCCCGCCTGCACCATGATCATGGCCTTGCGGGGGCGCTTGAGGGAGGCCACGAAGTCGGCGAGTTCCTCGGACGGGACGAAGTCGCCCTCGCCTCCGTGGTCGTCGATGAGCTCGGTGGTCTTGGCGTAGGTGCGGTTGTAGACCGCGACGGTGAAGCCGTGGCGGGCGAAGTTGCGGGCGAGGTTGGAGCCCATGACTGCCAGCCCGACCACTCCGATGTCGGCGGTGCTCATGCCTGTCTCCCTGCTTGTGTTTCGAAGAGGTTCCGTGTGTGCCGTGATTGTCCCGGAGGCGCCAGGCGGTGACGCCGTCACGGCTCATCGTATCCACCTCGCGGGATCGACCCGGCCCGATGATGACACGGACCCGGACTGCGGACGGCGCGATCGGGCTGGGCCTAGGCTGGGGGTGTGCAGTATTACGACTCGGTACTCGACCTCATCGGCAACACCCCGCTGGTGCGGCTCAACGCGGTCGCCGACGGGGTGGCGGCCACGGTGCTCGCGAAGATCGAGTACCTCAATCCCGGCGGTTCGATCAAGGACCGCATCGCCCAGCGCATGATCGACGAGGCCGAGGCCTCCGGCGAGCTCAAGCCGGGCGGGACGATCGTGGAGCCGACGAGCGGCAACACCGGCGTCGGCCTGGCGATGGTGGCCCAGCAGCGCGGCTACGACTGCGTGTTCGTGTGCCCGGACAAGGTCTCCGAGGACAAGCGGAACGTGCTGAAGGCGTACGGGGCGCAGGTCGTGGTGTGCCCGACCGCGGTCGAACCGGAGGACCCGCGCTCCTACTACAAGGTCTCCGACCGGCTCCTGACCGAGATCGAGGGCTCCTGGAAGCCCGACCAGTACTCGAATCCGGCGAACGTGGCCTCGCACTACCACCAGACCGGCCCCGAGCTGTGGGAGCAGACCGAGGGCAAGATCACCCACTTCGTCGCGGGCATCGGCACCGGCGGGACCATAACCGGGACCGGCAAGTACCTCAAGGAGGTCTCGAACGGGCGCGTCAGGATCGTCGGCGCCGACCCGGAGGGATCGGTCTACTCGGGAGGGACGGGCCGCCCGTACCTGGTCGAGGGCGTCGGCGAGGACTTCTGGCCGGACAACTACGACCGGGGCCTGCCCGACGAGATCGTCGAGGTCACCGACGCCGAGGCGTTCAAGATGACGCGGCGCCTGGCCCGCGAGGAGGGCCTGCTCGTCGGAGGCTCCTCCGGGATGGCCGTGGTCGGCGCGCTGGATGTGGCGCGCAAGGCCGGGCCCGAGGCGGTGATCGTGGTGGTCCTGCCCGACGGCGGGCGCGGCTACCTGTCGAAGATATTCAACGACGGCTGGATGACCGAGTTCGGCTTCATGGGCGCCGGCAGCGGCGACACGACGGTCGGGCAGGTGCTGGGCGGCAAAGACGGCGAGATCCCCGAGCTGATCCACGTCCACCCCACGGACACGGTTCGTGAGGCGATCGACATCATGCGCCAGTACGGCGTCAGCCAGATGCCGGTGCTCAAGGCCGAGCCGCCGGTGATGAGCGGCGAGGTCGCCGGGGCGGTGGCCGAACGGGACCTGATGGACGCGCTGTTCAAGGGCGAGGCGACGCTGCACGACCCGATCGAGCGGCACATCGGCAAGGGACTGCCGACGATCGGATCGGGCGAGAACGTGGAGCGGGCCGTGGAGGTCCTGGAGAACCACGACGCGCTCATGGTCTTCACCGAGGGCAAGCCGACCGGCGTGCTGACCCGCCAGGACCTGCTCAGCTACGTCGAACGTTGAGACGGTGATCACGGCACGGAGACTCGCCGGTCGAAATACGAGGGCTCGCCGTTCGTGCTTCCTAGTCTCGCGTCATGCCGAAAGCTCCCCATGAGGCTCTCCACCATCTGTTCCGCGACGATCCTGACCTGGTCCGGCGCGCGCTGAAGGAATGTCTGGACGAGGACTTCCCCAGGTTCCGGAGCGTGGCGCTCATCGACTCGGATCCGACCGAGATCAAGGCCATCACCCGCGAAGTGGACACGGCGCTCATGGTCGAGACCGACGAGGGTGCCGAGATCCTCATCATCGAACCGCAGTCGAAGCCGCCCACGCAGGCCAAGATACGGGCGTGGCACTGGTACCTGTCGTACTTCGAGGCGCACTTCGACGTGGCGGCCACGCTGATCATCATCACGGCGGAGAAGGCCACGGCGACCTCCTGCCGGAGGCCGATGACGCTCGGACCGGAGCGGAGGGCCTCGGCCACCGTCCACCCGTTCGTGATCGGCCCGGACAACACGCCGTTCATCACCGAAAAGGCTCAAGCCGCCGAAGACGTCATGCTCGCGGTCTTCGCGGCGCTCGCTCATCGGCGGGACCCTGGGATCCACGCGGCGCTCGACACACTCGCCGAGGTCCTCGTCGACATCGACCTCGAATCCGCGAAGTTCTTCGCCGAGTACGTCGAGATCGGCCTCGGCGAAGGTAGCGCACGCAAACACTGGAGGAGCATAATCATGGCCACGACCTACCCGCTCAGATCTGAACTCCGCCGCGAATTCGAAGAACGCGGCGAGGAACGCGGCATGTACAAAGGTCAGGCGACAATGCTGTTCGAGCTGCTCGCCGCCCGTGGCATCGAGCTCAGCCAGTCTCAACGGGAGCTTGTGTCAGTCTGCGAGGACGAGGCGACCTTCCTGCTGTGGCTCCGCCGGGCCCTGAGCGCGGACAGCGCTGACGAGGTCTTCACCTCGCCCGACGCTTGAACCCCGGGCACGCCGCGAAGGTGCCTTCGAGCACGCCGCACGTATTCGCCGACCAGCATGGCCACGCCGACCTTCGAGCCCCAGTCGAGACCGGTCTGGCGCAGCGCGCGCAGCCCGACGTCTCTGCGCGGTCGCGGTCTGGCTGGCCACGGTCGCCGCCGCCGACCTCATGCGGCGCCGCTCCTACCGCGGCCCGGCAGAGACCCTGCTCAGGCGGCTCACTTACGGCCGCGGGTGAGCCGGACTACGACACCGAGATCTTGGGCTTGCGGCCGATGGAGAGCGTGGGCTTGCGGGTGTCCTCGAAGAAGTCGTTGCCCTTGTCGTCCACGACGATGAACGCGGGGAAGTCCTCGACCTCGATCTTCCAGACCGCCTCCATGCCCAGCTCGGGGTACTCCAGGACCTCCATGGCCTTGATGTTGTCCTGAGCGAGCTTCGCGGCGGGGCCGCCGATCGAGCCGAGGTAGAACCCGCCGTGCGACTTGCACGCGTCGGTGACCTTCTGCGAGCGGTTCCCCTTGGCCAGCATGACCATCGAGCCGCCCGCCGCCTGGAACAGGTCGACGTAGGAGTCCATGCGCCCGGCCGTGGTCGGCCCGAACGAACCCGAGGCGTAACCCTCGGGCGTCTTGGCCGGACCCGCGTAGTAGACGGCGTGGTCGCGCAGGTAGTCCGGCATCGGTTCGCCCGCGTCGAGGCGCTCCTTGATCTTGGCGTGCGCGATGTCGCGGGCGACCACGAGCGGGCCGGTCAGCGACAGCCGGGTCTTGACCGGGTGCCTCGACAGCTCCTCGCGGATCTCGGACATCGGCCGGTTCAAGTCGATGCGCACGACGTCGCCGTCGAGCTCCGCCTCCTCTGTGTCCGGAAGGTACGTCGACGGGTCGGTCTCCAACTGCTCCAGGAACACGCCCTCGGCGGTGACCTTCGCCAGCACCTGCCGGTCGGCCGAGCACGAGACGGCCAGCGCCACCGGAAGAGACGCGCCGTGGCGCGGCAAGCGGATGACCCGCACGTCGTGGCAGAAGTACTTCCCGCCGAACTGCGCGCCGATCCCGAAGTTCCGGGTCAGCTCGAGGACCTGCTGCTCCAGCTCGACGTCGCGGAAGCCGTGCCCGGTCGCCGAGCCTTCGGCGGGCATCGCGTCGAGGTACTTGGCGGAGGCGTACTTCGCGGTCTTGAGCGCGTACTCGGCGCTGGTGCCGCCGATGACGACCGCAAGGTGGTAGGGCGGGCAGGCGGCGGTGCCGATCTGGCGCAGCTTCTCGTCGAGGAACGCCATCATGGCGTCCGGGTTGAGGATCGCCTTGGTCTCCTGGAACAGGAACGACTTGTTGGCGCTGCCGCCGCCCTTGGCCATGAACAGCAGCTTGTAGGCGTCGTCGCCGTCGGCGTAGAGCTCGATCTGGGCGGGCAGGTTCGAGCCGGTGTTCTTCTCGTCCCACGTCGTCATCGGCGCCATCTGGCTGTAGCGGAGGTTCAGATCGCGGTAGGCCTGCCAGATGCCGCGTGAGAGGTGCTCGGAGTCGCGCCCGTCGGTGAGGACGTGGCGGCCGCGCTTGCCCATGACGATCGCGGTGCCGGTGTCCTGGCACATCGGAAGGACGCCGCCGGAGGCGATGTTCGCGTTCTTGAGCAGGTCCATCGCCACGAAACGGTCGTTGCCGCTCGCCTCGGGGTCGTCGAGGATGGAGCGCAGCTGCGCGAGGTGCGCGGGCCGCAGGTAGTGGGAGATGTCGTGGATGGCCTCGGCCGCGAGGTCGGTGAGCACCTGGGGCTCGACGGTGAGGAACCGGCGGCCGGCGGCTTCGACCGTGTTCACCCCGTCCTTGGTGAGCAACCGGTACTCGGCGGTGTCGGGGCCGATGGGGAGCAGATCCGTGTATTGGAACGACGCTGTCACGCGTCCTAACTTAGCGCGGGAGAGCCTGCGCACACGGCAGCGGAGGGGTTGGTTCGCGCACACCGCCGCCGACCTCGAGCGCCCTGGGTTGTCGGTGCCCACCGGTAGCGTCACAAAGGCGTGGTCCGGCGGATTCGGGCCACGAAAACGCAGGTACTATTGCCAGGTTGTCCACCCGACCGCCTCCGGTGAGGCGTGGCCGGGAGGGCGACGTGCAAGTGACCCTCCTGCCGCGGAGATACCGCGGCCGATGAGACCAGAGGAGGTGGAGCGATCTTGCGGCATTACGAACTCATGGTGATTCTCGAGCCGAACCTCGAGGAAAGCCAGGTCAGCCCGACGCTGGAGAAGTTCCTGAAGGGCGTCAAGGACGCCGGAGGCACGGTCGACAAGATCGATGTCTGGGGACGGCGTCGTCTCGCCTACGAGATCGAGAAGAACAACGAAGGCATCTACGCCGTCGTCGACCTGCAGTCCGAGCCCGCTCCCGTGGCGGAGATGGACCGGCAGTTGCGGCTCAACGAGTCGGTGCTGCGGGCCAAGGTGCTGCGGCCGGAGCTTCGGTAACCCGACCTTGCAACTGCGAGACCTTAGGGAGAAGAGGTCATGGCAGGAGAGACAGTCATCACGGTTATCGGCAACCTCGTCGACGACCCGGAGCTGCGTTACACGCCTTCCGGTGCAGCCGTCGCGAAGTTCCGGATCGCCTCCACCCCGCGCACCTTCGACCGGGAGTCCGGTCAGTGGCGCGACGGTGAGGCGTTGTTCCTGACCTGCAGCGTGTGGCGCCAGTACGCCGAGAACGTCGCCGAGTCACTGTCGCGCGGTACCCGCGTGATCGTGCAGGGCAAGCTCAAGCAGCGCAGTTTCGACACCCGCGAGGGCGAGAAGCGCACCGTCTACGAGCTCGACGTCGAAGAAGTCGGCCCGGCACTGCGATTCGCCACGGCGAAGGTCAACAAGTCCGGCGGCGGCGGCGGAGGCGGCGGCCGTTCCCAATTCGGGGGCGGTGGCGGCGGCGGCGCTGTTCCGGACGATCCCTGGGCCTCCGCGGCCCCGGCAGGCCAGAGCTCCGGCTCTGCTACCGGCCAGGGCTTCGACGAAGACCCGCCGTTCTAACCGGGCTCAGACCCGGCTCGATTTCAAGTAAGGCAAGACACCAATGGCCAACCCGAAATCGGCTCCCCTGCGGAAGCCGAAGAAGAAGCCCAATCCTCTTGACAAAGAGGACATCAAATACGTCGACTACAAGGACACGGCGCTGCTGCGGAAGTTCATCTCCGACCGCGGCAAGATCCGTGCCCGTCGTGTGACCGGCGTGACCTCGCAGCAGCAGCGGCAGATCGCCGCGGCCGTCAAGAACGCCCGCGAAATGGCGCTGCTGCCGTACACCAGCCAGACCCGTTAAGGAAGGAGCGCACTTATGAAGATCATCCTGACTCATGAGGTCGCCAACCTGGGCTCGGCCGGTGACGTCGTCGAGGTCAAGCCCGGTTACGGCCGCAACTACCTGCTGCCGCAGGGCCTGGCGATCGCCTGGACCAAGGGCGGTCAGAAGCAGGTCGACTCGATCCAGCGCGCCCGCGCCGCCCGCGAGGTCCACGACCTCGACCAGGCTCGCGCGCTGGTCGATCGGTTGAAGCAGACCGACGCGCACATCGTCGCCCGCGTGGGCGACGCCGGCCGTCTGTTCGGTTCGATCACCGCGGCCGATGTCGTCAAGGCCGTCGACGAGGCCGGCGGTCCGAAGATCGACCGCCGCCGCGTCGAGCTGCCGGGGACGATCAAGTCCATCGGCACCTACGACATCGCGGTGAAGGTGCACCCGGAGGTGACCGCGAAGTTCAAGCTTCAGGTGACCCCGGCCAAGCGCCGCAAGAAGTAGCGCTGAGCGCGAAGACCCGTGATCACATACGTGATCACGGGTCTTCTTCGTTCCCTCCACGGAGTGAACCGTGGCCTGTCGGTATGCGCTCAGATCACCCATCCCGCGGTCCGCAGCACCACCGTCACCAACCCCGCGCCGAGGATCGCCGCCGCCGTCCCGGCCACTCCGGCCCGCCACCCGGCGCGCGGCAGCCGCAGCAGCACCGCGACCAGCAGACTCGCCGTCAGCGACGAGCCGAGCCAGGCCCACCCGCCCGAGATCGCCGCCGAGATCCGCGCCGTCGCCGCGCAACCCGTGTCGACGCAGTTCGCCTCCACCGCCGGCTGCCACGCCACCCACGCCAGGTACACGATCGCCGGCACCACGTACCACGCGAGCGCCACCAGCAGGGTCGGAGTGAACGCCCGCTCACCGGGCCGGTCGTCGCCGTCCGGGTCCAGCCGAGGGCGGCGCTCGGGGCGCGGGTTCGAACTCATCGCGGGCCTTCCTCAGACGGGGGTGCGGCGGCGGCCGCCATCACCATCATGCCAACTTGGCACGAAGAATTTCCCATCCACAGGCAGTGGATGACGAAGCCACAGCTCACACACGCAAAGTGAGCAAGGATTCTGTTTCTGTCCACAGGTTGTCCACAGCTATGAGGTGGTTATCCACAGGTTTTCCACAGACTTGTCCACAGGTTGTCCACAGGGGCGTTTGCATCGGTGTCGGGAACGACATAGCGTCACTGAGGCCGCCGGGCGGTCGCAACCGGGCGGTAGATTTCCGATGAACGCACGGTGATTGAGGGGGTGGGCGTTATGGCCGACGTGTCCACGGAGGGCGCCTACTCGCGCGGCTCGAACGGCGCGAGAGCCCAGAACGGCTCCTACTTCGACTCGCCACCGTCCGACGACCCGTTCGGAGGCGGCGGCGCCCGCACGTACGAGCGCACCCCGCCCCAAGACCTCGCGGCCGAGCAGTCCGTCCTCGGCGGCATGCTCATGAGCAAGGACGCCATCGCCGACGTCGTCGAAACCCTCAAATCGGGGGACTTCTACAAGCCCAGCCACGGCATCATCTTCGACGCCATCACCGACAAGTTCGGCAACGGCGAGCCCGCCGACGCGGTCACCATCGCCGCCGCGCTCGCCGACTCCGGCGACCTCGCGAAGATCGGCGGCGGACCCTACCTGCACGACCTGCTCGACGCGGTGCCCACGGCCGCCAACGCCGGCTACTACGCCCGCATCGTCAAGGACAAGGCGATCCTGCGCCGCCTCATCGAAGCCGGCACGAAGGTGGTCCAGTACGGCTACGGCGGCGGCCAGGGCGGGCGAGACATCGACGACCTCGTCGACCTCTCCCAGCAGGCCGTCTACGACGTCACCGACAAACGCGAGAACGAGGACTTCTCGATCCTGTCCGACCTGCTCCAGCCGGCCATGGACGAGATCGAGGCCATCGGCGCCAACCAGGGCGTCATGACCGGCATCCCCACAGGTTTCGCCGACCTCGACCGGCTTCTGTCGGGCCTCCAGGCCGGCCAGCTCATCATCGTCGCCGGCCGCCCCGGCCTCGGCAAGTCCACCGCCGCGATGGACTTCATGAGGCATGCTTCTCTGCATCACCGGCACGCCGCCGCGCTGTTCAGCCTCGAGATGAGCAAGCTCGAAATCGTCATGCGCCTGCTGTCGGCCGAGACCCGCGTGCCCATGCACGTCCTGCGTTCGGGCGACCTGTCCGACGACGACTGGACGCGCCTGGCCAAGCGCATGGGAGACATCTCCGAAGCGCCGCTGTTCGTCGACGACACCGCGTCGATGACGATGATGGAGATCCGCGCCAAGGCCCGCCGACTCAAGCAGCGCCACGACCTCAAACTCATGGTCGTCGACTACCTCCAGCTGATGACCTCGCCGAAGAAGACCGAGTCGAGGCAGCAGGAGGTCTCCGAGATCAGCCGTGGGCTCAAACTGCTCGCCAAGGAGATCGAATGCCCGGTCATCGCTGTCGCACAGCTCAACCGAGGCCCCGAGCAGCGCACCGACAAGCGCCCGCAGCTGTCCGACCTGCGTGAAAGCGGCAGTTTGGAGCAGGATGCGGACGTGGTCATCCTGCTGCACCGCGACGACTACTACGACAAGGAGTCCCCGCGCGCCGGCGAGGCCGACTTCATCGTCGCGAAGCACCGCAACGGCGCCACCGACACCATCACCGTCGCCGCCCAACTGCACCTGTCGCGCTTCGTCGACATGGCCGTGTAGGGCGGCCTCCCGGCGTCAGTCGTCGAAGAGCTCCGCGAACAGCGAGCGCTTCTTCTTTTTCTTGTAGTGGTAGTCGTCCCGGCCGCGGTGGTCGTCGTAGCGGCGATCATCCCGGTACTGCTGCGGAGCCGGCGCCACCGGCGCCCCCCGCGGCGCGTTGAACGCGGCCTCGGCGTCCAGCAGGTGATCCAACTCGCCCCGGTCGAGGAAGATCCCCCGGCACTCGGTGCACTGGTCGACCGTGACGCGATTCCGTTCGTACTGGCGCATCATCGCGCCGCATTTCGGACAGGTGAGATCCATGGCGAAACCGTACATGCAAACGTCGCGATCCGCTAATTCGACGCGAAAGCGCACCTGGTCCGACCCGCCACGGCCCCAACGACAGACGTCAACGCCACCACTCCACGGCCAGCGACGGCCCCGGACTCTCGGCGCCGTCGCTCAGCTGCTCCGCCGCCGTCGCCGCCGCGTCCCGCAGCGGCAGCCACCACCCCAGCAGCACGACCGGATAGAGCAGATAGCCGAACCGCGTCGACGGCATGAGCAAGAACGCAGCCGACAGCCCGGCGGCCGACCACAGCGCCGCCGACGCGGCCGTCGCCGGCGGACGAGTCCACAGCAGCACCGCGATCACCAGCGCGGCCGACCCCAGCAGCACCGGGGCCAACAGCTCGCCGCCGGGCACATACCGCGCCACAAGGAAACCCGGCAGCGGCGACTGCGCCGGGGACTCGACCACGCCGTGGCCGAGGCCGAACGCGATCACGTTGTCGAAGAAGCCGCGCGCGTCGAGGAGCAGCACCGGAACCATCGTCGCCGCCACCGGGACGGCGAAGCCGAGCAGGTACCGGCGCAAGGCGCCGAACGGTGACGCCTGCGCGCCGAACCGGCGCCAGACCAGGAACGCGAGCACCACGGCGACGGGCCAGGCGAACAGCTTGAGCGCGCCGGCCGTGCCGATCGCGAGCCCGGCCCCGAGCGGGCGCCCGCTCGCGCAGAACGCCAGCGCCAGCACCATCAGCCCGACCACTGGCATGTCGTCGCCGCCGGTCACGAACGTCAAGGCGCACACCGGGAAGACGACACTGACCTGGAGGGCGCGCAGCAGCGTGCCCTTCCCGGCGTGCTCGCTCAGCAGCCGCAGCGCCGCGGCCAGGCACGCGAGCGTCGCCAGCAGGAAGTAGACGCGGGCGTCGGTCCACCAGTGGTGACCGAACAGCGCCGACGGCAGCCCGAACACGGCCATGCCCGGCTGGTACGGGTTGTAGCCGAGGACCGGGTCGGCCATGCCCGCGATGGCGTCGGCGTGGAGGTAGGGGCTGCCGGTGTCGAGCAGCCGCCGCCCGGAGCCCTCGACCACGAGGACCTCCTCCTGGGCCCGGCCGGTGGCCCCGTTCGCCCGCTCGATCGCCTGCGCCACCAGGGGAATCGCGACGACGGCGATGCCGGTGGCGCCGGCGACGAGCGCCCGTTTCAGCCAGGAGGCGCCGAACTGCATGAGCAGGACCGCGGCGACGAACGCGGCGGAGGCGTACCCGCCGAAGGCGACAGCGCCCCAGTGCTCGTGCGGGGTCAGCGTCGTCCACAGCGCGGTGGCGCCGGCGAACAGTGCGGCGGTGCCGTAGAGGACCAGGTCGAGGATGAGCGGACGCTTCGACACGCGCCTAAGCGTACGGGGATTCGCGCCCAGACCTCCTGTGTGCCGTCGTCGAGCGACTTCGCGCCCCAGACGGCGGACAGTTTGGACACGATGAACATGCCCCGGCCATGGGCGGAGTCGAGGTTGATGGAGCACACGTGGGGCTGGGTGACCGAGCCGCCGTCGACGACGCGGACCTCGACGTCGCGCGGCCCGACGATGCAGGTGACGCACAGGTCCCCGGCCGGCAGCGGCCTGGCGTGGCGCACGGCGTTGGAGACGAGCTCGGTGGCGCACACGAGCAGGTCGTCGCGGACGTCGTCGGGCAGGTGGGGCAGGGATTCGCGCAGCCATCGGCGGACGATGGTGGGGGCGCCCGCTTGATGGGGGACGCGGAGCCGCTCGGGCGCCGGTGTCGCCGCTGGCATCATGACCCCCTCCCCACCCGTGGTCCGCACCATCGAAAGCTATACAGCAACCTACCTGTTACCTCGACTTGACGCCAGCATTACGGACGGACCCCGGGTCCGTCTCCGCTCCCCTCAGACGGCGAGCGCTTCCCGCATCGCGGCCGGCCGGTCGGTGAAGAACAGGTCGGCTCCGGCGCCGGCCACCTTCAGGGCGGTCTCGGCGTCGTTGACGGTCCACACGTAGGCCTCGTAGCCCTGATCGTGCGTGCGGTCGATGAACGTCGGGGCCGAGTCGACGTAGTCGACCTTCGCGCTGAGCGCCTGCACGCCCTCGGGCGGGCGACGGAACGGGTATTCGAAGATCCACACCAGGGGCGTGCCGTGATCGAGCTCGCGCCAGGTCTTCAAGGCCGCGCGCGAGAAGGACATGACGGTGACGTCGAGCCCTGGCCACCGGCGCAGCGTCTCCCACAGCCGCATCTCCAGGCGCGGCCCGAACCTGGAAGGGTGCTTGGCCTCGATGAGGAGCTTGAGGTCCTTGCCGGAGTCGACGACGAGGCCGAAGAGGTCCTCGACGGTCGGGATGAGGGCGGCTTCGGGATCGGCGCCGCAGTCGGGACGCAGCGCCGCGAAGTTGAACTCGCGCAGCTGCGCGAGCGTGAGGTCGGATACGGCGCCCTTGCCGTCGGAGGTGCGTTTGACGGTGCGGTCGTGGTGGAGCACGAGGTGGCCGTCGGCGGTGAGCCTGAGATCGAATTCGAAGCCGTCGGCGCCTTCGACGATCGCCTGCCTGTACGCGGCCAGCGAGTGCTCCGGGAAGAGCTCGTTCGCGCCCCGGTGGGCGATGATCAGCGGTTGGGACACACCATGACGATAACTTGTGCTGGATGCGAGGATCGTGGAGTGCAGTACGACGAGCAGGGATATACGGATCTGGGCTGGGCCAAGATCGACACGGGCCGCCTGGCGCGCACCGGCGCGGCCGAAGCGGTCTTCGCGGCCGGCAAGACGCCCGACCAGGTGGTCGGCGCGCTCCGTGCGCTCCGAGAGTCCCACCCGGGCCGGGTGGCGATCGCCACCCGGTGCGACGAGGCGTGCGTCGCGCAGGTGAAGGAGGCCTTCGGGGACGAGGCGGTGTGCGACCGGGGCGTCGCGGCGATCGGCGAATTCCCCGAGCCGGAGACGGGGCCGGTGGCGGTGGTGTGCGCAGGCACGTCGGACCTGCCGGTGGCGCGAGAGGCTGAGCTGGTCGCGCGCGCGAGCGGGCTGGACACCCGGCTCATCGCGGACGTCGGGGTCGCGGGCCTGCACCGGCTCCTGGACAAGGTTCCGGAGCTGCGGGAGGCGGCGTGCGTGATCGTCGTGGCGGGCATGGACGGGGCGCTGCCGAGCGTGGTGGCGGGCCTGGTGGGCGCTCCGGTGATCGCAGTGCCGACATCGGTCGGCTACGGGGCGGCCTTCGGCGGGCTCGCGCCGCTGCTGACGATGCTGAACTCCTGTTCGCCGGGGGTGACGGTGGTGAACATCGACAACGGTTTCGGCGCGGCGATGGCCGCGGCGCGGATCCTGAACGTGAAGGCCGAGCGGTGACGGTCGCCTGGTTGGACTGCTCGGCGGGCGCGAGCGGTGACATGTTCCTGGGCGCCCTGGTGGGCGCGGGCGTCGATCTGGCGGTCATGCAGCAGGCGGTGGACGCCCTCGGCGTCGAGGAGGTCCGCTTGAGGTCGACCACGGTGAAGCGCCACGGCCTGGCCGGCGTCAAGGTCGACGTCGAGGCGCCCGTGGTGGAGGTCGACCGGCGCTGGCGGGCGATCCGCGGCATGATCGAGGGTTCCGGGCTGGGCGAGGGGATCAAGGCGAGGGCGCTCGACGCGTTCGCCAGGCTCGCGGCGGCCGAGTCGTCGTCGCACGGCATCGACGTCGACGACGTGCATTTCCACGAGGTGGGCGCGCTCGACTCGATCGCCGACATCATCGGTGCCGCAGCCGGACTCGACTCGCTCGGGGCCGAGCGGGTGACCGCGTCGACGGTGACCGTCGGCGGCGGGACGACGCGCGGATCGCACGGCTCGATTCCGCTGCCCGCGCCGGCGGTGCTGCGGATCCTGGCCGACGCCGAGGCCCCGACGGTGGGGGCGGTGCCGTACGAGGCGTGCACGCCGACGGGCGCGGCGATCATCGCCGCGAGCGCGGACGCCTTCGGGACGATGCCGGAGATGGTCGTGGAGGCGATCGGTGTCGGCGCGGGCGGGCGCGACCCGGCCGAGCGGGCGAACCTGCTGCGGATGGTGGTCGGCCGGGAGGTCGCGGGGGCGGCGCCGAGACCGGTCGTCATCGAGACGAACGTGGACGACCTGGATCCGAGACTGTGGCCGGCGGCGCTGGCGGCGCTGCTGGAGGCCGGGGCGTCGGACGCGTGGTTGACGCCGATCCTGATGAAGAAGGGCCGCCCCGCGCACACGGTGCATGTGCTGTGCCGGGCGGAGAAGGTGGCCGGGGTCCGGTCGGCGCTGGTGCGGCACACGACGACGATCGGCATGCGCTCCTACGAGATCGACAAGTTCGCGCTGGAGCGCCGGTACGCCTCGGTGACGGTCGACGGCTGCGACATCGGTGTGAAGATCGCCGTCGAGGACGGCGAGGTGGTGAACGCGTCGGTGGAGTACGAGGACGCGGTGGCGGCCGCGGCGGCGCTGGGCCGCCCGGTGAAGGTCGTGATCGCGCAGGCCGCGGCGCTGGCGGCGGAGCAATACTCCTGAATCCGGCGCGGGCCTTCAAATCGGACCTTTGGGAACCCCCGATTCAATCGTGACTCGGGGGCGCGACGGTTCGGGTTCCGGCCGCCGGTGCCTGCGGACCGGCCGGACCTCCACCAAGATCCTATAGGAAATATCCTATAGGATCAGGGGTGACCGTGGCCGACGCCGCCTTCGGGGACGGTGCCGATCCGCTCGCCCTCGCCCAAGACCACGAACTGGCCCATCATCCCGGAGTCCTCGTGGACCAGGATGTGGCAGTGGAACATGTACGGCAGGTTCGGGTCGGTGTACCCGGTGAACCGCATCGCCAGCCGGTACCGCTCCTGTGGCACCAGCTGCACCGTGTCCTTCCATCCGCGCAGAAACGGCGGCGGCTCCTGCCCGTCCACCGACAACACCTGGAACTGCACGTCGTGGACGTGGAAGTTGTGCATGAAGCCGTCGTTGTTCGTCACCTCCCACACTTCCGCGGTGCCCTCCCGCACCCCGAAATCGATGCGCCCGGGGTCCATCTGCTCGCCGTTGATCGAGTTGAACCCCGAGAGCTCGAAGGAGCGCTCCTCGGCGACCTCGTCCCCGTCCACGTCCGGCGCGGCGCCCATCGCCGCCGGGATCTCGGTCTCGTCGGCCAGCGTCCCCGGGGCCCGGAACCGGAGGATGTCGAGCCGGTCCTCGGCTCCGTTGAGACGCGCCAGCGGCCCGGTGTAACCGAAGCGCGCCGGGTATGACCGCAGATCGACCGTCTCGCCCGGCTCGAACGCCACCACGACCTCGGCCCGCTCGCCGGGCGAGAGCTGGAGCCGGTCGGTCTCCCAAGCCTCGGGCAGCAGCCCGCCGTCGGTGCCGATGAGCGAGAAGCGCCGGTCGTCGGAGAACCCGAAGTTGTACAGCCGCGAGTTCGAGCCGTTCAGCAGCCGCAGGCGCACCAGCCTGGTCGTCACGTCGAAGTAGGGGCCGAGCGTGCCGTTGACGAGGATCTCGTCGCCGATGACGCCCTGGGTGCTCATGAACGACGCGGACTCGTCGAACTGGTTGCCGCCGTCGAACTTCCGGTCCTGCACGATGAGCGGGACGTCGTCGACGCCGTACTCGCCGGGCAGGTTGAGCGCGCCGGTCTCCTCGTCGTCGATGATGAACATGCCGGCCAGGCCCCGGTAGACGTGGCGGCCGGTCTGCCCGTGCGGGTGCGGGTGGTACCAGAGCGTCGCCGCTGGCTGGTCGATCGTCCACTGTGGAAGCCACTCGCCGCCGGGTCCGATCCACTGGTGAGGACCGCCGTCCATGACCGCCGGCAGGTGCATGCCGTGCCAGTGGATCGACGTCGCCTCATCGAGTCCGTTATGGACGGAGAACGCGACCTCCTCGCCGCGCCCGGCTCGGATCGTCGGCCCCAGGAAGTCGCCGTTGACGCCCCACGTGCTCGTCGCCCCGCCCTCTTTGAACCGGGTCGCTCCGGCCCGTACGGACAGGTTGAACACTCGCGTGCCCGAGGCGTCCGTCTCGGATTCGGCCAGCGGGGGGATGCCCAGGGGGTTGTCGAAGTCGACCTCGCCGACGGTGTCGAGCTTCGCGTTGCCGTAGAGGTAGGCGATCGTGCCGCCGCCGCCGAGGACCAGGGCTCCGACGCCGCCGCCGACGCCGATGAGGGTCCACTTCAATGCCTTGCGCCGTTTCATGGCGGCAATCCTGGCCGGGCGGCAGGGGGGACGGCATCGGGCGAGAGCGGTCTTTCGCCGTACACCAGAGGGACTACGCGCGCGCCCGGCGTGCGCCGCCGGTAGTGCGTCTCAGCGTTCGGCGAGATATCCGCGCAGGTGGGCGGCGTTGACGGCCTCGGCGCGGTTGGCGACGCCGAGCTTCGACATGGCCCGCGAGAGGTGGACCGAGACGGTCTTCTCGGAGATGTACAGCTCGGCGCCGATCTGCCGGTTGGTCAGGCCCTTGGCGACGAGGCGGAGCACGCCGAGCTCGCGCGGGGTGAGCGGGCCGGTCGTCGGCTTGGCGATGTCGAGCCTGGCGCGCTGGGACAGGGCGCACAGCTGGGTGTGGAGCGGGTCGGCGCCGAGCCGCCCGGCAGTGCGCTTGGCCTCGGCGATCTGCTCGGCGGCGTCGCCTCGAGCGGCGGTGTCGCCGCGCGCGAGCAGCGTCTCGGCGAGGCGCCAGCGCGCGTACGCCTGCCGGTAGGGCTCGCCTTGACCGGACTCGCTGTAGGCGAACAGGTCGATGACCTCGCGCCACAGGTCCGCTTCGCCGTCGCCGTCGAGGCGGGAGGCCTCGGCCTCGCCGACGGCGACCCAGGCGCGGCCTTCGGGGCCGAGCTCGCCGGAGAGCGGGCGGCCGTGCTCGAGGAAGAAGTGCAGGCGCGCCAGGAGGCGTTCGCCTTTGGCGACCGCGTCCTTGGCGGTGTCGAGGTCGCCCTCGCGCCGGGCGGCGTGCGCCAGGTCGGCGGCGGCACCGACCCCGGCGGCGCACACGGAGATCCCGGCCATGTAGTAGGGGCGCATCTTGTCCATGCGGTCGACGGTCCGTTCGGCGACTGCGACCGCTTCGGCGGGGCGGTGCCGCCAGCGTTCGAGCTCGACGCCGCACAGGCCGGCGAGGGCGAGGCCCTGGCCGTCGAGCTGCCAGCGGTCGGCCAGGTAGGCGAGGCGCCGGTCGGCGGTGTCGAAGTGGCCGCGCGCGACGTCGACGAGCAGCACGGCGGCGGTGAGTCGGGTGAGGACGACGCCGGGCACGACGCTGGAGGCCATCTCACCGGCGGCGTCGGCGGCGTCCCAGTCGCCGAGCATGTAGTTGCAGATGACTTGGCGCACGGCGGTCTCCAGGCCGAAGGCGCTCCATTTGTGCCCGGTCTCGCCGGCCATGGCCATGCCGCGGTCGAAGTGGACGAGGGCGTCGGCGGTGCGGGCCCGCTCGACGCAGGCGATTCCGGAGCTGAAGTGCGCCCGCAGTTCGACCTCGTGCCAGCAGGTGCCGCGCACGAGGTCGAGAGCTTCGGCGAAGAGGCGCAGGACCGCCTCGACATCGTCGCCGCGGCGCAGCGAGGAGGCGCCGGCCGAGATGATCGCGTCGGCCTTCGCGGCGATGTGGGCGCCGGGGCCTTCGATCGCGTCGGCGGTGGCGATGGCCCGGGCGGCCCATTCGTCGGCTTCTCGCTTGCCGCGCACCGAGAGGCACGCGCGGGCCATGATCGCCTGCGTCCAGGCCTTCGTCGCGTGCGGCTCGTCGTCCTCGACCAGCTCCCATGCCTCGCTGGCGATCCGGTGCGCCTCTTCTTCGTCGCCTTCGATGGCGAGCAGGTGTTTCGCGTGCTTGCGGCGGGTGGCTGCGGCGCGAACCCGGTCACCCGCGCGGTCGGCGAGCGCCACGGCGGCGCTGCCGTACGACAGCGCGCGCTTGATCTCGCCCGAGGCCGCGGCCTGGGCTGCGGCTTTGAGGGTCAGCTGGAGTTCGGAGCAGCCCTGGGGTCGGTCGGCGTCGGGGACGCGGTCGAGCAGGCGCAGCGCGCGCTCGAAGTGGAGGAGGGATTCGGCGGGCGCGGACAGCTCGTCGGCTTCGTGGGCCGCCTGGACGGACGCGGCCAGTGCCGTGGCGAGGTCGCCCGACTCGTAGGCGTGGTGGGCGAGTTCGGCGGCGGCGCCCTTGCCGGTGTCCTTGCCGAGGGTGCCGGCGATGCGCTGGTGGTAGCGGCTGCGTTCGCCCGGCAGGAGGTCGGTGTAGACGGCTTCGCCGAGCAGGGAGTGGCGGAAGGCGTAGGCGTCGTCGCTCTTCTGGACGAGGATGCCGTGGGAGATGGCCGCGCGCAGCGCCTGGTCGAGTTCGCGCTCGTGTTTGATGCCGGTCTCGTCGAGCAGGTTCCAGGCCGCGGAGTTGAGCCGCCGGTAGGTGAACACGCGGCCCATGACGGAGGCGAGGCGCACGACCTGCTGGGCGACCTCGGGGAGGCGTTCGAGGCGGGAGAGCAGCACTTCGGCGAGTTCGAAGGTGATGGTGTGGGTCTCGGCTGCGGCGAGCTCCTCGGCGAGGAACGCGTTGCCTTCGCTGGCCTGGGCGATCCTGGCGACGGTCGCGTCGTCGAGTCCGGTGTTGAGTTCGCGGACGAAGGCGGCGGCGTGCGGGGCGTCGAAGGGGGCGAGGTGGAGTCGTTCGACGGCGGGCAGGCGCACGAGCTCGGCGATGAGGGGCCGCATGGGGTGGCTGCGGTGGACGGCGTCGGCCCGGTAGGTGCCGAGGATGAGCAGGGGCTGGTCGCTCAGGCGGGAGGTGAGGAATGCGAGGAGGTCGCGGCTGGAGCGGTCGGCCCAGTGGAGGTCTTCGAGGGTGAGCACGACGGGCTGGTGCGAGGCGAGGTCGGTGAGGGCGCCGTGGAGGGCCTCGAACAAGCCGAGTCGGCCGAGTTCGCCTTCGGTGCCTTGGCTCTGGCCGGGGATGAGCGGCCGCAGTCCCTGGTGGTCGGCGACGAGGTCGGGTCGGCGGCGCGAGAGTGCGCCGACGGCTTCGGCGAAGGGCAGGTAGGGGAGGGCGGAGTCGGCGGTGTCGAGGCAGTGGCCGGTGACGGTGAGGACATCGTCACCGGCGCCGGTGTTGAATTCGTGCAGGAGCCGGGATTTCCCGACTCCTGCGTCGCCTGAGATGAGGATGGTGGCCGGCCTGCCTTCGCGTGCCTTGTCGAGGGCGCCGCGCAGCGTCGCGAGCTCGTTGTCGCGGGCGAAGAGCGGGAGGTCGGAACCTAGGCGCGGCATGTCCACAATCATGACATGAGCTCATGACATTCCGGGCTTCTTATTTCGCCGGCTGAAGCCGACGGGCGGGTTCGGCCGCCGGAGCCTCCTTCCGTCGCAGCGCATCCGCGATACGGGCGGTCAGGCTCCGGCGGCGGGTGAGGCCGGAGCCCGCGCGGGCGCTCTCGGCGAGGCGCTCGTAGGCGGCGTCGGCCATGAGCTCGCGGGAGCGGGCCGAGTGGACGTAGTGGAGTTCGAAGTCGTTCACGATGGTTCCCTCGGTGTCGTTGTTCCTTGTGACACCGAGTCTTCGGCTGAGGCCGCCGGGGCGGCATCAGCACATCGCGTCGATGCGCTCCGCGGAGGCCTTACTTCTCGCCTCCGGGGACGCGAAGGTCGCCTCATCGGCCCTTACCGCGGCGGGCCAGTCGCGAAGGCCACCACACGGACGGCCCTATGTCGACGGTGAGCGCGGGAACCAGGAACGAGCGCACCAGCACGGCGTCGAGCATGACGCCGAATGCGACGATGAACGCGATCTGCGCGAGGAACAGCAGGGGGAGCACCGCCAGAGCTGAGAACGTCGCGGCGAGGACGACCCCGGCCGAGGTGATGACGCCGCCGGTGGCGACCAGCCCGCGCAGCGTGCCCGCGCGAGTGCCGATGTGCGCCGCCTCCTCTCGGACCCGGGTCATGAGGAAGATGTTGTAGTCGATCCCCAAGGCCACCAGGAACACGAAGCCGAACAGGACCACGGTCGGATCGGCGCCCGGGAAGCCGAGGAGGTGGTTGAACACCAGCGCCGAGACGCCCATGGTCGCCGCGAAGGAGAGCACGACGGTCCCAACCAGGAGCAGCGGCGCCGTGATCGACCGCAGCAGCAGCGCCAGGACCGCCAGGATGACCGCCAGCACGATCGGGATGATGACCGACCTGTCGCGTTCGGACACTTCGATCGTGTCGAGCTGTACCGCGGTCGCGCCGCCGACCTTCGCTCCGGCGCCGTCGACGGCGCCGACCGACTCCCGCACCCGCTCGACGGTGTCCATGGCCGCCTGGGAATCGGGGGCGTCCTCCAGGACCGCCTCGATCATGACCAGGCCGTCGACCACCTTCGGCTCGCCGCCGTCCCCGGTCGTGACCGAGACCCCGGCCACCCCGTCGACCTCGGCCGCGGCGGCGACGTGCTCGGCCCGGGCCGCGTCCGCGATGACCACCGCCGGGGTCCCGGATCCGGCCGGGAAGTGCTCGGCGAGCACCTCCTGGCCGGTCACCGAGTCGACCTCGGTGAGGAACACGTCGGTCTGGGCGGTGCCGTCGGCGCGCAGCTGCGTCATGAAGACGGCGGCGAATAGCAGCGCGAGCGCCGTCGAGACCCACACCTTGCGCGGCCGGGCGGCGACCAGCCCCGCGACGCGGCTCCACAGCCGCGAGCGGCGAGCGCGAGCGCCGGCGGCGGGCCGTCGCGGCCAGAACGCGGCGCGGCCGAACAGCGCGAGGACGGCGGGCAGGAAGGTGATGGAGGCAAGGAAGGAGGCGGCGATGCCGATCGCCGCGACCGGACCGAGGCCCCGGTTCGAATCGAGCTGGCTGAACAGCAGGCACAGAACGCCGAGGATCACCGTCCCGGCCGAGGCCGCGATCGGCTCGATCGTCCCGCGCAGCGCCGCGGCGACCGCCCGCAGCCGGTCGGGTTCGGTCCCCAGCTTCTCGCGGAACCGGGCCACCAGGAGCAGCGCGTAGTCGGTGGCGGCGCCGAACACGAGGATGAACAGGATGCCCTGGCTCTGACCGTTGAGGTCGATCGCTCCGGCGTCGGCGAGGAGGAAGACCGCCATGCTCGCGAGGCTCAGCGCGAAGACGCTGGACGTCAGGACCAGCAGCGGCAGGAGCGGGGAGCGGTACACCAGTACGAGGATCACCGCGACGACGGAGGCGGCGACGAGGAGCAGCAGGCCGTCGACGCCGCCGAACGCGGCGCCGAGGTCGGCCCCGAGTGCGGCCTGGCCGGTCACCAGGACGGTCAACCCGTCCGGACGGGCGTCCTCGAGGTCCGCGCGGATCTGCGAGACGGCCTCGTCGAGCTCGGCCGCCGCGTCGATGAGCACGACCATCTGTGCGGCCTCCGGCGCGGTCTCTTCCGAGGGGACAGGTGCCGGCGCCGGGTCGAGCGTGAAAGGCAGTCCGGCCAGGCCCGAGCCCGCCGCCTCCAGGTAGGCGAAGTCGGCGCCGGTGAGGCCGCCAGGGCGCTCGGCGACGACGACCGCGGCGGTCGCCTCGGCGTCGGCGAAGCCCGCGCGCAGCCCCGCGACCTCGGTCGACTCCGCCGACGACGGCAGGAACGCCGAGCTGTCGTTCTCGGCGACGGTGCTGAGCCGGCCGGCGTACGGCCCGGCGAACGCGCCGAGAGCCAGCCACGCGAGCGCCGCGAGGGCGGGGATCAGCCAGCGGCGGCGGCGCACCGGCCGCGGATCGACGACGTTCACGCGGTCCGGCCCGCCCCGCGCCAGGTGGCCGCGGCGAGCACCACGGCGGTCCGCACCGCCAGGTTCGAGACCATCGGATCCCCCTCAGAGGTACGCACTGTTCATTCGAACCCGCCGCGGCCCCGGACGGGGCCCGAACGCGGACGAGGGGCCGCCCGCGCCGCGGGCGGCCCCTCGCGATATGGACTTCATATCAGGATATGAGGTCCGAGTCGATGATGTACACGGCCGCGTCGGCGGTCGGCGCGAACACCGTGATCCTGAGTCCGGCGCTAGCTCGGCGGCTCGACCTCCACCTGCGCCTTGACGACGCCGACAGGGCACGACAGGCCGTTGGGAACCATGTCAAGGTTATGTATCCGGTTGATTTGCCGGGTACGGAACGGCCCTGGTGGTGATGCAACACCAGACCAGGGCCTTGACGGAAAACGAGGTTCCGACCATGATCACTCTAGACAACGGCCACCCCGCCTCCTACGACCACGAGGCCGAAGACCGCTACAACGCCGCCGACGGCACGGTCACGCTCGACTGCGAGTGCGGCTGGTCCGCCACCGCGGCATTCGCGGACGGCCACGACGACGACGACATCCCCGCCTCGCTCGCCGCCGAATGGAAGCGGCACGTCTACGCCGCCACCGGCCAGGCCCGACCCGAACTTGACGAGGCGACAGGGCCGCGCGACGAGAATCCCGAGCGCGGAGACGACCAATACGACGACGGCGACGTCGGCGGCGAGGTGTCCGGCCGCGCCTCGGGACGCGTACAGCGGGCGCTGCAGTTGTCCGCAAAGATCTTCTCGGCCTTCGACCAGGTCGCTACCGAGCGCGACGAGGCCCTAGCGGAAGTCGCGCGGCTCCGCGCACAGCTCGGCGCCGGAGCCTCGGCATGAGCGCGGCCGAGCAGCGCGCGGCTGCCCGCGAGGCGTACCGGCAATCCGTGGCCGCCGGCGCGGCCTTCACGGGCGCGAAACTGGCCGCCGAGTTCGGACGCTCCGAACGGTGGGGCCGCGACCGAATCGCCGAGGTCCGCGCCGAAGATGCTGCGGGCGACAACTCCCCCGCCGCCGAGCAGCCGGCCGACGCCGGGCGGCATGCCGCGGCACAGCCGCGCGGCGCCGCGGCTACCGCCTGGCTCGCGCTGGCCCTCGGGGTCGGCGCCTCGGTCGGTGCGAACATCCTCCACACCGTGCTCGTGATCGGCAACGGGGGCGGGTCCGTGCCGCAGGTGGCCGGCGCGGCGTTTTGGCCTATCGCCCTCGTCGTCGCCATCGAAGTTATGGCGCGCGTCCGCTGGCCGGCCTCGATCGGCTACAGCCTCATCAGGTTCGCTGGCGTCGGCGCGGTTGCCGTCGTTGCCGCTGTCGTCTCCTACAAGCACATGGCCGGCTTGCTGGCCTACTGGGGCGAGGACGTCCTCTCGGCCCACCTCGGCCCCATCGCTGTCGACGGCCTGGTGACCGTCGGCGCACTGGCCCTACTGGCGATCCACAAGGCCCGCAAGGAAACCTGACGCCCGCTGAGGGGCGGCCTAGCGTCGCCTCTCAGTCGGCCGCGGCGGTGTCCTGGCCGACTACGAAGCTGCCGCGCTGAGGGATGGTGACCACCAGGCCCTCGTCGACCAGGACGGCGACGGCGTGGCGGACGGTCGGCCGGGACACGCCGTAGGCATCGACGAGTTGTGACTCGCTCGGGATCGGTGTGCGTGGCTGCCAGTCGCCACGCTCGATTCGGGCGCGCAGGATCGCGGCGAGCTGGCGATAGAGCGGCTCGGGCGACATCTCGTCGATTCGGCCATCCGGGTCGGCGGTCATGGCCTCACGTTAGGCAACTCCTGAACGTCAGTAATCAATCTTTACGTTTGTGACGTCATTGACGTATATGACAAGTAGCTTTAGGCTGCAGACGAAGGCTCCGGCGACCGCTGACACGGCCCCGGAGCGTGGCCCCGACTGAATTGGAGTCGAGACATGCAAACCCTATCGACCCGCGGCGGCAAGCCGCCAGAGACCGAAGCCGAGCGACGCCGACGGATGGAAGCGGCCTTCCACGTTCCCGCCTGGGGTCGGTGCGACTGCCCCCGCTGCACTGAGGCGATGCGGAACGGCCCCATCTGCCAGTCCTGCCACCTCGCGTGGCCGTGCCCCGACGCCGAAGTCAAGGACTGCGGGGAGTTCGACCGGTGACCGTGACGACTGTCGAAGTCCTCGTCAGAGAACAGCCGCGGCTCGGGTTCCGATTCGAAGTCACCTTCGACAAAGCCACCGCGACTGTGGCCTACCGGCCGGCCCGGACCGTCGAGCAGACCGACCAGGTGCTCACCATCCGCCATAACGCCGGCCGCGGTCTCCAGGTCGACTGGTCTGAGTCGTGGCGGGCTCACCTCGCGCCGGCGGTACGCGGCAAGCTCGTCGCCGAAGTACAGCTCCTGCTCGTTCGCCGCTACAAGTAAGATTCAGATCTCTCGGCGTGCACAGATGCCGAGAGCGGCCAGGTCGCAACGGTCCCACCCGAAGCGGCCTGGCCTTTCTGCTATCCCTCGCGCGGGCGCCAGATCAGCTCATGCTCACGTGATTCGGCGAAGTACTGCGACAGGCCGGCCGGTTCGATTTCCTTCAGCTCCAGCGTTATTGGGTCCTGCGTCATGAGGTCCCCGCCGCCGAGCAACAGAAGACCATCGGCCGGGAGGCATTCGTGCACTTGGGCGGCTAGGCGCCGCTGTACGGCCGCGCCGAGGTGTCGCCACACGTTGCGCACGAACGCCACATCGCACTGTGGCGGCTGGTCGGTGCCCAGCGCGCCAACGGCGAAGTCGACGCGCTGTCGGATCTCCGCCCGCACCGTGTACCGGCCATCGGCATAGTCGAAGTACTGGCCGACCTGCTGGGTGGTCAGTCGGCGCTCGTCCAGGTTGAGCGTGATGTTGCGGCGGCTGTACTCGCCTTGGCGGGCGATGGCGAGCAGCTGCTCGTCAAGATCGGTCGCGACGACGCGGCCGGGTATGCCGAGCTCCTCGAGCATGATCGCGGCCGAGTACGGCTCCTCGCCGGTGCCGCAACCACCGGACCACACGACCAGTGGCCGATCGAGTCCGGCCAGGTGCTTCTCGACGTGCGGCCAGACGCGCGGGACGCGGAACCACTCGGTCACGATGCGGCGCACGGTCCCTCCTTGATCGCTAGGAAGCCTTCGAAGGAGATGTTCTTGTAGATCGTCATCACGTGCGGGAAGCCAGCCGCGTGCAGCGTCTCGACATGCCGGCCAGTCGGCCACGGGGTGAGTATCCGCTTGAGGCTGCGGGCCTTGCCGACGATCTCGGCCGGGGTGAAGCCGGCCGACAGCTTGTGCTCGACGTACAGGGCCGAAGCGATGTCCTGCAATCGGGCGTCTGGGGCGAGCACCTTCTCGAACAGCACCAGGGCGCCGCCGGGCCTCAGGACGCGGTGTATCCGCTCGACGAGCGCCCCGCGCTGGTCGGACGGCAGGAACTGGAGCGTGTAGCAGCCGACGACCAGGTCGGCGGCCTCCCATGTCATCGCTGCGGCGTCGGCGTGCCGGACCTCCACCGTGGGCAGGTGAGCGGTGCGGGAGCGTGCCGCGGCGACCATGTCCGGTTCGACGTCGACGCCGATGAACCGGGCGGCAAGGTCGGCGTGCCGCTCGGCCAGCGCGGCGAGTAGCGCCCCGGTGGCACAGCCCAGGTCGTACACGGTGCTGTCGGGGCCGACGAACCAGTCGGACAGCTCGAGGACTAGGCGGTGGCCGTCGGCGTAGCCGGGGACGCTCTTGTGTACGTGGGCGTCGAAGTGCTCGGCGGCGCGGCCGGCGAAGTTCCACCGGCCGCTCCCTGCCTCGATCCCGTCGCCGACTGCGGCGGCATCCGTCGTGTGCATTGGTTAGGTCTGGTCGGTGTCGTCGGCATGGCCCTCGTCGTCGCCGTCGGGGTCCTCGGCGGCGGCATCGACGGCTATGAGGTCGCGGCGGGTCATCTGCTTGGCCTGCTCGACGTCGAGACCGTGCTGCTCGGCCACCCAGCGGACCCAGTCCGCCTTTCGGGCGGTCGGCTCGGGGCGCTCGTCCTCGGCGTCCTCGGCGGATGTCACGGCCCGCTTGGACTTGCCGCGGCGCTTCACTCTCGCCGACTCCTCGGGATCGGCGTAGCCGTGGTCGGCCAGGTAGGCCGCGACGCCCTGGGGCACCTCGACCGTCTCACCCTTGCGGGCGGCCAGGTTGTCCTTAGCCCTGCGGTAGTTGCGGTTGAAGGTCACTCTGGTCATCTCAGACTCCGATGTTCTCGACGAGCGACAGGTGCGAGGGCCGGCCGATGGCCAGGTCGACGCGGCCGACGATCCGGACTTTGCGCGCGAAGGTTTCGAACGCGTCCCCGGCGTAGGGGGACACCTCCACTCGGAACGACGAGCGGATGCCGAGCATCACGAACGCCGAGCCGAAGTTGCCGACGACCGAAACCGACTCGTCGGACCCGGTGCCGAGGTCGACCGGCGTCTGTGTCGACACCAGGTGCCGAAGCGCGGCAACCTCGGCCGGCGGCTGCAACGGCTGGCCCGTCGTATCGGCGAGCTTGGCGTACTGGCCCGCGGTCCGCGGCGAATCGATCCGCACGACCGGCTCGCCGTTGGCGTCGCGCACGAGCTGGATCGCGTCGACAACCTCATCGAACGACGTTGGCGCGGCGCCGGAAAGGTCCACGACGTTCACATCGGGGTCGTCAAGGACGCCGGAGAACTCCTGGCCCTCGATGGTGCCGATGCCGCGGAAGAACGCCCGGTCGAGCTGGTTCGCGACCGACTGCGCGAGCGTCTCCTGGATGATGCGGCCGGCGTTCTGCCCGTCGGCCGCGAGCTCCTCGGACACCGTGATCACGGCGCCGAGTGTCTTGGGGTACAGCACGACCAGCCCGAACTTCATGTCGGTCTCGGTCAACTGCGCGAGCTCGGCCTTGAACGCCGCGACCGGGTCCTGAGTGACCCGCAGAATCCGCGTCTCGGGGCCGTTCAGCGGCACCGTGATAGCGCCGGCGGCCGACATGATCGACCGTGAACGGGCGAGGTCGATGAACAGGCTCGACATCTGCGGACTGGTCAGGTACCCGCCCGATGGGTCATTGGAGATCGACTGAGCGCGTTGTGCGGACTCGATGATGGGCTGCTCGCCGTTGATCACGGCCATGATCGAACGGCCTAGATCCAGCGATCCGCCACCGTCGTTGCCGCCGACGACCGGCAGAGAGCGGCGTTCGTGGCCGAGCGCGGCGGCGAAGGACTCGCCGTGCCGCACGCCGGGGATTTCCCGGCCGTCGGCCAGGCGGAAGCGAAAGCCGGCCTCGCCAGCGCGGTCCGTGGTACCCGCGAAGTCGGAGCGCGCCCGGTCGCGTGCGGCTTCCTCCCCGCCGATGAGTGCTTTGAGTTCATCGACGTCGTCCATTGCCTGGTCGAAGTCGCGCTCTTCGGACGGTGTCAGCTCCCGGCCGTCGGCGTGGGCGCCGTCGAGGATGCTGCGCGCCCGCTCTCCGCGGGCGTGGCGCTCCTGTTGGAAGCTGCGAACGGAGGCCTGGCCGAGCTCGAGGGTTTCGGCCTGGTGGGTGGCGCGGAGCCACTTCGTGCGAGTGGTCTCGTCTTGGGTGCCGACGCGCTGGCGTCGGTCTTGCTTGGGCATCGGTGTCTCCTGGTCTGGCGCACAGCAGCGCCGAACGACGGTTCGGGATTGCTGCTCGCCAGCCGGGACGAGATCAACTGCGCGGGCCGCAGAGCCGACCAGCCGGGGTCGGGTTGCGACAGCCGCGTTATGACGATGCTACGTCATCGGGCGGACAAGTCCATAGTTCCGCGTCGCCGAGGTCGAGCGCGATCGCCTCGGTGCCGTTGGGCGTGGTCCACGACTCCACGGTGAACTCGCCGGCATCGAGGATCGCCCGCGCCGAAGCTTGCTCGTCCTTAGGGATCTCGGCGATGAACTCCTCAGCCTCGGATCGTAGCCAATCCGGTAGTTCTTGAGACATGAAGATCTCCAATCATCGATTACGGAACGTGACGGCGGGTCTTGGGAGAAATCCGGGAGTTTTGTCAAAGAGTTCGCTGCCTCACCCCCGCGCGGTCGACAGCCCCCCGCCCAGAGATTTAGGTGTCCCCTCCCCAATCAACGGAGAGTGACGAACGCTCGCTTCATCGTTCGGTGTGCGTGACCAGGTGCATTGAGCTTCGGTCGGCACCGTTGAGTCCTCTTGCAGTGGCGCTCAGTGTTCGCCGGTCCGGCGTCGGTCGACCTCGGCGGCGGCGGCCAGGAAGTCCTCGTGTCGCCGCTGTGCGTCCTCGGCGTCGGGTGGGTGCCGGGCGTCGCCTGGTTCGCCGGGAAGGCCGCAGCGAGCGCACCAGCGGCGCGGGCCGTCGTCTCGACGGTCGCAGGGGACGTACGGGTCCTGTAGCTCGGCGTCGTCTTCGAAGGCGTGCGGGCGCACGCGAGAGCGACCAGTCATCACCTACCCCCCTCCCCTTGCCGTGGTTGCTGTGTGACTCCGGCATCCCACACTCCAGGCACACCCCGGCAACACCATTGCGGTAGCTAGATCTCGGATCGCGGACGAAGGCGTGCGTCCCGGAGGTGCGCGACGGCCGGTGATCGTCTGAGGGTTCTGAGGGTTCATGAGGAGAAGGGCCGGATGATGATCCGGGCATAGGCGGATGATCATCCGGGCTTTGGCGGACGGTGGTCCGGGCATTGTTCGTATGCCCGGATGATGATCCGGGCATGATGCCCGGATCATCGTCCGGGCATACGAACTCGGGAATTCGGTACGTGGTCTGTCGACCTTTGACGGCATAGAGCGGCTCGCCACGACTGTTCACACCTCGCTGGACGCGTAGTTCCAGCCCGCGCGCAGCAAGTCGCTTCAGAGCCTTGCCGACGCTGTCGGGCTTGAGTCGGCACCACCGCGCGAGCGTCTCCATGCCGGGGTACGCCTCCCTGGTGTTTTCGTTCGCGCAGTCGGCGAGCACCAAGAGCACCACCATCTCGCTTTGACTTAGGTCGGTCGGTGCGTGGTCGCGGACTTCCCGGAACAGGATGTAACCCACTGCCGCCGCCCTATGGCCAGCGCGGGCCGCCGCACGATGGCGGTCCCGCTGCGTCGGCGCGGTTGCCGTCGGCCGCCTCTGCGGCGAGCAGGATCGCGGCAACACGTTCGATGGCGGCGGGATCGGTGATGACCGGGGGAAGCCCTTGCGCAGCTCGTGAGGCGGCTACGCGCTCTTTGATCGTGGGTTCGCAATCGACGCTCATCTGTTTTTTCCTCGGTTCATCTGATCCAATTCGCAAACATGTGGTCTCGCGAGGAATCTACACCGGGGTTGTATGTTCGTCAACAGTGGCTTAAGGTGCCAATATGCAAACAGTCTCAGAATCGCTAGGTGTCAACCTGCTGAAGTGGCGGAAGCGCCGGGAACACACGGTTCGATCGCTGTCGGCCACGCTGTCAGAGATCGGGCATCCGATCCTGCCGTCGGGCATCACCAAGATGGAGGCGGGCACAAGGCGCTGCGACGTCGACGACCTGATGGCCTTGGCTGTAGCGCTCAACGTCTCGCCTATGACGCTGCTGCTGCCTGCCGAGGAGACTGAAGGGGGAGTGTGGCTCACAGAGCACAAGGTGGTGCCGTGGCTGGTGGCTTGGCGCTGGGCTCATGGCGAGACGCCGCTAGCCGGCTACGGCGACCGGTCCCGCGTGCGGCGGTTCATCGCCGACAATCGGCCTTACGAGCTCGACGACCCGGTGGAGGATGCGGTACGGAACCTGACGTGGCGGGAGGCGTGGCCGTTCAACGTCACGATCAGCGTCGACGGAGACGGCCAAGTCGACTACACCTACAGCCGCAAGGGTTCGGACGCCGAGCGAAGTAGGAAAGGCCGGATGGTCGTCCACTTCTACTCCGGCGACGACGAAGTTGACGAAGGTTGGGAAGACGCCGAGTTAGGCCCGCCAGACGATCTCGAACCGGTCGGGGTCCCAGCGCTTGCGAGGGTTCGCCGGATGCACGATGATCCGCTCAACGACAGCGGCGACCACTGCCGTCCGCTGCCCCGTCCCGAGCCCGTCCCACCGCAGCCGTATCTGTCCCGGTGTGACCCCGAGGAATCCGTTCAACGCCCTGGTCTGGGTCGACCTCGCGAGCGTTTCCCGGTCCCGTTCCAACTGCTTGTCCAGTACGTCTTTCGCGGTGCGCCACTCTGAGCGGGTGATCTCGCCCGCGGCCCAATCGGCGGCCAACTCGTCGGCGCGGTCCTCGGCGGTCCGAATGCGCTCGGCGAGGCCATCATTGGGCGCGCCTCGCTGTTGGAGCCGCTCGGCGAGGTTGGGGGAGGCCAGGGCCTCCAGCACCATGTCGCGAATCAGCTCGTCGGTCTTGGCGCCGTTGGTGGCCGTCCCACCGCAGGACTTTCCTCCGGGGAGGTTGGGGCACACGTACCGGGGGGTGCCGCTGCGGGGCCGGTTCGACATCTGGTGACCGCATTTACCGCACCGCAGGATGCCTGACAGCATGTATTTCCTCCCGGTGGGACCGGAGTGCTTCCGCCGCTCTGGGCGCGTGAGTGTGGCTCTGAGGGCGTCTGAGTCCTCGGGTGTGATGATCGCAGGCCACACCGCCTCGGCGACGATCTGGCCGAGGATAGGGCGCGTCCCCTGGTAGGAGTCGCGCGGCTTATGCTCGCGGCGTCCGGAGATCCGGGCCGAGCACAGCACGAGCCGGAGCGTGTGGGGCATGAAGTGGTTCCCGGCGCTGGTCTTGACGTCCCGGGCCTTGAGTTCCCTGCAGATCGACGACAGGGTCTCACCGGTGAGGGCGCGGGCGGCGGCCTCGCGCACGATGGCGGCCTCGTCGTCGTTGATCTCGTCGCGGACGAATCGGCGGGGCCGGTCGGGGTCGGTGGTGTCGTAGATGCGGGTGTATCCGAAGGGCCGGTGGCCGCCGCCGGAGAACTTCCCTGCCTCGGCGCGCTGCTGGTGCTCGCGGCGCTGCCGTTCGGCTTTGTGCTCGCTCTCGTGGCGGGCGGCGGCGCCGAGCATCCGGGCGACCATCCGGCCCGTGGGCGTCGCCAGGTCGATGTCGCCGGCGACGGTGCCGAGTTGCAACCCGAGGCGGTCGGCGAGGTCGATCACGTCCTCGAGTTCGCGAGGTGTGCGGGTGAGCCGGTCGACGTGCCAGCAGACCACGGCGTCGACGGCGCCGGCCTCTGAGTCGGCTATCAGACGTTGCCATGCTGGGCGGGGTGCGCCAGAGTAGGCGGAGGTGTCGTTGTCGACGTAGACCTCGGCGACGGCCCAGCCTTTGCGTTCGCACAGGGCGCGGCAGTCTTCCTCTTGGCGTGCGACGCCGAGGCCGGCGCCGCCGCGGTCCTGGGAGATGCGGACGTAGATTCCCGAGATTGTCATAGACTACATATTGACAGGCCGTTCGGGCCGTGGTTGCAGTAGCCGTTCGGGTTGCGGTGCAGATACTGCTGGTGGTAGTCCTCGGCGAGCCAGTAAGGGCCGGCCGGGACGATCGAGGTCGTGACCGAGCCGAGTCCGGCGTCGCGCACGACCGGCTCGAAGGCCTTCTTCATGGCCTCGGCGATCTCCTTCTGCTCGGGCGTGGTCGTGAAGACGACCGACCGGTACTGCGAGCCGATGTCGTTGCCCTGCCGCATGCCCTGCGTCGGGTCGTGGTTCTCGAAGAACACCTTGAGGAGGGTCTCGTAGGAGACCTGCTCGGGGTCGAAGACGACCCTGACGGCCTCGGCGTGGCCGGTCAGGCCGGTACAGACCTCTTCGTACGTCGGATTCTCCGTGTCGCCTCCCATATAGCCGACCGAGGTCGTCCACACACCCGGCGTCTGCCAGAACAGGCGCTCCGCCCCCCAGAAGCAGCCCATGCCGAAGTAGGCGATCTCGGAGGCGCCCGGGGCCGGGCCCTCGATCGGGTGTTTCAGGACAGGATGTGTCTTGGCCGTCATCGCTCACTCCGTTCGGTGCGCATCACGCAAGCGTGTCTCGGAGGAATAACAATCGACCAGTGTCGCGCATTCCGTTAGCGTATGCGCATGGTTTCACTTATCAGGCAGGTCACGTTCGACTGCGAGAACTCCTACGCGCTCTCGAAGTTCTGGGAGCTGGTCACCGGCTTCTCCGAGCACCCGGAGTACCCGAACAACCCCGAAGACGAGGAGAATCTACTCGTCAACCCCGACGGGGTGGATCTCCTCTTCATCAACGTCCCCGAAGAGAAGAGCGTCAAGAACAGGCTCCACCTCGACCTCGGGCCCGACACCACCCGCGACGAGGAGGTCGAGCGCCTCATCGGCATCGGCGCCGCCCTCGTCGCCGACCATCGCACCGACGACGGCAAGGGCTGGGTCGTCCTGGCCGACCCAGAGGGCAACGAGTTCTGCGTCGAGCGCTCCGAGGCCGAGCGCACCGAGCCTTAGCGACGAACGCGGGCGCCCCGGAACCGGGGCGCCCGCGGCGAAAGTCTGTGCGGGGCTTAGTTCTCGGCCATGGTGTCGAGCTGGCCGTCGCCGGTCGAGTCGACGGCCGCCGCGTCGTACTTGCCGTCGCCGTCGTGGTCCAGCAGCACGTGGTCGATGTTGCCGTCGCCGTCGGAGTCGACGGCCTTCATGTCGGCGGTGCCGTCGTCGTCGATGTCCACGTGATACTCGACCGAGCCGTCTTCGTTGCGGCGCACACCGACCGTCTCTTCGTGGCCGTCGCCAGTGATGTCCATCTTGTGTACTTCGTCGAAGCCCATGAGGCAACCCCTAAGTGAAGCAGGTACGTGTCGCTCGCAGCTTAGCGTGGCTATGCATGGCCACAGGTACTCGCGTCGGTTAGCGTTAGGGCTATGCACGAAGCCCACGGATTCTCCACACGCGCGATCCACGCCGGGCAGGAACCCGACCCGCTCACCGGCGCGGTCGTCCCACCGATCTACGCCACCTCCACCTACAAGCAGGACGGCGTCGGGGGCCTGCGAGGCGGCTACGAGTACTCGCGCTCAGGCAATCCCACCCGCACCGCACTGGAGACCTGCCTGGCCTCCATCGAAGGCGGCGCCCGCGGCTTCGCCTTCGCCTCGGGCCTCGCCGCCGAGGACACCGTGCTGCGCGCGCTCCTGAAACCCGGCGACCACGTCATCATCCCCAACGACGCCTACGGCGGCACGTTCCGCCTGTTCGACAAGGTCGCCGCCCGCTGGGGCCTGCGCTACACCGCCGCGCCCATCACCGACCTGGACGCGGTCGCCCAGAGCCTGGATCAAGGCACGCGGATGATCTGGGTCGAGACGCCCACGAACCCGCTGCTCAATATCGCCGACATCGCCGAACTCGCCGCGCTCGCGCACCAGAACGACGCGATCCTCGTCGTCGACAACACCTTCGCCAGCCCCTACCTCCAGCAGCCGCTCGCGCTCGGCGCCGACGTCGTCGTCCACTCGACCACGAAATACCTCGGCGGACACTCCGACGTGGTCGGCGGGGCCGTCGTCGTCGACGACGAGGTGCTGGCCGAGCCGATCGCGTTCCACCACAACTCGATGGGTGCCGTCGCCGGCCCCTTCGACGCCTGGCTTACGCTGCGCGGCATCAAAACTCTCGCCGCCCGCATGGACCGGCACTGCGACAACGCCGAGGCGATCGCGGAGTTCCTCGCCGGCCACGACGCCGTCGCCGAAGTCCGCTACCCCGGCCTGTCCACCCACCCCGGGCACGACGTCGCCGGCAAGCAGATGAAACGCTACGGCGGCATGATCTCGTTCCGCCACAAGCACGGCGAGGAGGCGGCAGTCGAGATGTGCTCGCGCACCGAGGTGTTCACGCTCGGCGAGTCCCTCGGCGGCGTCGAGTCGCTCATCGAGCACCCCGGCCGCATGACCCACGCCTCCGTCGCGGGCTCGGCGCTCGAAGTGCCCTCCGACCTCGTCCGGCTGTCGGTCGGCATCGAGGATCCGGGCGACCTCCTGGCCGACCTGCGCCAGGCACTCGGGAGCTGACCCCGGCAATGACACCCCATCCCCATACGAAAGGACGAGAGTCGTGAGCTGGTCGGGAACTACCGCGCAGCAGATAGCCAAGGCGGTCAGGCGAGGTGACGCCGACGCCGCCATCGTCGTCGACCACCACCTCCGCCACATCGAGGAGCACCGCGAGGCCGCCGACGCGCTCACCTCCGTCCGCAAGATCGAATCGCTCGCCGAGGCCGCCGCCGTCGACGAGATCGACGACCGCTCGGCCCTGCCGGCCGCGGGCGTCCCCGTCGCCGTGTGCGAGCAACTGCCGGTCACCGGCCACGCTCCCCGCCTCGGCTCGAACGCCACGTTCCTCCCGATCGCCGAGAGCGACCACCGGGCGGTGCAGCGCATCAGGGGCGCCGGAGCGGTCGTGGTCGGCTTCGGCCGCTCGTCCGAACTGGGACTGTGGCCCGCCACCGACGACGACGGCAACGTGCCGGGCAACCCGTGGCGGCCCGACCGCGGCATAGGCGGTCCCTCAGGCGGCGCCGCGCTCGCGGTCGCGACAGGCGCGGCCCCGATCGGCATCGGCATCGACGGCCCCGGCTCGGCCGGCGGCGTCCGCACCGCCGCCGCGGCCTGCGGCGTCGTCGCCTACAGCCCCGAGCACGTCCCAGCCGACCTCAACTCCGACCCCGAGCACTGGCTCAACGGCCACGTCGGAGTCCTCGCCACCACCGTCGACGACGCGGCCCTGGCATACGCGGCGCTGACGCACCGGTCCCCGCGCAGCACCGGCGACCCCGGCCGCCTGCGGATCGCGGCGGCCAACACCACGCCGCTGCCCGCGAGGGTCGACGACGAAGCCACGAAGTCGCTGCTCCAGGCCGTGCGGTGCATGACCGACCTGGGACACGACACGTTCAGGGCGCGGCCGAAGTTCGGTCCCCGCCTGACCGCCGCCTCCTCGGGGGCATGGTCGTGCGCGGCCTACCTCAGGAGCCTCAAGTGCGGGCCCGACGGTCTCCAGCGGCGCACCCGCCGCCTGGTCGCCCTCGGCGAGAAGACGTACCTGAAGGGCCTGTTCGGCCCGATCCTCGGCGACGGCAACCGGATCCGCCGCCACCTAGAGGACTGGTTCGACTTCGGCGACTACGACCTGCTCGTCACCCCCGGCATGCCCGGCCCGCCTCCGGCGGCGCAGGGCTGGTCGACGCAGACGCTGCGCTCCAACGTGACCCACCTGGCCGGCGCCGCCGCGTTCACCGCGCCGTTCGGCCTGGCCGGACTCCCGGCGCTGGTGGTCCCGGTGGGCATGCGCGGCGACGGCGTCCCCGCGACGGTCCAGCTCGTGGGCCCGCCCGGCTCCACCGGCAGGCTCTTCGACGTCGCGGCGCAGCTCATCGCCAAACTGCGGCCCCGCCGCTACGCCCCGGGCCTCACCTGGGACTGACGCGAACCGACGTGATTCAGCCGTCCTTGTCGCGACGGCCGATGGCGATGACCAGAACGACGAGCCGGCCGTCCTCGATCTTGTAGAAGATGCGCCGATCGCCGACGCGGATGCGCCATCGGTCCGAGCTGCCCTTGAGCTGCGAGACCTGATGAGTGGCGCTCTGAACGCGAAGGAATGGGAGCCCTCGGAGTGGGCGGGCCCCTTGTTCGTCGGCGAGGCGATCACCGACGACATCGACCGATGACACTCTGATCCGAGGCGAACACCGGAGTGGTCCACGCGCGAAGCGTGGGCCACGCCGGTCACGTCCGTAGGGCATGCGCACGGGCCGCCGACCACCGAGATTCGTCGCCGCGCTCAACCGTCGCACGTTGAGAAATAGCGTTGTTTGTGCTAATTCTGACATTTCACGCGAACTGAAGCCTACGATCAAGACATGTGGACAGTTCTATGGATCCTGATCATTATCTGGGCTGTGCTGGCGATCGTCGGCTTCGCCCTTGAGGGCCTGCTCTGGCTGGCCGTCATCGCCATCGTGCTCTTCATCGGCACCATCGTCTTCGGGTTCATCAGGCGCCGGGTCGGCCGTAGGTAGGCGCCGCATCATGCCGGACACCCGGACGGATCGAAGATCGGCCACGATGACTTCGCAAATGAGGAAATAGGCGGGCCCGCCCGCGGTGCTCCTCGTCCGCCGACGGCGACTGGACGATGGTCAAACGCTGAGGAAGTCGATGATCCTCCGGTTGACGAAGTCGGCTTGCTCGGTGGAGATCAGGTGCTGGGCTCCCTCGACCTCGACCACCTCCGTCAGGGCGATCTCCGAGGCGATGGCCTCGGCGTCCGAAGCGGTCGTGACCTCGTCCAGCGTGCCGTACATGACCAGCGCACCGGTGTCGATCGGGCTGAGCCGGCCGCGCAGGTCGTACTTCGCGATCGCGTCGCAGCAGGACGCGTAGCCCTCCGCGTCGCAGGCGGCGAAGTGCTCGCGGAACTCGGCGACGACCTCCGGGTGCTCGGCGTGGAATCCCGGGGTGAACCAACGGTTCATCGTCGCGTCGGCGATGGATCCGCAGCCCTCGGCCTTGACCTTCGCCGTCCGCTCGTGCCACGACTCGACGGTGCCGAGCTTCGGGGCCGTGCTCAGGAGCACCAGCCGCCCGACCCGGCCGGGGTGGCGCAGCGCCGTCGTCATCGCGATCGCCCCGCCGAGCGAGATCCCGACCAGGTGTGCCCGCTCGATGCCGAGTCCAACGAGCAGATCAGCGACATCGTCGGCGAAGTCGTCCATGCTCCACTCCCCCGGCTCGGCGTGGGTCGCCCCATGCCCGCGGGTGTCGAACCGCACCACCCGGAACCGCTCCGTCAGCGGTCCGACCTGCGGTTTCCACATATCCAGCGTCCCGCCCAGCGAGTTGATCAACACCACGGGATCGCCCGTCCCATCGACCAGATGGTAAGGAATCATGCAACGTCCCCCAGACATTCCACATCAATCGAACTTCACCGTAGACGAGCCGGAACCCCGCCAGAACCTCACCGAACCAACGTGACCGCCGTCTCCAGCCCCTCCCTGGGTAGCGGCCTGAACCCTGTGTAAACTGGTCCCGGTTCCAAGGTCTGAAACCTGGGATCCAAACCGCAAGGGGCTTTGGCGCAGTTGGTAGCGCGTTTCCATGGCATGGAAAAGGTCAGGGGTTCGAATCCCCTAAGCTCCACCACGGCGGTCAGACTTGAACTCTGACCCTTCTGAATATCGTCCGCGGCACCGGCCTTAGGGCAGGTGCCGTTTTCGCGTTCCTGGTCCCGATACGCCAGCTGGGGCGCGATGCTGGCGGTCGTGGCGCTCCCGCTGGTGGTGGGTCGCTGGTCCGCATCGGTATCGACGTGGAGCCGGGTGAAGCAGATCGAGTTGAGTGTCTGCCGGTCTTCCTCGACCAGCGACTCGTACAGCCCGAAGACCGCAGACGAACCTGGCACCACGAAGCGAAGCAGTCCTCAGCCGAACAAAGCCGCTAGATTAAGCACATGAGCGGCCAACGGGTTGATGACCGCTCATTCGTGTTTTGAGGGCTCGGTCGGTCGTGCACCACGTTCGCAGGCCCTGCCTCCTCCGGCCCCCTCCCAAGGTCCGTCCGGTGCATCTCTCCCGGCGACGACGTCAGCATGGCCGGCCAGCGACGGAGCCATCTGAACCCGGCACCGCCGCGGCGTCCCTCACCTGCGTCAGTGGTCGAGTTCGAGGTGGAGCTTGAGCAGGTCCATTCCGTAGTCGTTGCCGTTCGGGGTGCGGATCAGGGTGTGGATCTGGTTCTGGCTCGGGCCGTCGCCGTCGCAGGCGGCGGCCCCTGGCAGTCGCACTGGATGAGCACGACCGGGTTTTGGACTCGGTAGTAGTAGACCGCGTCCTCACCGTAGGTGCCGATCGTCGCCGAGCTGCGTGAGAACGATGTCGTGCCGTCGACGATTGCCGAGGTCGCGGTGTATATCCAGGGCCAGCCGATAGCAGACGTTCGACTCTCGATCCCAGTTGATGAAGGGCGTAGCCGAAGCTGTCGGGAGTGATCGTCTACCCATACTCCGAACTTCCCAACCGCTTCACGCGCGAGTGCGGACCGGCGGGGCGATCTCCGGTCGCAGGCGATCCTTGAGAAGAACTCGGCTACTGCAAGGCTCGGACATATGCTGAACGGGTAGTCGTCATGAGGAGGCGGTCACCGATGCCACCGCATTGCGATTCGATGGACGGCCCGGTCGCGACCGCCGCTCGGCGCGCCCTCGAAGAATCGAATGTCGCCCTGGCCCTCCCGTTCGTCCCCGAGTCCGCCGAGGCGGAGGTGCGGGCGACCTTCCACAAGGCTCAGCGCGCTCGCGAGTCGGGCCCCGAAGCCCGCGAGGTCGCCGACCGGTACTTCCTCGAGACGGTGGTACGCCTACATCGGGAGGGTGAGGGCGCGCCGTACACGGGCCTCAAGCCCGCCGGGCTTGACATCGGTCCGGTGATCCCTCTGGCGGAGAAGGCCATCGAGTCCGGGTCGATCGCCGATCTCTACTCGTTCCTTTCGGCGGGGCTGCGCGCGGAGCTCGAGAACCGGCTGCGCCGAGTCGGGGAGCTGCGAGCCGAGGCCGACTCCTCGGTCCCCGCGGCAAGAAGGTACGTCGAGGCGATGCTCGACTTCGAGGTGTTCGCCCATCGACTGCACAAGTCGATGCTGAGCACCCATCACTGAGGTGCGGTCGCGAACGCGGTTGACAACGCCGTTGAACTTCGGGTTGAAACATGGGGGAGGTGCTGGGCCGTGTTCAACTGGGACCTCAGATCCTGGTAGACGGCCTAGAATGCGGGAGTGCTCCCCGAACGCGACAAAGACTCAGAGTATTCCGTCCGCTACGGTTTCTTGCTCCACGACCTGTGGCGGTATCCCCTGCTAAGCCTATTCGCAGCTACGGGTGTCACATTGTTGCTAGTGGATATGTCCTCTGAGTACCGGAGGCTGCCTCGCTCACTCCAGCAGGCCATCGGGCTCGTTGCCCTGGTCATGTTCAGCGTGATACTCATGGTCAGGCTTGCCATGGGACTATTTCGACCTCTTGCGCTCCGGGCGGATCGCTCAGGCCTGACGATCCAGCCGTTCGGCCTGCTTTCCGGGTACATGACAATTCCCTGGAGGGAGGTCGCCTCGATCACGGTCCGCACCGATGCCACGAAGGCTTCCAACCAATGGCTCGTTGTGAAACGGGCTGCGAAGTCTCGTCCGCTACGACGCCGTCTTCCGTTCACCGCGTTGCACGGTATGGCGGCCAGCCAGATCCACGCCTGCGATCCGCGGTACGACGTGGCCGTGCCGGTGGATTTCTGGTGGAGACTAGACCGAGAGCACCTCGCCGCGGCAGTCGAAACCTTTGCTCCACGCCGAATACCGCTCAACTTGGATTGACCGGTACTACAGCCGCATTTCAGCCTGAGACCTCTTGGTGCCGGTCTCAGATGGCGAGGTAGTGCGTTGGTGGAACCACTGGGATCGGCTCTGGTGGCGTCTGGTTCACCATGACCAGTGTCAGCGGCGGGATCGCCGTGGTTGGGGCGGAAGCGGCAGGGTCCGAGGCTGCGGATCTCGAACACTGATGTCTACGGCCCAACATGCTCCCTCGAGTGGTTGGGCGCCTACCTCGAAGGACAAATATGACAGTCCTCACAAGAGTGCTACTTCTTCCCTACACTCCCCCAAGCCGAACGTATGGAGCTATGGGCTACTTGACCAGCGACGACGGTCGAGCTTTTGCGACTTGAACCAGCCCGTAGCGTGCTTGCGCGAGTATCGGGTGGCTGATATTTTCATTGTGGCAAACGTTAGCATTACCGACAAAAGCACTCCAAGTATCGAATCCGTAATAGGAAGGATTTCGATGGTTTCCCCCCCATCACCCCATCACCCCATCACCCATCAACCATCAACAAACCTATCGCATGCACTCGGCAGGGTCGCAGTCCTTGTGATTCCGGTGGTCAGCCTGGTGTTCGGCCTAGTGCCGGCGGCGTCAGCGCAAGCTTCAACGAGCAGCGAGGTGGAGTACTCAGGAGGAGAGATCCTGAGCCGCATTGCGAGTTCCGCTAGCTCTCAGGAGTTCGCCACTGAGTACCTCGAGTCGAATGCACGCTCTGGCGTGCTCACTGACGCTTCCGCGGTGAACGTCGCCACACTTCCCGATCCTACGGTTCCTGAAGGCACCATTGATGTGGTCTGGCCGTCGGACCTTGAACCCACAGGTCTGTTCCTTGGTCGTGAAGATGCCAGCGAAGGCGGAGAGGTCGATGCCGCGACCGCCGTTGGACTCACTGTCCAGGAAGTACCGAGCACGAGCAAGCCCTCGATCGTTGAATCTGGCAGCGGGTTCGGTTCAGTCCAGAGCGCGACGGGTGCCTATCTGTACAGCAGTGGCTCCGCAACCATCCACTTCACGCCGGCGGTTGAGCATGGCGCGAAGGGTGATCACATCATGAACACGCTATACCAGAAATACGCCGTCTCTGGCACCGACCGGTGGTTCTACAACCGCTACTCGAACTTCCGGACCAGGACAAATCTCACGACATTCTTCAGGGAATTCACGATTCGATCGCGCCCCTGGAACGAGAACAACAGCAACTTCTTTAGTGTATTGGGGCATGCACCGACTCAATACAATCAGCACTGTAACGGCGCGAACGCTGAACTCGGAGCGGGTGGAGCTTCAATTAGCTTCCCCATCACTCAATGCGATTCAGTGACGCCAATTCTGATCGGTTCCGACTTCCATTTCGGAGCCAAGTTCAAAGGTAATGCAAAGCAGTCGTACATGGGAATCGACGCCGCTATGTCACTCCGCGCCGCCAACAACTCGGTCGTTCCGTCGTTCGCAGACTACAACTGGGTAGAAGCCCGCGAATGTACGGACAAGTACTGTAGCGCAAAGGTCCACTCACAATGGGATAGCGGCTGGTAGCTATGCCACACGGTAACTATTCTAAGGGTGGGCCCTTCGGGGCCCGCCCCCTCCTTCTGCTAATCGCTTTCCTAATTGTGGTCTTGATAGGCGTGGGACTCCTATTGGACAGCAACGAGGAGCCTGCTGTCGAAGTACACCCGGATACTCTCAATGACCTCTGCCTTGATCCTCCGGCTCGGGAGGTGTGTCAAGCTATTTCAGTTGACGGTAGGGAATGGCGCTATTCACTTATACGGTCCCGTCAAGCAACTTCTAAAACAGTGATATACGACCCCGGAGGCCCTGGGGTTTCAGCGCTTTCAGGCTCATTTCAGTTGGCCGGCACTCAACAATCCCTCCCAGAGAGCTACAATCTTCTGGTGCTTGAAGAGCCGTGGGTCGCGTCTGAGGTGACCGATCAATGTAGTAGTGCGATGGCCGAGTATTATCGGAACCTCCGAAATGGCAGCGCACAAGCCGAGGTTGGCGTCGATGGAGTCCTAGAGTCATGTGAACTCAGTGGCTCGCACTACGGATTTACAGCTGATACTTACACCACACTGGTCGCCAACATCGCGTCCGAAGAGCAAATTGAGGTCACCGGCTTTATAGGGCATTCGTTTGGCGCTGCTAGGCTCGCTTACCTCCAGACCGGTCTCCCGACAGTGCATCCTGAGTGGGCTGTGCTCACACGACCGTTTCCAGTGGGCGCGGGGATAGATGAAGTCATAGATGCTCGCCTAGGCCTACTTCAAGACCTTCAGGCGGGTGAAATTCACTGGGAAGACCAGTCCATATCTAGTCGATCGTTGCCAGTGACTCAATTTGACGCAGTCTCGGCGATAATTTCCACCGGATACGTCGAGAGTGCGGAAGTCAACGAGATACTCGACGCCGTCCAGAACGACTCTGATCCCGAGCTCATTGGAAAGTTGTCAGACCAGCTGTGGATGAGATACGGGGTAGACTCGCTGTCGCCAGGGATGCTGGCCTATTGGGAGGAGTTGTGTGGTGTTGCGGGAGCAAACTCGCCCATTGATGACGGTCGTGGCCTTCGCCAGATCCTTCAATCCAATGCCGCACCGTGCGAAAGTGAGAGAATCAACCTCACGATCGACACGTCGATTACACCTACATGCATGACTGGTAGCTCCGCGGACTCAGTCACACCGATCTCGTTGGTCCACGAGTACGTCGATGCCACGTATTTTGTGGAAGTTGAGGAGCAATCACATAGTGATATTGGCGGATGGGAGGAGTGTTGGGAGCATGTCGCGACCTAGGGTATACCTTGTAGTGCTCATTGCAATTGCGGTATTGTTGGCTAGTATCGTAGCGACAGGCTCGTTCCTGCCTGTCGAGAGGTTTATTCTCAAGGCAGATCAGGACGATATTGAGTTCGCAACTGTGGACCAGTTTCGAGATTCCGGTGAGTCCGAAGATCTCGCCATTGAGTTGCTTCGGACGTTGGATAGCCTTGGGATGCAGTATGACCTCGAGGCATTCCGCGCCGCGGAGCTCAGGGCAGATGGAAGCGAGCATCATCGGCTGATAATGATCTGGCCAACGATCTTGAGTCCTACTAGCGTAACCGCTGAATGGAAAGTAGGTGCAGGGGCCGGTTCGGACTCGCTGGATATATCTGTTTCGCGCTCTGGAGATTCGGATTCGAACACTTGCATGGCAGCTTGGTATTCGGCGGTGTATGCGACTGATCAAATGCACAGGGTTATTAGTTGTACTACCCAGATAGTAGATGACGGTGCGGTCGCGGTAGTCCGAGAGGCGTCCGTTCGAGAGGCCGTTAAAACTGTCGAGGGCCAGGTGCTTACGACTGATTTTGAAATAGCAACGGTCTCCGCTGACAGTAGAGATACTGGGCTGTGGGGACCGAATTATGGTCCAGGCGAGCAGCGGAACATGCAAGCAAATATTAATGAGTCTGGGGAGTGTGCTTCCGGGGCCACATCATTCATATACCCCACCTTGCCTGAAGCGCCGAGTTCGGAACGATTGTTGGTTCCTGCTGCAAGATGCGTGGTAGTTGCTGACTCATTTGGAGTAGGTGACGGCTTCACCCCAGGTATGGTCGCAAAATCACAGCCTATGTGGTCGCTGCCGCAGGAGTGGCTTGCCGTTGGTGGCGCATTCAACTACACGGGTAATCCTGGACAATATCCGATCTGGTACGACTCACTGAGCGTTGCGCACTCCAGATGCCTGCTTCCTCTCAACGCGATGTGTTGAGTAGACCGACGAAGCTCGGTTCTGGGTGGACGGTTCTACCGTCCGCGCGGTCGATGCCCGCTTGCATCGTTCCCTATTTGTTTGCTCTGCAGGTCAGATCCGGGTGGCGAGCGAAGTGCAGGACAGGATCGATCTCTACCAGCTGGCCAACGTCCTGTTGGACTGCTGTGGGCAATGAGGCCTGCTCCACGTGGACACTTCGGTCGAGCTCCGGCCCGACACCGAATCGTTATCGTGTCGCGTCTCATGAAGATCTCGCCGAACCTCTTGTCTCGCAGGAGAAACCCGAGGCCAACGCCAGATGTGGGCCAGTCTCCGGTCTGGTGCGACCAGCGCGGGGTCGTTAATGTGTTGCATACAGCATCAACGCGTCAATCCCTTGAGAAGCAGATGGAGCTTCACAATGATGAGAAAAGCTCTGAAAGGGTCGCTGGCCGTTGCCGCGAGTCTCGCACTCGTCCTCGGAGTCGACGGCGCTGCGCTCGCGCAGGACGAACCCGCCGAGGACATCGCCTCAGGCACCATGTCAGGCGGGCCGGGCCTCGACCTCAACGGCCAGTTGGACGGCGAGGACAAGCCGGCCAACGCCTACATGCACCAACTGGTCGTGGACAACTGGCCCTACACCGTCTATGGCGTCCAGGTCGATGTGGAACCCCAGAAGCTGGACACCTATCAGGAGCGCGCCTGGGAGGACGTCCCGGTCGAGGACCTGCCGCTCGTGCTCGGCGTCCTTGCGAACGGCTACAACGGCGACTGGGCGGCGGATGTGCTCGATGCCGCTGGCGTGCTCGGCTCCTTCGTCCCCTCCGACGAGATCAGCATCGAAGAAGTCGCCTACGCCGGCACCCAGGCCGCCATCTGGCACCTGGCCGACGGTTGGGAGATCGACGCCGAGGACCCGACCGACGACGGGGATGACGTCGACCGGTGGGTCATCGCCATCATGGCCTACCTGCTCGACAACGCCGAGCCGATCGAAGAACCGAACCCTGATCCGCACTTTGCGATCGACAATGCCGCAGCCGTCACCGAGGGCGCCAAGGTCGGTCCGTTCACCGTCTCGACCAATTTCAGTCCGGTCAGCCTCACCCAGCCCCCGGTCAGTCTCTCCCAGCCCGAAGGCGCGACGCTCGTCAACCTGAACGGCCACGCCATCGACCGCTTCGAGGACGGCCAGTCCGTCTGGGTGGAGTTCGATGGAGAGGAGACCGGCCCGGTTACCGTCATCGCCGAAACGGCCACCTGGATCGCGCCCGTCGGGCGCACCTTCGTCCCCGTTGGCGGCGCGGATGCCGAGGGCCAGACCCTGATCCTCGCCTCGCAGATCAGCAACAGGGTCGCCACGGAGATCGAGTTCGCGAGCCCCGATGAGGCCGCCTCCCCGGCTTCGGAAGCGACGCTCCCCGTCACCGGTTCTACCCTGACCATGGTCGTCGGCATCGCCGCTGTGCTGCTCGCCGGCGGCGTTCTGCTGGTGCTCAAGCGCCGCCGCGCCGCCACCGCCGGCGGAGACTGGGGCGAGAACGACAAGTAGTCGCTCAGCGCCAGGGTTCGAATCAGGTGCTTCGGCCGGACGGTCGAGGCGGGGTGAGGCCACTTCGGTCAGGCCGAGGCCAGTTGCCCGGCGAGAAGGGCGACGCCCATGACGGCGACGAACCAGCCGAACGCGCGGCGCAGGGCGGCCGGGTCCATTCGGCCGACGAGGGTTCCGCCGATGAGGCTGCCGACGATCGCCAGCGCGGTCATGGACAGAGTGAGCGGCCAGTCGATCGTGGTCGAGTGGAGGTATCCGGCCAGGCCCGCGAAGGACTTGGCGACGATGACCAGCAGGGACGTGCCGACTGCGGCCTGCATGCTGAGGCCGCCGAGGATCACCAGGGCGGGGACGACGAGGAATCCGCCGCCCGCGCCTACCAGGCCGGTGAACAGGCCGACCGTTGCTCCCTCGGCGAGGATCTTGAGGACCGGTCTGCGGCGGGGCGCGGTCTCTGACTCGCATTTCTTGCAGCGCCGGATCATCGCGACCGCGGTCAGCACCATCATCAGCGCGAATCCGGTGAGCAGCAACGCCCCGGGCAGGTATTCGGCGATCCTGCCTCCGGCGTATGCCCCGGCCATGCCCGCGGAGCCGAAGATGACGCCAGTGCGCCACTGCACCCGGCCCGCGTGGGCGTGCGAGCCCATCGCGATCAGGGAGGTGGCGCCGACGATGAACAGCGACATGGCGATCGCGGCCTTCGGTTCGATCCCGGCGAGGTAGACGAGGACCGGGACGGTGAGGATCGACCCGCCGCCGCCGAGCAGGCCCAGGAGCAGGCCGATGGCGATGGCGGCGGCGAGGGTCGCCGCGAGTGCGGCTGTCACCGGGCCGTTCCCGCGAGACGGCGGAGTGAGTCCTCGATGGGCGGGGCGCCGTCGCGGTTGTACGGGAGCTGTGCGAGCAGCATGCCCATGAGGCAGGAGTTGCTGAGCGCGGCGAAGGTGAGGCCGGCGCCGACGATCCCGGCGAGGACCAGCGCCGGTGCCCACAGCAGGCTCGTCAGGACGGAGGTCAGGACGAGGCTCCCTGCGGCGAGCCGGACCTGACGTTCGAGTTCCCATCGTCTGGGTCCGTTGACGACCGGCCCGTTCGCGGCTGTCCAGGCGAGCATGCCGCCGTCGAGGATCGCGGTGTCGGCGAGTCCGGCGGCGGCGAGTTTGGCCTGGCATTGGGCGGCCCGGCGGCCGCTCTGGCACACCAGGATCATGCGTCCGCCCGCGTCGGCGACGATGCGTCGCAGGTGCGGGTCCACTTGGTCGAGCGGGAGGTTGATCGCTCCCGGGAGGTGCGCGCTCTGGAATTCGCCGGGGGTGCGGACGTCGACGACGAGGGTGTCGGGTGCGGTTTCGATCAGCTCGCGGGCGGACCGCGGGTCGATGGTGGTCACTGGGCTCCTTCGAGTGTGGCGGCGAGCTGGGCGATGCCGGCTCCGGTGAGGACGACGGGTGTGAAGCCGTTGCGGTGCAGGAGGCTCGCGGCGATGAGGGCGCGGCGCCCCGAACCGCAGGCGATGTGGACGGGCTTGGCGGGGTCGAGTTCGGGCGCGATGCCGCTCGAGAACAGGTCGGGCAGGAACTGCTGGACTGCGCCGGGCACGCTGACCGCTTCGCGCTCTGAGGGCATGCGCACGTCGAGCAGCTGCGCGTTCGGGTCGCGCAGGCGCTCGAGGAAGTCGTCGAGTTCGAGCAGCTCGAACGAGGCGGCGGCGGCGGCCTCGCCGGGGTCGGTGATGACGCCCGCGACGGTGTCGACGCCGATCTGGGCGAGCTGGGTGACCGCCTCGGTCACGTCCTGGTCCAGTTCGGCGACCAGTACCAGTGGCGCGTCGCGGGGCGTGAGCCAGCCGGTCCACGATCCGAAGTCGTCGGCCAGCTCGATCAGCGTGGCGCCGGGCAGGAAGCCGCGGGAGGCGGCGATACGGGGGCGCAAGTCGACGACGACGGTGTCCTCCGGGAGTTCGTCCAGATCGGATGGTGTGAGCGGCGGCGGGGCGATCGGGGGCATCGGCGGGACGCCGAGCGTGTTGGCCGGACCCATGTGCTGGTAGAAGGCCGGGATCGGGGCAGGGGCGGCCATGAGCCGCTCGGCGAACTCGTCGACGCCGGGGACGGCGAGCAGTGGGTTCGTCTCGCGCTCGTCGCCGATGGTCGAGGTGGTGCGCAGCGCGCCGGTGGTGGTGCAGAACGAGCCCGCGCCGTGCGTCGGCAGGAGGGCCACCTCCGGCGGCAGGTCGGCGAGGCGGTGGAGCGATCCGTGCTGGAGCCGGGCAAGGGTCCCGGCGCGCTCGGGACCGAGCAGGTCGGGGCGGCCGGCCGCGGCCACCAGGAGGCTGCCGCCGGAGAACACGGCCTGCGGCTCCCCGTCGATGAGCACCAGGTAGCTGGTGTGCTCGGGCGTGTGGCCCGGAGTGTGGATCGGGCGGAGGCTCAAGCCCTTGTCGCCCTTGATGTCCTCGAGGTGGAACGCGGGCGTGTGCCGGTAGGCCGGAGCCGCGGCTGCCGGGATCACGAGCTCGGCGCCGGAGCGCAGCGCGGCCTGCTCGCCTCCGGAGACGTAGTCGTTGTGAAGGTGCGTCTCCAGGACGAACCGCAGGTCGACATCGCGCCGGGCCGCCTCGGCGAGGAAGCGGTCGATGTCGCGCTGGGCGTCGACGAGGACGCCCAGCCCGTCGTGCACGAGCAGGTAGCTGGTGTCTCCGAGCCCTGGGGTCGGGAACGAGATGATCTCCATGGTTGCCTCCAAGATCGGACAATACCCCTGGGGGTATATTTCGGGCGCACTGCGGCGCGGATCTGCAATGAATCAGGCGGCGTAGCGGCCGAGCGCGAGCGTGCCCCCGGCGTGGTGCCAAGCGGCGGTGCCACCTGCGACCGAGACGGCGTCGCGGCCGGCGCGGCGCAGCATCTCGGCGGCGACCTTGCTGCGGTTGCCACTGGCGCAAACGACATGGACACGCCCGGGCGGGACGCGGTCGAGCTGCGCCGCGAGCCGGTGGAGCGGGATCGACACCGCGCCGGGGACGTGACCGGCGGTGTACTCGACCTCCTCCCGGACGTCGACGACGGTCTCGCCGCGTTGGTGCGCGGCCCGGAAGGCGTGCAATGGTTCTTCGTTCGGCATGGATTTCCCCTCTATACCCCATGGGGTATTTTTCATCGAAAGAAATGTGCCCGGCGCCCGCCCGCCGGGCATGAGGTCTCAGGCCAGGGCCATGAAGAGCTTCTCGAGCTCTTCCTCGGTCAGCGGTTCCTCCTCGCCGCGTTCGGCGGCGTGACGGCATTCACGCATGCCGGAGGCGATGAGCTTGAAGCCCGCCCGGTCGATCGCCTGGGCCTACCGGGACGCCATGTGGTCCGGGGTGATCGCCGGGATCGATCCCGACCCCGCCAACGCCGACCTGATCCGCCGATGGTGCGTCGACTACTGGAACGACCTGCATCCGTATTCGATGGGCGGCTCCTACGTCAACTTCCTCGGCGCACAAGAGGGTCCTGAGCGTGTCCGGTCCACCTACCGCGGCCACCACGATCGGCTGGCAGCGATCAAGCACGACTACGACCCGGACAACTTCTTCCACGCCAACCAGAACATCCCGCCGGTGGCCGGCTGAGGCGCAAGGACCAGTCCGAGCGAGACGAGTGGCTCGGCTCCGGTGCGGGTGAAGTGTCAGGCGCGTTCGCCGGCGGCCGCGGCGATCCCGAGCCCGATCGTCGAGGTCCCGCAGACGGGGCCGAGCCCTCGCCAAACGCGCGGAGAGCCGAGCATCTCCCGAGCGGAGGCGGCAGGAGACTCCAACCGATGTCGGGGCCGAAGACCGACGGCCGGCCGGTACTGAACACCAATGAGAGACGGGACATGACCCTGTGGACCATTCGTGCGGTACACATCGGAATCCATGGTGCACACCGAGTATGCAAACCTGGTAGTTTCTTGTCCAAGGAGGTCAAGTACTCTCCGGCCCCGCACAGCGCGAAACTGATCGATGGAGGAGCCGTCATCGAACCTCCCTCGGCATCCGAGAAGCAGGCTCCGAAGGACCGCATCAGACTCGCGACTGAATCTCCCCTGGTCAACGTGCCCAACACGATCACCATCGTGCGCACGGTCGCCGCGATGATCTTGGCCGTACTGGCGGTCACCGAAGCCGGCGTCGCACTGGCCGTGGCCGCCTACGTGGTCTATTGGATCGGCGACATCCTGGACGGCCTGTTCGCGCGCCTGCTCGACCAGGAGACCCGAGCCGGCGCAGTGCTGGACATCGTCGCCGATCGAGGCTGCACTTCGATGTGCGCGGCGGCGCTGCTGGTACTGCGCCCGGACATGGCGCTGCCGCTGGCGATCTTCCTGGTCCAGTTCATGGTGCTCGACTGCATGCTCAGCCTCGCCTTCCTGTACTGGCCCGTGGTGAGCCCCAACTACTTCTATGAGATCCATCGCGGCGTGCACCGGTGGAACTGGTCGCCGCCGGCCAAGGCGCTGAACACCGGTGGCCTGGTGGTCCTGGTGCTGCTCTCTCCCTCGCCACTCTGGCCCGCGGCGTTCGCCCTAGCGGTCGCATGCGTCAAGGCCGCATCGCTGGTGGTCGTCGGACGTCTGCGTTCGGCCCGGTTGCAGGCCCCGTGATCGCCGCCTATCTCCTCACCTGCCTCACCGGACTGGTATCGGCGTTCCTGCCGGTGACGCCCGTCGAGCCGTATCTGATCGGGCTGGCAGCCACCACCGGACACGGCCCCGTGGGGCTGGGCATCGCCGCGGCGCTGGGCCAGACCGCCGGCAAGACCGTCTTCTTCCTCGGCACCCGCGGTGCCCTGCGGTCGACTCGGCTTCGGCAGTGGGCCCATGCCGCCGGCCGCCGCCGCCACCGGGAACCGGCCGGTCGGATCGAGGACTCCTCCGGTGAACCGCAGGATCCGGTGAGTACCCGATCCAGGACGGCGGCCGGCGCACGGTGGCGAGGCCTGGCCGAGCCGATCGGCGCCGCCGCCGGAAAACTCACGGCCCTGCTCGACCGGCCCGCCCTGACCGTGCCGATCCTGTTCCTCAGCGCGGTGACGGGGCTACCTCCATTGCTGGCGACCTGCATCTACACCGCCTACACCCGGATCAGCGCGCCTGCGTTCGTCCTCGTCTGCCTACTTGGACGGTCGATCAGGTTCATCGCCGTCGCCCTCGCCCCGCACCTCCTGATGGGGTGATGCGGCGACTCCGACCGGGCTCGACGGCCATGTGAACGAACTCCAGAGTGAGGGCCCACGGCTGCCTCCCGCGTGATGGAACGCGGGGAGGGGCCTTCGATTCCGGCGGCCGAGGCGCATACTGGGCTCATGGGCGAACTCCTCGAGATGCCGACGGACTGGACCCGGGCGCTCGCCATTGTGGCCCACCCCGACGACATGGAGTACGGCGCCGCCGCCGCGGTCGCCGCATGGACCGCGGGGGGCCGCGAGGTCGCCTACCTCATGGTCACTCGCGGCGAGGCGGGCATCGACACGATCCCGCCCGACGAGTGCGCGCCGCTGCGCGAGGCCGAGCAGCGCGCCAGCGCCGAGGTCGTCGGCGTCGGCTCCGTGGAGTTCCTCGACCACCGCGACGGCGTCGTCGAGGCCGGGGTGCCGCTGCGCCGCGACCTGGCCGCCGCGATCCGCCGGCACCGGCCCGAGCTGGTGGTCACGCTCAACCCCCGTGAGAACTTCCAGCCCGGCGGCTGGAACTCGGCCGACCACCGAGCCGTCGGCGAGTCGGTGCTGGACGCCGTGAACGACGCCGGGAATCGCTGGATCCACACCGACCTGCTCGAACAGGGGCTTGAACCGTGGCCGGGGGTGCGCTGGGCGGCCCTGTTCGGTTCGCCGGAGGCGTCGCACGCGGTGGACACGACCGCGACGATGGAGATCGGCATAGCCTCGCTCGTCGAGCACCGCGCGTACATCTCGGCGCTCAGCGACACCGACCCGGAGACCTACGCCCGCGAACTCCTCACGGCTTTCGCGGCGATGGGCGGCGAGCGTTTCGGCACGCGTTACGCGGCCACGTTCGAGCTCGTCTCCTTCTAGTCCTGCGGCGGGAAGTGGCCGATGACGGTGCCCTCGCCGGAATCGGCGGAGGCCTCGAACACGTAGTAGTCGCCGCCCGTGTCCCTGGCGCCGTCGCCGTGGTTGTGCTGCCCCGCCAAGACGTACTCACCCGGTTCGACGGTCTCGTCCTCGCGCAGCGTCCACCGGTAGACGAGGTAGCCGTCGTCCTCGTAGACGTCGGGCATGCCGAAGTAGTGCTCGGCGGTCGTCCAGGAGCCGGTCGTCTCGACGTCTTCACCGACGACGACGTACAGCTCCACGGTCAGCTCGGTGAGTGGCTCCTCGGTGTCCAAGGTCAGCTCTGCCTGGGACCAGTAGGCGTTGTCGGTGTCGTCGTTGACCGCGGCGCCGGCCGACAGGAAGTCGAGATCGTCGACCGCTTCGGGCCGATCGTGGCCGACCGCCGGCGCGCCCGTCTCCGAGTCCGAGCCGGTCGATCCGGGCGCGGGCGTCGTCGGCCGGACCAGGCCGGGCCCGTAGCCGACGGCCACGACCGCGGCGATGAGCACTACCGCGACGCCGGTGGCGATCGCCAGATGCGGGATGCGAAAGCCCCTGCGGGCCGGCTCGGACGCGACGGTCCCGGAGCGGTCCATGCCGGAGGCGACCCGCTCCCACATGCGTTCCGAGTCGGGCCGGAATTCCTCGGCGGTCACCCGCAGACGGCCGGGCAGATCGTCGTTCATAGCTGTATCCCGTTCCGTATGGTCGCCCACGCGGTACCCTCCTTCCCGTTCGCCGGCGCCAGGAGCCGTCGCAGCTCGGCCAGGCCCTTGGAGGTCTGGCTCTTCACCGTCCCGACCGAGATCCCGAGGGCCTCGGCCGTCTCGTGCTCGGACAGGTCGAGCGAGTGCCGCAGCACTACGCAGGCGCGTTTGCGGAACGGCAGGCGGTCCAGGGCTCGGCGCACGTCCACCACGGCCGCCATGTTCGGTTCGCTGACCGTCTCGTTCGGGCGCAGCCAGAACGCGGCGTTCCGGCGGCGTTCCCTCACAGCGGAGCGGATCCTGCTCTTGGCCAGGTTGGCGACGATGCCGCGAGCGTAGGCGATCCCCGAAGCGGAGCGCTCGACGTCGCTCCACTGTCGCCACACTGCGAGCATCGCGTCGGCCGCGATGTCCTCCGCCGCCGCGCGCTCACCGATGAGCATCCACGCGAACCGTGCCAGTTCGGCATGGTGCCGTTCGAAGAAGGCGCGGAAGGCGTCTTCTCCGGGCGAGGCGGGGACGTACAACGGGGCCCTCCCTGTGCGGGTAGGTATCGGGGAGGCGGAGTTTATCAGCGCAGGTAGGGCGGGCGCCACTTGCGCCCGCCCTACCTGCGCTGATACCGTCAGCGGCCCCTCGCGTCCAGCCTTTCGGCCGGGAGTCCGACCGCGGGCCGTGACCCGACGGTCCCCCGATGCGCGTGTACTCCCGGCCGGGGCCGAGATTGCGCGGCACGCGCGACGCGAGGTGAAGACATGCATGCCTCTCCATATTTGGGCCTGGTTGTTTGTAGGTGCGACGGAGCCGGGTTGCCGCACCGACATGTAGTTGCCGCCGAGCGCTCGAAGGTTGCCGCGATTTCGAAAGAATTTTGGGAACTTGCTCAGCCGCAGGTCAGAGAAGCTAGAACTGTGAAATCGAGGGGACGGCGTCGGTCGTGGGAAGGTCGGCGAAGAGGCCGTCGAAGACGCTGATGCGGTCGAACCTCATCGCGTGGCGCCTGGCCCGGTCCGCGGCCTGTTCGCGCTCGTCCGGGCTCATCGCCAGGGCCGCGTCGATCGCCGCGGCCAGTCCGGGTCGGTCGGACGGCGCCACCTCGATCGCCGTGTCGCCCACCGCCTCGGGGATGCCGCCGGTGCGGGTGGTGATGACCGGGCCGCCGCCGGCGAGCATCTTCTCGACCAGCGCGATCCCGAACGTCTCGACGAACTCCGGCCGCGGCTTGGACGGCAGCGCGTACGCGGCGCAGCCGTTCATCAGCAGCGGCTTCTCCTCGTCGCCGACGTCGGTGAGGAACACGATCCGCTCATCGCCGGCGGCCTCGGCCCGCACGTCGGCCAAAGCCGGGCCGGTTCCGGCGATCACCAGCTTGTGCGTCGCCGCGGCGGCCGAGGCGCGCCACCCGGCGACGAGGTCGTCGGCGCCCTTCGCGGCCGCCACGCGCGACAAGAACAGGATGTACCCGTCGCGCTCCAGGCCGCGGCGCCGCAGCGCCGCGTCGACCTGCTCATCGGTGAGGTCGAGGTAGATCGAGGAGTCCACGGCCGGGTAGCTGACCGCGACGCGCCGCTCGACCTCGTCGGCGAAGCGCGTCCCGCACGCCAGGTCCACCTCGCGCGCCGAGGAGGCGATGAGGTCCTTCGTGTACTCCGAGACCGCCACGCACCGGTCGCTCGCCAGGTACGTGGTGAACAGCGACGCGGCCGCGCCGACCCGGCCGTCGGCGATGCAGCCGCGCACCACGTTGGTGATGTCCGAGCCGACCGCCTCGGCGATCGTCGTCACCTGCGAGCCGAGCCCGGCGTCGCGGACCGACCGCATCGCCTCGGCGACGACGTTCGCATGCGGCGTCAGGTACATCGACATGCACACCGTCGGCACCCCGTCGGTGAACAGCTCGAACAGCCGCCCCGACAGCCCGAGCAGGAACCGCCCGTCCGGGACTCGGTAGTCGCCGACCGGTTCGGGCCGTTCGACGGTGATGCCCTCCGAGTACGGCACGAGCGCGTCGAGCGGTTTGAGCGGCAGGCCCGCGGCCTGGAGCGCGGGGATCGGCCACGACACGATCCGCACGTCGTCGAAGCCCCTGGCGAGGGCGACTTCGGCGAGGTTGCGGGCCTCGGTGGCGTGGCCGCAGACGACCGGGTCGGCGCGGACGACGATGACGAGCCGTCGGCTCGCCGGCTGGATCAGCTTCATAGCAGGAACTCCTGGAAGCGGGTCCCACCGCCCCGAGCGTCGTCGGGTCGGTCGGAGACGGACGGAGGGCGCGTCTTCGTCGCCCAGTCGGAAGGTTCGGGACCCAGCTCGATCTCCAGCGTTCCACCGCCGTGCAGCTGGTTCCCGGTGATGTAGCCGTGCTCCAGTGGACGGCCGTTGAAGCGGGCGCTCTGCACGTAGCGCGGCGAGGAGCCCTCGGCGTCGTCGCCGATCCCGGACTCGACGTGCCCGGTCGTGGCGATCTCGAACTCGTTCCCGCCGAACCGCAGCGCCGCGCCCGCGAACGCCGGGGCGTTGACCAGGAACAGGTTCTGCCCGGCGACGGGGAACAGCCCCAGCGAGGCCCACACGTACCAGGAGCTGAGCCCGCCCGAGTCGTCGTTGCCCGGCAAGCCCCCGCGACCTGTTCCGAACTGGTAGGCCAAGGCCGCATGCACGACTTCGGCAGTCCTGTCAGGACGGCCCGCGTAGTGGTAGGCCCAGGGCGCTTCCATGTCCGGCTCGTTGTTGAGCCCTTCGAATCGGTTGAGGTCGCCGCCGATCGACAGCTCCGTGCCGAACGGCGGCGTCCCGAGCTGCGTGACCGGCGGGGCGCCGAAACCGAAGAAGCGGTCGAGCATGGCCGTGAACTCGGTGTCGCCTCCGGCGAGGCCGATGCGCGCGGCCATGTCGTGCAGTAGCCGGAACGAGTAGTTCCAGCGGCCGCCCTCATAGAACGAGGAGTCCTTGAGCAGGCCGTTGGAAGGGTCGAACGCGTTGATCCAGTTGCGAGCCTTCTCCTCCAGAAACCCGGCGAGCTTCTCGTCGCCGAGGCCGCGCGCGACCTGCGCCGCGCAGTGGTAGCCGCAGGCGAGGTCGAGAGTGTGGCTGATGGGATGGACGATGCCGCGCTCGTAGAAGTCCTCGCCGAAGCCGCGGCGAAGGTCGTCGACCATGTGCACGAGCGCCCAGTCCCAGTCCACACCGGGCAGGCCCAGCCGGTAGCCGTCGGCGAGGGCGGTGTGGGCGAGGGCGCTTGCCTGGCGGAAGAACCGGTCGGAGCCGCGGGCCATGCGGTAGCCGATGGGGAGGTTGCCCTCCTCCTCGCAGATGCGGACGAGCGATTCGAGCATCTCGGCGCCCATCGTCGGCGACAGTGCCGTGAGCAGCGGAAACTGGGTCTTGTACATGTCCCACATCGTCGAGATGTCGAAGACGAACGGGCCGTCGGAGGGCCAGAAGGGGCTCTCGTCCTCGGCGAAGCACGGCTTGATGAGCGAGTGGTAGACGCTCGTGGCGAACACGGTGCGCCGCTCGGGGGTGCCGCCGTCCACTCTGATCTGGTCGAAGTACTCGTTCCACGCTTCGGCCGTACGCTCGCGGCGGGCGTCGAACGTGGCCGGCTCGGGCGTCCCCTCTTCGAGGTTCCTCCTGGCCTGCTCGCATCCGCGCAGGGAGAAGCCCATGCGCAACTCGATGGCCTGGCCGGGTTCGGTGGGGCCCATGAACATCAGGCCGAAGGGCCGCAGGGTGGTGCGTCGGATGTAGTCGAAGTCGAGGCGGGTGCCGCCGTCGACGCGGCGTCGGTCGTACCAGCACAGTTGGCGCCAGCCGGGCGTGTCGGACTTGATGTAGACAGAGATCGGGACGCCCTCCATGACGACCGTGCCCTGGGCGCGGCCGTGGCCGAGGCTCTGCATCTCGGCGCGGAGCGGCACCGTGCCGCCGTGCTCGATGGCAAGGCCGCCGTAAGAGAAATCGAGGACGACACGGGCCGAAGCCGAGGCCGGAAAGGTATAGCGGTGGACGGCGGTCTTGGCGCCGACGGTGAGCTCGCAGCGGATGCCTGTGTCGAGGGTGGCGGCGTAGTAGCCGGGTTCGGCGACCTCGTCGTGGAGCCGCCACCGGGTGCCTAGCGCGTCGAGCGGCTCGACCATAGGGGTGACGCGGAAGTAGTTGTAGTACTTGCGGATCGCGCCGGTGCCGGACTGCTGGAAGTGGGTGAACCCGGAGGCGAGGTAGTCGTCGTAGATCGGCTCGGGGGCGCCCTCGGTGCTGATGCCGTAGCGGCCGTATCCGGTGGGGTAGGCCCCGGAGCAGGCGCAGGCCGAGACCATGCCGAGTGGATGGCAGGCGCCGGGGTGGGTGTTGCCCACCTGCGCTTTCGGCCACCACCATGAGGCCGCGAGGCCTCTCGCCGCCGGCAGTTCGGTCGCTGCGGTCCCGATGAAGGGATCTACTGACTCCAGGATGTGACCGATATTAAGGTTCATCCGTCACATCCTCGTTACGGATGGGTGAATGTGCAAGCCGAACGACGCGAGCCGTTCGAGCTCTTGCCACGCTCGCGGTCCACGTGCTCCATGAGCACGGGTCTCCCCTCGGCGAGAAGACACCCGCACCCCGCCACGCCGCCCCGACGCGCTGGTCACCGCGGCGGGGCTCGCCTTCGCCGCGCCCACGGTCATCGCATGTCCATCGACGACCGCACGCTCTCGGGAGATCCGTTCTGGATCCCGATCCCTCAACTGCCCTTCAACTAGAGCAAGTCGCTCCCGCGCTCAAAGCGGCCGGCGTTCGCCTCGCGTCTTGTGCCGGAACCGGTCCGGCCGTAGGCTGGTCTCGGTTCCGGCACACGCTCTGGAGGTAGACGCAATGCAACCGCTTCGGCCCAGGCGACTCCACCCGGGCGACACCGTCGTCATCGCCGCTCCCTCCGGACCGTTCCTCCCCGGCCGCCGCGACGAGCTGGACTCGGGGATCGCCGCCATCGAGGACATGGGATTCGACGTCCGCGTCTCGAAGCTCGTCGAGTCCGCCTCCAGGCGCTTCTGGCGCTCCGCGCCCCCGGCCGAGCAGTCTGCCGAGATCAACGAGCTGCTGGCCGACCCCGATGTCCGCGCCATCGTCCCTTTCGCCGGCGGCAACGCCACCACCGGCTACATCGACCGCCTTGACTACGACGCCGTCAGAGCCGACCCCAAGCCGCTGCTCGGCTTCTCCGACATCACCGCCCTGCACCTCGCCCTCCACTCCCAGACCGGACTCATCGGAATGCACGCCGACTTCGCGCCCGGTCTCGGGAACTTCTGGGAGGAGGCGTCGACTCCCGAGCGCCGCGGCCGAGTCCGGGAGATCCTCCGCGGCCTGCTCACCGGCGAGATCACCGAGATCGACCTGCCCGCCGACGAACAGTGGGAGACATGGAAGCCCGGCCGGGCCACCGGCCGCCTCGTCGGCGGCCTGCTCGACAGGCTCGTCCGCCTCCAGGCGACTCCGTACGCCCTGCCTCCCGAGGCGTTCGACGGTGCGATCCTCTTCTGGGAGGACGTGGGTCGCAATATCGGCCACATCTGGAACGACCTGCACAGCCTCCGATTGCAGGGCGTCTTCGACCGCGTCGGCGCGATGGTCGTCGGCATCCCCACCGACTTGCACGGCCCGCCCGAGAAGTACGGGCCGGCGACGGTCAGCGAGGTCGTCCTCGACGTTCTCGCCGACCACGACCTCCCGATTCTCGGCGGCGTCGAATTCGGCCACACTGGACCGAATCTGCCGATGCCGATCGGATTGAACGCCGAGGTCGACGCCGACTCGCAGATCCTGAAACTCTTGGAATCCCCTGTCTCCTAGACGCTTCATGCACAACCGGAGTGCAGGCGAAATTCTATCCGAATTAGTGGTTGCTTTCTTATTGACCTTCAGGCACGGTTGGTAGACATGAAGATCCGAACAGCCGGGCCCGCAGACGCAGACGAGATCGTGCATGTCAAGAACGCGTCCTGGCGCGCCGCCTACAGCGGCCTCATCGACGACAACGTGCTCGCCGGGCTCAGCGACGAACCCTCCGAAGCGTTCGTGATGAACCTGAGTTCCCCGCCTCCGTTCTGGCTCACGTTGGTGGCCGAGCGCGGTCCCGACGTGATCGGTTCCGTCACAGTCGGCCGGGACACCAGGGAATCGACGAAAGACGAGACCTCGCCGGGCTCGCCCGGCGAGGTCTGGATGCTCTACGTCCACCCCGACCGCTGGGGCAAGGGAGTCGGCCGCGCGCTCATGCGCGAGGCCCACAAGGCGCTCAATGAGTTCGCACTCTCCCCGATCCGCGTGTGGGTTCTGGACAGCAACGAGGTCGGCCTGCGCTTCTACGAGCAGTACGGCTTCGTCCGGGACGGCGAGCGCAGCACCCATGAGATGAACGGCAGCGACTACCCGATCGTGCGCCTCACCCTCCCGAAGGAGCGCGTCGTCGACGAACTCGCCTGATCCCGATTGGATCCGGCCCATCTGCCCGCCCTCTGCGTTGTCGGTCTCCCAGATGCAACATCTGGGAGACCTTCCGCTTTGCGAGCGAACAAGTGAACCGGATCCAACCTCGCCCGGGTTCTTGGAAGGGCCCTGAACAGGACCAGTCCGTCAGTGTTTCGCTATGCGGGGGTGCACTTGGGCGTGATGCCGAAGTCGTAGCCCTTCTCGGCCAGCTTCGGCAGCGCGATCTCCAGGGCCTCGACCGTCTGCGAGCGGTTTCCGCCGCCGTCGTGCATGAGGACCACGTCGCCCGGCGTGGCCCCGAGCAGCTCATCCACGATCGCGTCCACGCCGGGCCGCGACCAGTCTCTGGTGTCGACGTTCCACATCTGCTTCTTCAGCCCCGCGTCGGCGATCGCCTCGTCGACCTCGGCGTTCGTCGCCCCATACGGCGGACGGAAGCACGGGGCCTCGGCGCCGAAAGCGGTCAGCAGCGCGGCGGCCGAGTAGATCTCCTGGTCGACCTCCAAGCGGGTCAGTTCGGTCAGGTCGGGGTGGCTCCAGGTGTGGTTCCCCATCGCGTGGCCGTTGGCCAGGACCTGCCGGGTGCGCAAGGGGTCGTTCTGCATGTTCTCGCCAATGGCGAAGAAGGTGGCCTGGGCGTCGTTGTCGTCCAGGACCTCCAGGATCCGGTCGGTGTTCGAGCCGCCGGGGCCGTCGTCGAAGGTGAGGAAGATGGTGTCGCCCCAGTCGTCCGCCGACTCGGCGGTCTGGGCGGCCGCCGGAGCGGTGAGAGAGAGGGAGGTGATTGCGGCCGCCGTGGCGGCGATTAGAAAGTGAGAAATTTTCACGGGGCATATGATGGCATATGTTTCCTTGGGGCGTAATGGGGGTGCAGTCATATGAAACGGGTGTATCCCGACACTTCACTCTCTGTCGCGTTGCCCGCGAAAGCGTCCGGGACCGGGCCTAACGGGTTCGGTGCGCTGGTCAGGCAAGGCAGGGGCCTGGTGGAGGTTCGGGAAGTCGCGGCGGACTCGTGCGGGAGTTGCCAGGCCGGGCTTCGCTGGGTTCTCCCAGGGCAGGCGGAGGTCGACGGCGAGACCTGGTTGATCCAGGAGGCGCCGTTCGGGGTGAAGCGGATGTGGAAGCGGGGGTGGCGGGTCGGTCACCGCCGCACGGTGGGTTGCGCAGTCGTCGCAGACGATGTGGAAATCGCTCGTGCGGGACTGCTCTGTCGATGCGGCGCAGGCCAAGATGATGCGAGCCCGCTGCGCGAGGGCGGTCTTCGGCCGACGCACCCGACTCCCCCAGGTCGCACGCTCGGCATCGGTCTAGGTCGACAAAGGCCGGCCACGTTTCGCAGTGGCCGACACTAGGACGGTAGTCGAATGGTGGCGACCACGGGGGCGTGGTCGCTGCCGTCCCTGTCGAGCACCTCGAAGTCACGCACCGCGGCCCGCTCGTCGACCAGGACGTGGTCGAGCGTCACCGCAGGCGGGTGCAGCCGGTTGCCGAGGAAGCCGCCCTCGAACGGCCGCCACGTCGGAACGAGCCCCTCGCCGGTGGCGTCGGCGGCGTCGCTGTAACCCGAGTCGACGACCTGGCGCAGCAGCCGGTGGTCGAGCGTGGAGTTGAAGTCGCCGGCCAGCACCCAGGGGACGTCCGAGCCGGTTGCGGGAAAGTCCTCGAAGTCGGCCTCCCAATCGGGAATCCGCTCGGGGCTGCCCGGTGCGGCGACGTGGACGGCCATGAACCGGATCTTGGACTCGTCCGGCAAAGTCACCTCCGCTGCGGGCTGGTAGAAGATCCCGTCGGGCTCCAACTCTTCGAGCCGCTCCATCGGATGGCGCGAGTAGATGCCGGTGCCGACCGCGTTCCAGGCGGGCTCGGCGATCACATGAGGCAGACGCTCCTCCAAGCCGCGCGAGGCCAACTCGTCGAAGCCGGACGGGGTGAGCTCCTGGACGCTGAGGATGTCGGGCTCGTAGCGGTCGACCAGCTCGATGATGTACTTCACGTTCGCCACGCCCACATACATGTTCACCGACATGACGGTCAGCTCGGCGCCCTCGGCCACCGGCTGGTTCTCAGGCAGGACGCGGGGGACGATCGCGGCGACCATCGCGAGTGCCGCAGCGGCAGTGACGATCGCGGCCCGCCAGTGCCGGAATGCGGCCTGCATCCCGGCGCCGACCAGTGCGGCTGCCGCCAGGTACGGCACGAACGCGATGGTCGTGACCAGGATCCACCCGGTCTCCAGGCCCAACAGCCGGATCAGCGAGTAAGCGACGACCCCGGCGGTCGCCGTCCAAGACAGTGACCGGAACACGCGAGTTCGATACCAGCGGGTCCCGGCCGCCTTCCGCTGCGGTTCATCGACGTGGTCGAGTTGCAAGATCGCATCGTTCGACTGTGCGTCGGTCATCCGGCGAGCTTAGCCGTCGTTCGCCAGGCGGCCTTCGCGAGCTGCCGTCGGCGGCGGACGATTCCGCTGCGACCGGCCCAAAGGTGACCGTCCAGCAGTTCACCTGGCAGGCGTCAGATCAGAGTTCGAGGGCTTCGGCCACCTGTCGAGCCACTTCCTCTTCGGTCATGGTGGGGTCGACCCGGATGCGGCGCAGTGCGAGCCGTTCCGTCTCCTCATAGAGGTGTTCCGTGAACATTCGGTCGCGTTCGGCCAGGTTCTCCTCGGCCAGTTCCGGGGCGCTGGTCTTGTGGAGGAACCCGACCCCAGGTGATCCCCGGCCGCGGATCGCGGCTCGACGGAAGTCGGCGGTGGGGAGGAGCCAGACTGCCTGGTTCTGCATGGCCAGGAGTGGCTTCACCAGGTGCGGCAGCAGCCGGAAGCCCTCGACGATGACGCCGGGCGCGGCCGCGAGTCGCAAGAGGTCTTCGATGATCAGCTCGAAGCCCTCGCCGCGAAACCAGTGGAACGTATCCATCATGGTCTCCGGTGAACGGTGGAGCCATCGCTCGTCCATGCTCATGGCGATGAACCGGTGCAGGAACGGGGCGTCCTCGGGGTTCGTACGACGGGCATGGTCCGGCATGACCTCGTCGGTCGAGTAGTAGTGCAGGCCATGGCGAGAGGACATTAGGCGGGCCATGGTCGATTTGCCCGCGCCGGGTCCGCCGCCTATCCAGTGAACGTGCCGCAGCCGCTCCCGCAACGCTGCGAGGTCAGCCGTCGATTCGAATCGCTCAGCCCGCACACGTCACCCTTCCGTGGGATGTCTTGAAGCGCTTGACGGCGCGGTCGAGAAAGATGTCGAAGCCCCAATCGAGACCGGCCGAGGTCGAGGGTCGGAATTCGCAGCGGAAGCGCATCCCGTGGTCGCCGTCGTGGCTGTTGACGAAGTGGTCCCAGGAGTCGCGAGTCTCGGTGGTCGTGAGCCAGCAGTAGGTCGACACCTGGTACGGCACTGGGGACTCTTGGATGGGCATGAGCTTGTTGCCGATGACTTCGCCGAGGGCGAGACCGGCGGCACCGGTCTCCTCGAAGGCTTCGCGTATGGCGGCCTGACCGACCGTCTCGTGCGGCAGTGCTCCGCCGCCGGGCACTTGGACTCCGGCCTCGGGCGCGTCGATGTGCAGGAACACGAGCACCTCGACTTCACTGCCATCTGACGATCGCCGCAGCACATAAGATGTCGCACGCTGCCGGAACAATAGCATTTCAGGAGAGGATGACATTGCGAAAGTCTTTCAGTATGGCCTGGCTTTGACAAGTCAATTTCGAGTCTCAACCGGACTCATTGAGAACATCTGGACGCGGGAGTTGACATTCCAATGACCATCGTTCATTATGCCATGAGCAAGCATTCGAATACGCAAGCAGCACAGGCGCTTACGTCTACAACAAATCGCGTTACGAGGCATGCGCCTCGCATTCAACCAATTCAATAAGGCAGAATGCAATTCGCCGCCCGGTGGTCATCGCCTGTCGCGCTTCAATCCCCACCGGATCCGAAGTCGGTATCAGCGCGAGCTCAACGCCACCCCCCATCCCGGTGCGGCTGGCGGACCCGATCGACCCGGCCCGGCTCAACGGTTCTCGGCACAGAAACCGTCGGCGGTCGAGAGATCCGATTCGGCACGACGGCCGACGCACCGCGGATGTGGTTGGCGTTCACCGAGTTCGAACCAGCGCTGCTCGGTTACGTGACCGGACTCGTCGTCGGCGAGCCTGATCTGTGGGTGTGCGAGCACTCCCACCGAACCTGGGCGAACCAGGGATCGAACGCCGCCGACATCAAGAGGGCCGCCGCCCAAGTCTGATTCTACCGAAGATATGGGGCAATACTTTACTCCCTAGGCGAATTTAACTCACATTGGGTTGCAGGGGATTCCGAGTCGAATAACTGGTTACAGTAGTAACAACGGTGACAACCGATTGTGACTCTGCGATGTATGCGAGACATGATCCTGCCGAGCCGACGGCCCTCGATCTGACGGGGAGGAAGTGTTCGGCTCACAGGGATCGGCACCGCATGCGGGCCGGATGTCCGGCTCGAGACACGGGCGGCGTCCCCGTCCCCGAGCCGGGTTTCCTCGGTTCCCGGTCAAGCCGTAGCGGCCTCCGGGGAGGCGTCGCCCGCAGAGATCCGGCGGTCTTCCAGGAGTCGTTTGGCGGTCTTGTCCGCTCGACCGGCGACCGACATGATGAACACGGCGTTCACGGCGTGGAGGCCGAAGAGGATCTGCCCCGGCACCGTCCCGCCTACGCTGACCAGCGCGATGACCGACTGGAGTGCGACCAGGCCGAACACGGCGGCGGCCAGGCCCACGAGCTTCGACCCCGAGCGCGCCAGCACCGCGAACAGGATGCCCAGCAGCGACACCGCTCCGATGAGCCGCCCGTTCATGATGTGCAGCTCGAACGCCTCCGCCGTGTCGCCCGTAGCTATCGCACCGTAGCCGGCCAGGAAGAACTGGAGCGCGATCAATGCGCCCAGGACGCCCGTCCAGATCCTGAAGAACTCAAGCATCGACGTTTCCCCTCTTGACAAGACCGGATGTGGACAGGTCGGACTGGACGCGGTCGACCAGGTGCCCGACCGCGAAGTGGAAGACGGTGCAGTGGTAGGAGACCGATCCGGTCCGCCACGCCGCCACGTCCTCGTCCTTGATCGAGCCCGGATCGATCGCGGCGGTCGCGGCCAGGCGCGCGCCGAGCGCCGCAGTCCCCGGCGCGGTCGGTCCTCCGGCGGCCTTCCGGTCGACGGGGGCGACGTCCAGAATGGAAGATGACATCGCTTCGCGCTCCTCGGTTCGGGTGGCGGCGGAGGCGACCACCTCCGTCCCCATCGACGATTCCCGTCGGCCGATCGAAAAACGTCCTCCCCACGCCGACAATCCACTCCGAGCCGGACGTCGCAATCGGACCGACCGCATACCACGCTGGTCGTACGCCGGCGGTGAAACCGCTGGCCGACGCCGGTGAAGACGCCTCGGCTTACGATGAAACGATGTCGAAGCGCTTGCCCGTCCGCCGGACGGACGTCGTCCTCGGAGTCGCCCTCCTGGTGCTCTCCGAGCTGGCAGCCGCGTTCAGCCACTTCCGCGATCCGCTGCCGACATGGGCCTGGATCGTGCTCGCCTTCGGACCAATCGCGCTGGTGTTCCGGCGCGTCCACCCGCGCACCGTGCTCACCGTGTCGATCGCCTCCATGGTCGTGCTCGCCCACCTGGAACTCGGCGCGCTCCCCGCCGTGCCCGCGCTGGTGGCCATCGCCACCGCCATGTACACCGGCTACCGCGCGCTGACGATCACCATGGTCCTCGCCGTCTCCGCGATCGCGGGCTTCGGATTCTGGCAATCAGCCGACTACCGCCTCACCGGCGACGTCGTCCGGAACACGCTCCTGGTCGTCGGCTGGCTCCACGTCGCGATGGTCACCGGCGAGTCGAGGCGCCAGCGGGACGCCTACATCGAAGAGGCCGAACGAACCAAAGAAGAGGCGGTCAAACGCAAGGCCGCCGACGAGCGCGTCCGCATCGCCCGCGAACTCCACGACTCCCTCACCCACTCCATCTCCGTCATCCGCGTCCAGGCCGGCGTCGCCGTCCACTTGGCGCGCAAGCGCGGCGAACAACCACCCGAAGCGCTCCTCGCCGTCGAGGACGCCGCCAAAGACGCCACACGCGAACTTCGCGAGACGCTCACGATGCTCCGCGACGACGACGGCCTGCGCCTCGGCCGCGTCAAAAGCCTCACCGAGCGCTACCACGGACTCGGCCTCGAAATCGCCCTCGACTGCGGCGACTGCGAAGGCATCGACCACGAGGTCGACCACGCCGCCTACCGGATCGTCCAGGAGGCGCTCACCAACGCCGTCCGCCACTCCGACGGCGACCGCGTCGAAGTTCGCATCGCCCGAGACGACGGCGAGCTCGACATCGAGGTCGCCGACAACGGCCACGTGACCGCGTTCGAACCCGGCCGGGGCATCACCGGGATGCGCGAACGCGTCGACTCAGTCGGCGGCTCGCTCGTCGTCGGACCGGGCCGGCACGGCTTCAGCGTCCGAGCGCGGTTGCCCGCCGCGGCCGAATCCCGAACGGAACAAGAGGTGACCGGATGATCCAGGTGCTCCTCGCAGACGACCAGCCGCTCATGCGCGGCGGCTTCCGCGCGCTCATCGACGCCGAGGACGACATGACCGTCGTGGCCGAGGCCGCCGACGGGCCAGCCGCGGTCGAACTCGCGCTCGCCCACCGGCCCGACGTCGCCCTCATCGACGTCGAGATGCCCGGCGGGGACGGCATCAGCGCCGTCCGCGAGATCGCCGAACGTCGCGCGCTGGCGGATCTGCGCGTCCTCATGCTCACCAACTACTCCTTCGACGGGTACGTCTTCGACGCGCTTCGCGCCGGGGCCGCCGGCTACCTCGTCAAGGACACCGAGCCCGAGGAGCTGCTGCGGTGCGTGCGGGGAGACGCTGCTGTCGCCGCAGATCGCCGCAAAACTCGTCGCCGAGTATGTCGCGCACCCGCCGACCCGCCTGGCCGGGAAGGTCGAGGGACTCACCGGCCGAGAGACCGAGATCGTCGCGCTGGTGGCGCGCGGGCTGACGAACACGGAGATCGCCGAGCGGCTGTTCATCAGTCCCGCGACGGCGAAGACGCACGTCCACCGGGCGATGATGAAGCTCGGCGTCCGGGACCGGGCCGGGCTGGTCGTGTTCGCCTACGAGTCGGGTCTGGTGCAGCCCAAGGTCGAGGAGTGACGTTCAGCCGATCGCCGACTCCTCGGCGTTCACTTCGTCGGCGAGCGCCGAGACGTTGTACTCGGAGCCGAACAGCAGCACCGAGTTGGTGATCCAAAGCCACACCAGGAACACGATGACGCCGCCGAGGGCGCCGTACGTCCTGTCGAAGTTGCCGAAGTTCGCCACGTACAGGCCGAACAGCGCGGAGACGACGATCCACGCGGCGACGGCCAAGACGGCGCCGGGCGCGCGGAACCGGAACGTGGAGCGTTTGGCGGGGGCCAGCCAGTACAGCAGCGTGACGATGACCATGACGAGCACGATGATGACCGGCCACTTCACCCAGTTCCAGACGGTGACCGCGGTTCCTCCGGCGCCGACTGCGTCGCCGATCGCGTCGGCGACGGCCCCGCCGGTGGCGGCGATGATCGCGCACACGGCCGTCAAGGCGCCGACGACGACGGTGAGCACGACGCGGACGATGAGTACGGTCCACCACTTGCGGGTCTCGCCGGTGCCGTTGACGTCGTTGAGGGCTCGTGAGAACGCCGCGACGTACTTCGATGCCGCCCAGAGGGCGGCGGCCAGGCCGACCAGGGCCATGAGCCCGGCCGTCGCCGGGTTGGTCTGGAGTTGCGCGACCGCGGAGTCGATGATCGACATGGCGTCGTCGGGGAACAGATCGTCGGCGGCGTTCAGCATCTCCTCGGTGGCGTCCGGGTTCAGCATGCCGATTACTGAGGTGCCGACGAGGATGGCGGGGAAGATCGACAGCACCGCGTAGTACGTGAGCGCTGCTGCGGCGTCGGTGCGCTTCTCGGCCCAGAACCGCTTCGCCGCGGTCTTGAAGGATCGACGGCCCATGACTCCACCGTGCCAGCTCTGCGGACAGGTCGGGCCTAAACGGACGATTCCGTCGTCCAGTCCGATGTTGTCGCCGAGGTCCTCGGTCTGCGTCGTGACCGTCCAGATGATGAAGACGTCCACCGCGATCACCAGGGTCGACCACAGGGGATACTGCGTGGCCAGGAAGAACTGGTTCATCGCCGAGACCACGGCGAGCAGCAGCGCCAGGGTGACCTTCGCGCGCAGGCGCGCGAGCCGCTTGGCCGCGACTACGAGACCGAGGCCGAGGGTGATCGCGGCGAGGCCGATGACGAGGTTGACCCAACCCCAGCCGGTGTTGTCGGCCCGGTACCAGTAGCCGCCGTCGGAGAAGACGAACGTCTCGCCGTGGGCGATCGCATAGCCGATGAAGACCTCCCAGGCCCCGACCGGGAGCAGCAGGAATCCGGCGAGGACCAGCGGGCGCCGCGGCCGGTGCCGGTTCCGAGGATTCCAGTCCTCCCGAGTCAAGTACAGCTCCCCAAAGGCGCCTTGCGGTGTGTGGTCGGTGCCGTCGTCAGGCGACGGCCGATTCCTAGGTGGTCTCACGCGATGAGACTGCGAGGCGCTGCAGCCAGTTCTTCAGCAGGGCGCTGCCGTCCTCGGTGAGGATCGACTCAGGATGGAACTGCACCCCTTCGACATCGAGGTCGAGGTGGCGCAGCGCCATGACGACGCCGTCAGCCGTGGACGCGGTGACCTCTAGCGGAGGGGCGACGGTATCAGGCTCGACGGCCAAGGAATGGTAGCGGGTGGCGGTCAGCGGGCTCGGGCATCCGGCGAACAGGCCAGAGCCGTCGTGGTGGATCGCGGAGGTCTCGCCGTGGCGCAGCTGCGGGGCACGGGAGACGGTCGCGCCCCAGTGCTCGGCGATGACCTGGTGGCCCAGGCACACCCCGAGGATCGGGACCTGTTCGGCGAAGCGCTCCAGCAGGTCGTGGCCGAGCTTGGCCTCCTCGGGCCGGCCCGGCCCCGGCGAGAGGAGGATCCCGGAGGGGTGCAGCGTCTCGGCTTCGGCGAGGGAGCACTCGTCGGAGCGGCGCACTTCGACGCGTGCGCCGAGCGCCCGCAGGTAGCTGACGATCGTGTGGACGAAGGAGTCGCGGAAGTCGACGACGAGGACGCTACCCATCGCCTTCCTGGTCCTCGGCGTCCTCGGGAGGCGCCGCGGTCTGGTAGTCCTCGGGGTCGAAGCCGGTATGTGCGCAGTCGACTCCTTGCGTGCAGGTGGGTTCGTCTCCGTCGGGCTCATCTTCGCCGCCCTCCTCGTTCTCGACGTTCGTCCCACCGCCCACGTCGACGTTGCTCCACGGCATCATCGGCCGGATCGCCGGGAATGCCACGAACCACAGGAGCGCGAGCATGCCCGCCGCGAGGGCGAGGGAGCCCACCAGCTTACCCGGAAGGCCGAACGGCAGTTTTCTCCAGATCCATCCGTACACGTCAGGCCTCCGGATCGAACGCTTCGTCGGGCAGGTCGCCCTCCGGGTCGCGTTCGACGGTGTCGATCAGTTTGCTGTAGACGACGTAGCGCTCGTAGTTGTCCCACAGGGGGTGGCAGGTGAACAGGGTCATCCAGAAGTCCTCGTCCCCGGGCGAGGCGCCGGGATCGCCGGGCACGGGCGCGGTGATGTCGATCTGGGTCTCGTCGACGATGACGTGCTCTTCGACTTCGTAGACGTAGAAGTTCTCCCTGGTCTCGATGACGACCTTGTCGCCGGGGTCGAGATCGCGGATCTTCTGGAAGATGGCCGGGACGTTGTGGCCGGCGAGCGTGAAGTTGCCCTGCTCGCCGGGGTAGGCGCCGTCGAGGTAGCGGCCGGGGGCGTACTCGATGTCGGACAGCTCGGTGCCCTCGACGAGGGTCCACGACTCGGCGCGGATGTCGGGCGCCCACATGCGGGCGAATGCGTCGCCGAGCTCGGGGACTGGAGCGCCGTCCACGCCCTCCTCTTCTTCCCCGCCGACGTCCCAGATGACGTCGAGGTCCGAGGAGAGGTCGCCCTGGGCGTTGTTGATCTCGCCGGTGACGCCGAAGACCTCGTAGGCGGCGTACAGCAGGACGACGACGCCGAAGGTGATGAGGACTTCGCCGACGCCGCGGACTGTCTTGCGGACCTTGCCGGCGGCCTCCGCGTCGCGGTGGCGCTTGACCGACTGCTTCTTGCGGGTCGCGGAGTCGGCGCCTTCGGGAGCGGGGGCGGGGCCGTCGGGGATCTGGGGGAGGATCGCGGTGGCGTCGGGGGCGGGGATGAGGCCCGGCGTCGGCTGCTTCGCGGCCGAGGGCGGGCGGAGCGCGGCGGTCTGGTCGTGAGGAGGGTCCGTCTTCGGGAACGGCGACGGACGCGGCGAACCGGCGGGCTGGGGCACGGTGGCCCGGCCCGGGCCGGGCGCGGGTCGCGGAGGAGAAGTCGGTTCCCCTCCGAAGGGCGACCAGTCCTGCTCGTTCACCTGGGAACTTCGCCTCCGTCAGGTCATGTGATCGGATCGTTGGGGGAGTGGCTTCCTAAACATAACGCCCCACGACATCCTAAGGTGACGCCCTGATCTCAAGTATCGCCCGAACGGTCCAGTCCAGGGCGCCGCCGCGAGGCTTTCGGGCCGGAGGACGGCTCGGCCATGGAGGGCTTGGGAGTCTCGGAGCGGAGCGGTACCCTGAACATCGGATATGTCCCTCGTTTGGAGAGTCGTCGATGCCGAAGTCACGCGTGCGTAAGAAGAAGGTCTACTCAAACCCTTCGGGGAAGAGCTCGCAGACCGGCGAGAGCTACGAGCCGAGCCCGACGTGGGTGCCGGTCACCGCCGTCGCGCTCATCGTGATCGGCATCGGGTGGCTCACGTTGTTCTACCTGTCCGGCATGGCCTACCCGGTGGCCGCGTGGGGTTATTGGAACCTCGCGGTCGGATTCTCGGCGATGGTCGCGGCGCTGCTGGTCCTCTCCAAGTGGCGATGACCCCGAGCTGGTGACGGCCACTCGGCGCAGTCTGTTCGTTGTCGGACCCCCGGCATAAACTTGTTGCCAGGGGTCCCTTATGACGGATAAATCAGTAAATATCCGGTTTCATGTTCTCGGGCTCAGAAGAGCTCGAAGATCGTCGCATTGGCCATCCCGCCGCCTTCGCACATCGTTTGAAGACCCCGCCTCGCGCCGGTGTCGCGCATGTAGTGCAGCAGCGTCGTCGCCAGTCGCGCACCCGATGCGCCCAGCGGGTGCCCGAGTGCGATCGCGCCGCCGCGCGGATTGAGCCGCTCCTCGTCGGCGCCCGTCTCCGCCAGCCAAGCGAGCGGTATCGACGCGAACGCCTCGTTGACCTCGAACACGTCGATCTCGTCGAGGTCGAGCCCCGTCCGGCGCAGGATCCGCGCCGTCACAGGGATCGGCCCGTCGAGCATCATCACCGGGTCCGATCCGACCACCGCAGAGGCCGCGATCCGCGCCAGCGGCCGCACCCCCAGCCGCCTCGCGTGCTCATCGGTGGTGATGACCAGTGCCGCCGCCCCGTCAGAGATCTGCGACGACGACCCGGCCGTCACCGAACCGCCCTCCTTGAACACTGGTCTCAGCGCCGCGAGCCGTTCCATGCTCGTGTCGCGCCGGATCCCCTCGTCGGCGTCGACACCGGCCAGCGGCGCGATCTCGGCGGCGAACGCGCCCTTGTCGGACGCGGCGGCGGCCCGCTCGTGACTGGTCAGCGCGAATGCGTCCATCGCCTCCCGGCCGACCGTGTACCGCTCGGCCACCAGCTCGGCCGCGACACCCTGGTTGAACGGCATCGCCGCGGTCGCGTCGACCCGCTCGCCGTAGCGGGCGCGCACCGCCGGGCCGTACGGCTCGCCCGAGCCAGAGCTGACGTTCGAGCCCATCGGCACCCGTGTCATCGACTCCACGCCACCGGCGACGACGACGTCCGCGTGCCCGGCCATGACCGCGGCCGCGGCGTTGCTGATCGCCTGCTGGCCCGAGCCGCACTGGCGGTCGATCGTCGAGCCGGGGATCGCGTCGGGCCAGCCCGCCGCGAGCACCGCGTTGCGCGCGACGTTCCACGACTGCTCCCCGACCTGGGAGACGCAGCCGAGTACGACGTCGTCCACCGCGTCCGGCTCCAGACCGGCGCGCTCCAGCGCCGCGTTGATCGCGTGCGCGGCGAGGTCGACGGCGTGGACGTCCGCGAGGACGCCCCCGCGCCTGCCGACCGGAGTGCGCGCAGCGGACAGGATCACCGCGTCAGGCATTGCGGTACACCGGCGTGATCAAGCCCCGGGCGAGGACGTTGAAGGTGATGTTGAACGACCCGACCGCGCAGGAGGCGTCCGAAGGGACCTCCAGGCGCTGTTTCAGGGCGTGTACCGCGAAGATGTAGCGGTGCGGGTAGTCGCCGGACGGCGGAGCGGCGCCGAAGAACCCGGCCTTGCCGGCGTCGCCGCGCAGCTGCACCGTCCCCGGCGGCGGGTCGAGGTCGGCGCCGGCGGGCAGGCCGGTGACCGAGCGGTCCAGGTCGAGCATCATCCAGTGCCAGAAGCCCGAGCCGGTCGGCGCGTCCGGGTCGAAGCACGTCACGGCGAACGCGACGGTCTGGTCGGGGAACCCCGCCCAGGAAAGCTGCGGGGACACGTCCTGTCCGCCGGTCTGGGCCTCGGAGAGCATCTCGCCGTCGGCGACGTCGGTCGACGTCACCTCGAACGATGGAACCTGCGGAAGGAAATCGTACGGCCACGGGGCCTGCGGACGGTCGAGCGTCATCGTCTCTCCCTCATTTCGGCGAAGCGAACCCTCAGAGCCCCAAAAGGGCCCACAACTGCACCGTATCGCGGCCGGCGCCGCCGGCGGCGCGGGCCGCCGTGCGACATGCGGCGGTGCCCACATGCCGGTCGACGACGGCCGGGGTCGGCGCATACGCTGGTTGGCATGCCGAACACCGACGTCATCTCATTCTCCAGGGGCGCCCCGTCGCTCGACATCGTCGACACCGAAGGACTCAAGTCCGCCGCCGCCGCGGCCCTCGACGCCGACCCGGCGCGGGTCACCGGCTACGGCACCGCCGTCGGCTACCCGCCGCTGCGCGAATGGATCGCCGCGAAGCACGAGGTCGAAGTCGAGAACGTCCTCGTCACCAACGGCTCGATGCAGGCCGACGCGTTCCTGTTCGACGAGCTCGTCAAGCCCGACTCGCCTGTCATCGTCGAGCGGCCCACCTACGACCGGACGCTGCTGGGCCTGCGCAACCGGCGAGGCGAACTCCACCCGGTGTCGCTGCAGGCCGACGGCCTCGACGTCGACGAGCTCGAAAGAATCCTCAAAGGCGGCGTGCGACCGACCCTCGCGCACATCATCCCGAACTTCCAGAACCCCGCCGGAGTGACGCTCTCGGGCGAGAAGCGGACCCGCCTGCTCGCGCTCGCCCACGAGTACGACTTCACGATCTTCGAGGACGACCCGTACCTCGACATCCGCTTCCGCGGCGAGCAGTTCCCGACGATGCTCTCCCAGGACGTCGAGGACCGCGTCGTGTACGCGTCGTCGTTCTCCAAGACGGTCTGCCCAGGCCTGCGGACCGGCTACCTCGTCGGCCCGGCCGACCTGATCGGCCGGATCGCGAAGGCCGCCACCAACACCTACATCGCGCCGAACATGTTCGCGCAGGCCACCATCTACCAGTTCGCGAAGGCCGGCAGTCTGGACCGGTCGATCGCGACCGTCAAGGCCGCCCTCGAAGCGCGTGTCGACCAGCTGTCGGCCTCCCTGCGCGCGCATCTGCCGAACGCCGAGTTCGTGGTGCCCGACGGCGGCTACTTCCTGTGGGTCGACCTCGGCGAAGGCGTCGACTGCGACAAGGTCGCCGCCGCAGCCGCCGACGAAGGCGTGCAGGTCGTCAAGGGCACCGACTTCGTGATCGACGGCGGCGAGTCCTGCCTGCGCCTGGCGTATTCGGCCGTCGCGGCCGAGAAGATCGACGAAGGCGTCCGGCGCCTGGCCAAGGCCGTCGAGGCCACCCGCCCCTAGCGCCGTCCCGGAACGAGCGAACGCGGCCGTCTCCCGTCCGATCCGGACGAGGCGGCCGCGATTTCGCGAGACGACGGTCACTGGCCGTAGCGTCGTGAACACGACATGTCGACCATGGTTGGCGGTTATGCGACATGGCGTATAACCGCCACTGGCAAACTCTTCACATTGCTTCGACAGAAGGCGAGAATCGGTCTCGTGGTCGCGGCGCGAGCCGCGCGGAAGACCGAATTCCCGCCCCCATTGGCGCCGGATCGGTGAACTCGCCCACTCCCCCCCGGGGCGAGGCACCGGTCCGGCGTTCACATGTCCGCACCGGACCGCACTCGGTCGAGCGAAGTCCGAACAGCCGAAAACTCCGGCGGATCCCGCCGGAAAGAACGGCAGTCCATTCACGCTCGAACGGCAGGCGACCGCTCAGCGGCTCACCCGCTCGATCAGTTCCTGGTTTATCGCCTCATCGGTGATTTGAGGCCCCTCCTCTGCGTCGTCGAGGAGCTCGTCGGCCAGCAGGGACTCGCCGATCGACTGCGTGCGCTGCCGGTACCACAGGTACGCGGCCGCGCCGCCCACCGCGATGCCGGCGCCGATCGCGCCGGCCACCCACGGCCACCTGCGCGCCCGGGCCTTCTTGAGTCCGACCTTCGTGAGCATGACGTAGACCTTCGGTCCCGCCGCCTCGCGCGTTCCCTTCGCGGCTGCGACACCGGCGTCCTTCAGGTAGACAGCCCCCTTGCTCAGGTTGTCCTTCCCCTTGCTCAGGTTGGCCTTGACCTCCTGCACGGGAGTCGTTGAATTTCGGCTGAAGCCCATCGTGATTGCCCTCCTCTAGGTGCTCGTAGTCTCATGTTGCACCGACCTGTGACACCCGTCGAGGGAAACGGGGGAGAAAGTTGGACCAACCTGTCGCGTCTGGCACCATTGACGCCATGACAAAGGCGACTCTGAAGACCAACGTCGGTGACATCAAGATCGACCTGTTCGACAACCACGCGCCCAAGACGGTCGCGAACTTCGTCGGACTGGCCGAGGGCACCAAGGAATACACCGACCCGAAGACCGGGCAGCCCGGCTCCGGCCCGTTCTACGACGGTGTCATCTTCCACCGCGTCATCGACGGGTTCATGCTCCAAGGCGGCGACCCGACCGGCACCGGCCGCGGCGGACCCGGCTACCAGTTCGGCGACGAGTTCCACCCCGACCTGCACTTCGGGCAGCCCTACCTCCTGGCCATGGCGAACTCCGGGCCCGGCACCAACGGCTCGCAGTTCTTCATCACCGTCTCGCCCACGCCGCACCTCAACGGCCGCCACACCATCTTCGGCGTCGTCGCCGACGACGACTCCCGGGCCGTGGTCGACCAGATCGCCAAGACCCAGACCGGCCCGATGGACCGCCCTGTGAACGACATCGTCATCAACAGTGTGGACATCGAGAAGTAAATGAGCGATCAGCAGTCGCCCCCGGTCTGCTATCGCCACCGGAACCGCCAGACCTACCTGCGGTGTGTCCGTTGCGACAAGCCGATCTGTGCCGACTGCCGCATCGACGCGCCCGTCGGGTTCCAATGTCCCGACTGCGTAGCCGAGGGCCGGCGCACCATGCGCCGGACCCGCACGGCCTTCGGAGGCCGAGCCTCCGCGTTCGGCGGTTCCTCATCCGGCTCCGCCGGCACGGTCACCAAGGCGATGATCGGCATCAACGTCGCCGTGTTCGTGCTGACCCTCGCCGTCGGAGGCGCGGCCGCGATGGGCTTCTCGATCACCGAGTTCCACCTCGCGCTGGCCCAGTTCTCGCGCCCCGCCACCGCGCAGGTCGATCTGTTCGGGAACCGGTTCCTCCTTCCGACGGTCGCGGCCGGCGGTGAGTACCGGCTGCTGACCTCGACGTTCATGCATTTCGGCGCGATGCACCTGCTGTTCAACATGGTGGTGCTGTGGATCCTGGGCCGGGTGCTGGAGCGCGACCTCGGATCGATGCGATTCCTGGCGGTGTACCTCCTCTCGGGCCTGGCCGGGAGCGTCGTGACGTACCTGTTCGCCAGCCCGGAGGGCTGGTCCGCGGGCGCGTCGGGCGCGATCTACGGCATGTTCGGCGCTCTGATCCTGGTCAATCGGCGGCTGAGCCGCGACAACACCGGACTGTACGTCCTGCTTGGACTGAACCTGGCGCTGACGTTCATCGTGCCGGCGATCTCGATCACCGGTCACCTCGGCGGTCTGGTCGGCGGCCTGCTGTGCGGCGCGGTGCTGGCCTTCACGCCGAAGAACCAGCGGCGAGTGCTGCATTGGGTCGGCTTCGCCGCGATCCTGGTGCTCTTGATCGTGCTCACCATGTGGAGGACCGGAGTCCTGGTCAGCCAGTACGGCATCGGCTGAGATCGGAACCGGCGGGATCGAGCCCGCCGGCTCCCCGGTCGACGGTGAGACCCGAGACCGGCCCATCGGCCGGGCTCCGGCCCGATCCGCGAGCGAGCGGACCGGTCAGTCCTCGTTCGCCTTGATATGGCTGGCCCACACCCGTGCCTGTTCCAGCTCGCCTGGAGTGTCGCAGTCGAACCACGGCGGCGGCCCGCCGCGGTCCCAATTCACCCCGGCCACCTTGATCCCGGAGAACAGGACCCTCGCCGGATCGCCCGGCAGAGCCTTCAACGCGTTGCGCCGCACCGCCTCTGTCGGCCATGCTCCGCACAGCCACTGGCGGCGCCCGGCGTCGTCGCAGAACACCGCGCCCGCGTCATCACCGGCCGCCTCGGCTCGGGTCAACAGCAGGTTCAGCGCCTCGGGGCACAGGAACGGCAGATCTCCCGGCAGGATCACCACCCGCTCGTCTTCGACCGGCACCGCCTCCAGCCCGGCCGCGACGGCCCTGGCGGGCCCCGACCCGGGCGGATCCTCCAAGACCGACGCCACGTCATCGGGCAGCGGATCGGCGTCGGCGGGCCTGGTGCCGACGACCACGCGGCGCGCGGCCGCCGTGGTGGCGCCCAGCATTCGCTCGAGAATGGTGGCGCCGTCAACGACGAGTTCGCTCTTCGCGATGCCCGCGAACCTTCTGGCCCGGCCGCCGACGAGGAAGAGTGCGGCGAAACTACGCGGGGAGTTTCCCATGCCACCAGCCTAGCCATCGAGTACACCGCCCGCCCTGCCACGCCCGATTCCATCGAGCGCTCCGGGCGGAATCCCTGCCTGGAGCGCGGCCATGAGCATCTGCGCGAGCCGGTAGTTCGGCTGCGACCGCAGCGCCATCTCGAAGGCCTCCAAGGCCAGGACCCCGTTGCCGAACCGGTAGGCGGCGAAGCCCGCGACCGTGGCGGCCGGGGCGACCAGTTCATCCTCGAGGTGGCGGGCCAGCCAGACCCACAGGTCGGTGCGATTGGCTTCGAACCCGCCGGAACCGATGCGCTCGATCACGAAGTCGCGGATGTCCAGATCGCCGAGCGCGAGCCCGAGGGTGGCGATGTCGTCGGTGTCGGGAAGATCCTCGGCGCTCATCCAGTGTTCGACGGTGTGGAGGTCGCGGCCGCGCTGCTCGGCCCAGTCGAGTTCGGTCTCGGCGAGCAGGATCGCCTCGACGGCCGAGGCCACGGCGGCGCGACGTCCGTCCTCGGCCGGGTCGAGCTGTGCGGCGACGGCCGCGCGGTCGGACAGGGCGTGGCCCCCGGCGACGGCGACCTCGCAGGAGGCCGCCGAGCTCTCGGGGACCGGTTTGCCCTCGGGCGGGCAGCAGGCGCGGCCGCACGAGAGGCTGAACCAGCGGCCCTCCGAGACGCGGAGCCGGTCTACCGGCTTGATGCCGGCGGCGTCGAGCCGGTGGGCACCGCGCTCCAGGGAGGCCTCGGCGACCTCCCGCTCGCCGTAGGCGATGAGGACGGCCGCGTCGCATTCGTTGCGGCACAGCTGCGCGGTCAGGTCACGCAGGTGTTCGAGGTGGTCGGCCGAGCCGGGGAGGTCGACGCGGAAAGTGCATTGAAGATCGAAGTCGATGAGCCCCACCACGACCAGGCTGTGCTCCGGGTGGAAACCCAGCAGCAGCGGAACGGTGGTGATGAGGTCGGTGGGCCCTTTGATGCTGATTTTCGTCTCTGTCAAGTTCATGGCATAAGTGTCCGACTGATGTCAACACTTGGCAAGCATCGATTTTCAGCCTGTGGATAACTCTCCGCACCTTGTGTGCGGTCATCATCACCATCACGGCATATAGCGGCAATGCGAAGTTCTCTCTGATGTCCTCGGACCTTGAGATGGAAGGCATCCGGGCCGCCGAGCCGGCGCGCCGCCATGAAGGCGGGGACTAGGGTTGAGGGTCTGATTCCCGGCCTCGGCGCGGAGCGCGATGTCGGTGGTCGGGTGTTGAATAGGGCGCAGAGTCAGGGAGCACCACGTGTCGAAGCAGTTCGTCCATCTTCACGTACACACCGAGTACTCGATGCTCGACGGAGCGGCGAAGCTGAAGCCGCTGTTCGCCGAGGCCGAACGGCTCGGGCAGCCCGCCATCGCCATGACCGACCACGGCAACATGTACGGCGGCTACGCCTTCTACCAGGCGGCCAAGGAGTCCGGCGTCAAGCCCATCCTCGGCATCGAGGCCTACCTGGCGCCGCACGACCGCTTCCACAAGAAGCCGGTGTGGTGGGGCGAGCCCAGCCAGCGCTCCGACGACCTCTCCGGTGCCGGCTCCTACACGCACATGACGATGGTCGCCAAGAACTCCGCCGGCGCCCGCAACCTCTTCCGCCTCTCCAGCCAGGCGTCGTTCGAGGGGTACTACTACAAGCCGCGAATGGACCGCGAACTCATCAGCCGGCACGCCGAGGGCATCGTCGCCACCACCGGCTGTCCCTCCGGAGAGGTCCAGGTCCGGCTGCGCCTCGGTCAGATCGAGGAGGCCTACCAGGCCGCCAGCGACTATCGCGACATCTTCGGCGCTGACAACTACTTCCTCGAACTGATGGACCACGGCAACGCCATCGAGCAGCGCGTTCGGGACGAGTTGTACGAGCTGGGTCGGAAGATGGGCCTCCCGCCGCTGGTCACCAACGACTCCCACTTCGTCACCGAGGAGCAGAAGGACACCCACGCGGCGCTCCTGTGCGTCCAGTCGGGTTCCACACTGGACGACCCGAAGCGGTTCAAGTTCGATGGCCAGGGCTACTTCCTGCGCTCGGCCGACCAGATGTACGACGTCCGCAATGACGAGATCTGGCAGGAGGGCTGCGCGAACACGCTGCTCGTGGCCGAGCAGGTCGAGTCCTACGACGAGATCTTCACCGCCCGGGACCGGATGCCGACCATCGAGGTCCCCGAGGGCCACGACCAGGGCTCGTGGCTTCGCCACGAGGTCGAGGTGGGCCTCAAGGAGCGCTTCGGCGGCGAGGTGCCCGCCCAGTACCGCGAACGGGCCGAGCTCGAACTCGACGTCATCATCACCGCCGGCTACCCCTCCTACTTCCTGGTGGTCGCCGACCTCATCAGCCATGCCCGCTCGATCGGCATCTACGTCGGCCCCGGCCGCGGCTCGGCGGCCGGCTCGCTCGTCGCCTACGCCATGAAGATCACCAACATCGACCCGATCGAGCACGGCCTGCTGTTCGAGCGCTTCCTCAACCCCGAGCGCGTCTCCATGCCCGACATCGACATCGACTTCGACGACCGTCGGCGCGGCGAGATGATCACCTACGCCACCGAGAAGTACGGCAAGGAGTTCGTCGCCCAGGTCATCACGTTCGGCACCATCAAGACCAAGGCCGCCTTGAAGGACGCCGCCCGCGTCCACCACGGGCAGCCGGGGTTCTCGATCGCCGAGCGCATCACCAAGGCACTGCCGCCGCCGGTGGCCGCGCAGGACATCCCGCTGGCGGGCATCACCGACTCGAACCACCCTCGCTACAAGGAGGCCGGGGAGGTCCGGAGCCTCATCGAGAACGACGGCGAGGTCCGCCAGATCTTCGACACGGCGCTCGGGCTGGAGGGCCTGATCCGCAACGCCGGGGTCCACGCCTGCGCGGTCATTCTCTCCTCGCAGCCGCTGGTCGACTGCATCCCGATGTGGGCCAGGCCGGACGGGTCGATCATCACCGGCTGGGACTATCCCTCCTGTGAGGACATCGGCCTGCTGAAGATGGACTTCCTGGGTCTGCGCAACCTCACTGTCATCGGCGACGCCGTTGAAGCGGTCAAAGCCAACAAGGGCGTCGACATCGACCTCGACACGCTGACGACCGACGACCCGAAGGCCTACGAACTGCTGGCCCGGGGCGACACACTCGGCGTCTTCCAGCTCGACGGCGCGGCCATGCGCGAGCTGCTCAAGCGCATGAAGCCCACCGAGTTCAACGACATCGTCGCCGTCCTGGCGCTCTACCGCCCCGGGCCGATGGAGGCGAACTCCCACAACAACTACGCCGACCGCAAGAACGGCCGCCAGGAGATCACCCCGATCCACCCCGAGCTGGCCGAGCCGCTGGCGGAGATCCTCGCCGAGACGTACGGCCTCATCGTCTACCAAGAGCAGATCATGAAGATCGCGCAGAAGGTCGCGGGCTTCACGATGGGCCAGGCGGACGTGCTTCGCAAGGCCATGGGCAAGAAGAAGATCGACGTCCTGGAGAAGATGTTCGCCGAGTTCGAGGCGGGCATGCTCGGCAACGGCTTCGGCAAGGAGGCCATCAAGACCCTGTGGGACATCATGCTCCCGTTCGCCGGGTACGCGTTCAACAAGTCTCACGCCGCCGGTTACGGCCTGGTCTCGTACTGGACGGCATACCTCAAGGCCAACTACCCGGCCGAGTACATGGCGGCGCTGCTCACCAGCGTCGGCGACTCCAAGGACAAGGCTGCGGTGTACCTCTCCGAGTGCCGCAAGATGGGCATCACCGTCATGCCGCCGGATGTCAACGACTCCCGACACGTCTTCCACCCGGTCGGAGAGGACGTCCGCTTCGGCATGGGGGCGGTGCGCAACGTCGGTGCGAACGTCGTTTCGGGCATCATCGAAGCGCGCGAAGAGCAGGGCGCCTTCACCGACTTCAAGGACTTCCTGCAGAAGGTGCCCGCGCCGGTGTGCAACAAGCGCACCGTCGAGTCGCTCATCAAGGCCGGCGCGTTCGATTCGCTCGGGCATGCCCGCCGCGGGCTGGCCGAGGTCCACGAGAAGGCCATCGACGCGATGGTGTCGATCAAGAAGGAGGAGGCGCGCGGCCAGTTCGACCTGTTCGGCGGCATGGCAGAGTCCACCGACACGCTCGGCGTGGACCTGACGATCGCCGATGACGAGTGGGACCGGCGCGACAAGTTGGCGTTCGAACGGGAGATGCTGGGGCTCTATGTCTCCGACCACCCGCTCAACGGTTTCGAACGGCTCCTGTCGACGAACGCGGACCGGCCGATCGCGGCCCTGCACGGCGAGGACGTGGCGGACGGATCGAACGTGCGCGTCGCCGGCATTCTGCAGAACGTCGCCAAGCGGGTCACCAAGCAGGGCAAGCTGTGGGCATCGGCCACATTGGAGGATCTGGCCGGTTCGATCGAGGTTCGGTTCTTCCCGAACACCTACGAGCTGGTCTCCGACTCGCTGGCCGACGACCTGATCTGCTGCGTCAAGGGCAAGCTCGACCGGCGCGACGGCACGGCGCAGCTCATCGCCCAGGACTTGGCCGTCCTCGACACGTCCTCGGGCCCTGAGGCGAGTTCGGCACCGATCACGCTGGCGCTGCGCGCCGCCGCGGTGAACCCCCAGCTCATCGAGAAGCTCTCGGACACCTTCCGGACGCACCGGGGTGAGGCGCAAGTGCGCGTCCAGCTCGCCAACGGCCCCAAGACGACGATGCTCGCCCTAGGGGACTCCTGGAGGGTGCGGCCCTCGGTCGAGCTCTCGGCGGACCTCAAGGCACTCCTGGGCGCCGGGGCCCTCGTCGGCTGACGCGCCGGGTGTTCGGTGAACGCCTCCGGGGCGGGTCCGAAACGCAGGTGGTCCCTGATGCGACGCCGCGCTCGTACTCTTGGGCGCGCATGGGCAAGCTCCTGCTCCGGGAGCCGCCGCTCGCGCTGAATCGCGACACTTGCGAATATCTCGGCGCCTGCCGTCACCGAGTCCCGAGTTCCGCGCGAGGCGAGCGGACCGTTCGTGACAATCACCACCACGGCTGAGGGCGAAGTCGTCTCAGTCACCGTCCCCGACTTCGCCTCGCTGGTGGCTCCGGTGGACCCGAGGTGCGTTTGCATGATCGTTTTCGGAGGAGCGGCTCCGCAGCCGCTGTCCATGTCTTCGCAGGCAGCGGCCGCTCTACTTGCCTCGACGGGGTGCGGCGCGATCGCCGCCGACCGACTGGCGCCCGATATGCCGGATCACACACTGACACATATGCACATGGACATGCGAATATCGCCTCGGTACCCATGGGCCATGAAAACCACTCAAATTACAGGTACAAGGCGCCGGATCTTCACCGGCGCAGGAGCTCTCGGCCTGGGAGCGCTCTTCTCCACTACGCTCGCCTCCTGCGGCAGCTCCCCCGAAGCGCAGGCGAGCCAGACCGAATTCCAGGACCTCGAATCCGCCCAGGAGATCTGGGACGCGATGCTCGAAGGCAACCAGCGCTGGGCGAACGGGAAGGCCAAGCACCCCAACACCGACGTCGCCACCCGCGAGGCGCTCATCGAGGGCCAGACGCCGAAGGCCGCGGTCATCACCTGCGTCGACTCCCGCGTCGGACCCGAGCTCGTCTTCGACACCGGCATCGGCGACCTCATGACCACCCGCTCCGCAGGCAACGTCCTCGACCCCCTGATCGAGGAATCGGTCTCGTACGGCCCGGCAGCGCTGGAGTCCCCCCTTCTCGTCGTTCTCGGACACCAGAACTGCGGTGCCGTCACCGCCGCCCACGAGGCCCTCGTGGCCGCCGAGTCGGGCGAGGAGCTCGAAGACCACGGCTACGACCTCAGCGAGACCGTCGAGGCCCTGCGCCCGGCCTACGAGGAGAGCAAAGGCGAGGCCGACGACCCGGTCCTGGCGATGATCCGCGCCAACGTCGAGCTCACGGTCCAGCAGCTCAGCGAGCACAAGAACATGGCCGAACACGTCGACTCCGGCGCCCTCACCATCATCGGCGCCTACTACTCCTTCGACACCGGCCTGGTCACCGGAATCGAGTGATCCCCGGGGTCGCCGGCCGATCCGTCCGGCGGCCCCTTCTCATGCCCAGCGCGCCCTGCGGGCTGTACGGCGCAGCACCCGCAGCAGGATCGGGCCGGTCAACACGATCAGCACCGCCGTGGTCACCGCCCGTCCCAGATCCCAACCGAGCGAGGTCGCAAGCGAATAGGCGACCAGCCGCGAAGCGTTCTCCTCGAAACCGCCGCCGGGAACATAGGCCAGATCGCCCTGCGTGATCACGAACGGCCAGAACGACATGTTCAACAGCAGGCCGAAACCCAGCGACGCCACGACGCTGTAGGACACGAGCATCGCCAACTCTCCGACCCGCCCCGGCCGGCCCCCGGGCTCACCGCCCGGCAGCAGCCCCGCCCCCAGGCCCACGAACGCCGCCGCGAACATCTGGTACGGCATCCAAGGGCCCACCCCGCCGGTCAACAGCGCCGAGGCGAACAGCCCCGTATTGCCCAGAATGAAACCGAACCCCGGACCGAACACCCTGCCCGCCAGGATGATCAGGAAGAAGACCGTCTCCACCCCCGCGGCCCCCGCTCCGAACGGCCGCACCGCGGCGACCACCGCCGAAAGCACACCGAGCATCGCCACCGCACGCGCGTCCAACCCTCCGTCCGACAACTGCACCAGCGCCACCGCCGTCACTACCGGCAGCAGCAGCGCGAACAGCCAAGGACCCGAGGTCGACTCGGTCAAGACCCCGCCCGGAGCGGCCAAGAGGGGCCACGACGTCGCCACCAGCCCGAACACCGCAGCCAGCGCCACCGCAAGCGCACCGCGCCAGCGGATCGCTGTCCGCGCGTCACCGGTCATCATCCGCCCCAAGTGCGGCCGCCACTTCCGCGACCGTGAGCCAGCCCGGCAGGATCTTCTCCACCTGCGGCGCGAACATCGGCGAGGCCGACACGATCCGGCACGCGGGGCCGTCCGCGACCACACGGCCGTCGGACAGGATCACCACCCGACTCGCGAACTCCGCCACGAACTCCACATCGTGCGTCGAGACGATCACGCAGTGGCCCGCGTCGGCGAGCCCCCGCAACCTCGTCGCCAACGACGCCTTCCCCGGATAGTCCAGGCCCCTCGTCGGCTCGTCCAGCAGCAACAGGGGCGGCGCCGCCGTGAGCGTCACGGCGAGCGCCAACGCCAGCCGCTGCCCCTCGGACAGGTCCCTCGGATGGGCCCCGGCGTCGACGTCCTCGACCAGGTCGGCCAGGATCTTCGCGCACGTCCCGGACGGAGCGTCGCCGTCCCGGTCCGCCCCTTCGCATTCGGCGCGGACCGTCTCGGCGTACAGAAGGTCCGCCGGCTCCGACGGGACCAGGCCCGCGACGGTCCGGCGCCGGCCCGGGCGCAGCGACGACGGGTCGACGCCGTCGATCCGCACCGTCCCGGCCGAGCGCCTCCCAGTGCCCTGGAGCGCCCACAGCAGGCTCGACTTCCCCGACCCGTTGCGGCCCATGAGCGCGATCCGCTCCCCGCGCAGCGCCGCCAGGTCGACGCCGTCCACCGCCCGCACCCTCGAATAGTCGACCGCGACCGCGCCCGTCTCCAGCAGCGGGCTGCCGGCGGCGACCGGCGCTCGCTGCGGCGGACGCTCGCCCGCCAGCCGTTCGCGCAGCGGCGCGGCGTGGCGCCGTGCCTCGCGGATCGTCACCGGCGGCCCGGGCCAGTGGGCGAGCTTGCCCAGGTGGACCACCGGCGGGGCCACGGGGGAGTCCGCCAGGACCGCGCCAGGCCCGCCCGCCGTCACGGTGCCGTCGCGCAGCAGCAGCGCCGAGTCGGCGTATTGCACCACCCGCTCCAGGCGGTGCTCGGCGAGTAGGACCGTCACCCCGAGGTCGTGGACGAGCCGGTGGAGTGCCGACAGGACCTCGTCCGCAGCACCGGGGTCGAGCGCCGAGGTGGGCTCGTCCAGGACCAGCGCGGACGGTCCGGCCACGAGGGCCGCGCCGATCGCGACCCGCTGGCGCTGGCCGGAGGAGAGGGCCGCCAGGGTCCTGCCTCTGACGTCGGCGAGGCCGAGGAGGTCGACGATCTCGGTGACCCGTTTGCGCATCGTGGCCTGTGGGAGGCCGAGCTGTTCGGCGGTGTAGGCCAGTTCAAGCTCCACGTCGTCGGTCACGAAGCCCGCGAGGGGGTCTTGGGAGACGTAGCCGACCGCGTCGGCCAGGTCCGCGGGGGACGATGTGCGCACGCGCCGCCCGGCGACGGTGATCTCGCCGGTCATCGTGCCGCCCGTGAAGTGCGGGACCAGGCCGTTGATCGACCGCAGGAGCGTCGACTTGCCCGCTCCGGTGGAACCGACGAGCAGGCAGAACTCCCCTTCTGGGATGTCGATGGTGACGTCCCGGAGGACCGGGCGCTCGTCGTAGGCGAAGGTCACTCGGTCGAAGTGGATCATGCGGGTCCTGCCTTCGTCGGTGTGTTCGGTACCAGGATGGCCGGTGCGGCGGCGATGAGCACCCCGAAGGCGGCCGCCAGCGGCAGCGGCGGCATCGTCAGCGGGTTGGTCGCCGGCCAGATCGAGCCCGGTTCGGCCGCGGCGCTGACGATGCTCCCCATCGCAGCGGCAGAGCCTGAGAGCAGGACCGCCCAGTCGCGGGCGCCGAACGCGTCGGTCCGGTAGCGGGTGTGCGGGACCCGTTTGGAGGCGAACGCGATGCCGAGGACCGCGGCGGCGGCGCCGAGCGCGAGCAGGCCCCAGGCGACGGGTGCCGGCGTGGCCGGGCCGAGCAGCGCGTACGCTCCGGCGCACAGCCCGAGCAGGCCCATGAGGAGGAGCGCGGAGGTGGTGCGGCGGGTGCTCGCCGCCGCGCCCGCGGCCCGGCCGTAGCCGCGCGACGCCATCGCGGCGGCGAGCGCGAGCGACCGGTCCAGCGCGTCGTGCAGGACCGGGACGACGACCGTCCGCATCAGGTTCGCCGGGTTCCGTTTCGTGTTGCCCCGCAGCGCCCTCGCCTTCCTGATCCTCGCTACGCCCGACACCAGCTGGGGTGCGACCGACAACGCGACGACGACCGCGACGCTCACCTCGTACAGCGCCGCCGGGACCGACCGCAGGAGCCGCCGCGGGCTCGCGAGCGCGTTCGCCGCGCCCACGCACACCAGCAGCGTCGCCAGCGGGAGCCCGTCGTAGGAGGCGGCGAGCGCGCCTTCGGCCGAGACGGCGCCGCCGAGCCGGAAGCCCGCGGCCCAGTCCGGCAGGCGGATCGACGGGAGCGCGAACAGGACGGTCGTGCCCTCGGCGCCGCCGAAGACGATGTAGAACGTCATGCGGATCGCGATCGCGCTCGCGCCGATCGCCAGGAACACCCGGTAGGCGCCGGACCAGGGCTCGTCGCCCCTGCACCAGGACACGACGAGGCCGGAGACGGCGATGATGAGGAGCAGCAGCCACGGGTTCGCGGTGCGGCTGGCGGCGGTGGCGAGCAGTAGCGCCCATCCCCACCAGGCCACCGGGTGGGCGGGGCGGCGGGCCCGGGCCGGTGCGTTCACGCTCGCCTGTCGCGCCGTGCCCGCCAGATGACGAGTGCCCCGATGGCCGCGAGGATCACGACGGCGAGGACCCAGGTCGGCGGGCTGGACGATTCGAGGTCGGCTTCGGGCCGGGGCTCGGCGGCGGCCGCTTCGTCGGGGGCGAGGCCGGGCGCGCCGGATCCGTTGCCGAAGGCCCAGCCTTCGAGGTCGCCCTCGTCGGGGTCGCGCACGCCCGCGCCGACGCTGGCGTACGTCCACTCGTCGTCGCCGGTGTCCGCGTACCAGTACGACCAGGACGCGTCAGCCGGGGGCATCGGACCGCATTCGGTCTCGGGGTGGTCGTCGATCCGACACACCGCGCCGGGGAAGGAGGTCACCTCGGTGACGGTGAAGCCGGCTTGGGCGAGGGCCTCGATGCCGGAGGCGGGGTCGTCGGCGCAGCCGACGGCCGGCGCTCCCTGCCCGGAGTCGACGACGACCGTGACGCCGTGGCAGTGGGCGTCGTGCGCGGCAGCCGACCCGGCCCATGCCAGGGCCGCCGCGACCGCGATGACCGCGGCGGCTCCGGTCGGCAGGGCGCGGTCGGTCATTCGCCGTCCTTGCCCCCGCCGCCGCGGCGGGCGCGCACGACCAGGTAGGCGATGATCCCGGCTAGGACGATCACGGCGGCGACGATCACCCAGGGGACCCAGGTGGTCGTGTCGGTCTCGTCCTCGTCCGCGGTCGCGGCGTCGTCGCCGGCGGTCGGGCATTCGAGGGTCGGGACGTCGGGGGACGAGTCGGTGGCGTCGAGTTCGGCGTAGTTCTGGCCCGCGAGCGGGACGAGGGACTGCGCGGTCGCGCTCAGCCGGGAGATCTCGCCGAATTCGGGGTCCTCGGGGTCGGTGAAGCGGACGGCGCCGGCGCCGTCCTCGCCGCAGGAGATCTGCAGTCCGATGAGGTAGGTGACCGACAGCTGCGCGGCCTCGGTGTCGTTCGAGGTCAGCAGTGCCTGCGCGGCCATCGCGGTGGAGTTGGCGCTCGGGCCCGATGCTTCGTCGAAGGAGAAGGAGCCGTCCTCGTCCTGGTGGTCGCGCAGCCACTGGAGGGCGTCCTCGCGCGTGTCGGCCGCGGCGTCGCCGGTCGCGGTGAGTGCCGCGACCGCGATGCCGGTGGTGTCGGTGTCGCTGGTGCACGAGCCGTCTTCTGGCACGGTGAACGAGAAGCCGCCGTCGTCGCACTGGGCGGCGGTGAGCGCGTCGGCGATTTCGGGCGGGACGCCGTCCTCGGTGCGGGAGAGGCCGAGCGCGGCCCACGACAGGGTGCTGCCGTCGATGCCTTCGAGCGGTGCTGCGGCGACCTCGTCGGCGAGTTTGACGCCGCCGAAGTCGGTGGGGTCGCCGCCGGCGGTGGCCACGACGTACATGACCTTGCCCGCGGCGCCGACCGCGATTGAGGCGCCTTCGGCGTCCCCGCCGGGGTAGACGTAGGAGTTCAGGGTGTCGGGCTCGTTGAGCCATTCGAGCGAGGCCTGCACCTGGTCGCCGCCGACGCGGGCGGCCATGAGCCCGATGAGGGCGTCGAGGGTGGTGCTGACGTCGGGGGCGCCGTTGAACTCGAAGTAGTCGCCGCTGGACTGGTCGGCGAGCCATGCGGCGGCGGCCGAGGCCGGGTCGTCGTGCGGCTCGGCCTGGGCTTGGGCCGGGGAGGCCGTGACGACGGCGACGATGGGCAGGACCGCGGCGGCCGCTGCTGCGAGCAGCTTCCGCCCTCGGCGACGCGTGCGGGCCGTGACTCGGCCTGCGGTCGACTGGTGGCGCATTGCCTGACCTTTCTGAAGCGCGGGCGGGGTCTTCGGGCAGGCGGCGTCGCCGCAGGCGCCTGTAGACCACGACAGGCGTTGACAGTGGATGTTGGCGACCGGTGGGCATTCGGGCTCACGCGGGCGGGCCGAGTTTGTAAAGAGGCTAAGGCACTCGGCTGGTGTTCGAAGTCGAACCGCGACTACCGCTGCGGGTCAGCGCCGGCTTCTGACCGGACTTCCCCCACGGGGCGCCTGTTGAGTTTGCGTTCATTCTGTCGCTCGGTGCGACGGGGTGTCAAGGAGGTCACGCAGTGAGTGGATCCCTTCACTCGCTCCACTGCGTTCACGGCAGTCAAGTCATTGACCGGTAGCGCCAGGTGTCGATACGGTTCAGACGTGAGCAGAAATAAGAATGCCGATTTGGACAGAGTGCTCCGCGTTGTGACCAGGGCATTCCTGGAGCGAGGCTTCGTGGGGACCTCCATGTCGGATCTCGTGGCGGCCACGGGAATGAACCGGGCGGGCCTGTATTCGGCCTTCGGTTCGAAGCACCAGCTGTACATCACCGCGCTCGCGCGCTACCGCGAGGACACCGAACCTGAGATGCGCTCGATTGCCCGCCGGGCTCTCGACCGGGCAGCGTTCGAGCGTCTCGACGCCCCCAGGGTGGTCGGCGACATCCTCGAAGTGGTGGCCAGGCACAGCAAGCAAGGAGGATTCGTGGTGCGTGCGGCGGTGGAGCTGGCGGACGATCCGGTGACGATGCGCCGGGTCCAAGAAGCCTGGTCCGAGCTCGAGCGCGACCTCGCCGCGATCCTGGCGCGCGCGGTCGAGGTCGGTGAGATGGACGGCGTGGACCCGGTCGGTCTGGCGCGGACGCTGCTGGTGTTCATACAGGGCGCGTTCGTGGTCGGGCATGCAGACGAGGACGACGTGCGGCTCGACGACGCGGCGGCCGGCCTGGTGGCGCTCCTCGACCGTCACAGACCCTCGGCCACCGCCGACCCGATCCGAAGCCAGGCCCCCGACGACGCCTTACTCAGCGAGTCGTAGCGAATCGGCTCCCCCGAATCCAGCAGTTTCTCATAGGGCGCCAGTAGCACCGCCCGAGTCCGCGCCGCGAAGTGCCGCTGCACCGCAGGCAGATCCACATCCTTCCGATGGGCGGGCATCGAGACCACCGAGACCGCGTTGCGCACCAGGTCCCTGCGCCCGGTCTGCTCCAGATGGTCGAGCATCCGAGCCGCCGTCTCAGCCGAGTCGTTGCGCGCCGACATCGTCACCACCAGTTGGTCGGTCGCGTCGATGGCCGCCTGCCAGTTCTGGGCGCGGACGTTGTTCCCGGTGTCGACGACGATGAGCTTGTAGAAGCGCGAGACCGCTTCGCGCAGATCCCCGAAGGCCCGCGCGGTCAGCATCTCCCCGGCCGTGGCCGATTCGTCGGAGGCCAGGACGTCGAACATCGCCCCGCCCTGTGCCCGCACATACTGCGACAGGTCCCCGACGCGCCCGGTGGGGCCCTTGAAGTGGTCGAGGTCCCGCAGCAGGTCGCGGACGGTGCGGATGTGGAAGTCCTGCTGGGCGCGCATCCCGAGCGTCCCTTGAGTCTCGTTGTTGTCCCAGGCGAGGACGTAGCCGCCGCGGTGGCGGCCGAAGGTCATGGCGAGCATGAGGACGGCGACGGTCTTGCCGGCCCCGCCCTTGGGATTGACGATGGTGACCTGCCGCAGGCCTCCGAAATTGCGCCGGACGGTCTCGATCGCTTGCAGGTAGGCCTGTTCGCGCGCGCTCGGCGGCAGGGCGACGAGGCCGAGCGAGAGCCGGTGGAGGGCGCCGCGCAGGCCCGTCTCGGCGACGGGCGACCGGGGCGGCACGACGCGGCGGCTGGAGAAGTCGTCCGCGGTGACGCCGACGCGTTCGAGGGCGCCCGGCTGGTCGGGGAACGCCGCCACCGGCGCCGTGGGCGGCGCGGCAGGCGGGAGCGGGTGCCCGGGGGCGCCGGATGCCGGCGTGCGGTCCTCGCCCGGAGGGGGCCCGTCGGGTGCGAACGGCGACCACCCCGAAGCAGCGGGCCGGTGCAGAGGCAAGGTGTCCTCTTCGGTGTGCTCCATCGGGCCTCCCAGTGTCGGACTGCGGTTACCCGACCTATTGTGGCCTATCGCTGCGTGGTCGTGCGGGAACTACGCGTCGCCGCGTCTGTCCGTTTCACAGCAGTCGGGGCTGCTCAGGGCCCGAGCGCGTCACCGGCACCATCCCGAAGGGAGTGAACAGGCCCTGGTCCACATCGGCCAGCAGCGGCGAGCCGGGGCCGGTGTGGCTGACGTAGGCGAGGTCGCGGGTGCGGCTGAGCGCGACGTACAGCTCCCGTCTGGCGGCGGGCGTGTTCGGCCACGTCTCGGCGGTCATCCCCGTCAGACACACCACCCGGTACTCGCCGTCGGCGGCCTCGGCGACGGACATGCCGTCGGGGCCGATCACGGCCAGTTCGCCGGGGTCGACGCCCAGGTCGGCCAGGCGGGCGGTGAGCTGCTCGACGAAGTGCTTCTCGTCGTCGTCGTCCACCGCGTAGTACCGTCCGATGCCCGAACCTTCGAGCGCGGGGCGCTGCGGCTGGGTGAGGCGCCCGGGGACGCGGCTGATCGGCTCGACGACCTGGGAGGCGGCGACGAGGACGGCGGCGGCGCTGCGGTGGTTGCGCGAGAGCCGCACGACGTGGGCGTGCGAGAACTGCTCGGCGAAGGCGCCGAACGCGTCGGGGCCGCGGCCGAGGGCCGAGTCGGGGTCGCCGGTGGCGGTCACGTCGGCCTCGGCGCCGCGATGCTCCATGAGCTGGCGGTACAGCCGCATCGGCATGCGCGGCAGGTCGTCGACGAACAGGTGCCCCAGCTCGGGTGCGACGCGTCGGTATGCGGAGTCTTTCGAGTATTCGGGGGTGAAGTCGGCGAACTCGGCGACGGTGATCGCCGAGGCCTCGCCCCCGAGCAGCGTCCCCAGCTCGCGGCGGATCCTCGCGGCCCCGGTGGTGGAGGCGGCGGCGACCAGGCACTGGGCGGCGGGGATGCCGAGCTCCTGGACGAGGTAGGCGACGCGGCGGACGAGCAGGTGCGTCTTGCCGGTGCCGGGGGCGGCGTTGACGAGCAGCGGCCCGGGCCCGGCCGAGGCGGCGACGCGCTGCATCGCGTCCAGCGAATCGAGCAGTCCCGCGCCCACCTCGTCCATGCCGGTGAGCAGCGGCGCGGAGTCCAGCCAGGGGTCTGGGGCCCGTGTCGTCAAGGCCGGGTCGGGCATCGGGACGACCTCGCGCGCCGACTTGGGATGCGGCCTGCTCGACCGGCGCCGCTTCTCGGCGGTGGTCCGCATGTCCGCTGACAGCTCGAACAGCGGGGACGCCACCTGTGGTCTCGTTCGTTCGTCAGGACGGCGCACCACTGCATCCTCGCAAACCCCGATCGGTCCACACCAGGCGGCTCCCGGAGTGGAAAAGTGTTCGCGTCCTGGTCATCCGCCGGCGAACGGCGGGAGGACCTCGACGGTGGCCCCCTCGGCCAAGGCGAGGGCGTCCTCTCGGGCGGCGCGACCGTCGACGAGCAGCGTCGCGACCTTGAGGACGCGTTCGAGCTCGTGGCCGTGCCGCTCGGCGAGCGCGGCCTTGAGATCGGCGAGGTCGCCGGCGGGGACGTCCTCCTCGGCGGTCCCGGCCGCGGCGCGGGCGCCCGCGAAGTAGCGCACCCTCACTGTCACCGTCATCCTCCGATCGCCGACATGGGGCGGGCGGGCTGGAGGAACGACGGGTCGTCGATGCCGTGGCCGGGGAGCTTGCCCCACATAGCCTCCTGCCAGCGCGCGGCGATCTCGTCGTCGCCCGCTCCGGAGCGGGCGAGGCCGCGCAGGTCGGTCTCGCCTCGGGCGAACAGGCAGTTGCGGACCTGGCCGTCGGCGGTGAGGCGGGTGCGGTCGCAGTCGCCGCAGAACGGGCGGGTGACCGAGCCGATGACGCCGACCTTGGCGGGGCCGCCGTCGACCAGCCAGGTCTCGGCAGGGGCCGAGCCGCGGTGCGCCGGGTCGGGGGTGAGGTCGAACTCGGCCTTCAGCGATTCGAGGATCTCGGCGGCGGTGATCATCTCCTCGCGCCGCCAGGTGCCGCCGGCGTCGAGCGGCATCTGCTCGATGAACCGCAGCTGGTAGCCGTGGGCGAGGGCGAAGCGCAGCAGCGCGGGGGCCTCGTCGTCGTTGACGCCGCGCATGAGCACGGTGTTGATCTTGACGGGGGCGAGGCCGGTGGCCGCGGCGGCTTCGATGCCCGCCAGGGTGGCGCCGAGGCGGTCGCGCTTGGCGAGCTCGGTGAACCGCTCGGGCCGGAGTGTGTCGAGGGAGACGTTGATGCGGTCGAGCCCGGCCTCCTCAAGGGTGGCGGCGAGCTTGTCGAGACCGATCGCGTTGCTGGTCAGGGAGATCTCGGGCCGGGGGTCGAGCGCCGCGACTGCGGCGATGATGTCCGGCAGACCCGGGCGCAGGAGCGGCTCGCCGCCGGTGAAGCGGACTTCGCGCACGCCCAGGTCGCTCACCGCGATGCCGACGAGGCGCACGACTTCGTCGTCGGTGAGGAGCGTGGGTTTGGGAAGCCACGGCAGCCCGGCCTCGGGCATGCAGTAGGTGCAGCGCAGGTTGCACCGGTCGGTCAGCGAGACCCGGAGGTCGGTCGCCACCCGGCCATGGCGGTCGCGGAGAGAACGGGTCGACATCTGTCGAGCCTAATCCGTCAATATGACACTTCCGTAAAGTGAGACACGTTTCCCATTCCATGGGTGAGGGGGACGATCATGCGAAGCGCGACACGACGCCCATCAACTGGCCGCGGTACGGGCGCCCGAACAGCGTGGTGTGGATCAGCAGCGGGAACAGCTGGTGGATCCCGATCCGATCCTCCCAGCCGTCGGCGAGGGGGCTGACCTCGGCGTACCCGGCGAGGATCGCGCCGAGCATCGGCACCCCGCCCCACAGCCTCAGGTTCGCCAGGTCGGTCTCGCGGTGTCCGCCGTGCGCGGCCGGGTCGATCATCCACGCCCGGTCGGCGCCCCAGTGGACGTTGCCCCACCACAGGTCGCCATGCGTGCGCGCGGGCGGCTCCTCGGGACCGCCGAGGTCGGGGAGCCGCGCGGCGAGCGCCTCGACGGCGGCGACGTCGGCAGCGTCGAGCGCGCCGTTGTCGCGCGAGGGCCCCAGGTACGGCTCAATGCGCCTGGCCGCGTACCACTCCGCCCATCTCATGCCGGCCGGGTCGTTGTCCATGAACGTCTCGCCGATGTAGCCGCGCCACGGCGCTCCGAACCGGTCGGCGCCGGCCGCGTGCATGCGCGCGATCTCGCGGCCCAGCTCGAGGGCGCGATCGCGGTTCGGCTCGGCCGGTTCGATCCACGGCTCGACCAGGAGCCGGTCGTCGCCGTAGAGGACGGGGACCACCGCGTCGCTCGCCTCGCCGAGCCAGCGCAGTCCGTTCGCCTCGGCGGCGAGGTAGCCGGGCTGGTCGCCGTGAGCGAACTTGGCGAACACGGAGGTGCCGTCGTCGAACGTCAGGCGCTGGGCGGTGGCGCTGGCCTCGGACTTGACGGGGGTGGTGCGGACGCGCTGGTGCTCGATGAGCTCGGGCAGCAGGCGCCATCGGTCGCGGGCTGTATCCACGCACCCAATGTATCGGAGTCACGCGGCGGTCTCCGGATGTGGAAGAACTGCTCGTGTCCGCACCCTCGACTGGAGGAGTCCCATGCGCCGGAACGCCCGTCGGCTCGGTCGTCGATGTTTCCTGCCGCAGTTCCAGCGGCTCGGCATGCCCTGGACCGTCGCCCAGGAGATGCGCGAAGGGCCGGGCCGACAGGCCCGGCCCTTCGCACCGTGTCTTAGGAGAGGCGCTCGACGACGTAGTCGATCGCGTCGGTCAGCTTCGCCGCGTCGGCCGGGTCGACGGCCGGGTAGCAGGCGATCCGCAGCTGGTTGCGGCCGAGCTTGCGGTACGGCTCGGTGTCGAGGATCCCGTTGGCGCGCAGTATCTTCGCGATCTCAGCGGCGTCGACGCCTTCGAAGTCGATCGTGGCGACCACATTGGACCGGATCTTCGTGTCGGTGACGAACGGCGAGGCGAACTCGCGCGAGTCGGCCCACGAGTACAGCGTCCCGGTCGACTCGGAGCAGCGCTTCACGGCCGCTTCGAGACCGCCGGCGGCGTTGAGCGCGTCGACCTGCTCGGCGGCGAGCACGACCGTCGCCACCGCCGGCGTGTTGTACGTCTGGTCCTTGCGCGAGTTGTCGATCGCGGTCTTCAGGTCCAGGAACGCCGGGATGTAGCGCCCGGAGGCGGCGATCCGCTCGGCGCGCTCGATCGCGGCCGGGCTCATCAGCGCGATCCACAGCCCGCCGTCGGAGGCCAGGCCCTTCTGCGGCGCGAAGTAGTAGCAGTCGGTCTCGGCCATGTCGACCGGCTGGCCCGCCACGGCCGAAGTGGCGTCGTGGAGCATGAGCCCGTCGGCCGCGACCCGCTCGACCTCGACGGCGACACCGGTGGAGGTCTCGTTGTGCGGCGTGGCGTAGACGTCCACGCCCTCTTCAGCGCTCAGGTAGGCGGCCGAGCCGGGCTCGGCGGTGACGACCGTCGGCTCGCCCAGGTGCGGAGCGATCTGCACTGCCTTGGCGAACTTGGAGCCGAACTCGCCGAACGAGGCGGCCTGTACCCGGTCCTCGACGAGGCCGAACACGGCGACTTCCCAGAACGCGGTGGTGCCGCCGACACCGAGGACGACCTCGTAGCCCTCGGGGAGCGCGAACAGGTCGGCCAGGCCGCGGCGCAGCCGTCCCACCTGGTCCTTGACCGCGCTCTTGCGGTGGGAGGTGCCCATGACGGACTTGCCGATCCCGGCCAGCGCGCTCATCGCCTCGGCCGGCACCTTGGAAGGGCCGGATCCGAATCGCCCGTCGGCGGGCAGCAGGTCGGCGGGGATGGTGATCTCGTCGGTCACTTGAGGCTCCGTTCTCATCGTCCGAGCTCACTGTAGCTCCGGTCAGTCGCCTTGCCGAAGCGCGGGGGCCCATGCGGTGGCAGGTCGGTCACCTGGTGCGGAGACCGCGGTGTAGACCTCGCCGTCGGCCCCGATCGCCCACAGCCGCAGGCTCCCGTCGGCCTCGAAGGCGATCGCGGGCCGCTTGGCGAGAACGATGTCGCCGCGGCTCCAGTGCGGGCCGAGTCGCTCGGAGGGGCCGTGTTCGAGCCGGTCGAGGGCGACGGCGGCGACCGCGGGCGCCCCGGTGCCGTCGTCGCAGGCGACGGCGACCGTGCCGTCTTCGCCGACGGCGACCGTCGGAGGGAGGATGCCGCCGTCCAGGGCGATGAGCGTCGCCGTCCACGACCCGCCTCGTCCGAGGTGGAGGACGACGTCGGCGCTGCCGGCCGAGCGGGAGGCGATGACGAGGCGGCCGCCGGGCGCTTTGGCGGCGGTGACGGCGCTGGCCGGGATGTAGCCGGGTTCGCCGCCGACGTGGGGCAGGTCGAGGTCGCGGGTGGTCCAGCCGAGGCCGCTCCACTCCCAGGCGGCCAGGCCGCCCGGGGTGGCGGCGACGACGATGAAGCCGCTGTCGGTGGCGACGGCGGCGGGGGAGTCGTGGATCATGCGGCCGTCGAGGTGGGTCCAGTCGGTCCATGGGCCGCCGAGGGGTTTGGCGCGCACGTGCAGGCCGCGGTCGGGGCTGCGGACGGCGACGACGGCCATGGCGCCGTTGTCGGCGGCGGTCGGGGGACCGATGGCGCGGGCGGGTTCGCCGGTGCCGGCGGGGTTGCCCAGGCTGGTCCATTCGCCGAGCGTGAGGTCGAGGCAGTGGAGGTCGCGGGTGTGGGCGTCGGGGTCGGGGGTGTGGTCGGGGCTGACGGCGAAGACGCGGGTGCCGGCGACGGCGATGGACGGCAGGAGGTCGGGGCCGCCGGCGTCGTGCCAGGACAGGTCGTTCTCGACGCGCATCCTGGTGCCCTGGACGGTGATCGGTGTGAGGTCGCCGTCGAGGAGGGCGGTGGCGACGGCGGCGTGGTAGCGGGGGTGGGTGGCGGTGCCGTAGGTGTCGCCGGTGTCGGGGCCGGCGATGAGCCGGTCGCCGCAGCCGACTGGGTCGCCGCAGTCGAGGCCGTCCGCCCAGGCGTAGACGTTGAGGGCGCGGCCCTTGGCGTCGCGGTCGGCGGCGCCGAGGTTGCCGGGCCAGCGGCGGTTGTAGTAGCCCCTCCAGGATTCGACGGCGGCGGCTCGGCCCCATTCGCGGACCGCCTCCCATGCGAACAGGGCGGCGGCGGTGTGGTCGATGTGGTCGGAATAGCCGCGCTGCTCGGCGCCGATCCGGGGGCCCGCGACCGGGTCGGGGTCCGGGTCGAGGGTGTTGACGATCGCGGGCTGGTAGCGGTCGAGCAGTTCGAGAAGGGTCTCGCGGACCGTCTGGCGCTCCACGGTGGATTCCCCCAGGCCCGAGTCGGTCGGCGGCAGCACGAGAGAGGCGCCGAGGTTCCCCTCCCACAGCGACACCAGACGGGTGTACTCGCCGGTGAGGCGCCCGAGGTTCGTCCACAACGAGCAGAAGACGAGGTGGACGCCGGGCCGTTCGCGCAACACGCAGATCTCGACCTGCTGGCCGGAGTCGAGGTCGACGCAGGTGCGGTCCCAGGGTGATTCGGAGTCGCCGGTGGCCAGGTGGGCGTAGGCGCGGCGCAGCCCGGTGTTGCGGGCGGCGGCGTAGCCGGCGTAGTCGGGGGCACCGGTCGTGTCGCGGCTGTTGCGGCCGTCGGATTCTCCCGCGGTGAGGACGACGGTGCAGCTCGCGGCACCGGCCGCGAGGACACGCGCGATGCGCGGGTTGATGAAATAAAGGCAGTCGTCGGGGTGGGCGACGATCTGCATGTGGACCGGACCGGTCACGGCCTGGGGCGGCGGTTCGCCGCGGCCGGTGGAGTCCAGCAGCGACCATGCGGCCTCGCCGGCGGCGGCCGCGACCGTCAGGCCGGCGATCCCTCCGACGAGGAGGCTTCGCCGACGCAGCGCGGGGCGGGGGGCCGGGGGCATGCACGTCTCGTTCAGGTGGGCTTGCGGCGGTTCCTAGGGCATCTTAGCCCAGCCGTGCTCGAACGAGGTCCGCAAGCCTGCCGGGGCGTGCGGCTTGCGGACCTCGTCCTTCGCTGGGCGGCTTGGGGTCGGCTCTAGCGCCAGCCTTCCACTTCGGAGGGCTGGCGCGGGCCGGGACCGACGTAGACGGCGGAGGGGCGCACGATCCGGCCGAGCTTCTTCTGCTCGAGGATGTGGGCGCTCCAGCCGGCGACGCGGGCGCAGGTGAACATCGAGGGGAACAGGTCGGCGGGCACCTGGGCGAAGTCGAGGAGCACCGAGGACCAGAACTCGACGTTCGTGGCGAGGACGCGGTCTGGCTTGCGGGCCTTGAGCTCGGCAAGGGCGGCCGTCTCCAGGGCCTCGGCTACCTCGTAGCGCTCGGCGCCGAGGCTCTTGGCAGCGGAGCGAAGCACGCGCGAGCGCGGGTCCTCGGCGCGGTAGACGCGGTGGCCGAAGCCCATGAGGCGCTCGCCGGAGTCGAGGATCTCCTTGACGTACGACTCGGCCTCGCCGCGGCGCTCGACCTCTTCGATCATGTGCAGCACCCGGGTGGGAGCGCCGCCGTGGAGCGGGCCGGACAGGGCGCCGATGCCCGCGGAGATCGCGGCGGCGGCGTCGGCGCCGGTGGAGGCGACGACGCGGGTGGTGAAGGTGGAGGCGTTCATGCCGTGCTCGGCGGCCGACATCAGATAGGTGTCGACGGCCTTGACGTGCGCGGGGTCGGGCTCGCCCCGCCAGCGGCGCATGAATCGCTCGGTGATGGTCTCGGCCTTGTCGATCTCCGACTGCGGGATGGCCGGCCGGCCGGATCCGCGGGCGGACTGGGCGATGAACGACAGCGTGGTGACCGAGACGCGGGCGAGGTCGTCGCGGGCGGTGTCGTCGTCGATGTCGAGCAGGGGCTTGAGGCCCCAGAACGGGGCGAGCATGGCGACGGCGGCCTGGGCGTCGACCCGGGTGTCGCCCGAGGAGACGGGGACCGGGACGGGTTCGGCGGCCGGGAGGCCGTCGCCGAATTTGCCATCGACGAGCAGGCCCCAGACATCGCCGTAGGAAGTCTGGCCGACGAGGTCTTGGATGTCGACTCCGCGGTAGCGGAGCGATCCGCCTTCCTTGTCGGGCTCGGCGATCTCGGTCTCGAAGGCGACCACGCCTTCGAGACCGGGCTTGAACTCAGACATCGTTGTACTCCTGAGTGGTTGTCCCTGTACTTGCCGACCGGGGGCTTCCGGGAGGCGACGGTTCGTAGTTATTGGGGAAATGGTGCCTCAATGCGATCGACTACGGAAGTGCGAGCGGGGTCGCGGTGCTCTCGTTTGGGTGCCCAAAAGGCGCGCAAAATATGAGAAGAGCTTCGTGAGGCATGGTATTTGTACTGTTTTGACGGTTTTCATGGGAGGGTTTCGATAACCAGCGTTGTCAGGTTCAACGGTTCGTTGCGATCTCCCCCACATCGATACGCGTGCCGCAGGTCAACGCCCATGGGCTAACGTCAATGCACATCCCGCCCCGTTCCGAACGACATGGAGGTACCCCCGATGGCGCTGTCCGGCGAGCAATGGTCTATCGCCTACAACGACCACGAGGCGACCATCGTCGCTGTCGGCGGCGGCGTGCGCGCCTACAGCTACCGCGGACGCCCTGTCGTGGCCACCTACGGAGACGAGGAACTCGCTCCCGGCTGGGCCGGCCACGTCCTGGCCCCGTGGCCCAACCGGATCCGCGACGGCAAGTACACCTTCGGCGGCGAGGAGTACCAGCTGCCGATCAACGAGATCCCGACCAACACCGCCCTCCACGGCTTCGTCGCATGGGCCGAATGGTCCGCCGTCGACCTCACCGACACCTCCGTCACGCTCGAATGCCGGCTCCCCGCGCGCATCGGCTACCCCTGGACCCTGCAGCTGCGCACACGCTGGTCGGTAGGGCCGGGAGGTCTGCGGGCCGCGCACACCGTGTCCAACCTCGGCACGCAGGCCGCGCCGTTCGGGCTCGGCACCCACTCCTACCTGATCGCCGGCGAACTCGACGACATCGCCCAGGCGACGCTGCACGTCCCGGCCAAGACGAAGCTGCAGCTCGACAAGCAGCGCATCCCCGTCGGCTCCGGCGCGGCCGACCTCGACGAGCCGACCGTGCTGGGCGCGACGGTCATCGACGACGCCTACGGCGAACTCCGGCGCGGCTCCGACGGCAAGGCCGAAGTGCGCCTGGCCGACCCGGTCTCCGGATCGGCGGTGACCGTGTGGATGGACGAGTCCTTCGACTGGGTCCACATCTACACCTCCGACGGGCTCGAAGGCGACCGCAAGCGCGCCTCGGTCGCGATCGAACCGACGACCTGCCCGCCCAACGCCCTCGCGACCGGCGAGGACCTCATCGAGCTCGCGCCGAGCGAGGCATGGTTCGGCGTCTGGGGCATCCGCCCCGAATAGACACGAAACCGCCGCCGACCCGGGGGACCGTCGCGATGCGACGGTCCCCCGGGTCGTCCCGCCCCGATCCGCAGACCCGATCCCGCGACGGACGGAAGTCGTCCACAGGCCCTCCGCGATCGACCGAACCGGAACCGCTCTCACATGGACAGTGGCTGACCTGCGCGAACACCGCTGAGGACGGAAGTTATCCACAGGCTCGAAACTGCTCCTTGCCAAGCCTTGACAATCTCGGTCATGGTTACTCCAGGCAATCGGAAACACACGCAACGTAGGAGTAGCCATGGTCGCGTCAACGCTCGTCCGGACCGCGGAAGACCCGAAAGGCACCGCGCCCCGAAACACCCCCGCCGCAACCGAATCCCTGCTCGTCACCGGTGACGACCGCCTGGCCGACATCATCACGCCACTGGCCGCAGCTGCCGGCCAACCGCTCCGCCGCGTCAAAGACCCCGCCGAAGCACGCGCCCGCTGGCAGCACGCGCCCCTTGCCATCGTCGGCGCCGACATCGGCGACGAATGCCTCGCCCTCGGCCTGCCCGAACGACCCGACCTGATCCTCTGCACCACCGTCGCCTGGATCAGCGCCGACCAGGCCGACGCCTCCATGCTCTGGCCCCTCGCCGTGAAACTCCACGCCGAACACGTCATCGCCGTACCCGAAGCCAACGAGTGGCTGCTCGACCGCTTCACCCGCTCCACCCGCGCCACCACCGCCGCACCGGTCCTCGCCACCGTCGCCGGACACGGCGGAGCCGGCGCGTCCACACTCGCGCTCGCCGGCGCCACCGCCGCCGCACGCGAGGGCAGAAGCGTCGTCCTCATCGACCTCGACCTCACCGGCGGCGGCATCGACACCGCCGCCGGACTCGGCGCCCAACCGGGCTGGCGCTGGCCCGCGCTCGCCGCCGGCACCGGCCAGCTCGAACCCGATCGGCTCCTGTCCGGCCTGCCGAAACGCGACGGCCTCCACCTAGTCGCCCCCGACCCGCGCAACCCGGCCGGGCCAGGAACCGAAGCATTCGAACGCGTCCTGCGCGCCGCCCGCATGGGCGCCGACCTCGTCGTCGTCGACCTGCCGCGCACCCGGACCGGCGCCGCCGCCCGCGCCGCCGCAGCGGCCGAAGCAGTCGCCGTCGCACTCGGCCCCTCCCCGCGCGCATGGGAGGCCGCCCGCAACGTCGTCGCCGCATACGGCCTCCACACCTCCCGCATCGGGATGGTGCTGCGCGGCACGGACCGCCCGAAACCCGAACCGGCACCGGACGGCGCCGAACCGTTCGACGACTTCGCACCGCCGGTGTGGGGCCACATGCCCGTCCACCGGCGCCTGACCGGGCGGCTGCGTCGAGGACGCCTCCCACACGGCCGCACCACCCGCCGCCTCCGCGCCCTCATGACCGAACTCGGCCGAACCCGCTCAGACCCCGACACGACCCGACTGCCCGAACTCGACCAGGCGGGAGCCGACCGATGAACCTCGAACTGATCCACCGCGTCAGGCGCCAACTCGCCGCCCAGACCGACCCGCGCCGACCGCACGAGCATCGCAACGCACCGGCCAAAGCCGACATCGTCAAAGCCCTGTGCGCCGCCGGAGCCGCACCGCCGGACCAACCCGGACTGCTCGAACTGTCCGACGCACTCGCCGACGACCTCGGCGGCGCCGGACCGCTCCAACCGCTGCTGGACGACGCCACCGTCACCGACGTCGTCGTCAACGGCACCGACGGCGTCTGGATCGACCGAGGCGACGGGCTCCAGGACGCCTCGGTCCGACTCGGCGACCGCGACACCATCAGATCGCTCGCCTGCCGGCTCGCAGCCGCCGCCGGCCGCCGCCTCGACGCCGGCAACCCGTACGCGGACGTGCGACTCCCCGACGGGACCCGGTTCCACGCGATCCTGCCGCCCATCGCCGCCGCCGGACCCTACCTGTCCTTCCGCACCCACCGCGCCAAGGCCTTCACCCTGTCGCAACTGGTCGAAGCCGACACGCTCACCGCCGACATGGCCGACCTGCTGCTCCGCGTCGTCACCGCCAAGATCCCACATCTGGTGACCGGCGGCACCGGCACCGGCAAGACCACACTGCTGTCCAGCCTCCTGTCCGCCGTCCCCGGGTCAGAGCGGATCGTCATCGTCGAAGACGCCGCCGAACTCGCGCCCGACCACCCGCACACGCTCACCCTCGAAGCCAGACCCCCGAACATCGAAGGCGCCGGAGCGGTCGACATGGCGGCCCTGGTCCGCCAGGCGCTGCGCATGCGGCCCGACCGGATCATCATCGGCGAATGCCGCGGCGCCGAAGTCAGCGAACTGCTGGCCGCGCTCAACACCGGCCACGAAGGCGGAGCCGGCACCCTCCACTGCAACACCGCCGCCGACGCACCGGCCCGCCTGGAGGCGCTGGCACTGCCGCACGGCATGCCGAGGGCCGGGCTCCACGCCCAACTCGTCACCGCCCTGCGCATCATCATCCATCTGCGACGAACCGGGCCGAAGCGTCAAGTCGCCGAGATCGCCCTCATCGACACCGGCGACACCCCCGGCACCCGGAACCTCGCCGTCACCACCGCCTGGACCCGCCACGGCCCCGGACCGGCCGCCGGCATCCTCGAACGGCTGCTGAGGGAGCGCGACGCATGAACACCACCATCACCGCACTGCTCACCCACCGCCCGAAAACGACGATCACGGCAGCCTCCCTCATCGCCGCACTGACCGCCGCCTGGGCGGCGAAGCACCTCGGCGCCACCGCGACCGCCACCGCCGCCGCCATCGCAGCCGCCTACACCGCGGCCGCAGTCACCGCCTGGCACCGGTCCCTGCGCCGCAGACGGCTCCGCGAAGCCCGGCGCACCGCCGCCGACACCGTCGCCTACCTCGCCGCCGACCTGGCCGCAGGAACCGACCCGACACGCGCGATCGCCGCGATCGAACCCGACTGGCCCCGCGACGCCGCATCCACGACCAGGCGGCTCGCCACCGCCTGGGCCGTCGCCGCGGACCTCGGCGCACCCGCCGCGGAACTGTGCCGAAAACTCGCCGAACACCTCCGGGAAGACGAACAGGCGGCCGCCCGCGCCAGAGCCCAGACCGCCTCCATCCATGCCACCGCCGCCCTGCTCACCGCGCTCCCCGCCGCCGGAGTCGCCCTAGGAGAAGCACTCGGGATCGGCGCCCTCGCCTTCCTCCTCGGCACACTCCCCGGCATCGCCTGCCTCGCAGCCGCGACGGCACTCCAAGCCGCAGGCATCGCCTGGACCACAGCACTCGTCAAATCCGTCGGAGTGGAGACCGCATGAAACACCGACTCGGCAAACTCACCGCCCCGCTCATCGGCACCGCCACCGCCATCGCCGTAGGCGGCCCCACCGGAGCGGCAACCGGCGTCGCGGCCTGGTGGCTCATCCGCCGGCTCCTGCGCACCGACCCCCACCGCAGCGAACAACTCGCGGCGACCCGCCTCACGCCCCAATGGACCTGGACGCTCGACCTGGCCGCCGCGGGTATGCGGGCCGGCGCCCCCTTCCCACAGGCGGCCCTCGCCGTCGCGAACGCCGAGCAAGGACCTCTCGGCGAACGGCTCACCCGCTTCGCCCAGGCCATGCACCTCGGCGCGACCGCCACCGAAGCCGCCCCGGAACTCGGAAGACTCCCCGGCGCCGACCGCCTCGCCAGACAACTCGACCGCTCCACCGCAAGCGGCGCCGCGATCGCCGGAGGACTCGAACAACTCGCCGCCTCACTGAGAGCCGAACACCGCACCCGCACCGAAGAACGCGCCGGACGCGCAGCCGTGGCCCTCATCGGGCCGCTGTGCCTGTGCTTCCTGCCCGCCTTCGTCATAGCCGGCATCGGACCGGTCGTGTTCGGCATCGTCGCCGACACCCTCGCCCTCTGACCCAGACCGCAACCGGGAACCGACACCACAAGAAGAAAGGCAACCGACATGACCACGACCGAGACCAGCCCGGCCTCCACGACCCGACCCGAGACCACCCGCGACTGCCCGAGCACCTGCCGCCTCAAGCAGCAATGCGAACTCCAACGCCCGAGCGGCGAGGACTGCCCTGCCCCCGCCCGCCCGCGACCGCAACCGACACGGCGCCCCAACCCGAGGCCACGCGACGACGAATGGAGCCCCGGCCGGATGAAAGGCGTCACGAAACCCAGCTGGGGCGGCAGGTTCGCCTCCCGAATGCGCGGCGAACGAGGCATGTCCACGGCGGAATACGCCGTCGGCACCCTGGCCGCCGTCGCCTTCGCCGGCGTCCTGCTGAAGGTCCTCACCTCCGGCACCGTCCAAAGCGCCCTGTCCGGTCTGATCGAACGCGCGCTGTCATGACACCCGTCCGCGGCCGACCACACCGCCTGCCACGACGAACCGATACCGGCCAGCGCGGCTTCGTCACCGCCGAACTCGCCGCCGTCCTTCCCGCGGTCGTGGCGGTGCTCGCGCTCGCCATCTGGGCGGTCGCGACCGTCGGCGTGAAGGTCCGAGCGATCGACGCGGCCAACAGCGCCGCCCTCGCGGCGGCGCGGGGCGAGGACCCTCAAGCGGTCGCCGCGGCGTACCTGCCGGAGGGATCGTCGGTGTCGGTCGCCGAGGAGGACGACATGATGCGGGCGACGGTGACCGCGCCGGCGAGGCCGCTGGGCTCGTTGACTCCGGCGGTGCAGGTGCGGGCCGAGGCGACGGCCCCGAAAGAACCGGGGATGCCCGAATGAACCTGCGCGAATCGGCGAGCGAACGTGGCGAGCGGGGGTCGGCGACGGTCCTGTCCGTGGGCGTGGTCGCCGCTCTGGTGCTGTTCGCGACGGCGTTCGCGGCCGTGGGGCAGGCGAGTGCGGCGCGGCACCGGGCGCAGGGGGCGGCCGACGCGGCGGCGCTGGCGGGAGCGGCCCGGGTCCTTCTCGGGGACGGGGCGGCTTGCGATGCCGCGGCCGAACTGGTCGCCGCCAATGGCGCCGAGCTCGAAGGCTGCGTGGTGGAGGACCTGGAGGTGACGGTCCATGTGGCCGCCGATCCGGTCGGGGTCCCGGCGGCGTTCGGTCCGGCTCGGGCGGTCTCCCGGGCGGGGCCGGTCATGACGTCATAGGAACCGAATCCATAATCCGGCCGCGGCGGCGGTGGCCACGCCGCCGCGGCCTCACATAGAGGCAGCCGGGCGCATACCGGCAAAGGTCGACTTCGCGGGTCGAGGAGGTGCGCGGGACGCGGTCCCGCGGCTGGATCCCCGCGCGGGCGCGAGCCCGCTCTCGATATGGGTGCTGGTCGGCGGAGGGTGGGCACGGGGAGGGGAGGGCCCGGAAGACCGCCGTCGGGCGGGTCGCAGGACAATCCCTCGCGGGCCGCGCCGCGGCCCGCGGCCTGCGACCCGAAATCTGCGGCCTGGTCCGGCCCCGCCCGCGAGCATGCCGCTCGCTGCGGCCGCCGCTGCGCGGCGGCGATCCGGTTGACGGCGATTCGGTCACATATCAGGTGTCTGCGAGTCACTTGCGGGTCCCGCGGGCCGTCCGCTGTCTACACTTCCGCCATGGCGATACGCAGTTCTTCACCCGAGACGTCCGCGATCCGGGCGTCCCGCGGCCGCACCTACCTCATGTGCCGGCCCGCCTACTACGCCGTCGAGTACGCCATCAACCCTTGGATGGACACCTCGGCTCCCGTCGACACCGCGCGCGCCTGCGCGCAGTGGGAGGCCCTCGCGGACATCTATGCCGACCTCGGCCACGAAGTCCTGCGCATCGAACCCGAGCCCGGGCTGCCCGACATGGTCTACGCCGCCAACGGCGCGTTCGTCGTCGACGGCACCGCCTATGGCGCCCGCTTCCGCCACCCCGAGCGCACCTCCGAAGCCGACTCCCACGAGAAGTGGCACCGCGCCGCCGGCTGGACATTCGTCAAGCCCGAGCACACCAACGAAGGCGAAGGCGACTTCACCTACCTCCCCGGCCGCGGGCTCATCCTCGCCGGATGGGGTTTCCGCACCGACGCCCGCGCGCACGCCGAAGCCGCCGACGTGTTCGGCCGCCAAGTCGTCTCGCTGCGCCTGGTCGACCCGCGCTACTACCACCTCGACACCGCGCTCGCGCCCCTCGACGACGAGCGCATCGCGTACTACCCCGACGCATTCGCGCCCGGCAGCCGACTGCTCCTCGAGCGGCTCTTCCCCGACGCGGTCCTCGCCGACGCCGCCGACGCCGCCGCTTTCGGCCTCAACTTCGTCTCCGACGGCACGAACGTCGTCGTCAACGCCGAGGCCGCCGGCATGGTCGGCAAGCTCCGCGACGCCGGCTACGAGCCCGTCCCAGTCGACCTCTCGGAGCTCAAGAAGGGCGGCGGCAGCGTGAAATGCTGCACCGCCGAGCTGCGTCGATGAAGGCCTGACGAAGGGGTCCGGCCGCTTCCGTCGATTCGGGCGACCGTCGGGCCCGCTACGCAGGCGCGAGCGTCACATCGAAGCCCTGTCCCCGGATCGGCCTCGCACCCCACTGCGGGGCCGATCCGAAACCGGGGGCCGCGGACGCCCCTGGGCGTCGGAACGCCCGCGCCAGCAGTGCGTCGATCCTCCACACCCGCTTCGCGTGCGAGGCCGGCAGCCAGAAGTGCCACCGGTGCGGTGAGGTCGCGCCAGGCCTCCCCGGCACCGTGAAGTTCAGCTCGACGCCGGGCCCGTTCGGGTCCGCCGACCAGCGCAGGTTCTCGACGGCTCTGACAGGCGTGTCAAGGCACAGACTTACCCGGCTCAGCAGCCGCGACTGCCTGGTCACGACTATGCGCTCACCGGTGAGCATGAGCATGCAGTCGCCGCTGGCCAGCCCGTCGGAGCCGACGCAGCCGGTCAGCAGCGCCACCCGATCGGAGGGCCGGATGTTGCGGCGGAGGAGTGGAACGTGTCGGCTGAGGGTCGTCGTGGTCAGGCCGGCCTCGGCCGAGGAGGCGAGCATGGTGCGGGAGAAAAGGTCCATGTGCTTGTACCCCACAGATATCCGTATGTGTTCGTCACTCTGCGATGCGCTCTCGTTACCTTTAACGGATATCCGCATGTGCAAGTTACGGCTGCGGACGGGAATTCCGCGCGCTCACTCCTTAGGGCGAGGCAACCAAGGGGCCTCATGTTCGATGATCAGCTCTGGCATCGCGTCCCTGTCCGAAAGGTCGCTTTCGAGCTCAAGCCACGGCCGCTCCTCCCGCAGTTCACACTCTGGATCGTCCTCGACCGGCACGAGGCGCGGATCCTCCGCGGGCACCTCGCCCGCCCGCTCCGGGATCGGCTCCGCCTGGTTCCCTACCGGCGCGGCCTCTGGCACCGGAGCCGAGAGCGCCTGCGTCGTCGGCTCCGAGCCGCCCGGACCCGGCTCGGGGACCGGCGTCTCCTCGGCCTCGATCACCACCTGGTCCTCGGCCCGCTTCGGCGGTCCCGCCGCGTCGGTCCCCCTGTAGAGGTCCGCGCTCAGAAACACCCAGCCCACCGCGGCGAAGGACGCTACCGTCCCCGCGCTCACGCCCACCAGCGCGAGCCACACCCCCCACGGCCAGCGCCCCACCTGATCGCTGCCCTCATGGCGCACGAAGCGCTCCTTCCCGCCACCCCCGTGCAGCGAAACGCGCGTTCAGGACCGATGATGTCGGAGGCCGAACGAAGATGGCTACTCAGCGTCGAATGTCAGCCTACGAATGGTAGTCGGACGTGAGGTGCGGAACGCGCACGCCACGGCTTTGAGATGCTTGAATACACCGGAATGTCAATACCGAGGAGGCAAACATGGGCGACCAGAAGCGTCCAGCCGCGAAGACGGCCAAGAGCCGTCGGAAATCCGCCTCAGCGAACGAACCTGAGTTCGTGCAACTGCTGACCCCCGAGGGGAAGCGCGTCTCCCACCCCGACTACGAGGTGAACTTCACCGACGAGGAGTACCGCGGCCTGTACCGCGACCTCCTCATCACTCGCGAGCTCGACGCCCAGGGCACGGCCCTGCAGCGCCAGGGCCAGCTGGGCCTGTGGCCGAGCCTGCTCGGCCAGGAGGCCGCCCAGATCGGTTCCGGCCGGGCGCTCAAGCCGCAGGACACGGTCTTCCCCGCCTACCGGGAGCTCGGCGTCCAGTGGTGCCGCGGCATCGACATGATCTCGGCGTTCTCGTTGTTCCGCGGCGTCGACCTCGGTGGCCGCGACGTTGCCGCCGACCGCTTCAACATGTACGAGATCGTCATCGCCTCCCAGACCCTCCACGCCGCCGGCTACGCCATGGGCGTGGCCAAGGACGGCGCGGTCGGCGGCGCCGACGGCGAGGCCGTCATCGTCTACCACGGCGACGGCGCCACCGCCGAGGGCGATTTCAACGAGGCGCTGATCTGGGCCGGGGTGTTCAACTCTCCGCTGGTGTTCTTCTGCCAGAACAACCAGTACGCGATCTCCGAGACCAACGCCCGCCAGTTCCGCGTGCCGCCGTACAAGCGGGCCGAGGGCTTCGGCCTGCCGGGCGTCCGCGTAGACGGCAACGACGTCCTGGCGACCTACGCGGTCACCGAGTCCGCACTCGACCGCGCCCGCACCGGCGAGGGCCCGAGCCTGGTCGAGGCGTTCACCTACCGGATGCAGCCGCACACCACCTCCGACGACGCCACCCGCTACCGGGACGAGGCCGAGCTGGACTACTGGCGCGCGAAGGACCCGATCCTGCGCTACCGCTCCTGGCTGGAGGCCGAGTCGCTGGCCGACGCCGACTACTTCGCCTCGGTCGACGACGAGGCCGTCCAGCACGTCCGCGAACTGCGGCAGCGGGTCATGGACCTGCCCGATCCCGAGGTGACCGAGATGTTCGATTCCGTTTACACGGACCTGCCGCCGCGCCTCGGTGCCGAGCGGGCGGAGGCGGTCGCCTTCCGGGCGTCGCTCGACGAGGGGAGCGAGTCCTGATGGCGACCATGACGATGATCAAGGCCCTCAACACGGGCCTGCGCCGCATCCTCGAAGAGGATGAGAAGGCCCTGGTCATGGGCGAGGACGTGGGGCGTCTCGGCGGAGTGTTCCGCGTGACCGACGCCCTGCAGAAGGACTTCGGCTCTGAGCGGGTCATCGACACGCCGCTGGCCGAGTCCGGCATCATCGGCACCGCGATCGGCCTGGCCCTGCGCGGCTACCGGCCTATCTGCGAGATCCAGTTCGACGGGTTCGTGTACCCGGCGTTCGACCAGCTGGTGTCGCAGTTGGCGAAGATCCCGAACCGCTCGGGCGGGCGCGTGCGCCTGCCGGTGGTCGTCCGCATCCCCTACGGCGGCGGCATCGGCGCGATCGAGCACCACTCCGAATCGCCTGAGGCGTACTTCGCGCACACCGCGGGCCTGAAGGTCGTCACCTGCGCCGACCCGAACGACGCCTTCTGGATGATCCAGCAGGCGGCCGCCTCGGACGACCCGGTGATCTTCTTCGAGCCCAAGCGCCGCTACCACGCCAAGGCCGACGTGGACACCGAGTCGGCGCCGATGGGCCTCCACGACGCGCGCGTCGTCCGTTCCGGCTCGGACGCGACCGTGATCGCCTACGGCCCCACGGTCGACGTGGCGCAGAGCGCGGCCGCGGCGGCCGCCGAGGAGGGGCTGGACCTGGAGGTCGTCGATCTGCGCTCGCTGTCGCCGATCGACTGGGAGCCGCTTGAAGCATCGCTGCGCAGGACCGGCCGCGCCATCGTCGTCCACGAGGCCTCCGGGTCGCTGGGGATCGGCTCGGAGGTGGCCGCGCGCCTCTCGGAGCGGTGCTTCTACTCCCTGGAGGCGCCGGTGCTGCGGGTGACGGGCTATGACGTCCCTTATCCGACGAGCCGCCTCGAAGAGGACTACCTTCCGAACCTGGACCGGGTGCTCGACGCCGTCGACCGGTCCCTTGAGTACTGAGGAGCGGGACATGGGTCAGAAGATCACGTTCAATCTGCCCGACCTCGGTGAGGGACTCACCGAGGGCGAAGTCGCCGCCTGGCTCGTCGAGCCCGGCGGCGAGGTGAAGCTCAACCAGCCGTTCGTGGAGGTCGAGACCGCCAAGGCGCTCGTGGAGGTGCCCAGCCCCTATGACGGGAGGCTCGCCGAGCACCACGCCTCGGCCGGCGACACCGTCGATGTCGGCTCGCCGTTGGCGACGTTCGAGGTCGAGGGCGCCGAGCCCGAGAAGCCGAAGAAGGACGCGGACAAGCGCACCCCGAACCTCGTCGGCTACGGCGCGAAGGAGTCGGCGCCGAAGCGCCGCAAGCGCAAGCGTGAGGCCGGCGGGGCGTCGGCGGAGCCGACCGCCCCCGCGTCCCTGGTCGGGGCCGAGACCCCCGTGTCACCGGCTCCGGCGGCCGAGCCGACCGCGCCGACGCTCGCCAAGCCCCCGGTGCGCAAGCTCGCCAAGGACCTCGGCGTCGACCTGCGCGCGGTCACCCCGACCGGCCCCCACGGCACCGTGTCCCGAGCCGACGTCGAGGCGGCGGCCCGACCGGCTACCGCTCCGAGCCGGGCCGCGGCGCCTGCCGGAGGCGAGGAGCGCATCCCGATCAAGGGCGTCCGCAAGCTCACCGCGCAGAACATGGTGGCCTCGGCGTTCACCGCCCCGCACGCCACCGTGTTCCTCACCTGCGACGTCACCGGAATGATGGAGACGGTCGCCGAGCTCAAGGCCCGCCGCGAGTTCGCCGACGTCAAGGTCACGCCGCTGCTGCTGGTCGCCAAGGCTGTCCTGCTGGCGTGCCGCCGCCACCCGATGATCAACGCCTTCTGGGACGAGGCGGCCGGGGAGATCGTCGTCAAGCACGACGTCAACCTCGGCATCGCGGCGGCCACGCCCCGCGGTCTGGTGGTGCCGAACATCAAGGCCGCACAGAACCTGAGCCTGGTGGAACTGGCCGAGGCGATGGGCGAGCTGGTCCGCACGGCCCGCGACGGCAAGACCTCGCCCGGCGGCATGGCCGGCGGGACGTTCTCGATCACCAACGTCGGTGTCTTCGGCATCGACACCGGCACGCCGATCCTCCCGCCGGGGGAGTCGGCGATCCTCGTGTTCGGGGCGGTCCGGCCGCAGCCGTGGGTCCATGAAGGCGAGATCGCCGTAAGGCAGATCACGACGCTGGGCCTGGCGTTCGACCACCGGCTCGTCGACGGTGAACTCGGCGCGCAGTTCCTCGCCGATGTCGGTGCGTTCCTTACGCGTCCAGGGGAAACACTGCTCTCCTGGACGTGATGCATCGCACCGATGAATCGATGGCGGATCGAGCTGTCCGGTGTTGTAATTGATGCAAGGAAACGTCGAGGAAACATGACTTCGAAGTTTCTTTGCGTCGCCTATCGATGACGGGAGTCGAGCATCGAATGGCGTCGGACGCTTCGGCGACGACTGAGGCCGCGTACTTATCTCCTCCCAATAGGTGCGGCGGACAGCGCCGAGTCCGCGCACCGCATGGAGACCCTCTCCAGGGGGTTCTCACACCGGCCGGGTGCCGCGTAGCCATGAGGGGTGGGCTACTGCGGCGCCCGGCCTTTAACGTCTCAGCCCTCCGGGCTTCCATTCGCGCCCACCGCGGCGCAATTCGCGCGCAACCCTGTCGAATGCAGGGTTGATCTGCTGCTGTACCGTGTGCTTCGTCTGGCGTCCTCCCCGGGACGCCGGGCCGAAAGCACCATTGAGGAGCAGCCGTGACCTCCGAGCAAGGCAACGCGTCAGACAAGGGCGAGACCCCCGAAGCGAGGGCCCCCGAGAACAGTGCCTCCGTCGAGGACGGCACCACACAGGAGAGTGCCCCTGAGCCTGGGGGCGCCCCTGAAGCCGCCGAATCGCAAGCCTCCGAGTCGGCGCCGGCCGAGAGCGAGGCCGCGCCGGCAGACCCCGGGGCGAACGGCGCACCCGAGACCGCCGAAGCGTCCGCAGGCGATGCGGCCGAAGCCGCCGAGACCGCGGCCCCCGAACCCGAGACCCCCTCCAGCGAGACCGTCGACGAGGGCGCCACGCAGGCCATCCCCGTCTCCGGCTCCATCGACATCGCGATCCCCGCCGCCCCGGCCGCCGACACCGCTGCTCCCGAGCAGGTGCCGCCCGCCCCGCCGGAACCGCCGGCCCCCGCCGCCCCGGGCGCCGAGGCCCCGGCCGAACCCGCGCCGGAGCCCTCGCCTGAACGCTTCGAAGACGGCGGCACCACGGTGCTGCGCTACAGCGCTCCCCAGGCCGGCTCGAAGGAACCCGAGCCCTCCCCGGCCAAGAACGTAGAGGACGAGGCCACCGAGGTCCTGCCTGCCCAAGGCGTCGGCTTCAACCCGCCGGCCCCCTTCGGGGAGCAGCCCCAGCACCAGTCGCCGGCGCAGTCGCAGCAGCCGCATGCGGCGTGGCCCTCGCCCCCGCCCAACCCCCTCAACACCGTCATGCCGCCGGCGGACGCAGGTCTGCCGCCGTCGGGTCAGCCGCCGCAGCCGCCCGCAGGACAGCAGCCCCCGCCGCCGCAGTCCGACGACACGCAGCGGCTCATCATCGGGGCCCAGTCGCCGCAGAGCGAACCGCGCGGCCCGGTGGCCCCCGGTTACGGGGCCGCGCAGCCGATGCCCTCCGAGCAGCAGCAGATGCAGCAGCCCGGCATGTATCCGGGCTCCGCGCCCGGCGCCTATCCCGGGCAGATGCCGCCCGGCTCAGTCCCGCCCGGCGGGGGCATGGCCCCGCCGCCCGGTCCGATGGGCCCCGGCGGCCAGTACCCGCAGCAGCCGCCGCCCGCGAAGACCCGCAAGAAGTGGCTCGTCCCGGTCTTCGCGCTCATCGCCGTGGTCGTCATCGGCGCTGCCGCCGTGGCCGCGATCCTCCTGCTCCGGCCCCCCTCGTTCGAAGAGGGCGGCTGCGTTCGCCACGGCGGCGGCGACACCGCAGAGGCCATCGACTGCGAGGAGGCCGTCGAAGGCGAGGACTACCAGATCACCTCGAAGGTAGGCGACGGCTCCGAATGCGCCGACACGGGCCGCGAGACCCTCACCGCCGGTGAGGACGTCTACTGCCTCACCCTCCTCGGCGCCGAGGTCGACGGCGATGCGGAAGAGGAAGCGCCCGAAGGCGAGTGATCCCAGTTCAAACGCGATCTGACCGTGATCGTATTGGATATGTCCTGTAGGATCACGGGTTCTCGTGCGCGCTAGGCTCTGGTGGTGACTCAGTCTCGCGTGCGCGCCGCCCCGCTCGTCGGCCGCGGGTGGCTCAACACCGGCGGGCGCTCCCTCGATCTGGAGCGCCTCCGAGGAAAAGTCGTAGTCCTCGACTTCTGGACCTTCTGCTGCATCAACTGCCTGCACGTGCTGGACGAACTGCGGCCCCTCGAGGCGAAGTACGGCGGTGCGCTCGTCATCGTCGGCGTCCACTCCCCGAAGTTCGACCACGAACGCGACCCGGAGGCCCTGGCCGCCGCCGTCGAACGCTACGGCGTCGCCCACCCCGTCCTCGACGACCCCGACCTGACCACTTGGGACGCCTACGCCGCGCGCGCCTGGCCGACCCTCGTCGTCATCGACCCGGCCGGCTACGTCGTGTCCACCATGGCCGGCGAAGGGCACCTGGAGGCGCTCGACGCGGTCGTCGGCGGCCTCGTCGAGCGGCACGGCGCCCTCGACCCCGCCGGCTCCCCGTACGTCGCCCCGCCGCAGGCCGAGACCGCGCTGCGCTTTCCCGGTAAAGCCCTGCCCCTGCCCGGCGGCGACCTCCTCGTCTCCGACTCCGCCCGCCACCGCCTCGTGCGCCTCGGCGCCGACCTCCGAACCGTGAAGGCCGTCGTCGGCTCAGGCGAGCGCGGCCGCGCCGACGGCACGGCACCCGAGTTCAGCGAACCGCAAGGCCTGGCGCTGCTGCCCGAAGACGTCGCCGGGCTCCTCGGCTACGACGTCGTCGTCGCCGACACCGTGAACCACCTCCTGCGCGGGCTGCGCCTGTCCGACGGCGCCGTCACCACCGTCGCCGGCACCGGGAACCAGTGGCGCACCGGCGGCCCCGGCGCCGCGACCGAAGTGGACCTCTCCTCTCCATGGGACGTCGCCTGGTTCGACGGGAAGATCATCGTCGCGATGGCCGGGATCCACCAGCTCTGGTACTTCGACCCCGTCGCCGGCACGGCCGGCCCCTGGGCCGGCACCACCGTCGAGAGCCTCAAGGACGGCCCGCTCGCCGAGGTGTGGATGGCCCAACCCTCCGGACTGGCCGCCGACGGCGAGCGGCTGTGGCTGGTCGACTCGGAGACCTCCGCGCTGCGCTACGTCGAGCACGGCCGGATGCGCACCGCCGTCGGCCACGGCCTGTTCGACTTCGGGCACGTCGACGGTCCGGCCGCCGACGCGCTCATGCAGCACCCGCTCGGCGTCGGCGTCCTGCCCGACGGGCGCGTCGCCGTCGCCGACACCTACAACGGCGCTCTGCGCTGCTACGACCCGACCTTCGGGGAAGTCACCACGCTGGCGGCCGGACTGGCCGAACCCAGCGACGTCGTCGTCGCGGGCGGGCGCCTCGTCGTCGTCGAATCGGCCGCGCACCGCCTGGTCGCCCCCGGTCTCGCCGAGACCGCCGTGGAAGGCGAGCACCACCGCGTGACTCGCAAGCGCACCGCCGTCGCCCCCGGGAAGCTCCGCTTGGAGGTCCTGTTCGAGCCGGCCGCCGGGCACAAGCTCGACTTCAGCTTCGGCTCCCCGATCTCGGTGAAGGTCTCGGCCGACCCGCCCCGGCTGCTCGAGGCCGGATCGGGTCCCGGCGAGGAGCTCGCGCGCGAGATCGAACTGGCCCGGGAGTATGGTGACCGCGGCGTCCTCCAAGTCGTCGCGCAGGTCGCGACCTGCGACGCCGAGGCCGAGCACCCCGCCTGCCACCTCACCCGCCAGGACTGGGGCGTCCCCGTCGAAGTCGCCCCAGGCGGCACCGACACGCTCCGGCTCGTCCTGCGGTCTTGAACCCGTCGGCCGAGTGGACGGGCAGGTCCGCTCCGTTTCGCCGCCGCGCGGCGTGTCGGCGGAGCGCGCCGGGGGCGCGCGCATTAGCTTTGCCAGATGACATCGCTCAAGGGAGGAACCAGGTGACCGCCGAGGCGCAGGTCGAGGAACGATACGCCGAGTACGAGCACTGGCTCGTCATCAACGCCGCCGATCAGATCGTCGAGGTCGGTCAGTTGCTGGCTCAGCAGGTCAGGATGCTCGAATATCTTCCCGCCGAGGACCTCGCGGACTTCGAGCCGGACCTGAGGGCCGCCCGCCTCGACGGCGCCGCCGGTCTCAGCCGGTGAACAGCGCCACGCCTCGGGGGCGAACGGGGTCATGAGCACGGTGTGCAAGGCTGGGTCGACCGCGCCGCGATCTGTCTCGATGCAAAAGGCATTCGACGAGCACTGAGCAACACTGATGACAAAACGCCGTGGCGGCACCACCGCGCAAACCGCCCGCGGCCCCGATTCCGCTACAGGCGAACCACGCTGGGGCCGAGCCGTGCGGCGCCGTCGGCCCGCGCTGCTACCTTCGACGAGTGGAAGCTTTCGAAAGGCCGTTCGGCGGCGACGAGTCCGGCCCGGTCCAAGCCCCGATGCACCCCGCGTGGATCAGGCTCATGCCGTGCAGCATAGAGCTGTTCCGTACCGTCCCGTCGCTGAACCCGTTCCCGGCGACCTGGTGGGCGGACGTCTTCCCCGAGGAGGACATCTGGAACGAGCCGGTCTGGTGCGACCCCGGCGATGTCGACGACTGGATCGCCGAGGCCCGCGAGCACCACTACGGCGCCTCCCCGGAGGTCGTCGAGAAGGAGGCCCGCGAGGAGTACGACCGCGCCACCGCCGAGCGCTCGGAGCGCATCGCGACGTTCACCACGCACTGCGAGCGCAGCGGCCTGCCCGTCCCGCACACCGTCCGCGACCTGCTCGAGTTCCTGCTCGCCCTCGGGCTGTACCGCGGCGAGACCCGCGACGGCCAGCTGCACGTCTCGCCCCAGCTGTACATCAACCCGTTCGACGTGCTCGCCTTCGACAAGCTTGAGGCGATCGAGGAGGCCGCCGACCAGCGCGGCGACCTCGAAGAGCTCACCGCGATCGCCGTAAGGCGCGTCGGCGGCGTCGAATACGAGTTCGACGACGAGGGACACTTCGCGCTGCCGGGCGGCGCGTCCTCCGCCACAGTGACCCTCGACCTCGTCTCACTCGGGGACGACGCGGGCGTCCCGCCGCAGGTCATCCGCGGCATGCTCATGGAGCTCGCCGAAGACGGCGACGTGTCGACCCCGGCCGATCTCGCGACCGTCGGCCTCGGCGAGGAGTTCACCCTGACGGCTTCCGACGACCTGCTCGGCGGCTACCCGAACGACGAGCTCCTGCCGCCCGAGCACGCCTGAGACGCATCTCAAGCGTCGTTCACGCTCCGTTCATCTGCAAGCCCACTGGTGTGCACCTGTATCGCATTCCATGAGTACAGGACACGTTAACGGCGGTTGAAATTCGGCGATTGGAGTTCGCGTGCCAGTGAACGAGAGCGGCCAGCGGACCGAACCGGTCCAGGTCGAGACGAAGGCCCCCGGAACCCGGCAGGCCACTGAGACGATCATCGAGCTCAAGGGCGTCGATGTCCACTACGGCAAGGCCCACGCCGTGCGGGACGTCTCGCTTCCGGTCGCGCGCAACCGCATCACCGCGATGATCGGCCCCTCCGGCTGCGGCAAGTCGACGGTGCTGCGCTCGATCAACCGCATGAACGACCTCATCCCCGGCGCCCGCGTCACCGGTGCGATCACCTACCACGGTCAGGACATCTACGCCTCCGGCGTCGACCCGATCGCCGTGCGGCGCCACATCGGCATGGTCTTCCAGAAGGCCAACCCGTTCCCCAAGTCGATCTTCGACAACGTCGCCTACGGCCTGCGCATCAACGGCATGACCGACGACCTGTCCGACCGGGTCGAGCGGGCCCTGCGAGGCGCCGCCCTGTGGGACGAGGTCAAGGACACGCTGAAGAAGAGCGCTCTGGCGCTCTCGGGCGGCCAGCAGCAGCGCCTGTGCATCGCGCGCGCCATCGCCGTGCAGCCCGAGGTCCTGCTCATGGACGAGCCCTGTTCGGCGCTCGACCCGATCGCGACGGCCCGCATCGAGGAGCTCATGAACGAGCTCGTCGAGGACTACACGATTGTCATCGTCACCCACAACATGCAGCAGGCCGCGCGAGTCTCGGATTCGACGGCGTTCTACTCGGCCGATGTGGACGACACCGGGGAGCGCTTCGGGTACCTCGTCGAGTTCGACGACACGCAGAAGCTGTTCTCCAACCCGTCCGACTCGCGCACCGAGGATTACATCACCGGCCGCTTCGGCTGATCAGACCTCGTCACCGCAGAGGATCGCGGTGGTGCGGCCCTCCACGTCGGTGACCTGCCAGAAGAACTCGCCTCCGGAGCACGGCGTCGAGGCGTCGTTCGCCTCGTCGGTGCTCATCTCCTCGGGCGGGTCGACGGTGAGGGTGTCGACCACTTCGTACAGCGCCAGGTCGGAGTCGCACGGCACGGACCACCAGTGGTCGGAGTCGTCGAAGCACGAGCCCGTGTCGGGCGTGACCGGCTCGCGGCCTTCGGGGTCCGGGTTGCCGATGGCCTGGACGCAGTACAGCTCCTCGACGACGAGTGTCGCGTCGTCGTAGGTGAAGTACCAGTCCTTCCACAGCTCGCCGAGCTGGAACGCCCCGTACTCCTCGCCGCAGACCTGAAAGGCCGCCTGCGGGTCCACGAGCCTGCCTTCGGTGTCGACGCTCGCGCCGACCGCACCGGAGGCGGCGGTGACCTCCCAGAACGCCGCGTCGCTGTCGCAGGAGGTGCCGAAGTCGAAGGAGAATCCCGAGACCTGCGGCTCGCGCGGCAGGCACAGGCCGACCGCCTCGCCGGCCGCGGGCGGTGCGGTGGTCTCCTCCTCCGTGGGCTCCTCCTCTGTCGTGACCTCCTCGGAGGTGTCCTCGGCCGCGCCGGGTTCGGGCTCGTCGTCACCGCCGAGCAGGCTCAGGCCGAGCAGTGCGAGCGCCGCTACGAGGACGACCGCCGCGATGACGATCCCGATGATGAGTCCAGTCCGGTTCCGGCGCGGCTCCTGCGGCCCGAACTGGGCCGGATAGCCGCCCGGCGGACCGCCGGGAGGACCGCCAGGGGGGTAGGGCGGCTGCGCGCCGCCCGGTCCGAAGCCCGGGTCCTGGTCCGGCGGCGGATACTGCGGCGGGCCAGGGCCGCCCGGCCGCTCGGGTCCGCGTCCCCACTGGTACTGGGGATCGGGGCCCGGTGGCGGACTGCCGTAGTTCGGAGGCTCGACCATGGCCCCAGACTATGAGCAATGCTCAGTCCTGGTGGGCGGAATGGCCCATTCGCCCCGCTACCGCTCGTTGCCGCAGAGGATCGCGGTGGTGCGGTCCTCGACGTCGACTACCTTCCAGTAGAAATCGCTGTCGCAGGCGGCCTCCGCCGTGGCCTCGTCGTCGTCGAGCTCCCGCGGCTCGTCGAACTCGATCGTGTCGGTCACCTCGTAGGCCGCCAGGTCCGAGTCGCAGGGGACGATCCACCACTCGGCGGCGTCGGGGAAGCAGTCGTCGGTGTCCGGTGTGTACGGCAGGCGCCCTTCGTCGTCGGGGTTCCCGATCGCCTCGATGCAGTACAGGGAGTCGACCGTGCCCGAGGAGTACACCCAGTGCCAGTTCGTCCACGTCTCGCCGAGCCGGGCGGCACCGTACTCCTCGCCGCACAGATCGTAGGCGACCTGTGTGTCGGCCAGGCCCCCCTCGTCGTCGACGTCCGCGTCGACGTCGTAGGACATGTTCGTGATCGTCCAGAACGCCTCGGGGTCCTCGCAGGAGTCCAGCAGCTCCAGGCCGTCCCCGATGATCGCGGGCTCGCGGATCAGACACCGGCCGATCTCGTCGTCGGCGGCCTCGGTCGTGGTCTCCTCGGCCTGGGGCGTCGTCGCCTCCTCCTCGGCCGCAGAGGTCGTCTCGGCCGCGGCGGCCGGGGGGTCGGCCTCCTCGCCGCCCCTGGTGAGCCCGAGTGCGAGCAGCAGGATCGTCCCGAGCCCGAGCACGGTGCAGCCCACGACGATGCCGCCGATGAGGGCGTAGTTGCGCGGCTTGGGATCCTCCGGGGCCGTCGGGCCGCCATGCTGTGGTTGAAACCCGTAGTCCGGGGTCGGCGGGCGCTCGGGCGGAACGCTGTAGTTCGGAGGGACGCTCATGATGCCAAGCTATAAGGCGGTGTCAATGCGTTCCGAGGGCCCCGGTCGTCAGTAAGTGAAGTCGCACGCCTTCCACAGGCCGTCCTCGACGACGAGCTCGACCGTGCCCGCCGGGCTCTGGGCCCCCGAGGCGATGAACGCGACGTCCACCAGCATCGCATCGCCCTCCCGCGAGGAACCGGTGGCGGTGACGCCCTCCAGCAGCTCACTGAGCTCTCCGAGCATCTCGGCCGCGATGGCGCCGGTCTGCTCGACGTCCGCGAGCGCGGAGCTCGGATCGGCGCAGACATAGCCTTCCGAGCCCTCACCGCTCAGGCCGTACAGGATCTCGGCCACCGTCACCGCGACCTCCTCGGGGTCGTTGGACCCCGACTCGATGCCGGCCTCCTCGGCACCGTCGGTGGTCTCCGCCGGATCCTCGGCCGCGGCGTTCCCACCGCCGCGGTTGACGACGAACGCCACCATCAGGATCGAGCCGAGCAGCAAGGCCGTGCAACCGACGACGATGCCGCCGACGAGCGCCATGTTCCGGCGGGGCGGACCGGGCCGCCCACCCTGCGGCGTGTACGGATTCCGGGGTGAATGGACCGACGCATGCGGGGGGTAGCTCATGCGCTACAGCGTATCTGGGATGACCAGGACCCGCTCGACCGTGTAATCGTCCATCGCGGACGCCACACCCTCCCGGCCGATCCCGGACGCCTTCACGCCCCCGTACGGCATCTGATCGGCCCGGAACGACGGCACGTCGCCGATGACGACGCCGCCGACCTCCAACTCCCGATGCGCCTTCATCGCCTGCGGCAGGTTCTCGGTGAACACCCCCGCCTGCAGCCCGTACTTGGAGTCGTTGATCGCGGCCAGGCCCGCCTCGAACGAGTCCACGCTCTGCAGCACCAGCACCGGCCCGAATACCTCCTCGCGCAGTACCAGCGCGTCCGCCCTCACGTCCGAGAGCACCGTCGGCTCCAGGTTCGCGCCCGAGCGCGGCGAACCGCCGCACAGCACCTTCGCGCCGGCCTCGACCGCGTCACCCACCCACGACTCGACCCGGTCGGCCGCCGCGGCGCTGATCATCGGCCCGACCTTGCACGCCGGGTCGTTCGGGTCTCCCGACGGCAGCGACTCGACCTTCTCGGTGATCCGCAGCGCCATGTCGTTGAACGCGGGGGCCTCCACGTACACGCGCTGCACCGCGATGCACGACTGCCCTGCCTGGTAGTTCCCGAACGTCGCGATCCGCTCCGCCGCCCAGTCCCGCTTCGGGTAGTCCGCGGCCACCAGCACCGCCCCGTTGCCTCCCAGCTCCAGCGTCACGTGCTTGCCCGGGACCTGCCGGACGATCTGCGCGCCGACCGGGGCCGAACCGGTGAACGACACCACCGGCAGCCGCGAGTCCTCCACCAGCTGCCCGGCCCGCTCGTTCGGCACCGGCAGCACTGAGAGCATCGCCGGAGGCAACTCGGTCTCGGAGAACAGCGCGCCCAGGTGCAGCGCCGACAGCGGCGTCGCCGGAGCCGGCTTGAGCACGATCGGGCAGCCCGCGGCGATCGCCGGCCCGATCTTGTGCGCCACCAGATTCAGCGGGAAGTTGAACGGAGTGATGCCCACTACCGGGCCGCGCGGGAATCGACGCACCAGCGCCATGCGGCCCTCTGCGGACGCGTCGGTGTCGAGCCGCTGCACCGCCCCTGAGAACCGGCGGGCCTCCTCGGCGGCCCACCGGAACGTCGAGACCGCCCGGCGCACCTCGATCCTGGCCCACGAGATCGGCTTCCCGGACTCGGCGGTGATGAGCTCGGCGCACGTCTCGGCCTCCTCGTCGAGGCGGCGCCTGACGTGTTCGAGCGCTTCGGCGCGGACGTGCGCGGGCAGTGCCGCGGCCTCGCGGGCGACCCCCGAGGCGGCGGCGACGGCCGCCTCGACTTGGCCCGAAGTGGCCCAGGACGTGGCGCCCACCGGCGAGTCGTCGTAGGGATGGGTGACGAAGAATTCCTCCTCGCCGTGCTGCGGACGGCCTGCCACCCAAATCGGTGAAACGGGACGGAGACGTTGCGACATGCCCCCAGCCTACGGTCTCGTATCGGCCGCTCGCTCTCATCTCGCGCGCGTGGTCCCGCATCGCACCAGTTTTCGGTCCCCTGTTCTCGACGAGCGGGTACCTCGCCTGCTGCGAGGGGCCATCGTCGACGCGCAGACACCTCTCCGGCACCCTTCGCACCCGCTTGTCCCCGATCTTGCGTCCGCAAGGCATGATGAAGTAATGAGTGAACAGCAATCAGGTGCGGGGTATCCGCAGCAGCCGACCTCCGGCCAACCGCAACAGCAGGGGTACCCGCCCCAGTACGCCTCGCCGCAGGCGCAGTACCAGGCTCAGCAGGCCCAGCAGCAGCAGTACGCGGCCTACGCTCCCCAGAGCCCGTCGCTGTTCGACAAGCTCGGCGTCCCCTCGATGTCCGCGATCCTGGGGATGTCGGGCCTGGGCGCGCTGGCCCTGGCAGGACTCATCGCCGGAACCAGCGACAGCACGAGGCTGGGCGAGTACATCGGCAGCGAGTTCGGCGGCGTCCAGACCACGCTGGTGGGCGTCATCGTCATGTTCGCGCTGACGCTGTTCGCGGGGGAGCGACTGCGTCCCCTGTGGAAGACGTTGACGCTGGCCGCGGGTGCGGTGTTCTTGGCGGAGTTCCTGTACGTCGTGCTCGACCTGCCCGACGGCGACAGCGGCTCGGACGCCTCGGCGTGGATCGCGGCGATCCTGCTGCTCGGCGCCTACGGCGTGTTCGTGGCCGGCGCGATCATGGTTCCCGGGAGCGCCGACGAAGCCGCGGCGAAGGCCGCCAAGCAGCAGGCTGCCGCCCAGCAGCAGGCCGCGGCGCCGCAGCAGGCGGCGCAGCAGCAGCCGCAGCAACCGGGCGGTTACGCTACCGGCTATGCAGGCTCCCAGCCGACCCAGCAGAACCAGTGGCCGCAGCCGCCGCAGCAGTAGACGGAACGGACGAGGCGGTCGCGACCCGTGGTCGCGACCGCCTCGTCTTAGTGCTGTGCTGTGTTCTCGCTTCGTCGGGACCGACCGCATCGACGCCCGACCCGCCTCCACTGCTTCGCGGCGCACGGGTCGGTGGGACCGGCGCGGAGGTCGGCGGTGAACGCGGTTGATGCCAGATATGTGGATTGCAGATGCCGGACCGGGCCAGGCCCGCGGCCTACAGGGCTGCGAGCTCCGCCGAGACGGCTAACCTCTTGTCCGGCGGGATCCAGTCATCCTCACGGACTTCGTCGTCGTCCGCGTTGTACCGATCGGCGTAAGCAGCGTACGGGTCCTCTTCAGGCTCGTCAGGCTCGACGTCACCGGCATCCTCACGACCGCCTGAGAGCTCGCGCTCGAGCGCGCGCAGGTCGGTGTTCGGAGCATGGTACTTGAGCTTCCGGGCCACTTTGGTCTGCTTTGCCTTAGCTCGGCCGCGCCCCATATGGCTCGACCCCCTCGCACAGAAATCATCGGGGCAGCCAATTCGGCGCCCCGGCATGCTTGCAATCTCTTCGTGGCTCCTACGGTACAACCTCGCGGCGCTCGGTTGCATCCCGGCCCATGAGTTCGATGCCACAGATTACGGGCGATCGAGTCGAGACCGGACCGGCGAGCGGCCCGGTGCAGCGTGAACACGAGTTCACATCGCGGGAGTCGGCTCCCGCGATGTGAGCGACCGATAACCTGAACAGGCGCAGCCGCTGGAGTCGGCCGACGGCGGCCATGCGCTCCTCGGCGATGACGTCGGCGGCGGCGACCGGCGTGACACCGTCGTCCTCGGCGCGATCGAGGATGGCCGCGGTGGTGTCGAAGACCGTCGCGGTGTGGCGTTCGGCCCGCTTGAAGTCGAAGGCGCCGCCGTACTCGTCACCGACCTGAATGACCCCGCCGGAGTTGACCACGTAGTCCGGGCAGTAGAGGATCCCGGCCCGTTCGAGCTCGTCGGCGACGCCGGGCTCGGCAAGCTGGTTGTTGGCCGCGCCGCAGACGACATCGGCGTCGAGGATCTTCACAGAATGCTCGTTGAGCACCCCGCCCAGGGCGCACGGGGCGTAGAGGTGGAGACCGGAGGCGATGAGCTCGTCGGTGTCGGACACCAGGCGCACCTTCGGGAACTGCTCGGCGGTCCAGACGCGGGCGGCCTCGGAGATGTCGGTGGCGACGATGTCGGCGCCGGCCTCGGTCAGGTGCGGCAGCAGGTGGCGGCCGACCTTGCCGAGCCCCGCGATGCCCACCGTGCGCCCGGAGAGGTCGCTTGAGCCCCAGCGGTGGCGGGCGGCGGCCCGCATGGCCTGGAAGACGCCGAAAGCGGTGAGGATCGAGGAGTCGCCGGCACCGCCGGCCTCGGGCGACCGGCCGGTGACGTGCCGCGACTCGCGCGCGACGACGTCCATGTCCTCCACATAGGTACCGACGTCGCAGGCGGTCACGTAGCGACCGCCGAGGGACTCGACGAAGCGGCCGTAGGCGCGCAGGAGCGCTTCGCTCTTGTCGGTGGCCGGGTCGCCCCAGATGACGGCCTTGCCGCCGCCGTGGTCGAGCCCGGCGAGCGCGTTCTTATAGGCCATGCCCTCCGACAGGTGCAGCACGTCGGTGAGGGCCTCCTGCTCGGTCGCGTAGGGGTAGAAGCGGGTGCCGCCGAGGGCAGGGCCGAGCGCGGTCGAGTAGATCGCGATGACCGCGCGCAGCCCGGAGTCCGGGTCGTGGCAGAACACGACCTGCTCATGGCCGCATTCGTCGAAGATGCTCATGACTTGCTCCAGTTCCGTGGGCGGGCCGGACCCGCCCTATGATCGGCCGGATCGCGGCCGGGGCGTTTTGGCGTAGCACGGGTACGGCTACGCGACCAGTCTATGACTTCGCATTCTCGTCTCGGATGAGGAGATTCCCAACTCTGGCCGCCTGCGCGTCCCTCGGCCGCCGAGGACTTCCGGTCTCAGCGGCGAAATCAGCCCGGGCCGAGAATCACCAGCGCGGAATTCCTGTCCCGTCGTCTGGTGGTCTGGCAGTTCCCACAGCGGCAGGTGCGTACGGACGGCGGCGCCGCGCGCTCGGGTCTCGCTCCATTCCAGGTGCTCCTTGCTCTTCGCTCGGGCGAGCGATCATCCGACGCATGGGCTAACGGCCCGGCCTCCTGCGAGGTGACGGTGATTCGGATGCGATCCGAATCACCTTGATCGGCGAAGGCACTCGGTCGCGTCGGTGGGCGCTGTGGAAGTATCTGCCTCGTGTACGAACCGAACGCTTCGTATCTGCGCGTCTACGAGCCGGCCGGGGCCTTCGCCGACGCCGACTACTGGCGCGCCTACGCCGCGTCCGGACGGGCGCCCGAACAGCACGAGGGCCCGAGGCTGCGCCGAGAAGCACTCTACGAGCGCGTCGGATGGCCCTGGCGGAGTGTCCCCTCCTTCGGGCGCGAGGCCTACGTCATCGACCGCGGCGAGGACGCCGACCCGCTGGTGTGCCCGTGGAACCTGCGCTACCGGATCGCCCAGGCGGCGCTGGAGCTGCGCCGCCTGACGCCGGAGGCGGTCGCCGAGGCGCTCGTCCCGCCGGACTTCCTCGCCTCGGCCGCGGAGGTCGTCGCCCACGACGACCTCACCGACCGGCACGAGGCGCCGGCCGACACCCATGAGCAGGTCGCGTCCTGGTCGGTGCCGCTGCGCTGGTTCGCCTGCGTCCGGCCCGAGGACCGTCAGCTCGTCGTCCGCCCCCGCGCCACGTGGCTGCGCTACCGCACCCCGATCGCGAAGGCTCGCACGCAGCTCGTCGTCGCCCGCAACCTCCTCCGCGCCGAATTCGGCGACGACGCCGACCTCGCGGCGGCGATCGGCGAGACGGCCGAGTGGCTGGAGGGCTTCGGCCACGACTCGCTCGTCGAGCTCGACTACGGCGGCCTGGTCGCGCGCATGGACGACGAGGAGCTGCGTCGGGAGGACTCGGTAGACATCACCTGGGAGGCGCTCGACAAGCTCGGCGCGGGCGAGAGGGAGGCCGCGCAGGACTGCTATGCGCGCCTGGTGGAGCGATGGCGTGATCGTCGTCTCGCCGAGCGGTTGAATTGAACTTCACAGTCGAGGCAGTGCGCTCGCGAGCACCGGATTCTCCTGTGGAGTGATCACTCGGATGAGGTGAACGAGCGGAAAGTCCAGCCAAAATCGGCCGTTCGGACTATGTCGGACATCTACGACAGCACGGACGATTGGAGAAGGAAAGAATCGAGGCTGCGGCAGCCGGTGATTCCAAGCCCGCCTGTGGAGGAGAACGAACGATGACGACAGATTTGAACCTTCCGGTTGAAACCGAGACCCTGCTCACACCCTCTGAGGTCGCCGCGATGTTCCGCGTCGATCCCAAGACCGTCACCCGTTGGGCCAAGGCGGGGAAGATCTCGGCGATCCGCACCCTCGGCGGCCACCGCCGCTACCGCGAGTCGGAGATCCGCGCCCTCATCAACGGAGACATCCCCGGCCAGCGCGAATCGGGCGAGTAGCCCGGGCTGGCCGGACCACCCTGCCGGCCGCCGGAACCGATCGAGTCGGGAAGCGCGGGCCCTCCCTCAGGGCCCGCCGAACCCGGCAGCAGCCGTCAGCACGTGTGCGGGCGGCGTTTTTCTTGCCCTGAACGGGCGCCATAGAGTTCGGCAAGCGGTGGCCGGTTGAAACGTGACGGTGCCGCCGGGGTCTGAGCGCGCGGTACCTCGGCGGCATCGTCGTTGCCCGGTCGCGACGCCTGACGGCGTTCGCATTCGCCTCGGCCGCTTTCATGCGGCTGGTCCGCGGTCGACGCGACGTTGTGATGGCGCGAGCCGCGTCGTCGTGTTCCTGGCCGGCCGCGCGGGGGCGGCCTTGGCGGTAGGTGTGTCGGCTCTGGCACCGGCGGTGAGCACGGGCCTGTTGGCCCGTCCGGTGCCCCGCTTGTGTGAGAAGCGGAGTCGGACCCAGAGCCGCCGACTCTAAGAATCGGCACCAACCGAGCATCGTGAAGTTCTCTCAATTCATACGTTAGCAGTGGGAACGCCGCTTGTCACTAAGACGGCAACTCGAATCGACCGTTTTCGTCGGTCTCTATGAGCCCCTCTGCGATGAGCTGGGCGACGGCCTCGTCGAGCATGCGCGGATCAGGCCAGGCCGCGTCGATCCGGCCCCGTTCGACCGGTCCGTCCGCTTCGCGGAGGACCTTCATGACCTCCCCGCGGACGTGCCGGTTGGTGCCCTTGTAGCGCTGGCGCTTGCGGCTCGGACCGGCCGGGACCTCCTGCCCCGAGAATCCGCAGGCGTCGCCCACCGGGCAGTCGCCGCATTCGGGCTTGCGGGCGGTGCAGACGAGCGCGCCGAGCTCCATGAGCGCCAACGACACCCGGGACGCCGTCCTCGCCTCGGCCGGGAGGAGCGCCTCGGCCGCGGCCAGGTCGGCCTTCGTGGTGGCGGTGCCGGCGTCGGCCTCGCCGCCGAGGCGCGCGACGACCCTGCGGACGTTCGTGTCGACGACCGGGTGGCGCTTGCCGAAGTGGAACACGGCGACTGCGGCGGCGGTGTAGACGCCGATGCCGGGGAGCTTCTCGAGTTCGGCCGGGTCGGAGGGGACAGTGCCGCCGTGGTGCTCGGCGACGATGCGCGCGCACTCCTGGAGCCGCAGCGCCCGGCGCGGGTAGCCCATGCGGCCCCAGGCGCGGAGGACCTCGGCGGTGGGCGCCGAGGCGAGGTCGGCGGGGGTCGGCCAGCGCTCCATCCACGCCTCCCAGACGGGGGCGGCGCGCGCGACCTGCGTCTGCTGGCTCATGACCTCGGAGACGAGAACGCCCCAGGCGGTGGTGCCGGGCCGCCTCCAGGGCAGGTCGGTGCGGCCCTGGGCGTCGAACCAGGGCAGGAGCCGTTCGGCGAGCTGGTCGGGTGCGAGCATGCGCCCATTCTCCGCGTGTAGTTCCGACGATGCGCCGGGAGGGTGGGTTAGCGTCCCGAAGTGCAGCGTTTCCAGGACAGGTTCGTGAAGGGCTCGGAGCCGCCGTCGGTCTACTGGCAGCGCCGGGCGATCGTGGCGGGGGCGGCGGTCGCGCTGATCGTGGTCGTCGTGTTCGCGTTCAAGGCGCTCGGCTCGGGGGGCGGCGGCGCCAGCGTCGACGGCGAGGCCGAGCCGCAGGAGTGGGTGCGGCCGTCGCAGTCGAGCACGCTGAAGCGTCCGCACATCGCGCCGACGCCGGAGGCGGAGCCGAGCAGCGCATCGCCGTCGCCGACGGAGCCGGCGATTGCCGCGTGCGCCGAGGAGGAGCTGCTGCTGCAGGTCGTCGCGGCGTTCGACGAGGCGCGCTCGGGGGCCGAGGTGCCGGTGAGCGTTCTGGTCGCCAGCGGTTCGGAGGCGACGTGCACGGCCGAGCTCGGCGAGGTGGAGGTCGAGCTCGCGGCCGGATCGGACGTCGTCTATTCGACGGCGCACTGCGAGGAGGCGGAGCCGAACACGGTGGAACTGGAGGCGGGCGCGGGCCAGACCGCGGAGTTCACGCTCGACTCACGCGCCTCCGACCCGGGCTGCGGAGGTGACCGCAGGAGATTGCCGGCGGGCGACTACGAGATTCGCGCCAGGCTCGGCGAGGCGGTCTCCCCGCCCACGTCCCTCACTCTGACCTAGGGCCCACCATGCGGGTCGGTCCCGGAAGAGCTCAGATGTACCGGTCGAGTATGGACACCTCTGCGAGGCGGGTGAGGCTCTCGCGGATGTTCTGCGCGCGCCCCGGGCCGATCCCGTCGACGCCCTGGAGGTCCTCGACGGAGACGCCGAGGAGCTCGGGCAGGGTGCCGAAGCGCGAGACGACGCGTTCGACCACGGCCTCGGTCAAGCGCGGCACCTTGGCGAGCATCCGGTACCCGCGGGGGCTCACACGGCGTTCGAGCGCGTCGGGCGAGGACCCGTACCCGAGCGAGCGGGCGACCGCTGACAGGTCGAGCAGCTCGGTGGAGCCCATCTCGTCGACGGTGCGCAGGGCCTTGCGGTAGTCGGTGCCGCCGGGCAGGTAGTCGCGGACGATGAGCTCCCGGTCGGTGTCGACCCCGGCCATGAGCTCGTCGAGCTGGAGCGCCAGGAGCCGCCCGTCGGTGCCGAGTTCGATGACGTGGCCCTCGACCTCGTCGGCGATGTGCCGGGCCATCTCCAGGCGCTGCAGGACCGTGACCGCGTCGCGGACGGTCACGAGGTCTTCGATCTCGAGGCTCGACAGGTTCCCCGCGACTTCGTCGAGGCGCTGCTTGTAGCGCTCCAGTGTCGCCAGGGCCTGGTTGGCGCGGGAGAGGATCTTCGTCGACGGCTCCAGCAGGTGGTGGATCGGGCCCATGTACAGGCCGATGGTGTGCATCGACTGGCTGACGGAGATGACGGGGAAGCCGGTCTGCTTGGCGACGCGTTCGGCGGTGCGGTGTCGCGTGCCCGACTCGGCCGAGAAGATGGTCGGGTCGGGCATGAGGTGGACTCCGGCGCGCACGATCCGCGAGCCGTCCGTCGTCAGCACCACCGCGCCGTCCATCTTGCACAGTTCGCGCAGGCGGGTCGCCGAGAACTCGATGTCGAGCTCGAACCCGCCGGTGCACATCGTCTCCACCGCGTCGTCGCAGCCGACGATGATGAGTGCGCCGGTGCGGCCCCGCAGGATGCGTTCCAAGCCGTCGCGCAGCGCCGTTCCGGGAGCCATCGTGGCCAGTGTCGCGCGTAGGCCTTCATCCGGGATCGCCGGCACGAGAACCCCCCAATAACTGGACTATCTGATCCGGCGGTGCCGGCTGGACAATATGATCCGACGCCCGGAGCCGAGGTTCGGCTCCCGAGCTTCACCGTGAGGGGCGGACGAAGCGGACACCGGGTGGTTGCCACCAGTGTACGGATGGGGCCCGCGCACCAGGGACCCCCACGTCGCCGCCGCGCCGGATACCACCGCTCATTCGCGTCTCTTCACCCCGAATGCGCTGCGCATTCACCCTTGATTGGCATCTCAGTCGCATGTCCGCTCTCGCCGCCCGGGACGGCCGGTTCGACGGCGCTGGTTACAGTTGCGGTCAGGAGGTGACCCGGTGCCAAGAAGCTCGGACTGGACCGTCGTCGAACGCTCCGCCCCGACCCGCCGGATCTCCTCGCTGGTCCTCTACGCCCTCGTGTGCGCCGCGGGTATCGGCGCGCTCCTCTGGCTGGTCCACACCGAGCCCGACACCCTCGACTCCGGTGAGGCCAACCCGGTCGTCGCGCTCCCCGGCTTCTTCACCGCCGTGTCCGCCCTGGGAGCGTTGTTCCTCCTCGCGCCGCTCGTCCGACCACCGCAGTTGCAGGTCAACCACTTCGGACTGCGCGTGCGCCCCAGCTTCGGGAAGGTCCTTCTCATCCCTTGGAGCAATGTCGAAGAGCTCGCGGCGATCACCGTCGGTTCCCGGCGCAGAGGGCACTCGTACCTGCTGCTCGCCACAGACGTCTACCTCGGCCGAGGCGGCTCCGATCGCCCCGGGTTCATCGCCCGCTCGGTCCTTCGCGAAGCCAACCGCGCCACTGAGGGCCTTGTCGCCGGCTTTGACCTGGCCATGCGCTGCAACGACTTCGACCCCGACCCCCAGCAGCTCCTCGCCCGGCTCGCGTCCTTCGCGCCCGGACACGTGCAGGTCGTCGACCGGCTGTGAAACTCTGATCCGGCCCTAAGCCTTTATGCAGCCCTGTTCACGCAACGGATGATGAAGTCGGAACCACTCAACCGAAACATGGAGGGTGGGAACCGACAATGCACGGACCGCACTACTACTACGACGGAGTCGGCTGGGTCTGGGGACTCCTGACTTTCCTGTTCTGGGCCGCACTCATCGCCCTTATCGTCTGGTCGATCCTGCGCCTGACCAAGCCGGAGGCCCCACTCGGGCCGAGGCCGCCGGTAAGGGCCCCCTATCCGGTCCAGCACGGCTCGCCGCGCGAGATCCTCGACAGGCGCTACGCCTCGGGCGAGATCGACGCGGACACTTACGAGGACATGCGCACCCGCCTCGAAGGCGAGAAGCCTGACAGTCCGCCGACCGCTTCCACCTGACCTCCGAATCGAACGGCCTCAGCGGGATCGCTGGGGCCGAACTCGTCTCCGGGACCAGTTCAGGCGGTTGGTCAGGGCTCAAGGCATGTCAGCGACCGCGGGCTGTTCGTTTTCATCGGGATGCGTCCAAGCGCAAAGTCGGAGGGGTGCGCCTTGGGAGCCCGGCAATGGCCGCGGGGGCGCTGGCGGGAGCGGTGTGGGGTGGATGGTTGTTCTGCGCCAAGGGCGGCGGCGATGACGAGGTGGATGGTTGGGAGGGGGTGGGGTCTTCGGCTCCCCGGTGCCTCTCGCTTGGGCTTCAATCGATCAGCGATGAG
>NZ_JAKZEW010000002.1:381-729 GCF_022548875.1 Glycomyces sp. L485 | reverse complement strand
GGGGGCGGGTCGTCGGCCACGGAGGCCGGTCGTGGGGAGCACGAGCAGGAGCAGGACTCTAGGGACCGGTTCGGTGGCTGGGGGCGTGGGTTGGTGGGCTGCGGGGGTGTGGAGGATTGAGCTGGCCGGGTGTGGAGGTTCGAGCCGGTCGAGCACGGAGTCTCGGGCCGCTTGGGTGTGGTGTTCTGGTCCTGGACACGGGGAATGGCTCGAAGCCGTTTCCGGTTTCGAGCTGGCGGCTGTATGAGGCGCCTTCCCCGCCACGGCCTCCCGCGGCGGGCAGGGTAAGAACGGGATGGGATCTTCGATCACGTTCGAGCGCACCGGGATCAGCGGTTCATTCGTTTC
>NZ_JAKZEW010000002.1:0-223 GCF_022548875.1 Glycomyces sp. L485 | reverse complement strand
GCTGGCGGTGTTGCTGGTGTGGGGGCGTGCTCGTCTTCGGGACGGAAGCGTCCGCCCGGTCCGGAGCCCGGTCCGGAGCCCGGATCGGAGTCCGGTTCGGAGTTTCGCTTGGGTCCGGTTCCCGTTCCGGTTCGGGGCCCGTGTTCGGGTCCGGTGCCGCGCTCGGGCTCGCTCGCGGTCCTGGTCTCGGTCTGCGAGGCCGGTGCTGGTGCCTGTCCGGGTT
>NZ_JAKZEW010000033.1 GCF_022548875.1 Glycomyces sp. L485 | reverse complement strand
GTTCGGGCCCCGGACCGCCTGCCGCCCAACACAACACGAGCGAAACTCACCGGCCGCCCGGCCCCACGCGCGCCCGACCCCCGCAACACATCCTCGAACATCCCTCCACCTCCCCGTCGCTGCCGCCCTTGGCGCACAACAACCACCCACGTGGAAGATGCCGCCAACCGCCCAAGGGCCATTTCCGGCCTCCCCAGGCGTGCTCCCAGCCCCCAGACACCGCCCCCAGACACCTCAGGCCCAGACCTCCCAGGGCAGCCCTTTTTCTTAGTCGAGCTCGGGCCACCAGGTGTGGTCTGCGCCGACGTAGTAGAACGCCGTGCGGATGCGTGACTCGGGCACGCCCTTCAACCGCGACCACGCCCTCCGGTACACGCGAAGCTGGAACGCCGCGTGCTCGGCATCCTCGCCCCGAGGCGGGCGCCCGGTCTTCCAGTCGACGATGTCGAAGCCGCCGTCCTCGCCGGCGAACACCGCGTCGATGCGGCCCCGCACGACCGTCCCTTCGAACTCGACGACGAACGGGACTTCCTGCGCGACGACCTGCCGGCTCGCCCATTCGGAGCCCTTGAAGGTCTCCTTGAGCCGGGCCAAGTCCTCGTCGGCGACCGTCTCGTCCGCCGCTCCAGGCAGGTCCGCCGGGTCGAATAGGGTCCCACCGCCGAAGAACTCCTCCACCCACGAGTGGAACTCCGTTCCCCGCTGGGTGACCTCCCGCGGAGGCTGCGGCATCGGCCGGCGCCTCGCCGCTGCGAAGGTCTCCTCGTCCTCCCGCATCGCCATCAGCTGCGAGGTCGACAGCCGTTCGGGCCGCGGCAGCCGCACCACGCCCGATTCGCGCTCGTCCCGCTCGGCCAGCAGCAGTTCCGCCTCCTCGGCCCACTGCCTGGCAGCCGGAGCGTCGCTCAGATCGCCCGCCGCGATCACCAGATCGGCCGCCTCGGCGAACGCCTCCTGCCGGGAGCCCAGCGGCGCCGCCTTCGGCCACTGCGCCGTCCTGGCCTGGTCTTCGAGCGGGTTCGACGGGCCCGGTTCGGTCCAAGCGGCGACCAGCGCCCCCGCATCACGCGCCTCCTCCAGATACGGCGCAGGCTCGCGGCTCCCGTTCTTCTCCGCGTCCCACCAGTACCCGCTCGCCAGCAGCGTATGGCGCGCTCTCGTCAGTGCCACATAGGCCAGTCGGCGCTCCTCGTCGAGCCTGGCGTCCTTGTCATCGGACCTGAAGGCGCGCAGCGCCTTCGCGACCTCGGCCGGTGTGCGGGCCTCCTCCAGGTACAGCAGCGGCAGGTTCGCCGCGTCGCCGCGCAGCGGATACGGCAGCCTCGAGGCGTCGGTCACCCACGTCGAGACCGCCCCGCCGCTCGGCAGGATCCCCTCGCACAGTCCCGGCACCGACACCACGTCCCACTCCAGGCCCTTCGCGGCGTGGACCGTCATCAGCTGCACCACACCGCCCGCCTCTTTCGCGCCTTCCACGACGAGGCCGCGTTCCCGCTCGGCCGCCGATTCGAGGTACGAAAGGAACCCCGGGATGCTCGCGGCGCTCGTGTCGTTCTCGTACGATGCCGCGATATCGGTGAATTCATCCAGGTTGGACAGGTCGCCCTGGTGGAGCATGACCTCCACGTCCAAGCCGGTATGCGCGATCACGTCGCCGACTACGTCCGGGAGGCTCTGCCCCAGTCGGCTCCTGATCCAAGTCAGCTCCTCGTGGAGCTGCCCGAACCGCAGCAGTCCCAGCGCCGAGTAGTTTCCAGGCTCTCCCGGGTCGGCCAGCGCGTCCGCCAGCGACGCCTCGGCCTCGACCCCGGCGTCCGGTTCGAACCCGCGCAGGTCCGGAGCGAGCTCCCGCGCTCTGCTCCACAGTGCGCCGATGTCCCGCGGGCCGATCCGCCACCGCGCCCCGGCCAGCAGCCGCATGAGCGCCGGCCCGTTCGTCGGATCGGCGGCGGCTCGCAGCATCGCGACGACTTCGGCGACCTCCGGGTAGTACAGGAGGCCCAGCGACCCCACGACTTGCACCGGCAGTCCCGCGGCTGTCAGAGCCCGGTGCAGCGGGGGGATCTGGCGCCGCTTGCGCACCAGCACTGCCGCCGTCTCGGTGCCCGCCGGGTCCCAGGCCTCGAGCAGCCGCTCGGCTATCCACGCCGCCTCGTCGTCCATGGTCAGGTGCATGGCCGCCTCGACCAGGCCGTCCCCGTCGACCCCGGCGGTCAGCGGCGGCACCGTCCCGGCGCGCAGCGGCGCCGACACTCCGTTGGCGACGTCGAGGATCCGGGCCCGGTTCCGCCACGACCTGGTCAGGTACACGGTGGACGCGGCCTCGCCAGACGGGGCGGGGAAGTCGGCGGGGAACCGCTGGAGCGTCCCGGCCGAGGCTCCGCGCCAGGAGTAGATCGACTGGTTCGGGTCGCCGACGGCCGTCACCGGGTGCCCGCCGCCGAACAGCTCCCGCAGCAGCGTCACCTGTGAGTGCGACGTGTCCTGGTATTCGTCGAGCAGCACCACCCGCCACCGGTCCCGCTCGGTCCGCGTGATCTCCGGCGAGAGCGCCACGAGTTCGGCGGCGAGCGAGAGCTGGTCGGCGAAGTCCATGACGCTGTGCTCCCGCTTGCGCCGTTCCCATGCCTCGACCAGCGGCAGCAGCTGACCGTGCTTGCGCAGCAGCGCCACGAACGAACGGAAGTCCGCGTTGTCCTTCTTCGCTCGCCGCTGTTCGAGTTCGATCGCCATGTGCCGGTCGAAGGAGCGCAGGTCCTCGCCGTCGCGCAGGTGCTCGGCCAGCTCGCCGGCCAGGCGCAGCACCAGTTCGGTGACATTGTCGACGCCGACGTCGAACTCGGTCATCTCCCCGTCCCAGGCCGTCACGAGGTCGCGCGCGAGCTGCCAGCGCCCGGTCTCGGTGACCACCCGCGTGTTGGGCTCCACGCCGATGCGGATGCCGTGCTCGGACACGAGGCTCGCCGCGTAAGCGTTGTAGGTGGAGACGGTCGGCTCGCCGTGCAGCTCTGACAGTTCGGGGATCCCCTCGGCGAGCTTGCCGAGCTTCTCTCGCACCCGCGCGGCCAGTTCCGCGGCGGCCTTGCGCGTGAACGTGAGGCCGAGGACGTGCTCGGGCCGGGCGACCTGGTTGGCGATGAGCCACACGACCCGGTCGGCCATCGTGGTGGTCTTCCCCGAACCGGCGCCGGCGACCACGAGCAGCGGCGCGGGCCCGGCCTCGATGACCGCCTGCTGCTCGGTGGTGGGCGTGGGCTGCCCGAGCCGGTTCGCTATCCCGACGGCGCTGTACGGGTGGCGTCTACTCATCGGTGACCTGCCGTCCCTCGTCGGCGATGGGGCAGCAGTTCCGGACCGAGCAGGTGGTGCACTTGCCGGAGTGCCGGGCTTCGAAGGTGGCCCCGCCCATCTGGTTCGCGGTGTCGGCGACGAGGTCTCTCGCCCAGTCGGGGTTCTCGGCTTCGCCGAGCGGGCCCTGCGAGCGGACGGTGATCGACCTGGCGTCCTTGCTCGGGTAGACCAGTTCGGCGCCTCCCGCCTCCGAGCCCTCCTCGAAGGCGCCTTCGGCGACGGCGAGCTGGTAGGCGCCCATCTGCGGGTTCTCCTCGGTGTCCTTCTGGCTGGGGACCTGCTTGCCGGTCTTGAGGTCGACGACGTAGACGCGGCCGTCCGCGTCGCGTTCGAGCCGGTCGACCTGGCCGGACATGACGACTTCGACGCCGGGCGGCCCGATCGCGAGCTCGACGCGGAAGGACCGCTCGGCGCCGAGCAGCTCGCGCTCGTTGGCGCGCAGCCAGCTCGCGAATCGCTCGACCGCGCCGGAGACGCGCCTGCGTTCCTGCTCGGCCTGCCACGGCGCTTCGAACGGCAGCCGGTCGAAGTGCTCGCCGACGACTCGCTCCATCACCTCGGCGGGTTCGGCGCCGGGGGATTCGGCGACGGCTTCGGCGGCGGCGTGCAGGAGGGTGCCCATGTGCCTCGGCAGCAGGTCGCCGTCGTCGCCGCCGTGGGATTCGAGGACCCACCGCAGCCCGCACTGCTGCGTCTTCTCCACTTGCGACGGCGAGATCCTGATCCTCTCCCCGGCCAGGGCGAGCGCGCGCTCGTCGGACAGCTCGGCCAGGCCCCACCAGCTCGCCGGGTCGGCGCCGGGCACGAGGGCCTCGGCGAGGCGCCGAAGCTGCGCCGCCGCGGCCTCGCGGCCGGGGTGCCGGGTGTCCACGACGACCTCGCGCAGCCGCGCGACCAGCGACGCGAGGCTCAACGGGCGCACGCTGCGCGGCGGCGTGGCCGGCTCGACCCCGAGCTCGGCGCTGAACCGGCTGGGCTGCATGTCGTCGGAGTCGACGGCGGTCACGGTCAGCGCCTTCCGCGCCCGCGTGCAGGCCACATAGAACAGCCGCCGCTCCTCGTCGAGCAGTTGCGCGACGGCGTCCACGTCGGCCCTCCCGTCGAGGAGGTCGACCAGCGCCTCGGCGCCCAGAACCGACCCGCGCAGGCGCAGGTTGGGCCACACACCCTCCTGCGCCCCGGCGACGACGACGAACTCCCACTGCCTGCCGTGGGCGGCGTGCGCGGTGGTGAGCGTGACCGCGTCGCCGACGTCGGCTGCGGCCGACAGGAAGTCGCCGGGGAGCTCCTGGTGCAGCACGTGCTCGCAGAACACGTCGACGCCCGCTCCGGGCTGCTTGTGCTCGTAGTCCGCGGCGAGGTCGAACAGGGCGATGACCGCGTCGAGTTCGGCGTCGGCGCGCTGCGCGCGCCGGTCCGGGGACAGGGCCCGGCGGCGCAGCCGCTCACCCATGCCCGAGGCCTCCCACACCGCCCACAGCACCTCGCACACCCCGTGCCCGGAACGGGCGGCCTCGAACAGCGTCGAGAGCCGCCGGGCCGGCTCGGCCCACGCCTCGTCCGGGAGCGAGGCGATCTCGCCGGGGTCGCTGAGGGCCTCCACGAGCAGGTCGGACGCGGGGGAGAAGTCGTCGGCGGCGACGGCGATGCGCCGCAGCTCCTGGCGCAGGCGCCGCTCGGCGAACGGGTCGGCGCCGCCGTACGCGGAGTGGAGGAGCCCCGCCGCGGTGGACTCGTCGAGCCTGCCGGGTTGGCGTCCGATGAGGATGATCCGCAGCAGGTCCCTGACGGTGGTGTGGGCCGGGAGCGGCACGTCGTCGGCGGCCTGCCGGGTGGGCACGCCCGCGTGCTGCATCGCCCGGCGCAGCTGCCCGATCGCCGAGGCGGACTTGACGACGACGGCCATGTCGCTGTATGCGGTGCCGTCGAGCAGGTGCGCGCGCCGCACGGTGTCGGCGATGTGGACGGCCTCCCGCGTGGCCGACGGCAGATGCACCACCGCCACCGATCCTTCCTCTTCGGAGTCGGTGCCGCGCCGCCGGTCGCGGTCCGGGCCTCGCAGCCGCCGTGACAGCGTCGTGGTGGCCGCCAAGGGCGCCAGCGCGACCGTGTGGGTGTTCGCCAGCTGCACCGTCGGCGCGTCCTCGCCGGTGGGCGTGGCGAAACGGTCGGGGAAGTCGCGGACGGCCTCGGGGTCGCCGCCCTGGTAACCGAATACGGCCTCGTCCGGGCAGGCCGCGGCTACCAGGTTGCCGCCGCCCCCGGCCAGCAGCTCCAGCAGTTCGAGGTGCGCGGGAGTGGCGTCCTGGAGGTCGTCGACGAACACCCATGCCGGGCGCGGCAGCAGGTCGGGACGCTCGCGCAGCTCGACCGCGGCGGCGCGGACGATCTCGGCCGAGTCGTACAGGGCGCTGGCGACCGACTGGACGGCCAGCGTCGTGACGTAGCGGTCGTAGAAGCGCGCGGCGGCGATCCACTCGGGCCGGTCGTGCTCGCGGCCGAACGCGGCCAGGGCTCGCTCGGAGACGCCGCGCTCGCCGCAGCGCAGCACCAGGTCCCGCAGCTGCTGCGCGAACGCGTACGTGCGCAGCGCCTCCGAGAGCCCTTCAGGCCAGCCGAAGTCCTCGGCGGCGAGCATGGAGCGGATGAGCGCGTCGGCCTCCGGTCCGGTGAGCAGCCGCGGCTCCTCTCGGCCGTCGGCGACGGCGGCGGCCCGCAGTACCGCGAACGCGAAGGCCGGGAAGGTGAACGTGCCGACCTCGGCGGCCGATCGCGGGGCCGTCAGGGCGTTCACGCGCCCGCGCAGATAGGCGGTGTCCTGCCGCCGGAGCCCGAGCACGAGCACCGAAGCCGGGTCGGTGCCGGCCTCGATTCGCGCCGCGGCACTTCGGATGAGCGCCTCGGTCTTGCCGGTGCCCGGCCCGCCGCGCACCAGCATCGGGCCCGAGGCGTGGGCGACGACCGCCCGCTGCGCCTCGTCGAGTGTGAACTCGGACGGCGCAGCGGGCGGATCGATCAGCTCGTATCGAAGTTCGGCCGGCCCCCTCATGGGTGCCTACTCAACCACAGGGGTCTGACAACCGGCTAGGCGAAGTGGAGATTGCGGCGCCGGACTCCCGCAAGGCCGAGCGCCGCGATCGCGGCCCCGACGACGAGCAGCACGGCGATCGACAGCCACTCCACGTCCTGGGCCGGGTACGCGCCGGCGTGCTCGAACGGCGAGACGTCTCTGGCCCGGCCCGGCACTTCCAGCAGGTCCCCGTAGTACCCGACCACGAACGTGTACACCCATGGCAGCCAGCGCAGCCAGCCCGCCCGCGGCAGCCAGCCGAAGCAGGCGAACGCGAGCGCCACCATCACCCAGACGGCGGGGATCTGGATGACGGAGGCGAGCAGCAGTTTGCCGAAGTAGGACCAGTCGCCGACCGAGCCGGCGGCGGCGAGTCCGAGGCCGATCCCGCCGACGACTGTGGCCGTGGCGCTGACGAGTAGTGCCGCGGGCAGGTACGAGCCGGGCCAGCCGGACCGGGGGACGGGCGCGGAGGCCAGGAGCTCTCCGCGCCCCCCGGTTTCCTCTTTTCTCGCCCGGCCGATGACCAGCAGCCCGAAGATCGTCGCGAAGAACGCGTCGATCTTGGCGATCGTGGCCGAGAAGTTCTCCGCCATGCTGCCCCCGCCCTGGTCGATGAGCTGGCGCTGCGTGTCCGAGAGCCCGGAGAGCATGTCGTCGGCGGATCCGACGACCGAGCCGTACGCGGCGCCGAGCACCAGCATCGTGATGACGCCGGCCCACAGCAGTCCGCGCGTGAGGCGGAACGTCAGCGTGCCGATGCTGTTCAAGCCGGGTGCGGCGATCGAGGGCCCGGGCCGTCCCGGGAGCATGCCGAGACCGAAGTCGCGCTTGGCGACCAGCGCGAACGCCAGCCAGACCAGGAGAGCTCCGACGACCGCGGCGACGGCGAGCGGCCACCAGCGCTGCTCGGGTGTGAACACGTATGTCAGCTGCGCCCATCCGACTGGTGAGAGCCACAACGGCCAGCTCTCCTGGGCGCTGCCGATCGCGCCCATGAGCACGGTGAAGCCCAGCGTGCCGAACGCGAGCCCGTTGGCGCTCGACCCGTAGCTCGCGAGCTGGGCGGCCACGGCGGTCACGGAGGCGAACACGATGCCGATCGCGGTGAATCCGAGCCCGTACAGCAGCGCGCCTTCGGCGTCGACCCCTTGCATGCCGGAGACGGCCAGCGCCATCAGCAGGCCGAGCGCCACGGCCGCGAACGCGGCCAGCATCAGCGCGGCGGCCAGGTCGGAGCGGCGGCCCACCGGCAGGGAACGGATGACCTCCAGACGCGAGGTCTCCTCGTCGGAGCGGGTCAGGCGGGTGATGAGCAGGATGAACATGACCGCGGCGATCGCCCCGGTCCACAGGATCATCTGGTGGGCGAACATCGCGCCGGTGCTGGCGGCGTAGGCGTCGAGGTACTCGCCCGGCCCGGTCATCGACCGCATCGCGGGCGTGTCGACGGTGAGCGCGAACTCGGCGCGGTCCTCGGGCGACGGGTACAGCTCGGGGAAGCTCGCGGCGACCAGCCAGGACATGCCGACCAGGCCGACGAACCAGCCGGTCAGGTAGACCCTGGTGCGACGGGCCTGGAAGCGCAGCAGCCTGCCGGTGCCGGCTAGCGTGCCGAGCGTTTGCTCGCGCGCGGTCGAAGATGCGGCGGTAGCGGTGGCCATGGCTAGTCCCCGTTGCCGTTGTCGAGGCCCCTGGAGGCCAGTTCATCGCCGTAGTAGCGCAGGAACAGCTCCTCCAGCGAGGGCGGCTCGCAGGTCAGTGCGGCCACGCCGGAGACGGCCAGCTGCGTGAGCACGTCGTCGAGCGCCCCGGCGTCGACCTGGAACCGCACGTCGAGGCCGTCCGCCTTGAGATCGTGGACACCTTCGTGGTCGCCGAGTCCTCTGACCGGGTTCTTCAAGGTCGCGTGGATCTGCGAGCGGGTGAAGTGCCGCATCTCGGTGAGCGTCCCCGACTCGACGACGACGCCCTTGCGGATGATGCTGACCTTCTCGCACAGCGCCTCGACCTCGCTCATGACGTGGCTGGACAGCAGCACGGTCTTGCCTTCGGCGGCGACCTCGCGTACGCACTCGTTGAACACGGCTGCCATGAGCGGGTCGAGACCGGAGGTGGGCTCGTCGAGCAGCAGCAGCGGGACGTCGGCGGCGAAGGCGGCCACGAGCGCCACCTTCTGCCGGTTGCCCTTGGAGTAGGAGCGGCCCTTCTTGCGCGGGTCGAGGTCGAAGCGCTCCAGCAGCTCGTCGCGCTTGCGCTTGTCGATCCCGCCCCGCAGCCGCCCGAGGACGTCGATGGTCTCGCCGCCGGACAGTCCGGGCCAGAGGGCGACGTCGCCGGGCACGTAGGCGAGCCTGCGGTGGAGCTCGGCGGCGTCGCTCCACGGGTCGGCCCCGAAGAGGCGGGCGGCGCCGCCGTCGGCTCTGAGCATCCCGAGCAGGACGCGGATTGCGGTGGACTTGCCGGCCCCGTTGGGGCCGAGGAAGCCGTGGGTCTGGCCTTCGGCGACTTCGAGGTCGAGTCCGTCGAGCGCGGTCACGTGGCCGAAGCGCTTGACCAGTTTCTCGGTGTGGATGACTGAGGTCATCCCAAGAAGCTATCACAAATTTCATAAAGTTGTGAAATGTATGATCGGTTGGCATACGATGAAGGCCGCTGACTAGGGGGAATGACGATGCCGGACCGCTTGAGAGAACGCGCCGACCTCCTCGACTACGTCGAGCGCTTCTCCGAGATCCTCATCGCCAGCGGCGTGCAGCGCATGTCCGCCCGGGTCTTCAGCTACATCCTCGCCGACGACGCCGCCTCCTACACCGCCGCCGAACTCGCCGACGGCCTCGACGTCAGCCTCGCCGCCATCTCCGGCGCCGTACGCGAACTCACCACCATGGGCCTGCTGTTCAAGGGACGGCGCCCCGGCACCAGAGCCGACGTGTACCAGCTGAACGAGGACGACATCTGGGGCTCGATCATCCTCGAACGCTCCCCGCTCATCGAGCGCTACAAGTCGCTCGCGCTCGAAGGCATGGACACCCTGCCCCCCGGCCCCGGCCGCGACCGCCTGGAGCAGACGGCCGAGTTCATGCAGTTCTGGCTCGACGAGGTCCAGGGCATGGGCGAACGCTGGACCGCCCGCCTCAGGGCGCGCCGCGCCGCCCAGGACCACGGCGACGGAAGCGAGGCCTGATCGGCACGTACGGTATGCTCCGGTTCTGAGTGCCCCACGCAGAAGACGCTGACGTTCACTCAGCCGACGAACCCTGGAGGAAGCCGACGTGGCCGACGACACCAGCCGCTCCGACACGACCGCGGGCAAAGGTCGTCCCACGCCCAAGCGCGGCGAGGGAAGGCCCGGGCGCAACCCCTTCAAGCTGCTGGGACGCTTTCTCCGCGAGGTCGTCGAGCAGCTCCGCAAGGTCGTCTACCCCACCCGCCGCCAACTGGTGACCTACAGCATCGTCGTGCTGGTCTTCGTCGGCATCATGATGGCCTACATCGGCGGTCTCGACCTGCTCTTCGGCGACCTGATCCGCCGTGCCTTCGGAGCCGACTCCTAAGCTCCCCTTCGAGGCGTGACCCGCGCCGTTTCCGAGGTGCCTGAGGTGCCTTGTCCGGGCCACCAGTTACTCTAGTGGTATAACGCGCGCTGGCTCTGCCGGCGCGTGCCTGTTAAGGAGCCGCGGCGACCTACGAGAAGCCGGGTGATTCTGCGGATCGTTCACCGCAGTCAAGAGAGAATTGTGGATCCCCGCGGGTGCGGGGAAGAGCCGGAATGAGAGCCAAGCGTGTCTGAGTTCGACGAAGCCTTCAAGATCGACGCCGAGGCCAAGGCGGCCGCGGCGAAGGGCGCGAGCGCCGACGAGGAGTCCGACCTCGAGGCCGTCGAGACCATGACCGCCGAGGTCGAGTCCGAGAGCGGCGAGCCCGACATCGACCCGGCCGAGGCGCTGCGCGCCAAGCTGCGCTTCGCGCCCGGCGAGTGGTACGTGCTGCACTCCTACGCCGGCTTCGAGAACCGGGTCCGATCGAACCTGGAGAACCGGATCCAGTCCTTTGACATGGAGGATTACATCTACCAGATCGAAGTCCCCACCCACACCGAAGTCGAGATCAAGAACGGCAAGCGGTCCAAGGTAGAGGCGAAGGTCTTCCCCAGCTACGTGCTGGTCCGGATGGAGATGACGCCCGAGTCCTACTCGGTCGTGCGCAACACGCCGGGCGTCACCGGCTTCGTCGGCGTCGTCGACCGCACCGACCGCCCCAGCCCGCTCCCGCTGGACGAGGTCATCCAGTGGCTGCTGCCGCCGGAGCAGAAGCCGGCCACCGAGGCAACCTCTGAGGAGGCCGCCTCCCAAGAGCCCGAGATCAAGGTCGACTTCACCGAAGGCGAGTCGGTCACCGTCGTCGACGGCGCCTTCGCCTCCATGCCCGCCACGATCGCCGAGATCAACGCCGAGCAGCAGAAGCTCAAGGTCCTGGTCTCGATCTTCGGGCGAGAGACCCCGGTCGAACTGAACTTCAACCAGGTCTCCAAGCTGTAGCGGGCCATGAGTTGGCTCGGTTACAGCTCACACCTGCCATTGCCGTCCGCGGCGGTGCGCAGGGTACCCTAGAAAAGTTGCGTGCCTGCTGGTCGCGGGCGCGCGCCATTCAAAGACGGGGCTCAACGCCCCGTGTCAGCCCAGGAAGAGAAGGACACGATGGCTCCCAACAAGAAGGCCGTTGTGACGTTCAAGCTGGAACTCGCGGGTGGCCAGGCCACTCCGGCTCCGCCGGTGGGTCCCGCCCTCGGTCAGCACGGCGTCAACATCATGGAGTTCTGCAAGGCCTACAACGCGGCCACCGAATCGCAGCGCGGCGAGGTCCTGCCCGCCGAGATCACGGTGTACGAGGACCGTTCGTTCACGTTCGTCCTCAAGACCCCGCCGGCGGCGAAGCTGCTGCTCAAGGCCGCAGGCGTCGCCAAGGGCTCGGGCGAGCCGCACAAGGCCAAGGTCGGCAAGGTGACCGAGGCCCAGGTGCGCGAGATCGCGGAGAAGAAGCTCCCCGACCTCAACGCCAACGACCTCGACGCCGCCTCGAAGATCGTCGCGGGCACCGCCCGCTCCATGGGCATCACCGTCGAATAAGCCAACCCTGTGGAAGGGCGAGCGCTCGCCCTCACCACGACATCCGAAGGATGGATCATGAAGCGCAGCAAGAAATACTCCGACCTCGCAAAGAAGGTCGACAAGACGCAGCTCTACGGGCCCACCGAGGCCGCCGAGCTCGCCAAGGAGACCTCGCCGACGCAGTTCGACGCCACCGTTGAGGTCGCCATGCGCCTCGGCGTCGACCCGCGCCAGGCCGACCAGCTCGTCCGCGGCACCGTCTCCCTGCCCCACGGCACCGGCAAGACCGTCCGCGTCATCGCCTTCGCCGAAGGCGACAAGGCCGAGGCCGCTGTCGAGGCCGGTGCCGACGAGGTCGGCTCCGACGAACTCGTCAAGCGGATCTCCGAAGGCTGGCTCGATTTCGACGCCGCCGTCGCCACGCCCGACCAGATGGCCAAGATCGGCCGGATCGCGCGGATCCTGGGCCCGCGCGGCCTGATGCCGAACCCGAAGACGGGCACGGTCACCCCGGACGTCGCCAAGGCGGTCACCGAGATCAAGGGCGGGAAGATCTCCTTCCGCGTCGACAAGCACGCCAACCTGCACCTGATCATCGGAAAGACGAGCTTCTCGTCCGAGCAGATCGCCGAGAACTACGCCGCCGCCCTCGAAGAGGTGCAGCGACTCAAGCCGGCCAGCTCCAAGGGCGTCTACGTCAAGAAGGTCACGCTGACCACCACGATGGGCCCGGGCATTCCGGTCGACCCGGCGGCCGTGAAGGCCGCCAAGTAACGGCGAGTGTGACGTGGCCCCGGCGCAGGCTCCTGCGCCGGGGCCTCTTCGTTTCCCCTGATAAGCTTGCTTCGTTTTCCACAACCCGAAGACCGTAGGTCACCGCCTCGCGCGGTTGTAAACCATCCGGGACCAACGTAGGGCGACTCGAAGCGACCATGGTGTCGGCCATTACCGGTTGACCTCCGTCAAGTGCTGAGGCGTCCCGAGGGGGCGCCTTTTTTGTCGCCCCCGTGACGGTTGGGGATGCATCAGCCGAGAAAGGAGGGAAACATGGCTGAACGACAGGAATACCCGGCGGACAAGCAAGCCGCCATCGCCGAGCTGACCGACCGCTTCTCGAACGCGTCGGCCGCCGTGCTCACCGAGTACCGCGGGCTGAGCGTCGAAGAGCTGCAGGAACTTCGGCGTTCCCTCGGCGAGGGGACGCGCTACCGCGTCGCAAAGAACACCCTTGCCAAGCGAGCGGCGACTCAGGCCGGCGTTACCGGTCTGGACGACCTGTTCACCGGCCCCACCGCGATCACCTTCATCGAAGGCGACCCGGTTGAAGCCGCGAAGGGCCTGCGCCAGTTCGCCAAAGAGCACGAAGCCCTGGTGATCAAGGGCGGATTCATGGAGGGCAAGTCCCTCTCCGTCGAAGAGATCACCCGACTCGCCGACCTCGAGTCGCGCGAAGTGCTCCTCGCGAAGCTGGCCGGTGCGCTCAAGGCCAACGCGCAGAAGACCGCTGCCGTCCTCGCCGCCCCTGCCTCGCAGGTGGCGCGTCTCGGTGCGGCGCTGCAAGACAAGAAGGCGGCCAGCGGGGAGTAACCCCGCCGGCCACAGACTTTAGAAAGGAAACACCATGGCTAAGCTGTCCACCGAAGAGCTTCTTGAGACCTTCAAGGAGATGACCCTTCTCGAGGTCTCCGAGTTCGTGAAGGCGTTCGAGGAAGAGTTCGACGTCACCGCCGCCGCCCCGGTCGCCGTCGCCGCCGCAGGCCCGGCCGCCGGTGCCGAGGCCGTCGAGGAGAAGACCACCTTCGACGTGGTCCTCGAGTCCGCCGGTGAGTCGAAGATCAAGGTCATCAAGGAAGTCCGCGGCATCACCAGCCTCGGCCTGAAGGAAGCCAAGGAGCTCGTCGAAGGCGCGCCCAAGGCCGTCCTCGAAGGCGCGAGCAAGGAAGACGCCGACAAGGCCAAGGAAGCCCTCGAGGGCGCCGGCGCGACGGTCTCCCTGAAGTAGGAGCCGCGCTCAGCGACCGCAGAAGGGGCCTCCCAGCCCTGTGCGAACCGGGGCCGCACCGCCGGAAGGCGGAGCGGCCCCGGTTCTTTCGTGCCCGGAGAAAAACTCCGATCCGCTTGCAACGATTCACGGTTCCCCAGGCGTCTTCCGCATAGGCGCCCGAAGGCGCCGTCGGCCGAATGAATCGGGGTACCGCCCGGGTCGCGCAGATGGGGCGCGGCCCGGGCATCTCCATGAATTCGGCGGAACATCCCTCATCCGCCCATAACCTCTAGATATCGGATATGTAACGACTCGAGGCACCTGCAACGAAACCGGGCACTGGTCACGTCTCCATGTCAAGACGTCTCCATGGAAGACGAACGAGGACCCGGAGGGAAGCCCGAAATGAGACAAGGGAAGCGAGCCTCAGCGCTCCTCGGCGCCGCTGCGCTGGTCGCCACCAGCTCCTGCGGCGTGTACGGCGGTGACGACGAGGGAGGCGGCGACGAGACCCGCCTGGTCGAGTTGATGAACGAGACCTACGGCCTCGAAGCCGACCTGTCCGAGGCCGAGTACCGCATCATCCAGAACTGCCTCGAAGAGCAGGGCCACACCGTCCACGACCAGTGGGAGATGCAGACCTGGGAGGCCTTCGAGCTGGAGTCCCTCACCGACTACTACCCGTACGAGTCGTTCCTGCCCGAAGCCGACAGCGCCGCGAAGTGGGGCTTCGGCCAGTGGAGCAACGCGGAAGAGGCCTGGGAGTCCGGCGAGGCCGATGAGTACCAGGACGAGCGGTCGGGCGAGGATGAGGAAGGCTTCGACGACGTCGACAACTCCGAGTTCGAGTCACTCTCCCCGCAAGAGCAGTTCGACTGGTACTCCGCCTACTACGGCGACGAGTACGCCCACGAGTACTACTCCTGGACCCTCGATCCCGAGGACGGGCTCGAGGACGGCGAGCCCTACGAGGAGGAACTCCTCGAAGAGGAGTCCGACGGCGAACTCGAGGTCGAGGGCGAATCCTACGACGAGCCCAAGCCCGGCGGCTGCAAGCTCGAAATGATCGAGGCCCTCTACGGCGAGCCGCGGCAGGTCACGAACGACGAGGGCGGCGAGGGGACCCACACCTACTGGGAGTGGCGCCCCTCCGGCCCCGAGGAGGAAGCGGACTGGGAAGAGCTCAGCCTGACCTACCGCGCCGCCGTCCAGGACGAGGAGTACGCGTTCCTCGACTGCATCGCCGAGGCCGGCTACGGCGACTGGGAGTTCAGCGAGTGGGGCGAACTGCTGATCTGGAGATACTTCGAACCGGTCTACTTCGAAGACGAGGAGGCCAGCATGGTCTACGCCGACGGCTACGCGCCCGAAACCCCCGAGCCTCCCGCCGACGTCCCCTCCGACTACGAGGGCAAGAAGGCCTGGGAGATCGACATGGCCGTGGGCTTCGTCGAGTGCGGTGAGTCCACCGGATACCGCGACGCCGCCGAGAGGGCCTGGGACGAGACTCAGCTCGACCACTACCTCGCCATGGAAGAGGACATGTTCGCCCACCAGGAGCAGATGCGCGAGGCCATCGCCAAGGCCCAGGACCTCATCGACTCCTGAGCCGCGACGACGTCCGGGCCGCGCCTCGCGCGGCCCGGACCGCGCGACCGGGGACAAGGCCGAACGAGTCCTGCAACGCCCCGGGCCCTCCGGCGGGTCTTGGAGGTCCGAGGCCCCGAGCATCGACGGCACTGCTATCGAAGACGCCTTCGCCGAGCGCACCGCCGCCGTCGGCGAGGACCTCCTCGCCTGCGTGGCCGAGCGCGGCAGGGGCGAGTGGCGATTCGCCGAGGACGGCCGTCTCCACACGGCCTCCTACGGCCTGCGGTTCTACCTCGACGGGAGATCGGGCATCGACGAGTCGTTCGAATCGGAGGGCGAGACGGAGATCCCCGAGGCCCCGGCGCTCCCCGACGACATCCCCGCAGACTTCGACGACAAGCGGGCCTACGAGGCCGACATCGCCGTCGACTTCGCCGAATGCGGGGACGAGACCGGCTATCGGCAGACGGCCACCGAAGCCTGGGAAGCGGCCCACGCCGAGCAGTATGCCGCGATCGAGGCCGAGACCTACGCTTGGCAGGAGGAGATGCGGGCCGATATCGAGCGCGCCCAGGACCTCATCGACTCCTGAGCGAAAAACTTCTGAGTTCGCGTCACTTTTTGAGCGCGGGCTCGTTGTACACGCTGAGGCGGCCTTTCCACGGCCGCCGAAGGTGCGGAGCGATCGGGCCGCGGCCCGCCGCGGCCCGCCGACCGGCCCGGTGTGCGGAAGACCAGGCGTCGCGAGGCAACAGGCGACGCAGCGGCGCCTCGTCCCCGCACACCGGGCGGCAATGCCGGCAGGCGCCCGCCCCCGCGAGCCCTCGCAGCGGCTCGCGAGCTCCGCGGCGCCGCGCGGCAGGCGCGGCCCGCGAGCGAACGCAGTGGCGCCGAGCCGGGGAGGGGACGGCTCGGCGCCCGCATGTTTGACCGTCCGCCGACCGGATACTCCACTGCCCGACCCAGCGCATGGAACCCGCGTCGTTATGAGGGCGACGGCACGAGGTCCCTTCGCCCGCCGGACCGGCCATCGGCATGCGCCACCGGGCGGGCCGCTCGGGAGTCGCCGGCGGCCGTCCAGGCCGCACCGGCGCTCCCGACGGCGCTGGGCCTCCACCGCCCCGACACGGAGCGGATCACGACACGCAAGGGCCAGCTGGGATCCCTGCGAACCATCGCACCGCGACGCATTAGACGCTTGACTTGACGAAGTGTGACTTGATCCTGCAAACTAGTGGCTCAAGCGCCACAACGTGGCGTGCGCAACGTCTGCATGTGCAGTGCGAGGCGGCCCCGTGGAGCATCCGGAGCACGCCGTCGGCACCGCCCGTCCAGCGAGGCGCTGGCAGGATCGGGCCTCGCGGCCCGTAAGGACACGACATTGAGTCGGGAGGAGCTTCGGCAGCCGGAGAGATCGTCGTCACCGCACACCCCGCTGACCCGGCGGGGAGTTGACAGTTGCCGAAGCTTACACTAAGCTATTAATTTGCGCTGCCTCCTTCACGCCTTCTTGACGCGGTGAGGGGCGTGGACGGTGGGAAACCCAGGCTATCGACGCTCGATCAATCGAGCATTTGCGCTCATAGGAGCACATGTTCCGGTGCCTGCCTCCGGCTGTCCTCGTCGATCCCGCTCTCGTCGTGACCCTGGCACGCGCCGGCCGTCGTAACAATCAGGTCCTCGGAAGGACGAATCTTGGCAGCTTCCCGCACTGGCAAGACCAGCTCCAGCAAGAGCAAGCACGCACCCAGCCGGACCTCGTTCGGCAGGATCGAAGAAAAACTGGAAGTCCCGAACCTACTGGCGCTCCAGACGGATTCCTTCGACTGGCTTATCGGCAACGAGGCCCACAAGGGCCGTGTCGGTGAGGACGCCAAGTGCGGTCTGGACGAGATCCTCGAAGAGATCAGCCCGATCGAAGACTTCTCGGGCACCATGAGCCTGTCCTTCTCCAACCCGCGATTCGACGAGGTCAAGGCCCCGATCGAAGAGTGCCGTGAGAAGGACCTCACCTACTGCGCTCCGCTGTTCGTCACCGCGGAGTTCATCAACCACACCACCGGCGAGATCAAGAGCCAGACGGTGTTCATGGGCGATTTCCCGATGATGACCCCGAAGGGGACGTTCATCGTCAACGGGACCGAACGCGTCGTCGTGAGCCAGCTGGTCCGCTCGCCCGGCGTGTACTTCGACAAGCAGCCCGACAAGACCTCCGACCGCGACCTCACCAGCGCCAAGGTCATTCCCGGCCGCGGCGCCTGGCTCGAGTTCGACGTCGACAAGCGCGAGACCGTCGGCGTCCGCGTCGACCGCAAGCGCCGGCAGGCCGTCACGGTCCTGCTCAAGGCGATCGGCTGGGACGCCGACCGCATCCGCGAGCGCTTCGGCTGGTCCGAGCTCATGATGGCGACCTTGGAGAAGGACACCATCAACTCGCAGGACGAGGCGCTGCTCGACATCTACCGCAAGCTCCGCCCGGGCGAGCCGCCGACCAAGGACAACGCGCAGACGCTGCTGGAGAACCTGTTCTTCAACCCGAAGCGCTACGACCTGGCCAAGGTCGGCCGCTACAAGGTCAACAAGAAGTTCGATCTCGACAGCCCGATCAGCACCGGCGTCCTCACCGAGGACGACCTGGCCGCCACGATCGAGTACATGCTGCGGCTGCACTCGGCCGAGCCCGGCCACCAGGCCGACGACATCGACCACTTCGGCAACCGCCGCCTGCGCACCGTCGGCGAGCTCATCCAGAACCAGATCCGGGTGGGCCTGTCTCGCATGGAGCGCGTCGTGCGTGAGCGCATGACGACGCAGGACGTCGAGGCGATCACGCCGCAGACGCTCATCAACATCCGCCCGGTCGTGGCCGCGATCAAGGAGTTCTTCGGAACCTCCCAGCTGTCGCAGTTCATGGACCAGGTCAACCCGATCACGGGTCTGACCCACCGCCGGCGCCTCTCGGCGCTGGGCCCGGGCGGTCTGTCGCGCGACCGCGCCGCGATGGACGTCCGCGACGTCCACCCGTCGCACTACGGCCGGATGTGTCCGATCGAGACGCCGGAGGGCCCGAACATCGGCCTCATCGGCGCCATGTCGACCTTCGCGCGGGTGAACCCGTTCGGCTTCATCGAGACGCCGTACCGCAAGGTCGTCGACGGCCTCGCGACCGACCAGATCGAGTACCTCACCGCCGACGAAGAGGACAAGTTCGTCATCGCGCAGGCGAACGCGAAGCTCAAGACCGACGGCACCTTCGTCGACGCGCAGGTCCTGGCCCGTGGCCGGGGCGGCGAGGCCGAGCTGGTGCCCGGTAAAGAGATCGACTACATGGACGTCTCGCCGCGCCAGATGACCTCGGTCGCGACCGCGCTCGTGCCGTTCCTGGAGCACGACGACGCCAACCGCGCCCTCATGGGCGCGAACATGCAGCGCCAGGCCGTGCCGCTCATCAAGACCGACTCGCCGCTGGTCGGCACCGGCATGGAGTACCGCGCCGCGGTCGACGCCGGCGACGTCGTCGTCGCCGAGGCCGAGGGCCTTGTGGAGGACGCCAGCGCCGACTACATCACCATCGCCCAGGACGACGGCATGCGCCGTACCTACCTGCTGCACAAGTTCCGCCGCTCCAACGCGGGCTCGTGCATCAACCAGGTGCCGCTGGTCACCGAGGGCGAGCGGGTCGAGGCCGGTCAGCCGATCGCCGACGGCCCCTCGACCGACAAGGGCGAGATGGCCCTGGGCAAGAACCTGCTCGTCGCCTTCACCTCGTGGGAGGGCCAGAACTTCGAGGACGCGATCATCCTGTCCTCACGCCTGGTCGAGAACGACGTGCTCACCTCGATCCACATCGACGAGCACGAGGTCGACGCCCGCGACACGAAGCTGGGCCCCGAGGAGATCACCCGGGACATCCCGAACGTCGGCGAGGAGATGCTCTCCGACCTCGACGACCGCGGCATCATCCGCATCGGCGCCGAGGTCGAGGACGGCGACATCCTGGTCGGCAAGGTCACGCCGAAGGGCGAGACCGAGCTGACCCCCGAGGAGCGCCTGCTGCGCGCGATCTTCGGCGAGAAGGCCCGCGAAGTCCGCGACACCTCGCTCAAGGTCCCGCACGGCGAGGCCGGCACCGTCATCGGCGTCCGGACCTTCAGCCGCGAGGACGGCGACGAGCTGTCCCCGGGCGTCAACGAGCTGGTCCGCGTCTACATCGCGCAGAAGCGCAAGATCGGCGTGGGCGACAAGCTCGCCGGCCGCCACGGCAACAAGGGCGTCATCTCGAAGGTGGTGCCGCAGGAGGACATGCCGTTCCTGCCGGACGGCACGCCGATCGACATCCTGCTCAACCCGATGGGTGTGCCGGGCCGTATGAACATCGGCCAGGTCCTGGAGGTCCACCTCGGGTGGGCCGCGAAGTGCGGTTGGAAGATCGAGAACTTCGACGAGGCCTGGGCGCAGGCGCTCAAGGACATCGGGGCCGACGAGTCCGAGTCGGGCACCAAGGTCGGCACTCCGGTGTTCGACGGCGCCCACCCGGACGAGGTCCAGGGCGTGCTCGCGAACGCGCTGCCGAACCGCGACGGCGACCGCATGGTCGCCCCGACGGGCAAGGCGCAGCTGTTCGACGGGCGCACCGGGGAGCCTTTCCCGGAGGCGATCAGCGTCGGGTACATGTACATCCTGAAGCTGAACCACATGGTGGACGACAAGATCCACGCCCGCTCGACCGGTCCGTACTCGATGATCACCCAGCAGCCGCTCGGCGGCAAGGCCCAGTTCGGCGGCCAGCGCTTCGGTGAGATGGAGTGCTGGGCCATGCAGGCCTACGGCGCGGCCTACGCGCTGCAGGAGCTGCTGACGATCAAGTCCGACGACGTGGTCGGCCGCGTGAAGGTCTACGAGGCCATCGTCAAGGGCGAGAACGTCCCCGAGCCGGGCATCCCGGAGTCGTTCAAGGTGCTGCTCAAGGAACTCCAGTCGCTGTGTCTCAACGTGGAGGTGCTGTCCGCCGACGGGCAGGCCATCCAGATGACCGAGACCGACGACGAGGTGTTCCGGGCGGCCGAGGAGCTGGGGATCGACCTGTCGCACGAGGAACCCAACAGCGTCGACTTCGAAGGCGCCTGACGTCGAGTGAGGGCAGAGCGGGAAACCGACGCTCTGCCCCGCCAACGTCTCATCCAATCCTTACAGCAACATCTGAGCAATCAGGGACAAGGGAAGAGTTCAGTGCTCGACGTCAACTTCTTCGACAAGTTGAAGATCGGCCTCGCCACCGCCGAGGACATCAGGCAGTGGTCGCACGGCGAGGTGAAGAAGCCCGAGACCATCAACTACCGGACCCTCAAGCCCGAGAAGGACGGCCTCTTCTGCGAGAAGATCTTCGGCCCGACCCGGGACTGGGAATGCTACTGCGGCAAGTACAAGCGCATCCGCTTCAAGGGCATCATCTGTGAGCGCTGCGGCGTCGAGGTGACCCGCTCGAAGGTCCGCCGCGAGCGGATGGGCCACATCGAGCTGGCCGCCCCGGTCACGCACATCTGGTACTTCAAGGGCGTCCCCTCCCGCCTCGGGTACCTGCTCGACCTGGCGCCGAAGGACCTGGAGAAGGTCATCTACTTCGCCGCCTACGTCATCACCGGCGTCGACGACGAGGCCCGCCAGCGGGACATCCCGACGCTGGAGAACGAGATCGTCGCCGAGAAGCGCACGCTCGAGCAGCAGCGCGACGCCGCGATCGAGGACCGCGCCTCGAAGCTGGAGGCCGACCTGGCCGAGCTGGAGGCCGAGGGCGCCCGCGCCGACGTCCGCCGCAAGGTCAAGGACGGCGGCGAGCGCGAGATGCGCCAGATCCGCGACAAGGCCCAGCGGGAGATCGACCGCCTCGACGAGGTCATGGACACCTTCCGGAAGCTCGAAGTGCGCCAGCTCATCGGCGACGAGATGCTCTACCGGGAGCTCCAGCAGCGCTTCGGCGAGTACTTCCAGGGCGGCATGGGCGCCGAGGCGATCAAGAACCTGCTGCAGACCCTCGACCTCGACGCCGAGGCCGACCTGCTGCGCGAGATCATCGCCACCGGCAAGGGCCAGAAGAAGCTGCGCGCGCTCAAGCGCCTGAAGGTCGTGGCGGCGTTCCAGGCCACCGGCAACTCGCCGCTGGGCATGGTGCTCGACTGCGTGCCGGTGATCCCGCCGGAACTGCGCCCGATGGTGCAGCTCGACGGCGGCCGCTTCGCCACCTCCGACCTCAACGACCTGTACCGCCGGGTCATCAACCGCAACAACCGCCTCAAGCGACTGATGGACCTCGGCGCGCCCGAGATCATCGTCGCGAACGAGAAGCGGATGCTGCAGGAGTCGGTGGACGCGCTGTTCGACAACGGTCGGCGCGGCCGCCCGGTCACCGGGCCCGGCAACCGCCCGCTCAAGAGCCTGTCCGACATGCTCAAGGGCAAGCAGGGCCGGTTCCGCCAGAACCTGCTGGGCAAGCGCGTCGACTACTCGGGCCGTTCGGTCATCGTGGTCGGCCCGCGCCTGAAGCTCCACCAGTGCGGTCTGCCCAAGCAGATGGCCCTGGAGCTGTTCAAGCCGTTCGTGATGAAGCGTCTGGTCGATCTCAACCACGCGCAGAACATCAAGTCCGCCAAGCGGATGGTCGAACGCGCCCGGCCGGTGGTGTGGGACGTGCTCGAAGAGGTCATCTCCGAGCACCCGGTGCTGCTCAACCGCGCACCCACGCTGCACCGCCTCGGCATCCAGGCGTTCGAGCCGCAGCTGGTCGAGGGCAAGGCCATCCAGCTGCACCCGCTCGTCTGCACCGCGTTCAACGCGGACTTCGACGGCGACCAGATGGCGGTCCACGTGCCGCTGTCGGCCGAGGCACAGGCCGAGGCGCGCATCCTCATGCTCGCCTCGAACAACATCCTGAAGCCGTCGGACGGCAAGCCGGTGGCCCTGCCCACGCAGGACCAGATCATCGGCCTGTACTACCTGACCCACGGCAAGGACGGCCTGGTCGGCGAGGGACGCGCGTTCACGGACGTCGGCGAGGCCATCATGGCCCACGACCGGCGCGAGCTGAACATCCAGGCGCCCATCAAGATCCGTCTCGACGGGATCACCTCCGTCGACAACGGTCCGGCCGAGGCATGGAAGGCCCCCGAGGACTGGGAGCCGGGTCAGAGGCTGCTGGTCGAGACGACGCTGGGCCGGGTGTTCTTCAACGAGTGCCTGCCGCCGGACTTCCCGTACATCAACTACGAGGTCCGCAAGGGCCAGCTGTCGGACATCATCCACGACCTGTCGGAGCACTACTCGAAGGTGCAGCTGGGCGCCTGCCTGGACGCGCTGAAGTCCGCGGGCTTCAAGTGGGCCGGCTGGTCGGGTGTCACGATCGGCATCGAGGACGTCATCGAGCCGGCGCACAAGGCCGAGATCCTCGAGAAGTACGAAGCCGACTCCGCCAAGATCGACAAGCAGTACATGCGCGGCCTGATGACGGCCGAGGAGCGCCGCGGCGAGCTGACGGAGATCTGGACCAAGGCCACCGCCGAGGTCATGGAGGACCTGAACGACACCCTCCAGCCCGACAACCCGCTGTGGCAGATGATCAACTCCGGGGCGCGCGGCAACATGCTGCAGCTGCGGCAGATCGCCGGCATGCGCGGCCTGGTGGCCAACCCGAAGGGCGAGATCATCCCGCGCCCGATCAAGTCCTCGCTGCGCGAGGGCCTGACGGTGCTGGAGTACTTCATCTCCACGCACGGCTCCCGGAAGGGCCTGGCCGACACCGCGCTGCGGACCGCCGACTCGGGTTACCTGACCCGGCGTCTGGTGGACGTGTCGCAGGACGTCATCATCCGCGAGGAGGACTGCGGCACCGACCGGGCGCTGGACTACCCGATCGCCACCGACGTCGACGGCCGGCTCATCGAGTCCGACATCGCCGAGACCGCAGTCGACGCCCGAACGCTGGGCGACGACGTCGAGGTCGACGGCAAGGTCGTCCTCGAGCGGAACACGGCGCTGAACTCGGACAACATCGCCAAGCTCATCGCCGCGGGCGTCACGACCGTCAAGGTGCGCTCGGTGCTGACCTGCGAGTCCCGCCAGGGCGTGTGCGCCGCCTGCTACGGGCGCTCCATGCCGACCGGCGAGAAGGTCGACCTGGGCGAGGCCGTGGGCATCATCGCCGCACAGTCGATCGGTGAGCCCGGCACCCAGCTGACGATGCGGACCTTCCACACCGGCGGTGTGGCCGGGGACGACATCACGCAGGGCCTGCCGCGTGTGCAGGAGGTCTTCGAGGCCCGCATCCCGAAGGGGAAGGCGCCGATCGCCGAGGCGAGCGGCACCGTGCGGATCGAGGACGCCGAGAAGAGCCGGAAGATCATCATCACGCCCGACGACGGCTCCGAGGAGATCGTGGTCGACAAGGTGCCGAGGCGCCTGCGCCTGCGCGCGGTCGACGGCGAGCACGTCGAGGTCGGCGAGAAGCTGGTCGAGGGCACGATCGACCCGCACGAGCTGCTGCGTGTGCTGGGCCCGCGGAAGGTGCAGCGGCACCTGGTCGGCGAGGTCCAGGACGTGTACCGCTCGCAGGGCGTCATGATCCACGACAAGCACATCGAGATCATCGTCCGTCAGATGCTCAAGCGGATCACGATCATCGACTCCGGCACCTCGGAGTTCCTGCCCGGTTCCCTGGTGGACCGCCTGGAGTTCGAAGAGGTCAACCGGAAGATCATCGCCGACGGCGGCGAGCCGGCCTCCGGCCGTCCGCAGCTGATGGGCATCACCAAGGCGAGCCTTGCGACCGAGTCGTGGCTCTCGGCGGCCTCCTTCCAGGAGACCACCCGGGTGCTCACCGAGGCCGCGATCTCCGGCAAGTCCGACAGCCTCGTCGGCCTGAAGGAGAACGTCATTCTCGGCAAGCTGATCCCGGCAGGCACCGGCATCGCGAAGTACCGGAACGTCTCGGTGGAGCCCACCGAGGAGGCGAAGGCCGCGGTGTACAGCCTGGGAGGCTACGAGGACACTGCGACGCCGGCGTTCTCCTACGGAGCGGGCCCGGCGGTGTCCCTGGAAGACTCCTACGACCTGGGCACCTACTAGAAGCTGAACCCAAGCCGATTCCCGACGGCTGATCGAGAGGGGCCCGCCGCGCGAAGCGCGGCGGGCCCCTCTTCTGCTCATCCGCGTGTAGTCGAGGCGGTGGGTCCGATATGCCCGTGCAGAGACGCGGGCATGGCGACGATTCACATTCGAGAGGCCCCGGGAGAGGTTCGAGCAGCGATCGTTGCGGAACCGAAGAGCTGGGAAAACCATGAGTCCTACCTGCTGGAGCTGCCACAGCGGGTACGGAAGGCGGGGCCGTCGGGCGGTCGAGGCACGGAGCGGCGGGTGCTTCTCGGTCGCCTACAGGAGCGGGTTGCGTGTCTTGAGCCCGGGGAAGCGGGAATAGTCCCTGTCGACGGTCCAGAACTCCTCGATGCCGTTCTCTATGCAGATCGCGGCGATCTTGGCGTCGTAGACCATCGACCCGCGGACCTTGCCGGTTTCGAGCAGGGGCCTCAAGCGTGGCCAGTATCCTCCGCTTTCGCTGAACAGCGCCAGCGCTGGTGAGCTGATCCAGGCATCGATCTGGTGGATGGCCTGCTCGGCCGGTGTAGGCGGGTCGTAGATCTTCGGGTGAGTGACCACGCAGAAGAACTCATGCAGACACGGCCATGGCAGGGCCCAAAGCCGATTTCCTTCACTCAAGTCTCGAATGACTTCCGCCGCGGTTGAGTGGAACTCGCTTTCGGTTCGGTGGGCGTAGACCAGGATGTTCGCGTCGACGGCGATCACAGGCGTTCCTCCCGCGCGAACGTCTTGATCGTCTCCCAGTCGGCGCCTTCGAGATGCTGTTGCAGTCCGTTGCCCTGAAAACTGAAGTCGGGCAAGGTGTAGCCCGACTTGCCGCTCCCCGGCTTGGCGAGGATGACGCGAAGTCCTTCCTCGATCAGCGCTCTGAGAGTGGTGCCTTCGTTGCGTGCGTGTTCCTTCGCCTCTTCGAGCAGGGCATCTGCGATCACGACCGTCGTCTTCATATTGGCAACCATACCTCGGGAACCATATAGCCGTACACTGATTCGAAGTGCATCGGTCTTCCATCAGGGGATGTCGTTCGAGCCGAGAATCCTGTCCGATTCGTAAACCGTGCGAACGACGAACCGCCGCCGGAGCGCGATGGCGACTCGCGGGAAGTCCGGGGAGCGGAACCGAGGCGGGTTCTTCCATAGCCTGGAAGAACTTTTCCAACCTCGACCGGGACCGTGGGCCCGGGGACTGTGAGGTGCCAGGCGAATAGGATGGGCCGGTGATCGAAGTGCAGCAGGGAGGCGGGGTCCGCCACCCCGATGATCCGGACCCGGTCGAGTCGACCAAGGTGGTCGCGGCAATGACGCTCGCGGTCCTTTCGGTCGCGTTCGCCCCGTTCGTCGGCGGCGCCGTCCCGGCTCTCATCGCGCTCATGCTCGCCCGACAGGCCGAGGCCGACATCCGGGCCTCCGAAGGCTTCCTCCTCGGGGCCGGGAAACTGCCCCGCATACGGCGGCTGGCCTGGATCGCCCTCGGAATCGCCGCCGCCGTTGTCATCGCGATCGTGCTGGTCTGGGTCATCGAGGCGGCCCGCTCGGCGGGGGAGCCGACCTACGGGGGCGATTTCGCCGCGCGCTCGCCCGGGCAGTGAGGCGGGATACCCCCGCGACGGGGCGGCCCCCTCGATCCACCTGCGTTCGGCGAGCTACGATAGGACACGGTGTGTCTACCGCATCGAACGAACAATGCCACTGCCCTTCGCCTGTCCCGCACTCCGTGACTCTGAACACGGATGCATTGGGGCCGAAATCGGCTTTGACGCAGTTCGTTAGGCTAGGTAGGCTTCTCCCTTGCGCCTGGACACCGCTTTGAGCGGCATGGTGGCCCTGTCTACTCCGGCAGCTCGGTCCCCGTGAGAGCCAGGCCAGGTTGCGTGCCTGCAAGGCGGCAAGGCCCTCATTAGGCCGCCCCGCCTGGCGTCATCGGCACGCACACCCTCGCACTGGGGGCTTCGTGAATATTGACTCCTATAGTCAGTCTCGCTTGGCTCGAGCCGGTCATCGGCTCGCAGGCTTCGCCGAGTGACCTCACGAACGCGTCTGAACCAGCCAGAACGGCGAAGTTCGCTTTGCCCAAAGGACTGGTATGGGTCCGGAGAGACGCGACACGCCCGAACGCGGGGGCCGGGAACCTGCTCTTCTGAGCAGGCTTTCAGATGGCGCCGCCAAGACAGGAATACGCAACCGTCACACTGCTGAAAGGGGTCTGGCTCAGTGCCAACCATCCAGCAGCTGGTCCGCAAAGGCCGCAAGGCCAAGGCCAGCAAGAACAAGACGCCCGCGCTGAAGGGCAGCCCGCAGGCGCGCGGTGTCTGCACGCGCGTGTACACCACCACGCCCAAGAAGCCGAACTCGGCGATGCGCAAGGTCGCCCGCGTCCGGCTCATGAACGGCACCGAGGTCACCGCCTACATCCCGGGTGTGGGCCACAACCTCCAGGAGCACTCCATCGTGCTCGTGCGCGGCGGTCGTGTCCGCGACCTCCCCGGTGTCCGATACAAGATCATCCGCGGCGCGCTCGACACGCAGGGTGTCCGCGACCGCAAGCAGGCCCGCAGCCGCTACGGCGCTAAGAAGGAGAAGTAAGCCATGCCGCGTAAAGGTCCCGCGCCGCGCCGGCCGCTTACCGCCGACCCGGTGTACAACTCGGTGCTCGTCACCCAGCTCATCAACAAGGTCCTCAAGGACGGCAAGCGCCGCCTCGCCGAGCGCATCGTCTACGAAGCCCTCGAGAACTGCCGCCAGAAGGCCGACCAGGATCCCGTGGTCGTGCTCAAGCGCGCCCTGGACAACGTCAAGCCCACCCTGGAAGTTCGCTCCCGCCGAGTCGGCGGCGCGACCTACCAGGTCCCGGTCGACGTCCGTCCGCAGCGCGCTACGACCCTGGGCCTGCGCTGGCTGGTCGGCTTCTCGCGCGACCGCCGCGAGAAGACCATGGTCGAGCGGCTCACCAACGAGATCCTCGACGCCTCCAACGGCCTCGGCGCCGCGGTGAAGAAGCGCGAGGACACTCACAAGATGGCCGATTCCAACAAGGCATTCGCCCACTACCGCTGGTAGTGACCTCAAGAGAAGGCAATCGTGGCTAATAAAGCGAACGAGGCCCTGGCCAAGCTCCGCAACATCGGCATCATGGCCCACATCGACGCCGGCAAGACCACCACCACCGAGCGCATCCTGTACTACACGGGTGTCTCGCACAAGATCGGTGAGGTCCACGACGGCGCGGCGACCATGGACTGGATGGAGCAGGAGCAGGAGCGGGGCATCACCATCACCTCCGCTGCTACCAAGTGCGAGTGGGACGACCACATCATCCAGATCATCGACACGCCCGGCCACGTCGACTTCACGGTCGAGGTCGAGCGGTCCCTGCGTGTTCTGGACTCGGCGATCGCCGTCTACGACGGTGTCGCGGGTGTGGAGCCGCAGACCGAGAACGTCTGGCGTCAGGCCGACAAGTACAGCGTTCCGCGCATGTGCTTCGTCAACAAGCTCGACCGCACCGGCGCGAACTTCTTCCGCTGCGTCGAGATGATGACCGACCGCCTCAACTCCAATGTCGCGGTGATCCAGCTCCCGATCGGGAACGAGTCCGACTTCATCGGCGTCGTCGACCTGGTCGAGATGAACGCCAAGGTGTGGCGCGGCGAGACCGGTCTCGGCGAGAGCTACGAGACCGAGGAGATCCCCGCGGACCTGGCCGAGCAGGCCGAGGAATACCGCGAGAAGCTCCTGGAGACCCTCGCCGACTGCGACGACGACTTCGCCGAGAAGTTCCTCGAGGGCGAAGAGATCACCGCAGCGGAGGTCAGGGCCGCGATCCGCAAGGGCACCATCGCGAACCAGATCAACCCGGTGCTGTGCGGCACGGCTTTCAAGAACAAGGGCGTGCAGCCGCTGCTCGACGCGGTGGTCGACTACCTGCCTTCTCCGCTCGACATCCCGGCCATCCAGGGGACCCTCCTCGACAACGAGACCCCGGCCGAGCGTCACCCGGACGTCACCGAGCCCTTCAGCGCGTTGGCGTTCAAGATCCAGACCGACAAGCACCTTGGTCGTCTCACCTACGCCCGTATCTACTCGGGCACCATCGAGACCGGCACTCAGGTCATGAACTCGACCAAGAGCCGCAAGGAGCGCATCGGCAAGATCTACCAGATGCACGCCAACAAGCGTGAAGAGCGCAGAGAAGCCCAGGCGGGCGACATCATCGCGATCCAGGGCCTGAAGCAGACCACCACCGGTGACACGCTGACGGACTCCGGAAGCCAGGTCATCCTGGAGTCGATGATCTTCCCCGAGCCGGTCATCGACGTGGCCATCGAGCCCAAGTCGAAGGCCGACCAGGACAAGCTGGCCACCGCGATCCAGCGTCTCGCCGAGGAAGACCCGACCTTCCGGGTCCAGACCGACGAGGACTCCGGCCAGACGATCATCTCCGGCATGGGCGAACTGCACCTCGACATCCTGGTCGACCGCATGAAGCGGGAGTTCAACGTCGAGGCCAACATCGGCAAGCCGCAGGTCGCCTACCGGGAGACCATCACCCAGCGGGTCGAGAAGATCGAGTACCTGCACAAGAAGCAGACCGGTGGTTCCGGTCAGTTCGCGCGGGTCATCGTCAACCTCGAACCGCTGAAGATGGACTCGAACGAGAGCGAGATCTTCGCCTTCGACGACCAGGTCACCGGTGGCCGCATCCCGCGCGAGTACATCCCGTCGGTCAAGGCCGGCGCGGAGGACGCGCTTCCGGACGGCGTCCTTGCGGGCTACCCGCTGGTGGGCGTGAAGCTGGAACTGGCCGACGGCCAGTACCACGAGGTCGACTCCTCGGAGATGGCCTTCAAGATCGCAGGCAAGATGGTGCTGAAGGAGGCCGCGAAGCGGGCGAAGCCAGTACTGCTCGAGCCGATGATGTCGGTCGAGGTCATCTGCCCTGAGGAATCGATGGGCGATGTCATCGGCGACATCAACTCGCGACGCGGCATGGTCCAGGAGATGGGCGAACGGGGCAACGACCGGACGGTCAAGGCCCAGGTGCCGCTGTCGGAGATGTTCGGCTACGTCGGAGACCTCAGGTCGAAGACGGCCGGCCGCGCGAACTACTCAATGCAGTTCGACACCTACGCCGAAGTCCCGGCGAACGTCGCCAAGGAGATCATCGCCAAGGCGACAGGCGAGTAATCGGGACCGGGAGGGCAAGCCTGCCCTCCCGCCCGTGAACCCACCTGTTGCCGGCGGGGCATCCGCGACGCAATGGGTCAGTTAAGTCAATCCAGATTTATTCAGTCCACAGGAGGACGAAGTGGCTAAGGAAAAGTTCGAGCGGACTAAGCCGCACGTCAACATCGGCACGCTCGGTCACGTCGACCACGGCAAGACCACGCTGACGGCCGCCATCACCAAGGTCCTGCACGACAAGCACCCGGACCTCAACCCGTACACGCCGTTCGACGAGATCGACAACGCGCCGGAGGAGAAGCAGCGCGGTATCACGATCTCCATCTCGCACGTCGAGTACCAGACCGAGGGCCGGCACTACGCCCACGTCGACTGCCCGGGCCACGCCGACTACATCAAGAACATGATCACCGGCGCGGCCCAGATGGACGGCGCGATCCTGGTCGTGTCGGCCGCCGACGGCCCCATGCCGCAGACCCGTGAGCACGTGCTGCTCGCCCGCCAGGTCGGTGTCCCGTACATCGTCGTGGCGCTCAACAAGGCCGACATGGTCGACGACGAGGAGATCCTCGAGCTCGTCGAGATGGAGGTCCGCGAGCTGCTGTCCGACCAGAACTTCCCGGGCGACGACGCTCCGGTCGTTCAGGTCTCCGCTCTCGGCGCCCTGGAGGGCGAGGAGAAGTGGGTCGACGCGGTCGCCGAGCTCATGCAGGCCGTCGACGACTCCATCCCGGAGCCGGAGCGCGAGATCGACAAGCCGTTCCTCATGCCCGTCGAAGACGTCTTCACGATCACCGGCCGCGGCACCGTCGTGACCGGTCGTGTCGAGCGCGGCGTGCTGCTCCCGAACGAGGAGGTCGAGATCACCGGCATCAAGGAAGGCTCGATCAACACCAAGGTGACCGCGATCGAGATGTTCCGCAAGACCCTCGACGACGCGCGCGCCGGTGAGAACGTGGGGCTCCTGCTCCGCGGCACCAAGCGCGAAGAGGTCGAGCGCGGCATGGTCGTCGTCAAGCCCGGCACCACGACTCCCCACACGGAGTTCGAGGCCGAGGTGTACATCCTGTCGAAGGACGAGGGTGGCCGCCACACGCCGTTCTTCAACAACTACCGTCCGCAGTTCTACTTCCGGACCACGGACGTGACCGGCGTCGTGACCCTCCCCGAGGGCACCGAGATGGTCATGCCCGGCGACAACACCTCCATGAAGGTCGAGCTCATCCAGCCGGTCGCCATGGACGAGGGCCTGCTCTTCGCGATCCGCGAGGGTGGCCGCACCGTCGGCTCCGGCCGTGTGACCAAGGTCGTCAAGTAGCACCGAGTACCGGGGAGGCCCCGCCGAGGCGATGTCATCTAGCCTTGAATCGGCACAGGGTCTCCCCGGTCCTTTTGCGTTACAGCTCCATACGCGTAACCTGCCCCACTGTCTCCGCCCCGCCTTACCGGGCGAGTGCGGGGACCTGCATAATAGGGAGGTTGCGTTTGCATCGGGCGTGCCCAGTCGGACCCCTGATGCTCACGCCCGGCCCGCGGGCCCAAGTAGGCACCACCAGGCGCCGAGAGGGACCGTTCACGGCGGGCAGGCGGGCGAGCCAAGACCTCAAGACACGGGAACTCCTGTGTCCAACTCCGTCTGAAGCTCGCGACACGCCCGACCGCGTGGAGCGGTCTCAACAGCCAATTTACGTTAGGTAAGGAACCATGGCGGGACAGAAGATCCGCATCAGGCTGAAAGCCTACGACCACGAGGTCGTGGACTCCTCGGCCCGCAAGATCGTGGAGACGGTCACCCGGACCGGGGCTGCCATCTCGGGGCCGGTGCCGCTGCCGACTGAGATCAACCGTTTCTGTGTTATCCGGTCGCCGCACAAGTACAAGGACTCGCGCGAGCACTTCGAGATGCGCACGCACAAGCGCCTCATCGACATCCTCGACCCGACCCCGAAGACGGTCGACTCGTTGATGCGCCTCGACCTGCCGGCGGGTGTCGACATCGAGATCAAGCTGTAGGGGCACCAATGGACAGGCAGATCAAGGGAATCCTGGGCACCAAGCTCGGCATGACCCAGGTTTGGGACGAGAACGGCCGCGCCGTTCCCGTCACCGTGGTGCAGGCCGGGCCGAACGTCATATCCCAGATTCGTAAACCGGACGTCGACGGCTACTCGGCTGTGCAGCTGGGCTTCGGCGACGTCAAACTCAAGAACGTCACCAAGCCGATTCAGGGCCACTTCGAGAAGGCGGGCGTCGCTCCGCGTCGCCACCTCGTCGAACTGCGCACTTCGGATGCCGCCGACTACGAGCTCGGCCAGACCGTCGAGGCCTCGATCTTCGAGGCGGGCGACCTGGTCGACGTCACCGGCACCACCAAGGGCAAGGGCTTCGCCGGCGTCATGAAGCGTCACGGCTTCGGCGGCCTCGGCGCCAGCCACGGTGCGCACAAGGTCCACCGTGCCCCCGGTTCGATCGGCGGCTGCGCCACGCCGGGCCGCGTGTTCAAGGGCATGCGCATGGCCGGCCGTATGGGCGGCAACCGCCACACGACGCAGAACCTGCGCATCCAGGCGGTCGACGCCGAGCGCGGGCTCCTGCTCATCGTGGGCGCCGTCCCCGGCCCGAAGAACGGCCTGGTGCTCGTCCGCAGCGCAGTGAAGCAGGTGGCCTAGCAATGAGCCTTGAAATCAAAGTCAAAGACGCCGCTGGCAAAGAGACCGGGAAGACCATCGAGCTCCCGGCGTCGATCTTCGACGTCGAGCCGAACATCCCGCTCATGCACCAGGTCGTGACCGCGCAGCTCGCTGCCGCGCGTTCCGGCTCGGCGAACACCAAGACCCGCGCAGAGGTCCGCGGCGGCGGCAGGAAGCCGTACCGCCAGAAGGGCACCGGTCGCGCCCGCCAGGGCTCGATCCGCGCCCCGCAGTTCGCCGGCGGCGGCGTCGTCCACGGCCCCAAGCCGCGGTCGTTCGCCGAGCGCACGCCCCGCAAGATGAAGGCGGCGGCCCTGGCCGGCGCTCTCACCGACCGGGTGCGCGGCGGCAACGTGCACGTCGTCTCCTCCTTCATCGACGGGGACTCCCCGAAGACGAAGGACGCCAAGGCGGCTCTGGCGGCCAACACCGAGGGCAAGAAGGTCCTCGTGGTACTGGCCCGCGACGAGTCCACGGCCCAGCTGAGCCTGCGGAACCTCCCCGAGGTCCACATCCTCGACTGGGGCCAGGTCAACACCTACGACGTGCTCAACAACGAGGACATCGTGTTCAGCGAAGCCGCCATTGAGGCGTTCATCGCTGACCGGACCGAGCAGGAGGTCGCGGCATGAGCGAAGTGACCGTCGCCGACCCGCGCGACATCATCATCAAGCCGGTCATCTCGGAGAAGACCTACACCCTCCTCGGCGAGGGCAAGTACACCTTCGAGGTCGACCCGCGCGCCAACAAGAGCCACATCAAGATCGCGATCAAGCAGATCTTCGGTGTGGACGTCAAGAGCGTCAACACCCTGAACCGTGACGGCAAGCGCAAGCGAACCCGTGACGGCTGGGGCCAGCGCAAGAGCGTCAAGCACGCGATCGTCACCGTCGAGGGCGACCCCGGTCGTCTCGGTGAGATCTTCGGCGGACAGATCTCGTAGGGACGCAGGGAGTTAACCGATTATGGCTATTCGCAAATACAAGCCGACGACGCCAGGGCGTCGTGGTTCCAGCGTCTCCGACTTCGCCGAGATCACGCGCTCGACGCCCGAGAAGTCGCTCGTCCGTCCGATCACCAAGACCGGCGGCCGCAACAACTCGGGCAAGATCTCGACCCGCCACCGCGGCGGCGGCCACAAGCGCCGTTACCGCGTGATCGACTTCCGCCGCCACGACAAGGACGGCGTGCCGGCCAAGGTCGCGGAGATCGAGTACGACCCCAACCGCACCGCGAACATCGCGCTGCTGCACTACGCCGACGGCGAGAAGCGCTACATCCTGGCCCCCAAGGGCGTCAAGCAGGGTGACCGGGTCGAGAACGGCCCCGAGGCCGACATCAAGCCGGGCAACTCGCTGGAGCTGCGCTACATCCCCGTCGGTACGACGGTCCACGCGGTGGAGCTCAAGCCCGGCGGCGGTGCCGCTCTGGGCCGCAGCGCCGGCGCCTCGATCCAGCTGCTCGCCCGCGAAGGCAAGTACGCGCACCTGCGCATGCCCTCCGGTGAGATCCGCCTGGTCCAGGTGACCTGCCGCGCCACGGTCGGCGAGGTCGGCAACGCGGAGCAGGGCAACATCAACTGGGGCAAGGCGGGCCGCATGCGGTGGAAGGGCTGGCGCCCGACCGTCCGCGGTGTCGTCATGAACCCGGTCGACCACCCGCACGGCGGTGGCGAGGGCCGGACCTCCGGTGGTCGTCACCCGGTGAACCCGCAGGGTAAGCCGGAGGGCCGCACCCGGAAGAAGAACCACCCGAACGACAGGCTCATCGTCCGTCGTCGCAACGCCAGCCGGAAGCGGGGTAAGTAAGCATGGGTCGCAGCCTTAAGAAAGGGCCGTTCGTCGACGACCACCTGCAGAAGAAGGTGGACGCGGCGGTCGAGTCCAAGTCGAAGACCGTCATCAAGACCTGGTCGCGTCGCTCCACGATCACGCCCGACTTCATCGGGCTGACCTTCGGGGTTCACGACGGGCGGAAGCACGTTCCGGTGTACGTCACCGAGAACATGGTCGGGCACAAGCTCGGGGAGTTCGCTCCCACCCGCACGTTCCGGGGCCACGAGAAGGACGACCGCAAGAGCCGTCGCCGCTAGGCCACGGGCTTGAAGTAACGAACGAAGGAATAGAACGATGGCAACACTGGAGCAGGAGGCTCCGAAGGCGCGCGCGTCGGCGCGGTATGTCCGCGTCGCTCCGCGCAAGGCGCGCCGCGTCGTCGACCTCGTGCGTGGCCTGCCCGTGGACGAGGCTCTGACGACCCTCGAGTTCGCGCCCTACAGCGCGGCCGAGATCGTCTACAAGGTCATCGCGTCGGCCTCGGCCAACGCGGAGAACAACCTTGGCCTCGACCCCGAGTCGCTTTTGATCTCCGAGATCAAGGTCGACGAAGGCCCGACGATGCGCCGCTACCGCCCGCGCGCCCACGGCCGCGCCTACAGGATCAACAAGCGCACCAGCCACATCACCGTGGTGGTGGAGTCCGTCCAGGCCGCTCAGGCCGACGCGGGTTCGATCCGCCGGCCGAAGGCCGCAGCCAAGGCCGAGCCGAAAGCGGAGAAGCCGGCCGAGACCGGCGAGTCGAACGAGTCCGCTGAGAAGGAGGAGACCGAGTAATGGGTCAAAAGGTTCACCCGCACGGGTACCGCCTCGGCATCAGCAGTGACTGGACGTCGCGCTGGTACGCCGACAAGGAATACGCCGACTACGTCGGCGAGGACGTGAAGATCCGTCAGCTCATGACGAAGGGTCTGGAGCGGGCCGGCATCAGCAAGGTCGACATCGAGCGCACCCGCGAGCGGGTCCGCGTCGACATCCACACCGCCCGCCCGGGCATCGTCATCGGCCGCAAGGGCGCCGAGGCGGACCGGCTGCGCGGTCGTCTGGAGAAGCTGACCGGCAAGCAGGTGCAGCTGAACATCATCGAGGTCAAGAACCCCGACGTCGATGCGCAGCTCGTCGCCCAGGGCGTCGCCGAGCAGCTGGCCAGCCGCGTCAACTTCCGTCGCGCGATGCGCAAGGCCATCCAGTCGGCCATGCGCAACCCGACGGTCAAGGGCATCAAGGTCCAGTGCGCCGGCCGTCTGGGCGGCGCCGAGATGAGCCGTTCGGAGCAGTACCGCGAGGGCCAGGTCCCGCTGCACACGCTCCGCGCGAACATCGACTACGGCCTGTTCGAGGCCCACACGACCTTCGGCCGCATCGGCGTGAAGGTGTGGATCTACAAGGGCGAGGCCACGCTCAAGGAGCAGGCCGAGCAGGTGCAGCGCCGTCGTGACGCCGGTGGCGGCGACCGCGGTGGACGCGGTGGCGGCGGACAGGCCCGCGGTGGACGCGGCCGTGGCGGCCGCGGTCGCCAGGGTTCGGCCCCCGCCGGCGCGAGCGCCGCTCCGGCCGCCGAGGCTCCCGCCGCGCCCGCCGAGACTCAGAAGCAGGAGGGCTAAGCGACATGCTCATGCCACGGAAACCGCCGCGCGGTTACCGCAAGCCCCACGCGCCGAAGCGCAAGGGCAAGGCGACTCGCGGCACCCGAGTGACGTTCGGCGAGTACGGCATCCAGGCGATGGAGCACAGTTATGTGACCAACCGCCAGATCGAAGCGGCTCGTATCGCGATGACCCGCCACATCAAGCGTGGCGGCAAGGTCTGGATCAACATCTTCCCGGACCGCGCCATCACGAAGAAGCCGGCCGAGACCCGTCAGGGCTCCGGTAAGGGCTCGCCCGAGTTCTGGGTGGCCAACGTCAAGCCGGGCCGCGTGATGTTCGAGATCTCGTACCCGACGGAGACGATCGCCCACGAGGCGCTCATGCGCGCTATTCACAAGCTGCCCATGAAGTGCCGCATCGTGACGCGTGAAGGTGCAGGTGAGCTGTAATGGCGACTGGTATCGACACCGGTGAGCTCCGCGAGCTCAGCGACAAGGAGCTCCAGGCCAAACTCCTGGACAAGAAGGAAGAGCTGTTCAACCTGCGCGTCCGCGGAGCCACCGGGCAGCTGGAGAACAACCACATGCTCGGCCTGGTCCGCAAGGAGATCGCGCGGATCTACACCGTCATGAACGAGCGCCGGTTGGGCCTCAGCGCCACGCCGGAGGAGGTTGAAGAATGAGCGAGGAAGAGATCACTCGCGGCCGGCGCAAGGTGCTCGAGGGCGTCATCGTCGGCGACAGGATGGACAAGACCGCTGTGGTCGAAGTCGAGGACCGCAAGAAGCACCCGCTGTACGGCAAGGTGCTCCGGTCCACCAAGAAGTACAAGGCCCACGACGAGACCAACGAGTGCGGCGTCGGCGACCGCGTCTCCATCATGGAGACCCGGCCGCTTTCCAAGACCAAGCGCTGGAGGGTCGTCGAGATCCTTGAGAAGGCCAAGTAGGGAGATCGGGACGTGATTCAGCAAGAGTCGCGGCTGAAGGTCGCCGACAACACCGGTGCGCGGGAGATCCTGTGCATCCGGGTGCTGGGCGGCTCTGGCCGACGCTATGCCGGTATCGGCGACACGATCGTGGCCTCCGTCAAGGACGCCATCCCTGGCGCCGGAGTCAAGAAGGGCGATGTGGTCCAGGCCGTCATCGTGCGCACCGTCAAGGAGCGCCGCCGCCCGGACGGCTCGTACATCAAGTTCGACGAGAACGCCGCCGTCCTCGTCAAGGACGGCGAACCGCGAGGGACCCGTATCTTCGGGCCGGTCGCCCGCGAGCTGCGCGACAAGCAGTTCATGAAGATCATCTCCCTCGCACCGGAGGTGTTGTAAGAGATGAAGGTGAAGAAAGGCGACCGGGTCCGCATCATCGCGGGCAAGGACAAGGGCGCCGAGGGCCTGGTGCTGGAGGCGTACCCCACCCGCGAGCGCGTGCTCGTCGAGGGCGTCAACCGCATCACCAAGCACACCAAGGCCGGACAGACGGCGCGCGGTTCGCGCACCGGTGGGATCGTCACCCAGGAGGCGTCGATCCACGTGTCCAACGTGCAGGTGCTCGACGCGGACAACCAGCCCACTCGCGTGGGCTACCGGATCGGCGACGACGGCCGCAAGGTCCGCGTCTCGAAGCGGACGGGTAAGGACCTGTGATGACTGACGTTGCAGAGAAGATCGCTCCGCGCCTGAAGGAGACCTACAAGTCCGACATCAGGCCGCAGCTGACCGAGCAGTTCAAGTACGGCAACATCCACCAGATCCCCGGTCTGACGAAGATCGTGGTGAACATGGGTGTCGGCGAGGCGGCCCGGGACTCCAAGCTCATCAACGGTGCGCTTGAGGACCTGGCGACGATCACCGGGCAGAAGCCCATCGTGCGTCGTGCCAAGAAGTCGATCGCGCAGTTCAAGCTGCGCGAGGGCCAGGCGATCGGCGCGAAGGTCACCCTTCGCGGCGACCGCATGTGGGAGTTCCTCGACCGGCTGCTGTCGATCGCGCTGCCCCGTATCCGCGACTTCCGCGGCCTGTCGGACCAGCAGTTCGACGGCAACGGGAACTACACGTTCGGCCTGACCGAGCAGGCGGTGTTCCCCGAGATCGACCAGGACAAGATCGACCGGGTTCGCGGCATGGACATCACGGTGGTCACCACCGCGAACACCGACGACGAAGGCCGGGCGCTGCTGAAGCTCCTCGGCTTCCCGTTCAAGGAGAACGACTAATGGCGAAGAAAGCCCTCATCGCGAAGGCGAAGCGCAAGCCGAAGTTCGCCGTGCGCGCCTACAGCCGCTGCCAGAAGTGCGGTCGCCCCAAGGCGGTCTACCGCAAGTTCGGCCTCTGCCGTGTGTGCGTCCGCGACATGGCCCACGCGGGAGAACTCCCGGGCGTCCACAAGGCCTCCTGGTAGCGACTTCGACTCCGATCGCCACAGGCCCCCGACATCGCGGGGGAACCGGGGTGAGAAAGGTAAAACACGAGCATGACAATGACCGACCCGATCGCAGACATGCTGACGCGTCTGCGAAACGCCAACCAGGCTTACCACGACACCACGTCGATGCCGCACTCGAAGATGAAGGCCTCCATCGCGGAGGTCCTCAAGAACGAGGGCTACATCGCCGGCTGGCGCGTCGAGGATCCCGAGGAGGGCAAAGTCGGCAAGAAGCTTGTCGTCGACCTGAAGTTCGGCGAGCACCGCGAGCGTTCCCTGGCAGGGGTTCGCCGCGTCTCGAAGCCGGGCCTGCGGGTATACGCCAAGTCCACTGAGCTGCCGCGAGTCCTCGGCGGCCTGGGTGTGGCCATCGTGTCCACGTCCCAGGGCCTGCTGACCGACCGCCAGGCTCGCAAACGCGGCGTGGGCGGCGAAGTCATCGCCTACGTCTGGTAGTCAAGGAGGGTATGAAGCATGTCCCGCATTGGGAAGCAGCCGATCCAGGTGCCCTCCGGCGTCGACGTCAAGATCGACGGCGCGACGGTCACCGTGAAGGGCCCGAAGGGCCAGCTCGTCCGCGAGCTGCCCGAGCCCATCGGTATCGAGAAGAACGAGGACGGGTCGCTCCAGGTGACCCGCCCGAACGACGAGCGCAAGTCGCGGGCCCTGCACGGTCTGGCGCGGAGCCTCGTCAACAACATGGTCGTCGGCGTCTCCGAGGGTTACAAGAAGTCCCTGGAGATCAACGGCACCGGTTACCGGGCGCAGGCCAAGGGCAAGGGCGTGGAGATGAGCCTCGGCTTCTCCCACACCATCCAGGTCGACGCCCCTGAGGGCATCTCGTTCCAGGTCGAGAGGCCGACCCTGCTGCACGTCGAGGGCATCGACAAGCAGCTCGTGGGTCAGGTCGCGTCGAACATCCGCCGACTGCGTCCGCCGGAGCCCTACAAGGGCAAGGGCGTGAAGTACGTCGACGAGCGTATCCGCCGCAAGGCCGGGAAGGCAGGTAAGTAATGGCGAGCAAACTCGAGCGCCGTCGCCCGTCTGGGTCCGTCTCCCAGCGCCGTCGGATCGCGAAGAACCGGCGCCACTTCCGTGGCCGCAAGAAGGTCGAGGGCACGGCCGGCCAGCCGCGCCTGGCGGTGTTCCGCTCCTCGAAGCACATCGTGGCCCAGGTCATCGACGACGTGAAGGGCCACACGCTGGCCGCCGCGTCGACGGTGGAGCCGGGTCTGCGCGCCTTCGAGGGCGACAAGACCGCGAAGGCCAAAGAGGTCGGCAAACTCGTCGCCGAGCGCGCGAAGGAAGCCGGCGTCGAAGCGGTCGTGTTCGACCGCGGCGGGCTGAAGTACCACGGCCGCGTCGCGGCCCTGGCCGACGCCGCCCGCGACAACGGCCTGAAGTTCTAGCAGCTAGAACGGCTTGAGAGGCCGGGACGGAGCCCAGCTCCGTCCCGGCTTTTCGTGTGTCTGCGGGAGAACGCCTCCACCGGTTCTCCATACCTCGCCCTGCGGCTGTGCCCGGCTATGGCCTGGTGACGCGCGATACGGCACGGTTCAGGCCTGTTCTCCTGAAATCGAGGTCATGAGGCCCGAATGATCTCCTTTGGGTGATCCGACACAGGCATCCCTCCCCGGTTGGATCCCGCGGCGGGCTTCGGGAAGACTGGGCGCGTGGGATCCGCCAAGATGAGCCGCAAGACCGTACTCGCCTCCGGCCTCGCCGGAGCCCTCGCCGCCGCCGGCTGTTCAAGAGCCGAGCCCCCGCCCGAGGACGCTCCGAGGGAGGATGAGGCCATCGACGATACCGAGACGTATGTGACCGAGCGGCTGGCGTCGATGACCGTCGAGGAGAAGGTCGGCCAGCTGTTCATGGTCTACGTCTTCGGTTCGAGCGCGGAAACCGACCATCCGGACTACGTCGCCGCCAATCGCGACCACCTCGGCGCCGACAACGCCGCCGAGTTCATCGAGGCCTACCGGCCCGGCGGGATCGTGTACTTCACGTGGTCGGACAATGTGAACGACCCAGGGCAGATCGCCGAGCTGTCGAACGGGCTCCAGGAGGCGGCGACCGCGGGCGACGGCGTCCCGCTGCTCATCGCCACCGACCAGGAGTACGGCCAGATCGTGCGCATCGGCGAGCCCGCCACGCAGTTCCCCGGTGCGATGCCGCTCGGGGCGGCCCGCGACGCGAAGGCCGCCGAACGGGCCGCCGAGTTCGCCGGCGTCGAACTGCGGGCGATGGGCCTGAACCACGACTTCGCGCCCGACGCCGACGTCAACGTCAACCCGGCGAACCCGGTCATCGGGGTGCGGTCCTTCAGCTCCGACCCGGACCTCGCCGCCGAGCTGACCGCGGCGCAGGTGACCGGCTACCAGGCAGGCGGCGTCGCCGCAACGGCGAAGCACTTCCCGGGCCACGGCGACACCGATGTGGACAGCCATGTCGGGCTGCCGGTCATCACCCATTCCGAACAGGAGTGGTCCGAGATCGACGCGCCGCCGTTCGAGGCCGCGATCAAGGCCGGCGTCGACATGGTCATGTCGGCCCATATCCAGTTCCCGGCCCTCGACGACTCGCTCACCCCCGCGACGCTGTCCGAGCCGATCCTCACCGGGCTCTTGCGCGAGCGGCTCGGCTTCGAGGGCGTGATCGTCACCGACTCGCTGGAGATGGAGGGCGTGCGCAGCGAGTACGGCGACGACCGTGTCCCGGTGCTGGCGCTCTTGGCCGGAGCGGACCTGCTGCTCATGCCGCCGGACTTCCGCCAGGCCCGGGACGCGGTCCTCGCGGCGGTCGAGTCGGGGGAGTTGACCGAGGAGCGCCTTGACGCCTCGGTGGGGCGCCTGTTGGCGCTCAAGCACTCGCGGGGCATCGTCGAGGACCCCTTCACCGACGCCGATGCGGTGTCCGATCTGGTCGGCACCGACGAGCACGTCGCGGTTGCCGACGACATCTCGGACCGCGCGGTGACCCTGCTGCAGAACGACGGCGTCCTGCCGCTGACCGCGGACGGCGCGTCGGTCCTGGTGACCGGTCGGGGCGAGCAATCGGTCGCCGCGATCGCCGACGAGCTGAACCGCCTCGGGCTGCGGGCCGAGGCGTTCCCGAGCGGTGACGATCCCGACGGAGCCGCGATCGATCGGGCACTCGGCCTCGCCGATGGCAAGGACGCCGTCGTGGTCGCGACGTTCAACGTCGCCGCCGGTTCGGCGCAGGCCGACCTCGTCGAGTCCCTTCTGGGCTCCGGCGTCCCGGTGGTCGCCGCCGCCCTCGGCACTCCCTACGACATCGCGCATTTCACCGGAGTCAACGCGTATCTGGCGACCTACTCAGGCACCACGGGTTCACTCGCCTCGCTGGCCGGAGTCCTCACCGGGGAGATCCGTCCCCAAGGCAGTCTCCCGGTGGACGTTCCAACAGCTCAAGACCGCGATGAGGTCCTGTTCTCCTTCGGTTCCGGTCTGGACTACTAGAGGCCGAACCGCCGTGAAGTCCAGGTCGTGTCGCGAAGTCGCAGAGGATCTTTTTCACGCGCTCGGCCATTCGGGGGAGTGCTCACCATGATGAGGACCGCCGGCACGGCCTCCAAGGCCCGCTGCGGGCGGCCCACCGGGGCGTCTCCCGGCCTTCCCGGCGGAGGCCGCCGGACACCCTCTACGAGGCGGGCCGCAGCCGGTCGGAGACGGCGGCGGCAGTGGCGGCCAGGGCTTTGGCGCTGCGGCGCCGCAGTTTCGCCGCGACACCGACGAAGAGGCAGTCGACGACCATGAGCTGCGCGATCCGGCTCACCGTCGCCCCCGAACGGAACGTCGTCTCCCTGGCGGCCGTGGTCAGCACGTGATCGGCCACTGCCGCCAGCGGCGACCTCGCGTGGTTGGTGATCGCGATCGTCGCCGCGCCGCGGTTCCCGGCCGCCTCCAGGAATTCGACGGTCTCCGTCGTCGCACCGGAGTGCGAGATCGCCACGGCCGCGTCGCGATCGCTCTGCAAGGCGGTCGCGACGAGCGCTGAGTGGATGTCGGGCCAGCAGAACGCGGTGCGGCCGATGCGGTGCAGCTTCTTCGTCAAGTCGGCGGCGACGATCCCGGAGGCCTCGACGCCGAACGCGTCGATGCGCCCGGCGGCGGCGAGCGCGGCCACGGCGGCTTCGCAGGCGGCCGTGTCGAGCGCGTCGGCGGTGTCGGTGATCGCCCCCATGTCCGCGTAGCCGACGGTGGCGATGATGCGCGACATGTCGGCGCCGGCCGGAATGTCGCCGCCGGCGATCTCCCGGTCAGGGCCCGCCTCGGCCCCGATGATGGCCTGCGCCGCCCGAATCCGCAGCTCGCGGTGCCCGTCCAGGCCAAGCGACCGGCAGAACCGCACGACGGTGGCCTCCGAGGTCCCGGCGGCCCGCGCCAGCTCGGTGATCGTGCGCGCCGAAGCGGCCTCAGGCTCGCGGATGATCTCCTGCGCGACCTTCGTCTCCGCCTTCGAAAGGGACGGCAGGACGGACTTGATGAGCACCAGGAGGTTGGGGGTATCGGTGCGGCTCACAGACATGAGCACACGGTACACCCGAACGTCCGGTGTATTTCTTCATCAAACCGTATGATAGTGAAATTTATCTTCACTACGCTAGGCTCTCACCTGTGAGTGACACGACCGACGACCCAGACCGTGCGCATGCCGCACTGGCATCGCTGGCAACCGAACAAGCCGACCCGCGATACGCCTCGATCGACCGCCTCGGGACGCTCGAACTGGCCCGCACCATGAACGAGGCCGACGCGACCGTGCCAGCCGCCGTGGCCCGGGCGCTCCCCGAACTGGCCGAGGCCATCGACGCCGTCGTCGCACGCCTCGAAGCCGGAGGGCGACTGCGGTACGTAGGCGCCGGGACCGCCGGACGGGTCGCTCTCATGGACGCCGCCGAATGCCCGCCGACGTTCTCCACCCCGCCCGACCTCGTCAAGGCCATCCTCGCCGGAGGCAGGGCCGCCGAAGGCGGCGCCGTCGAAGGCACCGAGGACGACGCGGACTCCGGCAAGGCCGCCGTCGCCGCCGAGGACGTCGGGCCCGACGACGTCGTCGTCGGCATCGCCGCATCGGGCCGAACGCCGTTCGTCGTCGCCGCCGTCCGCGAGGCGCGCCGCCGCGGGGCGCTCACCGTCGGCCTCTCGTGCAACACCGGGACCGTCCTGTCGCGCGAGGCCGAGCACGCCATCGAGATCCCGGTCGGACCCGAGGTCGTCGCGGGTTCGACGCGCCTCAAATCCGGCACGGCCCAGAAGTTCGCGCTCAACATGATCTCGACGATCACCATGGTCAAACTTGGCAGGGTCTACCGCAACCACATGGTCGACATGCGTGTGCTCAACTCCAAGCTCGCCGACCGGGCCGTCCGGATGGTCAGCGAGATCACCGGCGCCGATGAGGGTATCGCCGAGGCCGCGCTCGACGAGGCCGGGAACCGCATCAAGACCGCCGTGGTCATGATCGAACACGGCGTCGACGCGAAGAGCGCCGATCTGGCGCTCGACGAGGCCGGAGGAAGGCTCGCCAGGGCCCTGGCCGATCCGAGAGGTGAGGCTGGAGGTGCTATTGCTTGACCCAGGAACCGCAGCCCGAGGTCTCGAACGCCGCATCGCTGTTATGGAGCTCGACGGTGACCTTCGCTGAGCCGAAATGGTTGTCGAGGATGTCGGAGGTGTCGAGCGAACCGAGCCGGGCCCAGTAGCAGGCCGATCCCGAGCCCTGCGCCTTATAGGTTCCAGGCTCGACTTCGTCGCCGACGACCCAGATGCCGTCTCCCGGTATGGTGTTCTCTTCGATTTCATCTTCGGTCTCGGTGATCGACTCTTCGCGCGAGTCGAGCTCTCCCGCCAGATCATCGAGTTCCTGTTCGCGCTCGTCCATCGCGGATTCGCGCTCGTCGAGCTCGGCTTCGCGCTGATCGACCTCGTCGAGCTCGGCTCCTTGCTGCTCGATCTCGAACTCGAGATCGGCGATGTGGTCCTTGAGGCCATCGAGTTGGTCCTGCAATGCCTCCGCTGACTCGACTTCGGCGGCGTACGTCGCCTCGAGGTCGGTCAACCGGGACCTATCGGAGGCGGAGAGGGCGTATCCCGCGATCATTCCCAGTACGAGAGCGAACACGGCCGCCGCCAAGGGCGGCATGAGACGGTTCGCGAGGAATCGGTCCCCGGTGTGTTTGAGGCGTTGGCGCCAATCCGGCGGGCGGTATTGAGCGTCTGATGGCGGTCCGTTTCCCCCGCTGAAACGCGAGGGATTTTCGTCAGGGCCCATCAGTTCACATTAAGTCATTTCCGGATCGGGTGTTCCTGGCTGCGACTAATCCGTTCCAAGGGGTAGGGGGCATTTCGAACCCCCAGCGATGTCGTTCGCCGATGTCGAAACCTCGGTCATCGCGCGAATTCCCGCTCCCATCCCAGGTGCCGCGCGGATGGCCGCTGAGGTCCGATTCGTGCACGTCGGCGAAGATATCGTCCCGTGCGCCTAGCGCCGGGCGAGCTCGCGGTGGAGCCGCTGGCGCTCCTCCTCGTCGGGCCGGAACGTGCGGGCCGCCAGCCAGGCGGCCCCCACTGCCGGGGCGGTCGCCTGGCTGATCCCCGCCTTCGGGTAGACGAGCCGGAAGCGCTCGCGCAGCATCACCGCCACCGGCGTCGGGCGCGTCAGCAGGGACCCTGCCATGACGATCGGCAGCTCCGGGTCCACGACCGACGCCGCCGTCTCGGCCAGGTGCCCCACGGCCCTGGCTACGATCGACTTCGCCATGGCGTCGCCGCCGTCCGCGGCCTCGCACACCAGCGACGCGAACCGCGCCAGGCGCGCCGGAGGGTCGGTCATGCACCGCGCGACGAGCGCGCCCGAGCGCCGCTCGCCCGGCGAGACCGCCGAGATGATCGCCTCGACCAGTCGCCCGCCCGGGCCGCTCCCGTCGATGTGCCGCAGCGCTGCGACCACGGCCTCCCGCCCGATCCAGAACCCCGAGCCCGCGTCCCCCAGCAGCCAGCCGTACCCGTCGGCCCTGCGCGCGGGCACCATATGGTCGCGGATCCCGAACGCCACCGCTCCGGTCCCCGACACCACCACGGTCCCGTCCGGGGATGCCGATCCGGCGGCGAACGCGATGACGGCGTCGCTGACCAGCTCCACTTCGCAGTCGGTGCCGAAGCGGCCCCGCAGTTCGGCGGCGAGCTCCCTGACCTCGTCGGTCACCGACAGCACCCCGGCCGTCCCGGCGCACACCGCCGCGATCTCGCGCGGATCGATGCCGCCCAGGGCCCGCCGCAACGCCAAGGCCATATTCGACAGAGCGGTCTCGCGGTCGCCGCCGACCGGATTGGACGGCCCTGCGGCCCCGGTCCCGAGCACCGCGCCGGTCTCGTCGATGAGGATGGCACGCGAGCTCGTGCCGCCGGCGTCGATGCCGACGGCGAGTTTCTGATCCATGGCGTCCCCCTGCCTCTAGGGTTACCGGCACTGTCCACGAGAGCCAGTAAAAATAATTCTCGTGTTATTGACATGCGGGTGTCTCGGACAATAGTTTTTCTTGAGCACACGTTGTGAAGGGGGTCACGTGGATCGGAGTGAAGTTGACGACGCGGTGAACGGGAGCGTCCTCGACAGGATCCGCCGCCAGGCCGGCGAACTGTCCGATGCGCTGTCCAAAGTCGCCGACCAAGTCCTCGCCGATCCCGAGGGCGCCGCCCACGCGACCATCATGGACCTCGCCGAACTCTCCGGCACCTCCCCGGGCACCATCACCCGATTCTGCCGCCACCTCGGCTACGACGGCTACGCGGCCCTCCGCGTCGCCATCGCCACCGAGACCGGCCGCGCCTCCGCCCGATCCGAGACCGGCTGGGACGTCAACATCGGGCAGGAGATCGCGCCCGACGACCCCCTCGACCGCGTCCTCAAACAGCTCATCACCGTCGACGCAGCCATGTTGCGCGACACCGTCGACACCCTCGACCTCGACGCCGTCGAACGCGTCGCCGCCCGAGTCTGCGACGCCCGCCGCGTCGACGTCTACGGCGTCGGCACCAGCGCGATCGTCGCCCGCGAACTCCAAATGGGCTTCTACCGCACCGGCGTCGCAGCCTGGGCCTGGACCGAGGTCCACGACGCGCTGGCCAGCGCCGCGCTGCTCGGCGGGGACGACGTCGCGATCGCCGCGTCCCACTCCGGGACGACCGCCGAGACCATCGAAATGCTCACCGAGGCCGGCAGCCGCGGCGCTCTCACCGTCGCGATCACCGCCTACCCCGACTCGCCGATCACCGAGGTCGCCGACGTCGAACTGCTCTCGGCTACTCGCCAGACCGGCTTCCGCGCCGATCTGCTCGCGGCCCGGCACTCCCAACTGCTCGTCGCCGACCTCGTCTACATCGCCGTCGCGCAGCGGCGCTTCCCCGAAACGATGGAGGCCCTCGAATCCCGTGCTCGCGCCGTGGTGGGCCACCGTCCACTGAAGCGCACCGACATCTGAAGGAGCAACAAGCCCATGAGGAAGCCGATCTCAACACCGAACTTCACCCGCCGCCGACTCCTGGGGACCGGCGCCGCCGGACTGGCCGCGAGCTCCCTGGGAGCCTGCGCCACCAGCGGCGCCGACGACGATTCCGAGGACGTGAGCGTCGGCGACGACGCCGAGAACCCCTTCGGCGTCGACCCGTCCGCGCCGCTCGACGTGGTCATCTTCGACGGCGGCTTCGGCAACGAGTACGCCGTCCAGCACCAGGAGCTGTACAACGAGAAGTTTCCCGACGCCGAGATCTCCCACCTGGCCACCCAGCAGATCTCCGAGACCCAGCAGCCGCGCTTCGCCCAGGGCGAGCCGGCCGACGTCATCGACAACTCCGGGGCGCAGGAGATCCCGATCGACTCGCTCATCAACGACGGCGAGCTGGCCGAGCTGACCCCGCTGCTGGACGCCCCCTCGATCGACGACCCGAACGTGACCGTCCGCGACACGCTCCGCCCGGGATCGCTCGCCAAGGGCACCTTCAACGGGAAGGTATACGGGCTCAACTACGCCTTCTCGGCGTGGACGATCTGGTACGACGACAAGCTCTTCACCGACCACGGCTGGACCGCGCCGACCACCTGGGAGGAGATGCTCGACCTGTGCCCGGCAATCCAGGCCGAGGGCATCGCGCCGTGGGTGTACACGGGCGTCCACCCGGTGTACCTGTACGACATGTTCCTCATGCTCACCGGCCGCCACGGCGGCGTCGACGTCCTCAAGGCGATCGACAACCTCGAACCCGACGCCTGGTCGCAGGAGTCGGTGGGACTGGCCGCCGAGGCGATGTACAAGCTCTGGGAGGACGGCTACATCCTCGAAGGATCCCCCGGACTCGACCACATCCAGTCCCAGACGGCGTTCAACGAGCGCCAGGCCGCGTTCATCCCGGTCGGCTCCTGGCTGCCCAACGAGCAGAAGGGCATCGCGCCCGACGACTTCGAGTACGCCCCGATCGGCGTGCCCTACCTCGAAGGCTCGCGGCAGCCGGGACTGATCAGCGCCGGCGGCGAGGAGCCGTTCATCGTCCCCCAGAAGGCCGCCAACAAGCCGGGCGCGTACGAGTACCTGCGCATCATGCTCTCCAAGGAGGGCGCGCAGATCTTCGGCGACACCGTCTCGGCCGCGACCGTCGTCGAGGGCGTGAAGCTCGACAACCTGGCCGCCAAGCTCACCGACGAACTCGTCTCCAACCCCGACGACCTGTTCCAGCCGCAGTTCCGCTTCTGGTACTCCAAGATGGACGAGGAGGTCAGGCCCGCGCTCGGCGCGCTCATGTCCGGCGAGTCCACGCCCGACGAATTCGTCGACCGGATGCAGACCATCGCCGACGAGACCGCCGCCGACGACTCCATCGAGCATTTCACCCACGGCGCATAGCGACGAGGGTCTGAGGAGAGCGGTCCACTCATGAGACACGGCAAGTACCCGTTCATCCTGAGCTTCCTGGCATTGCCGGTAGGGCTGTACGCCTGGCTGGTCATCCTCCCGTTCGCCCAGGCCTTCCAGATCTCCTTCACCGACTGGAGCGGATCGACCAACCAGTTCGACTACATCGGGTTCGACAACTACGTCAACCTGTTCAAAGACGGTCGCTTCGTCATCCCGGCTATCAAGCACACCGCAGTCATCCTCGTGGTTCTGCCCATCGTCACCATCGCCCTGGGCCTGTTCTTCGCGTTCATGCTGAACATCGGGGGACGGTCCCGGCAGGGCCGCATCGAGGGCGTGCGCGGCGCCCGCTTCCACAAGATCGTCTACTTCTTCCCGCAGGTGCTCTCGCTGGCCATCATCGGCATCCTGTGGAAGCAGATATACGCCCCGCCCGGCTTCGGGGGGCTCCTCGCCAACGGGCTGCAACTGTTCGGGCTGCCGGCGCCCGCCAACGGCTTCTTGGCCGAACGGGCCCTGGTGCTGGGCGCCGTCATCGCAGTTCTCGTGTGGAGCTCGGTCGGGTTCTACCTGGTGTTCTTCTCATCGGCGATGGCCGCCATCCCGCGAGACTTCTACGAAGCCGGCATCATCGACGGCGCCGGCCGGTTCCAGCTGTTCTTCCGGATCACCCTGCCGCTGCTGTGGGAATCGGTCCAGACCGCTTGGATCTACCTGAGCATCGTCGCGCTCGACGTCTTCGTCCTGATCTACACGATGACGCCCGATCAGGGCGGCCCCGACGGTGCCAGCGAGGTCGTCGGCGGCGTGATCTGGAAGTACGCCTTCAGGTTCGCCGACCAGGCATTCGCGTCCGCGCTGGGCGTCGTCCTGTTCTTCGCCGCGCTGACCCTCGCGGTCGTGGCGCTGCGGGCGGGCCGACGCGAGACGATCGAGTACTGAGGAGCGGACCATGGCGACCCGGACCCCCGAAACGACCGACCAGTCCCAGGCGAAGCCCCCACGGCAGGGCCGCCGTCCGGCGCGGCGCGAGGGCGCGGTCATGAACGTCTTCTCCCAGGGATTCCTGTGGCTGTGGGCGGTCATGGTCGTCGTCCCGATCGTTTGGATCGTGCTGACTTCGTTCAAGACCGATCGCGAGATCGCCTCCGACCCGTTGGGCCTGCCCGCCGCCCTCCAATGGGAGAACTACGTCAACGCCTGGAACAACGCGCGCATCGGCCAGTACTTTCTCAACACCGTCCAGGTCATGGTCTTCTCCGTCACCGGCACCATGCTGCTGGGCGCCATGGCCGCATACGTGATCGCCCGCTACACCTTCCGCGGCAACCGACTGCTGTACTTCACTTTCGCCGGCGGCATGATGTTCCCGGTGTTCCTGGCGTTGTTCCCGCTGTTCAAGACCCTGCAGAACGCCGGACTGCTCTTCACCTACCCCGGCCTGATCCTCGTCTACATCGCCTACTCGCTGCCGTTCACGGTCTTCTTCCTGACCGCGTTCTTCCGCACCCTGCCCAGCGGCGTCGCCGAGGCCGCCCTCATCGACGGCGCCGGGCACTACCGCCTGTTCTTCCAGGTCATGCTCCCCATGGCCAAGCCCGGCCTGATCGCCATAACCATCTTCAACGTCATCGGACAGTGGAACCAATTCCTGCTGCCGCTGGTGCTGCTCAGCCGCAACCCCGACGACGCGGTCATCTCGCAGGGCCTGGCCAACCTGGCAGTGCGGCAGGGATACGAGGGGGACCCCGGCGCCCTGTTCGCCGGGACTGTGCTGGCCATGGTTCCGATTTTCATCGCCTACATCATCTTCCAGCGCCAGATCCAATCCGGCCTGACGGCCGGCGCGATCAAGTGACACGCGGAGACCGATCCGATGACTAGAGCCAGGACGACTTTCGCGGGCCTGCTGGCGGTCGCGGCGCTCTTGGCGGGTCGCCTCCCCGTCCCGATCGGCCCGGCTTGCGGCAAAGCAATGGCGCCCGGATGAATTGCTGCTTTCGCGTGCATCGGCGGTCGCCGTCTTTTTGATTGGGGTTCGCCTGGGGAGTCCGGCAATGGCCGCGCGTGCGCTGGCGGGGGCAGTGTTGGATGGATGGTTGCTCTGCGCCAAGAGCGGCAGCGATAACGAGGTAGCGGGATGGGAGGGCTGAGGTCGTCGGCTCGCTCGTGCTTTTCGGTCGGTCTTCAGGCGGGCAGCGATGAGGAGCTGAGTGGAGGTCGGGGGTGCCCTGTCGGCCACGGAGGTTAGTCGTGGGGAGCAGGAGCAGGAGCAGGAGCGGGACCGTAGGGTCCGGTTCGGCGGCTGTGGCGGGGCGCGGGGGGTTGTGGCGGTGTCGGTTTCGGGGGCTGTCGCATCTGGTTCGGTGGGCTGCGGGGGTGTGGAGACTTGGGGCGCTTGGGTGTGGTGTTCTGGTCCTGGACACGGGGAATGGC
>NZ_JAKZEW010000028.1:57719-58034 GCF_022548875.1 Glycomyces sp. L485 | reverse complement strand
CGACAGGGCACCCCCGACCTCCACTCAGCTCCTCATCGCCGATACGCCTGTCGTCTGAAGTCCGACCGAAAAGCACGAGCGAGCCGACGACCTCAGCCCTCCCATCCCGCTACCTCGTTATCGCTGCGGCTCTTGGCGCAGAGCAACCATCCATCCAACACTGCCCCCGCCAGCGCACGCGCGGCCATTGCCGGACTCACCAGGCGAACCCCCGCCAACCACCACCGACACATCCGCTGCTGCTCCCCAAGACCGACCTCCGCGACCGACGACCCACTCCACCCTCCACTCAGCTCCCCCGGAACGCCGACCGAT